>CAZRKC010000013.1:0-53835 GCA_964600665.1 uncultured Candidatus Sumerlaeota bacterium
TTTTCAACACTTCATCAAGAAACATACGTTTTGCGGAAAATCCAGTATCTATAAGCACAAAACCATCATCTGCTTCGAGCAAATAACAGTTCACCCCACCTACATCGATTATTTCTATACCTTTTGACATGGCTTTTTCTCCTTCTACTTACAGTAAATCCATTTAGTTCATTCTATCACGAATTACCACAAAATAATAACAAACATTTGGTGTCAACTTCGACCGTAGCACAACCTACGGTCAACTTATATGAACTATCACGCCTAGCGCATCCCCTGATCAAGGATGATTCCAGACCTTAATTTATTTACAACAGTTCTCTAGTCTCAACCTATCCTAAAAACAGTAGTTCCCTTGTCTCGCAGGATAAAAAGTCGTTCTGTAGTCTCAACCCTAACTTATATTTCATGTCCAAACTATACTCGGAGGATAAAAAATAAGGTTTCCAGCAATCGGTGATTGTTACCGAAAGTCTGAAAACCTTTGCTTTAAGCCATTCTTGGTCTATTTATTTGTCTTTGCGTGACATCGACACAACCATCTCCACGTGGCTCGAGTTGATGGTATTTATATCCATGGTGGTTTGAACACTCATATAACCGACTTAAGATTGCACTTTTAAGCACTTCTAGCTAGCTTCTATACATAATGTATCCTGAAGCTATATAGCACAGAAGTTAGCGATATCACTTTTTTAAGATAAAACACCACATTATTCATTTTGGAATAATACGGCGATTTATCTAAAAGTACATTTAAGCAACTACATCGAAAATAAGACTAGTTTTCTTCTTCTACGATTATCGCTTCTACAGAGTTTTTCTTAATGGAATCTATTCCATTTAGACAGCCAGATTTAGATTTATATCTATCGCCAGTACCAATGAGTTCTCCATTTCTCGCTTTTAATCTAAAACGATAATCTCCATTTTTATATTCGTATACCTCAAATTTGGGATTCTTCTCTCTTGTAAATCCCTCAATAGTCTGGTCTTCAATAGGGGCGATAGGAGCATTTACCCTTATGCTCTCAATACCTTTTTTACATGATGCAAGAAATGAGTAAGGTTGCGAACTTAAAATAATCTCACCATTTACAGCTTTTAGATGAAACCTAAACTGGTCATCTATTTTAACTATTATAAATTTACTCGCCATTGAAAATCCCTCCTTCAGATCACAGAATATAATAGAAATCAAAATGATAAAGAGAAATTAAATCCGTAACTTTCCATTCATTGATTTAAGATTACCACACATTATCTGAATTTTCAATCATATTACTTTTGATCTCAAATATTGACCCCTCTCTACGGTATCCGAGTTTTTCGTAAATGGGTCTGCATCATAACATTGACGGGTTGGTCCGGAAAATCAATACATGCCTGTTCCATCAGCTTCTTTCAAAGCTCATTTCCCCGATATGATTTCCTTACGAGTAAAGTGTCGTACCTGCAGGCCAGCCTGCCTGGATGACTTCAACAGCATTGGTATAGCGGTTGCTCCCGAAGATGCGGAAGACAGGAGCTATTCCATTTAAATATAACTGCCTAACCGCCGCAATATAGATTCTCGGGAGATGGCTCTGTTCTGCTCCGATGCTTCGGGCAACGCCAGTACTTCCCCTCCGTTCCTTCTCTCAAACAAAAAATCCGCCCACATACGCGGTAGATGTTTTTTCCTGAGTAGGGAATGTTTTCTCTATGGTAATGATACTTGTTCATGTATGTTCCAGGACAAACCTCTCCTGCCGCTGAAACTCCAGCTGCACCAGCTCCCAGGTCCGCTTATCGATGATCAACGGATGGGTGTCTTCCAAGTAACATTGCGGCAGCTGCCCTGTGTTCTTGACCCGGCGCTTGGTTAAGGGATCCGCGTTAAAGGTTTTGGAAAAAAGGGTATCCCCTTTAAACTTTTCATTGGTCAGCACTTTTTTGATATGGTCCGCGCACCATTCTTTGCCCCCGAAGGCCATGGGCACTTTCTCCTTTGTCAGCCTCTTTGCGATCTGATACGTGCCGAAGCCGGAAAAAGTTCTTAGCCGTTTTAAATGAATATCTGCCAGTAACCTTCAAATGAATCGTCTTTATGATTCCAGACATGTGAATCCACAACATTACTATATATGTATTTGACTTTTCTATAACCTAGCTAAAAGTAGTTATTCTGGCGATACGCATCTAAACGTAAAGAGAACCCCTGCTCACAGCAAAGGTTATCTCATTTTATCAATATGTGAGCATATATTTGGCTAATCAACTATAAAATGATACAATGCCACCCTCTTCTAAAGTTTAACGATTTGAAGTCGGGGGGTGTGCATTTAACCAACCTTCCGGATACATATTTTTTGATCTTTTGGAATTACGCTTATCGGCTTCATATACGCGAAAACTTCTCCACTAGACATATCACCTGCAACCATTGCCATCGCGAAAGCACCCACCAGAGATAATTTTATTGGCTATAAAGGATTGAACATCTTTCTCCCTAATTCCCGACAAAAGCGATATTGTATTTAGAGAGTCACTTGCGCTTGTAATATTTTAGTTCAATATAATCAATCACTTTCATAAAAGGACTAATCCAAGCGACTATAATAGCAGGTGCTTCATTACTCCGTCTTCCATCAACCTATGAACTAGTCTAAAAAGATCATCCCTAGGAAGAGCTTCTTCTTGCCTAAACCAATAACTCATAACACCAACCATGGCAGATAGTGTATATTCCAAAATATAATCCAATTCTCTTATATCAATGTTAGGTTTGTCTTCAAGCGCTTTCGTAATCGTGGGTTTTATAGAATGCTTTAACTTGCTAGCAAAAGCCGGATCACCTTTATCTCCAAGCAAGACTGAATAGTACCTAGCGTTTTGTTCCCAGATATTAAGAAATACATCTAATGGCATCCCAATTGTCCCGGTTGGTGTGGAAACAGGAGGCAACTCATGAAGAGATGGTATCAGAGAGTTTTCAATTACATCCAGTACATCATAGACATCTGTAAAGTATTCATAGAAAGTTCCTCTATTATAACCCGCTTTATTTGTGATTTCTTTGACTGTGATTTTCTCAATTCTTTTTTCGCAATATAGATCCCAAAATGCATCAATGATATTCTGTTTTGTTTGCACCGTAATTTCCGTCCTTTTATTCATGCACAAGTCACCTCTTTGCTAAATCCAACACAAGCCATCATATTGTTGGTTGATGATTATCGATTTAAACTTTACAATTTAATCATACAACATGGTGTTGGATTATTCAAGGAGGCTAATTCATGATTACTATACTTTGTTCAGGTTCAAGAGGTGACTTTCAACCCTATATTGCGCTAGCCCAAGAACTACAAAAACTCGGAAAGTCGGTACGAATAGCCGGTGGTAAAAGTTTTGAAGAGTTTATCAAAAGCTATGGGATTGATTTTTATTCACTGTCAGCTGATTATCAATCCGCTGATATTGACCCTAAATTACTTCAGGATGCACAATCGTCTGACAATCCTTTAAAAATGCTGTTGACCTTCAACAAAATGAAAAAATACGTGTTTGGATTAACCGCTGAAATGTTCAACGCTTGTCAAAGCAGTGAGCTGATTGTTTACCATCCTGGCTGCACAATTGGCTACTTTGCTGGAGAAAAGCTCGGAATTCCATCAATATTAGCCGCACCATTTCCTATGCATAAGACTAAAGAAATTGCTTCACTGATTGCTTATGGTAAAACGAAAATGCCTAAAGCATTAAGCTATATGCTAATACAAGGCATGTTATGGATGGCTGGGAAGACTGGTATTATAGCATTTTTCAAAGAGGAATACGGTAAACTTCCGGAGAACTTTGGCAGTCCATTTGAAAGGGTGGACAAAAATCACCCTGCCATCATCTCGTGTAGTAACTTTGTTTTTCCAAGGCCTAACGACTGGAACGCGAACATCCATCAAAATGGCTATTGGTTTGTGGAAGAAAACCTTGATTATAAACCATCCGAAGAACTTTCGGATTTCTTGAAGAAGGGTGAAAAGCCTGTTTATATTGGATTCGGGAGTGTTTTTGATAGCAAGCATAAGGACGAAACCGTAAAGATCATAATAGACGCACTTAATATGGTTGGCAAGAGAGGGATCATATGTGGAATGGGCGACTTACAGAACCTGCCTAGCAATCTTCTGGCTATTGACAGCATTCCCCATAGTTGGCTTTTTGAACGTGTTTCACTCGTTTGTCATCATGGTGGTGCTGGAACTACAGCAGCTGGGTTTAAGGCAGGGATACCGAGTATTATCATTCCATTTTCTAATGACCAGTTTGCATGGGCGCACAGGGCATATGACTTAGGCGTTGGCTCAAAGCCAATTTACCGTAAAAAACTAACCTCTGACAAACTAGCTTCTGCAATTCAATTTGCCTTAAAAGATGAAGTCATTAAGAATGCCAAAACTCTAGGCAAAAATATTGCGACAGAAAATGGTGCAAAGGATTGCGCTAAAGTCATAATTGAAAGTCTTCAGGGGTAGTGATATGGATCAATTAATAAACTGGAGGAAATCATTCTTTGCAATATATTTTGGTCAATCATTTTCACTATTAAGCTCTAGCGCTGTTCAGTTCTCGATTATTTGGTGGATTACGGTTGAAACAGGATCTGCAATTGCTCTAACAATTGCCAGTGTTGTAGGACTTTTACCTCAAGCAATAATCGGTCTATTCGCTGGAGTTTGGATTGATAGATTTAACCGCAAAAAAATTATAATCCTTGCTGACGGTATAGTAGCCGCATCAAGCTTGCTTTTGGGGATTCTATTTTTTCTCGGCATCCAATCATTGACACTCGTATATGTCGTTCTGTTTTTACGAGCTTTGGGAGAAACCTTCCATAAGCCTGCATTACAAGCGCTCATCCCACAAATTGTTCCTCAGGATGAATTGGTTAAAGCAGGCGGCTTTGGGCAGATGATAAACACTGCGTGTACTATGCTTGGTCCAATGCTTGGTGCGTTGTTAATGAGTATAACAACTCTACAGTGGATAATGCTGCTTGATGTTCTCGGTGCTTTCTTGGCAATCGTGTCCCTCACGATTGTGAAAACCTCTCAGATACACTCAAATCACACGAACAAAATAAATTTCGTACAAGATATGAAGCAAGGTATACTTGCAATAAAATCCAACAAGGCTTTGTTGAGGCTTTCTATCCCAATGCTAATATCCACCGTTGTTTTTGTACCTTTAGGAACGCTTCTCCCTTTGATGGTACGAAACTATTTTTTCGGAACTGCATGGCATAATGGCTTAATTCAAACCTTGTTTTCATCAGGCATGCTGATTGCTGCATTGGTAATTGGCTTAACCGGGGGTCTTAAAAAGCAATTTCTGACGATTTCTCTTTTCACTGGTTTACTAGGATTGTCTTCTTTAATTGCTGGTCTAATACCAGCAAACTTGTTTTGGGTATTTTGCATACTGGTCTTTCTAATGGGATCAACAGGTTCGGGATTCAATATCCCTTTTACCGCGTATATTCAACGGACTGTTCCACCGGAAAATCTAGGGAAAGTCTTATCACTTATTACAAGTGTCATGAGTTTCGCGGCTCCGGTTGGAATGTTTATCGCTGGACCAATAGCTGAAATCATCGGAGTCAGCAATTGGATGATAATCGCTGGGATCATGATGATTTTTGTCGGAATTATGAGTTATGTACTAACAAAGGAATTTGACACCAATAGAAGTCACGAGGTTATCAATAATGAAATCTAGAATCATAAAGGCGATTATTGGCATCTTAGTACTTATCGTTTCTCCATTATTCATGGTTGTTGTAATTGGGGCATTGTATATTGCTTTTCACACGATTACTGGATACTCGATGATTGATGGTTTTTATACATATACAAATTTCATCCGCAGTCTTGTGCCATATTTTTCTTGCCTGACAACTGTTCCAATCGTGTTTCTCGCCCTATTAATGTTAAGAAAGCACAAAATACTTGCCTTTCGAAAAAGCAACCGGCAGTGAGCTACCGCCGGTTAATTTTTATACGCCATTTCCATCTTTAAATTCAAGTATCAACGCTCCATCAGCTTGAACTACCATTTTATTAATTGTAGCAATCCAAAGCCTGTCATCACATTCCTCGTGTTCTTCATAGTGACTATTAAGGTTCTTAATAAAGTTTTCAGGCTTAAGTCTTTTTCTCTGTCGTTTCCGCTTCCATTGAAAAAGTAAGTAAATCCAGAGTTTAAAGCCTTTTCTGGGTAAATCACAACCACCCACTGATAAGATATTTTTATCAATTGATGGTAGGTTATTTGTCTAATCACTCAAATATAAATACAATCTGTCAGTAATCAGATGAAGTGTTTCTTTTCATAACACACAAGTCAATCCAATAATGATGTTCCATATGAATTGTCTATTGCACATAACCATTTACCATTCACATGCCTGTATACATAGGTTGCCCTTCGTTCCATGTTGAATTCTGAATCGCTTTTTTTCTCCGCTTCCAATAAAGTTTGGGCTAAGACTAAAACTGTGTCACCCGCTTGTATCATATGCATCTTGCCCTGTGTGGGAATAATGCTGTTGTTAAAGTACGCGGCAATTCTAATAAAAGCCTTTTTGATCGCATCTTTCCCTTGAACCTCTAAGCCAGGTTTCACAACAAGAATGGCATCCTCAGTATAATAGCTCATTAAGTCATCAAACCGTTCTTCTCTGATTGCATGATCTGCTTCCCCAATTAATTTTACGATCTCTTCATTCATCTGATATGTCCCTCCTTGCGATTGATTTACACCCATTGTATCAACGATCCACACTAAATCAAATGCATTATAGAAAAAATAACTCTCTTTCGAGGGGTTATCAACTAAAATTCCAACTTGCTCTCATCCATCGGCAGTTCGTGTTCTTATCGCTTCCCAACTCGTCTCCCACACTTTTGGCTGACTTGTTACTTTCGATGATGTAATTGACTGTTGGTTCCCGAAACGCTTTGAATATTTGCTGTTAGGACTTGCCATCACGATTCACACTCTCTATGCATACGAGTCCTCTCTTCTGACTCAGAAAAAGTGATAAGTTCGAAAGGTCCCTCAACCTCAGATCCACTTGACGTCATTATATACATAAGCTACAATAAAACATATAATCCCTAGGGGGGGGAGGGGATATTCAATTGAGTACTAACCATACCTATACATCAGCGGTATCTGCCCGTCTCAGCAAAATTGAAGGTCATGTTCGCGGGATCAAAAAAATGCTGGACGACGGTAAAGAATGTGAAGACTTGCTACTGCAAATCTCTGCAGTGCAAGCTGCACTCAGCAAGGTGAGTAAAATTATCCTCAATGACCATCTTGAACATTGCATCATCAATGAAGAAGATCCTGAAATCAGGAAAGGCTCAGGTGAAAAACTGAAAAGTGCCATTAACAAAATTTACAAATAGGGAGTGAAATATCATGCATGAAGGACATCATGACATTCTACGAGATGATCACGGCCATGAAGACCATTTAAGCGGTGTACACGAACATGATCACGAAGTAAAGAAATCGACAAATACTGCACAAATCATTTCCATCGCAGTTGTCGTCGTATTGATTACTGTATTCCTATTCTGGCGATTTGCATAAGCAAACTGCCGTGCCAGGTAAATGTAAATTGTGCCTGGCATTTTCTCTGGAAGGGAGACATGAGATTGTACAAAAAATACATTTATCCAGTTGGGTTATTAATTCTCATCCTGCTGTCCATTATCCCCGCAATTCATTCTGTAATCGGGTTTGACTTTGCAATCATCCCAATGCTGATCGGTGGAGGATATATCATCTATACAACGATGATGGCAACCATCTTAACCCGCCGTATTACTGCAGGTGTGCTGGTTGTCCTTGCCCTTATCGGTACATCCTACATTGGCGAGTATCTAGCCGGGGCAGTTGTGGCTTTTATGATGATCAGCGGCGAGTTCATCGAGGAGATCACTCTTGATAAAACTCGAAACTCAATCAAAGAATTGGTCCAGTTAGTTCCAGAGTCTGTGAAAAAGAAAATCAACGGTGAATTTCAGAAAACATCTCTTAGATCTGTAAATCCAGGCGACATCTTGCTCGTTCAACCCGGTGAACGAATTCCGGTGGACGGCGTCATTTTTCAAGGACAGGCAGCTATCAATGAATCATCCCTTACCGGCGAATCCATGCCAGTCGATAAAACCATAGATGACAAAGTCTTTGCCGGGACCTTCAATACCAATGGGGTTCTGGAAATCATAACTCAGCGCGTTGGTAGCGATACCACTTTAGGGCGCATCATCCGAATCATTCGAGAAGCACAGGGGAATAAGGGAACAATCCAGAAAACTGCAGATCGGTTTGCTCAGTATTTTACCCCAGTGATCCTGCTTATCTGTCTGGTGGTCTGGTTTACCACAAGTGAGTTGATTCGGGTAATGTCCGTACTGGTAATTGCGTGCCCCTGTGCTCTGGTGTTAGCTACACCGACCGCAGTTGTCGCCAGTGTCGGTAACATGGCAAAACGCGGTGCACTCATCAAAGGCGGTGTTACTTTAGAGGCTGCAAGCCGCATCAATGTCTTGTGTCTGGATAAAACCGGTACTATCACTGAAGGTAAACCCAAAGTAATTGATGTAGTTGCTTTTGATATTGAAAGCGAGATTGATGTCATCAAGTATGCTGCAATCGCAGAAAAACATTCAGAGCATCCGCTATCGAAGGCTGTGATGCAATACTACACAGAAACTTTCCTGGATCATTCTCTCCCGACAGGGGTCAATTTTAAAATCACTTTCGGAACCGGGGTAGAGATTGAGCATAACGAATATCGAATCAGCGTTTTCAATAAAAAAGGAATCAGTGTTATCGATCAGACGAGACCTGAGATTGCCTCATTTATTGCTGACACAGAAGCCAAGGGACATGCCGGGCTCTTCGTACTCATTGATGATCGCGTCATCGGAGGTATTGAAATTGCTGATACAATCCGTGAAGACATAGTCGCCATGGGCAGTCTATTAAAATCTTTGGGCGTCCATGAAATCATTATGTTAACCGGAGATAATGAAAAAACAGCTGAGTCCATTTCTAAACTGGCTGGTATCACGGAATTCAAGGCAAATCTCCTTCCGGAAGATAAGCTCAATGTCATTAAACAACTTCAGAATGAAGGTAAAGTTGTAGCCATGGTTGGTGACGGTATCAACGATGCACCGGCACTGACCTTAGCAGATGTGGGAATCGCCATGGGTTCTATAGGAACTGATGTTGCCATCGAATCTGCCGACATTGCTTTGATGTCGGACAATCTGATGTTGCTCCCCGCAATCCTGAAGTTGAGTAAACGGACAGTAGGGATCATACGTCAAAACATTTGGGTATTTGCGGTTGCGGTCAACATTGTTGGGGTGGCGCTGGCATCATCTGGCTGGCTTAGCCCTATTGGTGCAGCCATCACACATAATGTTTCTTCCGTGTTAGTAGTCATGAACTCTGCCAGATTATTGGGATACAATCCAACAACATGATTAACCTGACCACCAAAGTTGGTACAAACTTAACCTAAGCTAAGTACAAGACAAAGTCCCTTTGAATTTAATACAAAATCGAGATAATTTTAACCCCAACATCAAGTATAGCATTCTCAATTAACTGAATTATCGAGAATAACCACAATTCCAATAAATATGAAAAAGATTTATCGGTTCAAAAATCTAACCGGTACAAGCGCATTCGCTGTACCCTTGCTCAATCTTGGATCAGATTGCGATAGACAATGATCTCTGACCTTCTGAATGAAATGCCCCGCTACTGTTTCTGTCCAAAACCAGGTTTCCAGTGCTTCTCCTCTCATCTTCGCTGAACCGGGTTGAGCACTGATCGCTACATAATAAAACACTTTTAAATCATCCGCCGCAAAACGCAACATGCGATGAAGTGGAATCTCACTTTCGTCATAATCTAGATCCGCTCCGGAAACAAATTGTCTAAAGACTTTAACAATGTCGTCGATCCCAAGTTTGCTGACTCCAGAGTACGCTGCCGCGCTTATCTTTCTCGCTTCAAAGTACCAGGGTTTCAGCGAATTGATCTCCAACATTAGTTCATCGCCCAAACTGTCTGCACTTTTCTGCATCGCACCCGGGACATACGGACACGCCAATACAACAGCATCGTCCGCAATAGCAGGCGCTTCTTCTTGGAAATCTTCAAGAACAGGTCCCGATGAGGCACTAAATAATGTGAGAGCAGCACGAATCACCTTGGTCTGAAATTCAGGTTCATTGGGTGCGCCTAAAGGCCGCCCAAGTTCAAATGGCACCCATAAAGCACGAGGTGGCTTAATTTTTTCGGTATGGATTCTGATTAAACTAATTTGGGTTGTTGCAATTCCTTCAGATTCGATATAATGTGCCAACGCACCCACGGCGCGCGTACACAAAGGTCAAACAGGGACTAAAAACACAGCATCGACATTATCAGCCTTTAAAAACTGAGCCACTTTCTTGGCGGCGTCTTTCCATTTCACTGGATCATCCGCCCCCATGAAAGAGTAATGGTACGAGGCCAATGAGCCTACTTCCCCTTGGCTGTGCAACTCTTTTAGTCTGTCAATGGGAAATACCACATTGATGTCCTGATGAAAACCACTGCGATCAAAATTCACGGATACATGACTCATCACAATATCATCAGTCGCAATATCATTGGGGAGGATTCTGTAATAGTCTCCTTCCTTACCCATAAAAGGCATATCGCCAGACTGATGGATCCCGGCAGTCGATATGATGGCAATTTTGCTATCTTTCAACGTTTTTGCCTTAACCCAAGGGGTCTCGTTAAAAACAGGACATGGAACACTTTTATGAAATTCTTGCTCTTCTTTACTTAAATCATTGAGCCTAACCAAAAAAATCACATCCTGTCTTCTATACTCTTGTTCTTAAGATGCTACCAAGCATTTTCCCGGTTCTCTTAGCCTGGAATGATGCTTCAGCTTGCTTTCCAAATCGAGGCGGACAGTGTTCCGGCCGAATGTCCGTAAGGAATCCGTGCTTTGCCACCACTCCTCCGGCAGCGCAGTTTTCACCATATCCACAACTATAGCATTGATCATATCCTTCCGCATATACAGTGCCCACGATGGCCATCATGTTGGACTGCATCACTCGTTTGATATAGTCGATTACCCTAGAGCTATGTGTCTGCTTGTCCCAACCATCGACACCGACTGCTACTCCAAGTTTTCCCGCCAATAGAAAATTCTCCTGATGGCGGAAACAAAATGTTCGTTCCAGACAAGCATGGGCCAACCCATTGATTATACCGTAATAATTGGGTGCCCCAAAGACAATCGCATCCGCATCCAACATCTTTTGGCCAATGGCATTCCAATCATCCTGTTGTTTACAAACATTATCACCCACGCACTGTAGACAGCCTTGACAGCCATTAATTTGCTTGCCGGCGAGCGTTATGTACTCATATTCGCATTCTGTAGCTAAAAGAATCCCTTGCATCACCTCAGTTGTGATGCCGTTCGGTCTGCCACTGCCACAGATCCCGAGGATCTTCATTGAATCACCTGCTTTCTGTCAATGTCAACCTCTCTAAAAACGCATGCACATGATGGCTGGAGTTCCAGCGATCATGATACACGATAATTCCTTCCGGGTCGATGATGTAGACCATGTTTGGACATCCGCCGAACTTCATATAAAAATCATTGTCCATGGTATCGATCACTGTCTTTCTTTGGATGTTGCATTCACCGATTGTAGCCCGCGCCAGTTCTTTTCTCTGTTCAAATGTTTCAGGCTGTACTATACGTTCATAATTCATCTCGCCCGCGTGTGGCTCAATAATGTATACGAACAAAAACTCAATGTTCTGATTGCTGTAAAGAGCAGCTATCTTCTCCATGGGAAGCACCTGCTTCCGAAAGGGGTCTCAAGTAAACGACCCTACTTCTACCACCAGGAATTTCCCCTTGTAATCCGTCAGAGAAACACTCTTACCCTCTAGGGTTTGTAAGGTAAATGAAGGAGCAGGGGTTCCTGGCGGCATATATGTTTCAAAGTCTTTGTAATGCCTTCCGTCTTCTCCTCTTCTTACATTCTCTTCATGTTGCATTTGTCTTGCAATTTCAACCATATCTTCTGGAAACCCTGGCGGAAATTCGTGTACTGGCATAAAATAACTCCTTTCAATTTGGCTCGTTTTATCGGGTTAAATGAAGATTGAGGACCCACAACCATTTCTGGTACAATGTTTTTGCGACAAAGCACTATACTCCCAGAAAAGGAGCGAGTCCACGTACAAAAAAATCATTACTCTCTATCATCATCGTTAGCAATATCGACTATATCACCAATATTACAGCTCAAGACCTTACAAATTTTCACCAATACATCCATGCTAACAAACTGATCTTTGCCAAGCTTAGAGAGAGTAGTGGACCCTATACCTGCTGCTTCCATCAACTCGATTTTTTTCATTTTTTTATCTATTAAAAGTTTCCATAGCTTATTATAGCTAACAGCCATAAAACCACACCCACTTTGCTATTTTTTCCATTGTATCATGACTTTTGTTAAACAACAATGAATATATACTTTTTGAGAATATAACTTTGCTTTATAGGAGTTATCATCTGTTCATGCGAGGTACATTTCCTAAGTAATATATTTATGAAGACAGTATCCGCTATGCCACGAGGAACATATTCCCTCATACAACCTTGCTTAATTGCAGAAAAATATCCAAAAAAGAAAAACCTCGATTCCTCAAGGCTTGCTGTGTGCTTTCTTTGAGTAGTACTACTATCTCAACGTGGCTCTTATGAGAAAACATATCAATCTAAATAACTCTTTCTACTTCTGCTAAAAAAGTTTGCACCCCCCTTTACAAATTTACACCCCAGGGTGTGCAAATGGTCTTAAAGAAGAAGCCTAAGGGAGTAAATCACTCATATTTCGGAAAACTCATTTACTTATGAAAGCACGAAAAGCCCTTTCTGTAAGGGCTTCCCATTGTATCAAAATGTGGGTATATATTTGGTGGAGGCGGCGGGATTTGCACCCGCGTCCGAAAGCGCAGTGAAAAGAGTGTCTACAAGTTTATCCTATGCTTTGATTCTCGCTTTTTCCCGCTCTCATAGGCATGATCGGGAAAAAGCCAGCCCGGTTATCTTTCGGTCTACTACCAGGCAGTGGTAAACCGGCAGCCTGTTGATGTGACGCCCATTCTGAGGCCACAGGCAAGCGTCAGGTGGACGTTAACTGCATTAAGCAGCTAAAGCGTAATTGTTGTTAGCGTTTATGTTTCCCGCTGTTTAACGAGCAAGCGGAATCTCGACTTGCTACCCTCATCCCCGCAAGCCCCCGTCGAAACTTGTCGCCCCCATATTTATCTTTCAATGTTCTTGCCGATCCTTGAACATTCGCTGTACTTCTCTCAAGGCATCCTTTTCAGCCAAATCATCCCGTTTGTCATAAAGCTTTTTACCTTTCGCCAAACCTAGCTCGACTTTGACTTTCCCATGAGGTGAGAAATAAAGTCGAAGAGGAACCAGTGTCAGCCCCTTTTCACGCATTTTACTGAACAGACGAAGAATTTCCTTCTTATGCATCAGTAGCTTCCGCGATCGCAATGGTTCATGATTAAAGCGATTACCTTGTTCATAAGGGCTGATATGAACATTATACATCATCAATTCTCCGTTTTCAATTCGAGCAAAACTGTCTCGCAAATTGACTTTACCTGCTCGAAGGGACTTAACCTCTGTCCCTGTCAAGACAATGCCAGCCTCATGAGTCTCCTCAATAAAGAAATCGTGACGCGCTTTTCGATTCTCTGCAATATTTTTCATATCAACCATGTTTTCTCACTCCTGACAAAAAACCCGCACTTGTCAACTGTTCATGCACGTCAGTCAACCAAGGGGGTTCTTTACGGCAAACGATTATAGGCTTGATGTTCCAAGTAACCTTATTATAAGTGAGAATCCAGAGAATGTCAACCAACCACAAATTAGCCAACCCTACACCAATACAAACTCCACTCTGCGCAACTTCGGATCCGCCTTCACTACCTGCACCTGAACTTCATCACCGATCCGATAACGCTTACGCGTATTTCGCCCTGTCAAATAGAAGTTCTTTTCATCATACATGTAATAATCATCATTCATGGTACTGACATGGATCAGTCCTTCCACTGTATTCGCTAACTCGACAAACAATCCAAAGCCGGTTACACTGCTGATTACACCTGGGAATACACTGCCAAGATGGGCTTCCATGTACTGTGCTTTTTTCCGATCCACCCAATCATATTCTGCATCCGCAGCTTGTCGCTCAGACAATGAACAAGTTATGGCAATCGAGGGCAGTACTTTACGCATGTTTTCCTTTACGCTTCGTTCCATTGGACCGGGCATGGATGCCTCGCGCAATAAGCGGTGCACCATCAAATCTGGATAACGCCGTATAGGCGATGTAAAATGTGTGTAGTATTTGAATCCAAGTCCGAAGTGGCCTAGATTATCCACATGGTATCGCGCCCGCTTCATGGATTGCAGGATGATCCGACTGATGATGCCCCCTTCTTTAGAAGTGGATGATGCGTCCATCACTGCCTGCATGTTTTTGGAATTGATCGACTTTTTCCCGGGAATCTTATACCCTAATTTCTCCAGAAATTTTCTCAAAGTATCAATCGTGTCCTCATCCGGTGGTTCGTGAATGCGGTATATACTGGGAATCTTGCTTTTCTCCAAATATTCAGCCACAACACGGTTCGCAGCCAGCATACACTCTTCAATGATCCAATGAGACACCAGTCGAACCACACGTTCCAATTTCACCGGTTTTCCTTGATCATCCAGATGAACTTTGACTTCTGGTAAATCGAAATCCATGCTCCCTTCCTGAAAACGCCGCTGGCGCATTTTTGAACTGATATCCTTTAAACTACTTATGAGTGAATATAGAGGATCTTGTGGCCTTTGCAGAATATCGTCTGCCAGATCATAGGTGAGCCTGTGTTGGATGTGAATGACACTTTCAGTGAATCGATGCCCGTGTATCTGACCGGTCTCATCAATATCAATAAAGACGGATAGTGCCAGTTTGTCTTCACCGGCATTGAGACTACATAAATCATTGGACAGGCGAGGCGGCAACATCGGCACCACCATGTCAACCAAATAAACACTTGTACCGCGTTGAAGTGCCGCACGGTCCAGAGCTGTTCCCGGTTTCACAAAATGACTGACGTCTGCAATATGAACGCCAAGCCTGACCATGCCACCTGTCAAAGGTTCCAATGAAACTGCATCGTCCAGATCTTTGGCATCGGCTCCATCGATGGTGACAATCAGTTTGTCACGGAGATCCTCCCTGCGGCTGAGTTCATCCGCCATATTCTCTGCCAGGTTACTAACTTCATTCATGACATCACTCGAAAAATCCACCGGAATTCCATAACGGGCAAACAGCGCTTGACGCTCTGTTTCTTCATTGCCGGGCATACCCAGGCTCCTGATTAATTCCCCTTCTGCCAAATGATCGCTTTGTGGCCATCGAGTGATCCGAACCATGACCCGTTCCCCATCATTGACCAAACTTCGAGAGGTCTCCGTCAGCATGATGAGATCAGCCAAACGCGGGTCATCCGGAATGACAAATCCGCCGGCTCCTTCAAGTCTGATCGTCCCGACGATTTCTGGATTCGCTCGCTCGATGATCTGTTCCACTTCTCCTTCTGCTTTACGTCCAGAGATTTCACTGCGAATCAACCGTACCAATACTTTGTCTTTGTGCATCGCTGTGCCGACTCCATCTTTGCGTATAAAAATATCCTCCAGACCAGCCTCATCGGGAATGAGAAATGCAAAGCCTTTACTGGTCACCTGCAATGTGCCAGAGATGAAACCCATTTTCACGGCCAATCCAATCCGGCCTTCACGGTTTTTAATGATAATCCCTTCCGCTTGCATTGTTTTCAGAGCCTGCATCCATGCTTTGTAATCCTTCCCTGGGACTTTCATCTGCTTGATTACTTCTTTCTCAGAGGAAGCTCGATAATGCTTTGAATTTAAAAAACTTAAAATCTTCGTCTTCCAGTCCACCGTAACTCCTCATTTCCACAGATAGTGAAATCACGGTAAACCGTGATTTTCTCTGATCTATAAACCAATGTCAGCGGCAACTTCTTGCATGGCGTCGACACCAGCTGCAATAAATGCTTCTAAACTCATATCAAATTCCACACACGATTTGATGGCCTCTCGATTAGCCCCTTTTGCAAAATGTTTCTCATTGAAGCGGTTTAAGACAAACGCCCCGTCAATGACATGAATCTTCTTTGCAGGATGAATCAGGGCTGCAGCAACAATGAGTCCTGTCAACGGGTCAACGGCATACAATGCTTTATCCATGAGAGATTTCCTGGGAAATCCATGCACACCATTATGAACCTTAACAGCATATACAATTTCCGGATCCATGCCCAGGCTTGCCAGTAGCTCTGCGCCAACTTTACTATGGATTTCGGGATGATCTTTAGTGTCTTCATAATCAATATCATGCAATAATCCAGCCATGGCCCATTTGTCTTCGTCCTCGTTCATTATTGCCCCTAATTTTCGCATCACGGCTTCTGCCGCCAGCATGTGTTTCACCAGGTTTTTTGTTTTAACCTTCTCAAGAACAAGTTTAAGCGCTGCTTCCCGTGTCATAGTCCATATAGCCTCCCTTTGATAAAACAAACACGAGACTATTCGCTTTCACCGGTAAAAATCCTTCTGATCATTGTTTCCAGCGAGAGAATACGTGCTCGATACGCTGTGCTTCCGTCAAAATCTTTCCGTTTACCGGGTCGATCGCATAATTGGCACCACGATCGATCTTTGTGTGGACTTCACCGCAAGCCAGCGGATTTCCTTTCAACTGAGGAGCATCCAGCAGTCCAATTTTCACTGCCTTTGCCAGCACCATCGGATCTACCAACGGATCTGGAATAGACCCATCCAATGATCGGATGGCATCGAGAAGCAGGTTCGCTTCCAGCACCAACACCCGTTTTCTTTCTTGGACTTCCGGGTCGCAAGTCATATCTGGCATTCCATATACACAATTCTGGACCACTTTCCGTGCTATTTTGCAGCTTTGGATGATATCCTCTGGGCGAGCTGCATGATTTGCTTCACATGATGCAACCACATGGAGTATATCGGGTTTCATGGCCATCTGCAAATATACCGAAGCCCCCAGCTGTCCGTTCGCATAGTCCGGGTCAACGGGATAACTGAGCAATCCCGTGCGTGTCTCCCGATACACTCGGTAGGAATCATCTGCCAAGGCTTCGATTAATTCCGCTTTCGCCAACATCTTCGCCAAATCCATCTTGTCAGATAAATGAGGTGGTGTGTTGAACATATATGGGGCAATATAATCTTTGACCCCATTTTTTTTGCATGCATGTGCACTAATGTATGCGCTAGCCACGGCAACGGTATCATGTCCATCTCTGAGCTCCCAGTGATGAGATTCATTACCCTCCACAGGGATGCCTTGATCACCATGCCACGCCATGAGTTGAAAGTGTTCAAGAATGGATTCCTCAAGTAGTGTCGGGCCTCTGCGATCCAGGGCATTGAACCAAAAAGTTGATGTTGCACACCAGGCATTTCGAATGGTTCGCCGTAACATGTCTCCATATGCCAACAAATCATTGGTGCCACTGTATGAACGAATCAGTGGAAAGTTTCCCCGCCGTGTCGCTTCATACAAGGCAATAAAGTCCGCTTCGGTCCGGATAGGAACTCCTCCAGCTCCTGTACGGGACGCGTTGATTCGTTCGGGATGGAAAAAATTCTCCTGTGCATCCTGATCGGGACCCAGAGAAATGACATCCAGAACTTGTGAGTCTGCAATTTCCTCAATTCCTCTCACCGTTGGCCAGATTGAGTCAGCTGGGAGACCAAAATGATGACGGATCACCGGAAATGGCTTTTTGCTTTGGATTCGGGAAATAATGTCATGGGCAAAGTCAATCTCAGATGGATCGCTGATATTCTGTCCTTTTAGGTATGCAACGACATGCTCAATCGGTTCTTCACCCGAGAAAGCCACTTCAAAAAGGCCCATCTCTCGCGCAACTGCTGCCACCGGTGGAGTGCCGCCAAAACAAAATCGGCGATCCTGTAGCCCGGTCTCAACCAAGGCTTGTTTGAATTCATTCAGAATATTTTGTCCCGTTTCGGGGGTCAGTCGATAACTCACCGCGACAATGTCCGGGTCTACCTCTCTGATCGCACCAATGAATGTCTCCACTGGCGTGGCAGGACCGAGGAACTCTGTGGAGTACCCTTGCGCTTCCGCTAACCGAAGGAAATTCATAATCCCTGCTACATGCACACATTCACCCAATGAAGCTGCCAGTATTTTCGTCATGAGCTTTCCTCCTTTCACAAACCTACATCACATCAGACTTCTGATACCAGATGGTCTTTCAACAATCTAATTGCAACACCAGGGTTAACCTGAGCCAGCAGTCCCATTGCCCAGAGAATATACTTTCCATCGACCCACATAATCGGGTCTAGAGGTTTCAATAAATCAGGCCTTTCCATCGAGAACTTTGTCTGCCTTAATATGCTCAACCATTCAGGAGAGTGGGCGAAAATCCCCCCTGTACCAATCACATGCATGACTTTCCCCAAATCCTTGCCCGTTTGGGTCACCATCACACCGGCAGGTGTCATCAGTCGATCCAGACGCCCAACATGCCGCTCCATCGCCAGCTCAACAGCCGCCGCTGCCATCGCCGTTTCAAGTCGTTCATCTTCTTGGGAGACCGGCAGATAATCCACTGCAGTCGTCAGATGTTCAATATGCTTGCCCAGGTCTTCCAGCGGCCATCCGCAGCAAGCTTGGATTTTTTTCGCACCCACTGCAGCCAGCAAAGATGCAGCGCTCACACGTAGGCCTAAATCCCCCTCCACCGTCCGCTTGGCAAACGGCTCCGGTATCCCCCTTTGGTATGTCCCCGGTGTCGTCGGTTCTCCCCTTGCGATTGAATGTACATCCGTGGTTGCTCCACCAATATCCACCACCATCAAATCGCCCCAACCGGACTCTGAATCCGTACCAGTAGACAGTAAAGTCGCCCCTTCCATGACCGCTGCGGGTGTTGGCATCAAAATATTCCCCATAAATGCTTGTGCTTTTTCGAAGCCTTTCCCGCGAATGATCTGCTCCATGAAAATACTCCGGATCAATGCTCTGGCCGGATCGATGTTCAGCTTTTTGAGGCTAGGCAGAACATTCTCGGTCATATGGATGGTTTTCCCAGCATCGTGAAGCATCAGTGCAACTTCTTCTGCCACTGTACGATTGCCGGCAATGATAATGGGTATCCTTAAACTGGATTTCGCAATTTTCTCGGCGTTGGCCAGAATCGTTTTTGTATCACCACCATCTGTCCCGCCTGCTAAAAGGATAATATCTGTGTCCGCTGATTCGATTTCACAAATATCCGCGCCAGATAAAAGATATGCATAGGTTTTCATCACACGTGCCCCAGCACCCAGTGCAGCACGATTGGCTGCTTCGGCGGTGAGCTCCGGAACCAAACCAATTGCGACCATCTTGAGACCGCCAGCAGCGCTGCAGCTCGCGAGTCTGGTATCATATCGATCCAGTGGGATTCCGGTCATTTCAATTAATTGGTCTGTCGCTTGTTTTAAACCGATCTCGATGCCATCATTGACACTGGTCAAACCATATGCCTGGCCAAGAATGGCGGGGCGGTTTGGATCGATTGAGATTACTTTCGTGTAGGTACTCCCTAAATCCGCCAGTAATATGGGGCCCATCCCGTCACCCCATTTCATGATGATGTGCGAACTCGCATAAAGCGACCAGTTGCTTCAGCGAGTATCTCTCGGTTGTCGTTGACCGCTTCCGCAGCCATTTCAATCATCCGCCCTCGCTGAGAGAGGATCCTTCCCTTGATCCACAAACGCTCACCAATGACCGCCGATTTTCGGTATCTCATTTCAAAACGCGCAGTCAGCGCATTCATTTCTTTTAATCTTAATAGCTTCCCCATGGCTTCATCCAACAATGTCGCCATTAATCCACCATGTAAAATCCCGTCATAACTTTGATGTTCTGGTTTCGGGACAAAACTGGTCTCAATCATATTTTCGGAAATCGCCATGAATTCTAACTTTAGTCCGATTGGATTGTCTTTCCCACAGGCAAAACACATGTCATCCCCTGTCAGACCCATCATTATGACTCCCCCATTCTGTAAAACAAACCGACGGCATCACCCATAATACTTTCGACGAGCCGTCAGTAAATCCTATCGGGTCTGTCGTCAACACGGTTTAGCCAGTTGAACGTTGTAGCGCAGTTTTAATGAGCTTTTCGACCAAATCAGGATATGAATAGCCCGCGGCCACAGACATCCGAGGGAACTCACTGTAGTCCGGCTGCATCCCAGGCAAGGTATTGACCTCCAAGAAATATGGTGTTCCTGATTCGTCCAGTCGAATATCGAGTCGTGCGAAATCACGGCAACCCAATACACGGAATGCTTTGACTGCATAATCTCGCATTTTTTCTGCGATCGTCTCATCTAAGTCCGCAGGGGCTTTGGGTATGATGGCATCCCGTGTTTTGATATCTAATGTCATCGCCCCCAAATTCTCTGTATCTCGATGGTCAAAAATAATCTCTTCAATGGGAAACAGTTCCGGATCATGATTCCCTAAAATGCCCATGGTGAATTCTCTGCCTTTGATGAACTCTTCCACCAATGCTGCTTGCTGATAATTTTGGATCAATTGTTTGACCTGTTTTCTCAAAGCCGCTTCATCATGGACGACACTGTCTTTGGTGATGCCGATGCTGGAGCCTTCATGTTCAGGCTTGATGATCAAAGGGAATCGTAATGCCGCATCAAAGGGCTCATCCCCCGTATAGAACACCTGAAAGCGGGGCGTCGGTATCCCTTCAGTGATGAACAGTCGTTTAGTAATCTGTTTGTGCAACCCGAGAATATGTGCGGACAGCCCTGAGCCTACAAAAGGGATATCCATCATTTCCAACATGGCAACCACATGTGCCTGCTGGCTTTTTTTCGTGATACCGGTGGACACATTGAAGATGATGTCCAGATCATGCATCGCTGATAATCGCTGGAGCAAATCCAGTCCTGCCGGTATCAAAGTAACCCGATGTCCCTTCTCTTGCAGTGCAGTTTCGATTGCGTTGACGGTGACATCCATCTGGATTGCCCCGTGTGGATTGATTTCAAATTCCATCTCTTTGTCGATCTCGCTCTGACTATACAGTAACCCCACATGCATCATAACTAAACCCTCCTGTATACCTGTATCTATTCTTCCCCACGGTTGACCAACTCTCTGATTTGATCCGCTGTCATCCCGGCAATGCCCAACCTTTGCACATTTCGACCTGTCGCCCAGTAATCCACGCCGTGAATCCCGGAAGCAAGGTTGATCATGGATTTGATCATTTGTGTCGGCACACCGAGCATGTCTCCGATGGATGCAATTGGGACCAAGCTTGCCGGAACATCCTCAAATATATAACGGTGTTGAAGGGAAGCGGGGGCACTGATCCCCTTGTAGCCCACATTGTTTTGAATGGCCTCGTAAAGATTTGCCCCAGTTGCGCCATATGCGGCATCAAGCCATTCATGCGCTGAGATTGCTTCAATTCCTAAGGCTTCCGCTACAGCAATTCGTTCATAATCCATTTGCTCGATCACTTTGGCCACAGAAGGCGTGATCCCTTCATGGTAATACTCAAAGTCGCCGGCAGTGGATTCAATTCGCCCACTGTTGAGTAATGTCGGTCCCGGGTGGAAAATGGCACCAATGTTGTCAAAACTCGTTTTAAGAACATTTTCAGCCGGAACAAACTGGGGGAAAGCTTTGCTGATTACTTTGACCACTTCATTTGTCCGAAATGCTGGCAGTGCAGCAACAGGAACGACATTCTTGATTCCAAATATGCGTGATTGTGCAGGGCCAATGGTACGACTGGCAAAAATGAAGGTCTGCGCTTCTGCAATGAGGACTTCAGCTTTCACTTTTGCTTTCTTCAACACTGCTTGAAATTCCATTGCTCCACCGGTCCGGCCCGGGTTTAACACAATAATCTGCCCGTCCTTGAGATGCTGGGCACATACTTCAGCAATATACCGATGACCCGTAGCCGGAACCACAACCATGAGTACCTCTGCTCCCTCAATGGCATCTTTGATCCGTGTTGTCACCACGTCCAGTTTCCCAAACCCTTCCATGACACCTGACACTTCAACGCCGCCCGTCAGCTTGGCAAACCGGATCCGTTCAGCCGTTTTGTTGAAAACATTTACAGAATACCCTTTAAGGGCAAGAGCCCCGGCTATCGCCAAACCACCATGTCCACCACCAAGAATGGCATACTTTTCTTTCGGACCCAGCGATTCCACAGGTGCAACCCATCGATCCATTTCATCATCTCCTATTTCGTCAGATTGACCAAAATAAAAATCCCTGCACCGCAGGGACGCTCTCTCTTAAGCATGGCCAGAATAAACTGCTTTCTGCCTCGCAAATGCAAAGCAGCATGCTCATACTCCCTCTCTGCGCTTGCGAGGTTAGCTGACGGGTTCGGATTGAAAGAGCTTAACCCTACCGGTGCCACCGGATTCACCCCATAAAATGGTTCCCCCGCTCATAATGATTCAGCGTTGTATTCAATTGTGTCAAGATCTCAAGGACATTTTATCACTTAAGAAAGTTTTTGTAAAGTTTCTTACATTTTATACCATGCATGGGCAAAAAAACAGAGCCTGCCACACAGGGACAGGCTCTGTTATGTTTACATGAACAGTGGCGCAAAAACCAAAGCAACGATGGACATCAGTTTGATCAAGATATTCAAGGAAGGACCGGCTGTATCCTTAAAGGGATCGCCAACCGTATCTCCAACGACCGCCGCAGCATGCGTGGCCGTTCCTTTTCCGCCCAGATTACCGCTTTCAATATATTTTTTCGCATTATCCCATGCACCGCCTGCATTTGCCATCATGATCGCCATCAATACCCCGGAAACTGTTGCGCCAGCCAGAAGGCCACCTAACGCATTCTTACCCAAGATGAGGCCCATGGCGATTGGTGCCAAGATTGCCAGTGCACCCGGCATGATCATCTCTCTTAAAGCAGCCGCAGTACTGATATCTACACAACGGGCGTAATCCGGACGGGCTTTCCCTTCCATCAATCCGGGAATTTCCCTGAACTGACGACGCACTTCTTCAATCATCTGGAAGGCAGCTTTACCGACAGCCTCCATGGCCATGGCCGAGAATAAAAACGGAAGCATACCACCAATGAACAACCCGATAATGACTTCCGGATTGAGGAGTGTAAACCCTTCTGCAGTCATTTTCACTGCAGTCGCATATGCCGAAAACAGTGCCAAGGCAGTTAACGCAGCTGAACTGATGGCAAACCCTTTACCAATTGCCGCTGTGGTGTTACCGACGGCATCCAGCTTATCTGTGATCTTGCGGATGCTTTTATCCATCTCCGCCATTTCTGCGATTCCACCAGCATTATCGGCAATGGGTCCATACGCATCCACCGCAACTGTCATCCCGGCTGTAGACAACATACCAACTGCAGCCAGTGCAATCCCATAAAGACCAGCAACCCGATATGCAACATAAATTGTTAGAGCGATAAAGATGATGGGGAAAGCGGTACTGCGCATTCCCACCGCGAGTCCACTGATAATGGTGGTTGCAGGACCGGTCTGTGCTGCATTCGCGATGCCTTGAACCGGTTTATTGTCAGGCGATGTATAGTATTCCGTAATCTGACCGATAATGATCCCGGCCAGAAGTCCCACAGCAGTCGCATAGAACGCACCTAAATTGCCAAAAATACCTTTCGATAGGAAAAAGGATGCAACCAAGACCAGAGCACCACTGGCAAAAGTGCCGTTCCGCAGGGCAGCACTGGGGTTGGCCTCATCATCGCTCCGGACGAAGAAAGTACCGATGATGGCAGCAAAGATACCGGACGTAGCCAAGGCAAAGGGCATTGCAGCTCCTTTGAAACCGTATTGGACCACACCAATGGCAATGGCAGCGATAATGGATCCCACATAGGATTCAAACAAGTCAGCACCCATTCCAGCCACATCACCCACGTTATCTCCCACGTTATCCGCAATCACAGCTGGATTCCTCGGATCGTCCTCCGGAATCCCGGCTTCCACTTTTCCCACTAAATCTGCACCGACATCGGCTGCTTTCGTATAAATCCCCCCGCCAACACGGGCAAACAACGCAATTGATGAAGCACCAAGTGCAAACCCGTTGACGATCGCCGGATCTTCAAAAATCAAGTAGACGATGCCTAACCCAACCAAACCTAACCCCACAACCGACATACCCATGACAGCCCCACCTGAAAATGCCACACCCAAAGCTCGATTTTGTCCATGGGTGGCTGCTTGAGCGGTTCTGACATTGGCTTTGGTTGCGACATTCATGCCAATATATCCTGCAAGCGCAGAACATGAGGCACCCGCCAAGAACGCAACAGCTGTTTGCCATTGCATGAATATGGTGATCACGGCAAACAATATCACCACAAACAAAGCTAAATACTTGTATTCACGACTCATAAATGCCATTGCCCCTTCATGAATGGCATGTGCAATTTCTTTCATGCGATCGCTACCTTCTTCGCTCCGGTTGATGCGACCGATCAGCGTGAATGCAAAGACCAAGGCGATGATTCCTGCTGCAATGGCAATATAGACAATCGAATCCATCTTATCTCCTCCTGTAAATTAAATATGAGTGCATGACACTGGGATGAGACGGGGCATAGTCCCGTCTCACCGGCATTCTATCTATTAGGTATGACCGGTGCCAGGTCAATCGATCACCGTCAATACGATGGCAAATATCATAAACGCCAAACCAAAACCAATGGTCATTTTGCCAAAAAACTCATCTAATCCTTTTTTCTTGCCAAAGAAGGTTTCAGCCCCCCCTGCGATGGCACCCAGACCGGCACTGCGGCCGGATTGCAACAATATACTCGCAATCAGTCCGATGGAAACCAGAAAATGTACTGAAGTTATAACAGTCCGCAGCAACCCACTCACCTCCATTCAGTCATGCAGAAATCAACAGAATCATTTTAGCATATCCCTTTCAAAATAACAACAATTCACAGCAATTAACCGGCACTATCGCTGTGCCCGATGACCAAACACGGACATACCCCCGTATAGATGATACGGTGAGAGTGCCTCTTCGATTCGCATCAGTTGATTGTACTTGGCGACCCGGTCCGTTCGGGAAGGGGCGCCCGTTTTAATTTGACCGAATCCTGCTGCCACAACCAGATCCGCAATGGTTGTATCTTCCGTCTCACCGGATCGGTGGGACACCACTGCCGTAAAACCCGCTTTCCTTGCCATATCCATAGCCGCGAAGGTTTCAGTCAGAGTACCAATTTGATTTAGTTTGATCAGAATACTATTGGCAGATTTTTCGGTAATCCCACGCGCAAGACGGGCCGTGTTCGTCACAAACAAATCATCACCCACAATCTGGATTTTGTCCCCCAATTTTCGGGTCAATTTCTGCCACCCATCCCAATCCTCTTCTGCCAAACCATCTTCAATAGATATGATCGGAAAACGATGGACTAAATCAGCATAATATGCAATCATCTCATCCGCATCTTTGGTAGCACCTTCCCCTGCCATCACATACCGACCATTTTGATAAAACTCGGTTGCAGCTGGATCCAACGCAATCATCACATCAGAACCTGGCCGGTATCCGGCCTTGCTGATACTTTCCATGATGACTTCAATTGCCTGAACATTGGATGACAGATTGGGAGCAAAGCCCCCCTCATCCCCCACAGAGGTACTCAATCCTTGTTTTTTTAATACACTTTTCAAAGAGTGGAAAATTTCAGCACCCATACGCAGGGCTTCGTGAAATGATTCTGCACCGGTGGGCATAACCATAAACTCTTGAATGTCCACATTGTTGTCGGCATGCTTACCACCATTTAAGATGTTCATCATCGGAACCGGCAATGTTCGTGCATTAACCCCGCCCAGATACTGATAGAGAGGAAGATCACAACTGGCTGCTGCTGCCTTCGCCGCCGCCATGGATACGCCTAATATGGAATTCGCACCCAGTTTGCTTTTGTTGGGGGTTCCATCCAGTTGAATCATCAAGTCGTCGATCGCCGCCTGGTCAGTTGCATCCATCCCCACGATTTCTGGGGCCAGGATCCGATTCACATGATCCACCGCTTTTTGAACACCTTTCCCAAAATAACGGGTGCCTTCGCCATCACGTAGTTCGACTGCTTCAAACATACCCGTTGAAGCACCGGAAGGAACTGCAGCCCTTCCAAAAGACCCGTCCTCTAATACAATCTCGGTTTCAACCGTCGGATTCCCTCTTGAATCCAGGATCTCCCTGCCTTTGACACTCACAATCCGTCTCATCTAACTGACCTCCTGTCCTGTGGGTTCTGATCAACGAAACACCGGTCATTTCCGATGGTTTATTCAACCCAATAAGTTCAAGCACTGTTGGCGCCACATCAGCCAGAATACCGGGTACCAGTTCAACACATCTCCGAGCCTGGTCCACAAGAATACATGGAACGGGATTGGATGTATGGGCTGTGTACGGATTCTCTGAACCACTCTCCATCATTTGTTCAGCATTTCCATGGTCAGCAATGACCAGCATTCGGCCGTTTTTTTGTTTGATTGCCATGGCGATTTGACCAACGCAATCATCCACGGCTTCAGCCGCTTTCATGGCTGCGAAGATATTTCCTGTATGCCCGACCATATCCATATTCGCAAAGTTGACAATCACGAGGTGATATTTATCCTGTTCTATCGCATCCACGACAGTATCTTTGACACCATACGCACTCATCTCGGGCTGCAGATCATATGTTGATACAGGAGGCGAAGGAATCAGAACCCGATCTTCCCCCGGGAAGGGGTCTTCTCGGCCGCCATTGAAAAAGAAAGTGACATGCGCGTACTTCTCTGTTTCAGCCACCCGCAATTGCTTAAGGCCATGATGACTTATGTATTCTCCCAGTGTGTTTTGAATATAGTCAGGAGGAAATGCGATCAAATCACCTAAACCCTGAGCATATTCAGTCATGCTAACATATGTAAGAGGGAACACCTCCAGTGGCCTGATCAGTTCCCGTAACGATGCATCCAGAAATGCTCTGGTGATCTCCCGGGCACGGTCTGAGCGGAAATTAAAAAAAATTACCACATCATCCGGTTGGATCCGACCTACCGGCAGACCCCCTTGGTCAACGATCACTGTCGGCAGGACAAACTCATCGGTCTCGCCGCGCTCATATGCGAAAGTCAACGCTTCCATGGCGCTATTCGCTTTGAATCCTTTTCCCAAAACCAGCGAATCATACGCTTTTTGCACCCGATCCCATCGCTGGTCCCTGTCCATGGCATAATACCGGCCGCAGATGCTCGCAATTTTTCCCAAACCGACTGCATCCATCTTCTCTTCCAATACTTCAATATATCGTGTTGCACTTTGGGGCAATACATCCCGCCCATCTAAAAACCCATGCACCCATAATTCTTCCACGCCTCTTCGTTCACATTCCTCCAACAACCCAAAGATGTGGTCGATATGACTGTGGACACCCCCATCCGATACCAAGCCCATTAAATGGACCGGGCGACGGTGCTGAAGTGCAACGTCCAGCGCATGTTGAATTGCCGGGTTGCCTGCGAGTTGTCCATTGCTGACAGCCCGACTGATGCGCAGCAGATCCTGATAGACGACCCTGCCCGCACCAATGTTCAGATGCCCGACATTGGAATCCCCCATTTGTCCTGCCATCAATCCCACTGCTTCACCTGAAGTTTCCAAAGTTGTCGCTGGAAATGCAGACTGAAGACAAGTCAGATTTTTGGTTCTGGCAAGTTTGACGGCATTACCGGGTTTCTCCTCGCTAATGCCCCAGCCATCTAATATGACCAGAACCACAGGCTCGATAACACCACTCATTTATGTCACCATCCCAGCAGCGTGATCCACCATTTCTCGAAATTGCAGTGGATCAAGACTGGCACCACCCACGAGTGCACCATCAATGCCCTGCTCTTGCAAGAAGATTCCGATATTGTCCGGTTTGACACTGCCACCGTATAAGATCCGCAGGGCAGCCACATCGCGGCAGACTCCGAGTTTTACCACTTCATCTCGAATCAGGGTGTTGACAATCATGGCATCCGCGGCAGTGGCAGGGGTACCCGTTCCAATTGCCCATACAGGCTCGTATGCAATGACCAGCACCTCTGGAGCAACCGCTTTGATATCAGCCAAAGCCTCGCTAATCTGGAAGCGGATCACAGTTTCTGTTTCCCCTGAATCACGTTGTGCTTTTGTTTCCCCCACACACAAAATGGGGACCAGTCCCACTGATAAGGCTTGGAGGACTTTGTCTCTAACCTGGATATCGGTCTCTCCAAATAATTGTCGTCGTTCAGAATGACCGACGATCACATAACGACAACCTGCCGCCAGGACCATATTCATGGATATCGCTCCCGTATAGGCACCCTCCTTGGTGGGATGTCCATCTTGCGCCCCCAGAAAAATTCTGTTTTCAATCAGTCGCTGATTAGCTGCCAAGACGGGGATTGCCAGGTAGGAGGGACAGATCACTGCATCCACTTTGTCTCCTGGCCATTGGTCTAGGTTCAACTGATCCATAAATGCAACCGTTTCTTGTTGGGTTTTGTACATTTTCCAGTTACCTGCAATCAGTTTACGTTTCATAGGATCACTCCTGACTTACGGGTTGCTATCTTCTAAGATTGCAACTCCGGGTAACACTTTCCCTTCCATGAACTCAAGCGAAGCACCGCCCCCTGTGGATATGTGCTTCATTTTATCCGACAATCCAAATTGTTCCACTGCAGCTGCAGAATCACCGCCCCCTACAATCGTCAACGCTGCTGATTCCGCCATAGCCTGGGCGATCGCTTCCGTCCCTCTGGAAAAAGCAGGCATTTCGAAGACACCCATCGGACCATTCCAGATGACCGTGCCTGCTTTGAGGATGACTTCCCGGTATGCTGATCTGGTCACCGGGCCAATGTCCAATGCCATCCAACCCTCCGCGACTTGGTCGGCAGGAACAGTCAGCACGGCAGCATCTGGCGTCATGTCTTTGGCGATGACCAAATCCGTCGGCAGCAAGATCTGTTTGTTTCTTGCTTGGGCTTGATGCAGCAACTGGCCCGCCAGACATACCTTATCCGCTTCCACCAGAGAACGACCCATAGGATAGCCTCTGGATTCTAAAAACGTGTTTGCCATTCCGCCCCCGATCAAGATAGCATCCGCCTTCTCCAGCAAGTTTTCCAGTACCCCAATCTTATCAGATACTTTCGCACCGCCCACAATGGCTACCAGAGGACGTATGGGATCAGTCAAGGCTGCTCCCATCACAGCCAATTCCTTTTCCATCAAAAATCCTGCAAAAGCCGGTATGTAATCAGCAACACCCACAGTGGATGCATGCGCCCGGTGTGCAGTCCCAAAGGCATCATTGACAAATACATCTGCTAAATTTGCGAGGGATTGAGCAAACACAGGATCATTCTTTTCCTCTTCAGGGTAAAAACGAACATTCTCCAAGAGCAAAATGTCACCATTTTGCAATTGTGCCACCAGCTCACGAGCGCTTACCCCATTGGTGTCATCTGCTTTCATCACTTGCTGCCCCAGTAGAAGGGCAAGTCGTTTGGCGATTGGATCAAGTCGTAACGAATCCACTACCTTTCCCTTGGGACGGCCGAGATGAGACACGAGGATGACCCGAGCCCCTGTTTTGGTCAAAAAGTCGATCGTGGGCATCGCTTCCCGGATTCGCGTGTCATCACTAATTTCTCCATCTTCATTAATCGGAACGTTAAAATCAACCCGTACCAAAACCCGTTTCCCCTCCCAGAGGCGATCACGAATGGTCCGAATTCCCATAGAACTCACTCCTCTTTATCTGGAAGCTGAAATGAATCGGGCTAAGTCTAAAAGACGGGTTGAATATGCCCATTCATTGTCGTACCAGGATATGACTTTGACCATATTGCCATCGATCACCATGGTCGACAGCCCATCTACGATGGATGAGAGTGCATTGCCCTTGAAATCAACGGATACCAATGGTTCCATGGTAATCCCCAAGATACCCTTTAAAGCACCGGCCGCCTCCTCAGTAAAAGCTTGATTGACCTCGTCTGCTGTTACAGGCGTTTTCAATGTTACAACAACGTCCACCACGGAAACGGATGCAGTGGGTACCCTAAGTGCAAAACCGTTCAACTTCCCCTTCATTTCCGGTATAACCAGTGAAATCGCTTTTGCAGCCCCAGTGGTTGTTGGTATGATCGAAAGTGCTGCGGCACGGGCTCTGCGAAGATCTTTGTGAGCAATATCCAAAATAACCTGGTCATTCGTGTATGAGTGAATCGTCGTCATCAAACCGCGCTCAACTCCAAAGCGATCATGAAGCACTTTGATGACCGGTGCCAGACAGTTCGTAGTGCACGAAGCATTCGAAAGAATGTGGTGAACTGCATCATCGTATTTATCATGATTGACACCCATCACAATGGTAATATCCTCATCTTTGGCAGGGGAGGAGATAATGACTTTCGCCGCACCTGCCTCCAAGTGTTTGGCCGCTTTCTCACGATCACGGAATACACCTGTACACTCCAGGATGACTTCCGCCTCCACGGCCTTCCAGGGAATGTCCTTGGGATCCCGTTGCGCATAGACCTTTACTTCATGTCCGTCCACCATCATGCCGCCCTCATGGGCACTGACATCCTTGGGATAGATCCCGTACACCGAATCATACTTAAGAAGATGGGCAATAGTCGCTGGATCGGTCAAATCATTAACTGCAACGATCTCCAGATCCGGATAATTCATGGCAGCCCGAAAAGCAGCGCGGCCAATGCGGCCGAATCCATTGATACCAATTTTGATCGTCATAATCACAACCCCTTTCAAAACAATATTGTCGTTTGCATAACATTGTTAACTTCTCCGCTCATTTAATGAGTTCCTGCACATGGAAGCAACTCCGGTGAGAAAGAAAATGGGTGAAGCATCGCTTCACCCGCTGATTCTCGTCATTAAAGACTCCCCAATACCGCCCTTGCAATGGCTGTCGAATGGTCCCCGATTCGCTCCAGATAATTGATCACATCCAGAAAGATGACCCCAGACGCGGTAAAACACTTCCCTTCGTGTAACCGGCGAATGTGGCTCTTGCGCAGGTCCTTCTCGATCTGATCGACTTCATCTTCATACGGCATCAACTCCCTTGCCAGATCCATATCATCTGTCTCAAGGGCATCCAATGATCTACCAAACAAATATTTGACTTTACCCGTCATATATTCCAACTCTTCAATGGCATAACTGGAAAATGGTAATCGATTCTCTTTTTTCTCGATTCCGAACTCGATGACATTCTCCAGATGGTCCCCGATTCGTTCAATATCATTGACAACATTCAGCAAAATGTTGATCCGCTGACTTTGGGGTTCAGTAATCGGTCTTTGCGAGAGGCTGATCAGGTAGTCGATAATCTGCTTTTCTAAATCATTGATAACTTCTTCGCGTCGGCGCACATTGCTGATCAGTCTGTCATCTTCCTGAATAAACCCGTTCATGGTATCATCGATGGATTCCATAACCACCCGCCCCATCCGCACTGCTTCCTTTTGCGCCTGAGCAAGCGCGATCGCAGGGGTTTCAAGAAGCCGAATATCAATAAACTTTGTACCCCGCTCAATCACAAAATCTTCTCCAGGTACCAACCGTCGCACGATACTGTGAAGCAGGCCGATGGCAGGGAATTGAATGATCGTATTGGCCACATTGAAGAAGGTGTGGGCATTGGCAATCTGCCGAACCGGGTCTGCTGATGTGTATACGACATAACGGGCGACTAACGGTAAGAGCGCCATGAAGATCAATGCCCCCACAATGTTGAATATTAAGTGGGTCAGCGCTGCTCTTCTTGCACCAACAGAGGTACCGACGCTGGAGAGCATGGCAGTCACGCAAGTTCCAATGTTTTCGCCAAATAATATCGGCAGGGCAACATTAATGCCAATCAGACCCGAGGCTGCTAATGCCTGCAAGACCCCGATGGTCGCTGAACTGCTCTGCACAATTCCAGTAAATGCAAACCCAATCAAGACACCCAGCAATGGATTCCTCCCAACGCCGGTCATCAAATCAACAAACACCGGTGAGCTCCGCAAGGGGACCATGGCTTGGGACATGGTGGTCATGCCCAAAAAAAGAAGACCAAAACCCATCAAGATCTGGCCGAAATACTTATAATTTCTGCCCTTACTGAAATAATGGAGGAGTACCCCGATACCGATCGCTGGTAATGCGTAATGATCCAGTTTGAACGCAATCAACTGTGCAGTGACCGTTGTGCCAATATTTGCTCCCATGATCACACCGATGGCTTGTCTTAAAGTCATCAAACCGGCGTTGACAAAACCAACCACCATGACAGTGGTCGCACTACTGCTTTGAATGATAGCCGTTGTCACAGTGCCGACAATCACGCCCATAAAGGAGTTGCGTGTTAAGATTTCCAGCAATTTGCGCAAACGATCCCCGGCAGCACGCTGCAAACCATCACCCATGACCTTCATTCCCATGATAAAGAGGCCTAATCCACCCACAAAGCCAAATATCATTTTCTCCAAATCGACTCGCCTCCGCTGATGACCATGCATCTCACGCTATACCCATTATATGCCTTTGGGTTGATCACAATGTTAAGTTTTCGTTAAGAACTGATTAAAAAGAGATGAAGAAGTACGCTGTAAATTACTGACAACCAATCGTCATTCTCCTTTTGGCAATGTGAAACCAAAACGACTACCCAGGTTCGGCTCACTATCCACAAAGACATTGCCTCCATGTGCTTCGACGATGTGTTTTACGATTGCCAGCCCCAGTCCGGTCCCCCCTGAAGTCCGGGCTCGAGCCTTGTCAACCCGATAGAATCGCTCAAATATCCGGTCCAAATCAGCCTTCGGGATTCCGATACCATTATCGCGAACCTCCACAACCAGATCCTCAGCACGATCTTTGACACTGATCCAGATCTGCCCACCATTGGGTGTAAATTTGGTGCTATTGTCGATGTAATTGATCAGTACCTGGGCGATTCGGTCTGGATCGGCCATCAGCAATGGCAGTGTGTCCGGTATATCCAATGTCACTGTGATACCCACTTTGGTCATTTGAGGTTTTAGTGTTTCCACCGTTTCTGTGATGATGCGTTTGATATTCGTCCGCTTAAAATCCAAACGAATCCGGCCGGATTCGATCCGGGAAAGATCCAGAAGATCATCAATCAATCGGGTCAACCGATCGGCTTCTGTCTCGATAATCTCCAGAAATCGGTGCGTCGTTGCCGGATCGTCCACATCTCCTGCCAGCAGGGTCTCAGCAAACCCTTTGATCGAGGTTAAAGGTGTCCGCAATTCATGAGACACGTTTGCGACAAAATCCGATCGCATCTGCGACAATCGCTGGAAATCGGTTACATCCCTGACAACCATCAATACTGCTGGACTTTCCTCATAATCGTGAGGCATATGATTTAAGAATACTTCCAGGTTTCTGTTTTCCGGCAGCACTGAATGTATCTCAGTTTTCATTGAAATCTCTGACTTTTCAACTTCCTGGATTTTTGTAAGCAAGGCATAATCTTTAACCAGCTCAACCCAGTACTCGCCCACCGATCCTTCTGAATCCAGGCTCAATAAATCACCAGCTGACGCATTCATCAGGATGACTTTCCCTCGCCGGTTGATGAGCACAACACCCACGGGAAGGTTACCAATGATCATTCGCATGTCAGCCAGTACTTGATCTGTCTCAAGAAGCTTTCCCTTCCAGGTTTGAATCAAGTATCCGATGCTTTGGCTGAGTTTGTGGATGTCCTCATGGTGATAATCCTGCTGCCAATCGGCTTGAAGGTTTTCCCCGTATCGGTACACTTCCTGAGTCAATTTAGGAATCGTCTCTGTAATCGCATTAACTCGACGCTCCATGACCCACCAGACACCCAAAGCAGTCAGCACCACTGTTAAAAGAATGAAAGCACCCCCATACTGTGACAAACTCCAAGGGAAAGCATAAGGAATCGCCAGCACTAACGCTGCAATATCCTCATCCTCCACTTGGATAGGCACCACAAGCACCCCATAGGGTGAGGGTAGCAATTTATGATCATGGATGTAATATGCGGATTGAGACAAAGGTACACCCGTTTGTCTAAAATCAGCCAGTAAATCAGGATCATCACCGGCAATCAGGCGCCCATCGAAAGTGACAACCCATACTTTACCGCCGAGGACATGGGCTGTATTGTGAAGCAGTGTCCCCAGTTCCTCAGGACTGTGCCAATTTGCCGCAACAGACTGGGAGAGATTTCGGCCAGCTGTACGATGCCGTTCTTCTGTCAAGCTGCGGGAAAAAACACTGATAGACCACATCAATATCGTTGTCATGATTGCGGCAACAATCATGGTCCAGATGATCAAATGCAATTGATTCATACGCCTCAATGAAGGTTTCATAACCGGTTTTCCTTAAATTTATATCCTACACCACGTACCGTCAGGATGTATTCAGGAACACCTGGGTTTCTCTCGATCTTTTCGCGGATGTGGCGAATATGGACATCCACTGTACGTGCATCACCAAAAAAATCATAATCCCACAACTTCTCCAGCAATGAATCCCGGCTGAATACCTTTCCCGCATTAACAGCAAGAAAACGAAGCAAATCATATTCTCTGGCTGTCAATTCCACCGGTTCACCCCTCACCTGAACAAGATGGCGGGTATCATCGATCATCAGTTCTCCGATTTTGATTACATCATTTGCAGGATCCTTTGAAGTACGAATGGTCCGCCGTAGGATCGCTTTGACACGGGCCATTAGTTCCCTGGGGCTGAACGGCTTTGTCACATAATCGTCTGCCCCTAGTTCCAAGCCAACAATGCGATCCACTTCCTCCCGCCGAGCAGTCAGGAAAAGAATGGGGATATGGCTGGTGATAGGATTACTTCTGATTTGCCTGCAAACTTCAAAACCATCCATACCAGGAAGCATGATATCCAATACGACTAAATCTGGTGATTGTTCTTGAATCGCATGCATTGCTGACGGGCCATCTCCTGCAACATAGACCTCATAACCCGCTTTTGATAAGTTGAATGAAATCAACTCTGCGATGGCAGCTTCATCATCCACTACCAATATCTTCTCCATATCCATCCTCCTACTCCAGTAAGATTCGCCGTGCGGTGACATTGACTGCCAACACATTTAAGGCTGTTGTATGCTCGACCATTTCTTTCACATACCGCTGCGCCATCACAAGGACTTCCTGGATCATGGTGCCATACCTCAGATTCAAATCCATCTGGATAATGATGCCTTCTTGCTTCGTATCGATGGTGACCTTGCCCACTTTGGCAACGCCTTCAGATGATTCGCAGGCTTTTGATGCAATCGCGGTAATCACATTGTCAGCGATAAAAAACCGTCCCAATGAACTATATGTAGGTCGGACCACTGATTTTTCGATCACCTGTGCTTCATCAAAGTCCGATTTCTTTTTCAAAAAAATCTGAAGAGGATTCAGGAGGTAACCAGAAAAACCCTTCTTCACTTCAAAAGTTGGCGCAGGAATCACGTGCGTTCCTCGCTGGGAACGAACCCGCCTGGCTTGATTGATTTCAAGAGGTGTTGCGATATCCTCGATATGAATAATTTGCGTCGGTTCATCAAGTTTCAATACATTGGAAATTCGTCGAATCATCGCTTCGGAAGTGCCAAGGATCAAAATTCGTTGAGGGTTTTCCTTGAGAATCATCTCTGCTACCACATTTGCATGCTCTGCGTCGGTAAACAAGGCACGCCTGACAGCGCCGATTTTTGTCGCTTCTCGTTTTGCAGAAAACCCGGCGATCACCTTGCTACCTTTGATCAGCAGCCCATCGTCGATAACTAAGTCGATATTATGTTCGTGGGCCACAATTTGTGCCCGGTGACTTTTACCGGTCCCACTGGACCCGATCAGCGCATAGACTTCCATTTTAACACCTCCGGTTCGCACCTTATCAGTCAGCCACTGACTATGGCCGGTAAAAAATGCAAAGTTTCAGCTTCCTCGACAATCTCATCTAACCCCATAATCCGACTTCCCTGTAAAAGAAGAATTTCCCACATAAACCGATCACCATCATCCAATGAAGGGAGTGCATCAGCCAACGCGGGGAAAGCCATCAACATGTTTCTGATCACATCCCTTGCTGTGGCAGGGCTAGCCATTGTAATCCGGACCCTTTCCTGGCCAATTATGCTTTTATACGGTTCATAGACATGAATGGCTAAATCAGTCATCATATGAACTCCTTTCATGCCTGCCGGGTTTGTTCATTCCTTTATTTTCAATCCGCAATTCGTCCGCCAAATCTCGCAAGCGATCCATGCGATGGCGAACCCCTGATTTCCCCAAAGGTGGTTCCAGCATCTCTCCTAATTCCTTCAGACTCACTTCAGGGTATTGTAGACGGAGAAGTGCAATTTCTCTTAGATTTCGTGGCAGTTCATCCAAACCCACCCAATCATCCAGATATCGAATCGTTTCCATTTGATCCACCGCAGCACTAACCGTTTTAGAAAGATTGGCAGTCTCACAGTTGACCAGGCGATTGATGGAATTTCTCACATCTTTGAACACCCTCAAACTCTCCAGATCCAGCAAAGCGGTATGTGCACCAATGATGTTCAAAAATGTGACGATACCTTCCGCTTCTTTGATATATACAACACATCCATGTTTCCGCTGACTGATCCCTGCCTTGAGTTCGAAGGTGCCGATCAACCCTTGCAGATGCAGACAGTATTCCGGATCCGCATCTGTGATTTCCAGATGATACGTTTTTTCCGGGTTTGACAATGAACCACTGCCTAAAAATGCACCTCTCAAATATGCCCTGCGGCAGCATTCTTTTTGTGTAAAATCACTATCAATTGTCCCGCTGGTGAAGCCTTGCGCATTTCTCAGCTTAAGCACATCCAGCATCTCCCCAACCGTGGCACTGTCATCAATTCGCACTTGATAAACGTTGCTTTTCTTAAGAAGCGATTGCCTGCGAATAATGATTTCAGATGAGAATCCGAATAACTGTTTGATCAGCTGGAATATCCGTCTCGCCACAGCAGAATTCTGCGTGTCCATGGTTACGATCAGCTTCCGGCTTTCATGGATATGCAGCGCCCCGATACTTCTGATCAATGCTGCCAATTCCGCTTTCTGGCAACATTGCATGTGTGAACGGATCTTGGATAATTCAATTTTTGTTGTCTGGGAGAAGGACATCACATCAACCTCTATTTCCCTGTATGGTAATATCGCCCGAGAAACCGCGGTGCAAACCGGGATAAAATTCCAATCAATGGATTTGATTTTTTGATTTTTTGTGCCATGGCCAAATGATAGATGAGCCGCCCTAGCTCCGATGAATCGTGACGAGCCAGATCTTCAGATGAAATCAACGGTTTTTCCATCACCTGAACACCCATCTTTTTCAAAATACCCGTTTGCACTTTCACCGGTTGCGACCCCTGTTGCTGATAGCGCTGGATCATGGCATCCTGTACCTTTTCATTGTTGACTACCACCATATCCACAAATCCGACACCGGCATGATCCCATATCGCCTGTAGATGCTGGTGAGCAGAATAATGATCGGTTTCCCCCGGCTGCGTCATAATATTACAGATGTATACCTTCAGCGCCGAAGCATTGCGAATGGACATAGCCACCTCAGACACCAGAATCGGTGGAATCACGCTGGTATAAAGGCTTCCCGGACCCAGTACGATGAGGTCAGCCTCCTTGATAGCTTCAATTACTCGCGGAACAGAGTGACTGACATCCGGCGATAGAAACACGCGTTTTACCCGATGATTTCGTCTTACCATATTGGATTCTCCGGTAACTGTCATGCCATCGTCATACTCAGCATGCAGCCGAACATCTTCCAGTGTCGATGGCAGAACTTGCCCAAGCACTGCCAAAACACCGCTTGATTCTTGAACCGCCGTTTCAAAATCACCCGTAATGCCTGTCAACGCTGCAATGAAGAGGTTGCCAAAACTGTGACCGGCCAGACCGCTCCCTTGAGGAAATCGGTATTGAAACAGTTTTTCCATCATGGGTTCCGTGTCTGCTAACGCCACCAGACAGTTTCGGAAATCACCAGGAGGAAGAATCCCCAGTTCCTCCCGAAGCCGCCCGGAACTACCTCCATCATCAGCAACCGTGACCACTGCTGTGATATTGCTTGTATATGCTTTTAGCCCCCGTAATAATGTGCTCAACCCGGTGCCACCGCCTAAAGCCACCACTTTGGGGCCTTTTTCCAAGTAGCGCTTATAGTACAATGCATCCATCAGGCGTCCCGAACTCTGAGGCATCAAAGCTCCCATGATTGATGTGACCAGTCGCTGCACGGCATACCCGGTCACCAGCAGGCCAGCAAGAAATAACAAGACTCCGGACAAATATGGCCCGGCAAAGCGGCCCGTCACCATGTAGATCAGATCGATCAGGACATCCTCCAAACGCCCCAGTATCTTGGCTTCCATGCCAATGGCTATCCCTGCACCAATCATCACGATGCCAAAAATGGATAGAAGAAACCATCGTTTGACCCGGATTCCTGGATATAGTAAAGTCCAAAAGCGTCTCATCAGTCGTCCACTCCCAAATCTTCCTTATTGGCGTCCCGATGCTCCACCAATACTTTATACCCTCGCTCCGTTAATTGGGCTGCCAGGTGGTCTGCAATGGCAACTGATCGATGCCGACCCCCAGTACAGCCGATGGACACCGTCAGCTGATTTTTCCCTTCCGTTAAGTAGTGAGGCAATAGGAATTCGACGAATTCAAGGCATTTTTGAACAAACATTCGGGTGACAGGCCACTTAAAAACATACTCTTTCACCGACAATTGTGTGCCGTCCAGCGGTCGCAATTCTTCAACATAGTGAGGATTTGGCAGAAACCGAACATCAAATAATAAATCGGAATCCATGGGAATCCCTCTTTTAAAGCCAAAGGAAACCATGTGAACAATGATCCGGTCCATTTCTTGGTCATCGGAGAATATGGCGGTAACATCTTGCCGCAATTGTCTGGTGGACATAGAGGAGGTATCAATGATCCAATTGGCACGACCGCGAATTGCACTCAGTCGTTTCCTTTCCTGTGAAATACCCTCAACCACACGACCTTCCACGGCCAGTGGATGACGGCGACGAGTTTCTTTAAACCGGCGAATCAGGGTTTCATCCGACGCTTCCAGAAATAGAATTTGATAAGGGTATCCTTCATTTTCCAGCTTCTCCAATGCGGAAAATAGATCATCAAAAAACAACCCTCCCCGGATATCAATGACCAATGCAACTCGCCGGATCCGTCCCTGTGATTTCGCGCAAAGCTCAGCAAACTTATCAATCAGAACAGGTGGGAAATTGTCCACACAGAAGAAGCCCAAGTCTTCCAAAGCACGGATCACTTGCGTTTTGCCTGCCCCCGACATACCGGTTATTATCAGAAATTTTGTTTGGATACTTGGAACCACAGGTTGAGTCATGGACATTCCCCTTCCTCATCAGGATGCAGTTTCAGCAATCATGGCAACACGGGATCAACAGGTTCCTTACCGGAAAGAACTGCCTCGACATTAATTGCTGCTACAATCGCCATTTTTCTTCTTGCCGCCAGACTCGCAGAACCAATATGGGGGACCATCACGACATTTGCCAACTGGAATAGGTTGCTGTCTAACGGTAACGGCTCTTGTTCGTAAACATCCAGACCCGCGCCGCCGATCACTCCAGACTGTAGCGCCTCAATCAATTCAGCTTCATTTACCACGGCACCTCTTGCCGTATTGATGAAAATCGCATCTCGCTTCATCGCTGAGAATTCTGCTTTTCCAATCATATGACGTGTACGGTCCGATAGTGGCAAATGCACACTGACAAAATCCGATTCTGTCAATAATCCTTCTAACGGTGCATATTGGGCACCTGTTTGTTTTTCGGCATCCGGATTACGCTGACTATCAAAATACATGACCTTCATATCGAATCCAATGGCGCGTTTTGCAACAGCTTGTCCAATCCGACCAAATCCGATCAGACCCAAAGTAGCTCCGTAAACATCCTTGCCAACCATGAGGGTGGGAGTCCATGCTTTCCACATCCCATTCCGCATGAATCGTTCAGACTCCACGACTCGCCTCGCGCATGCCAGGATCAATGCCCAGGTCAAGTCAGCAGTTGCATGGGTCAGCACATCAGGGGTATTTGTGACAGTAATCCCTCGTTGAGCTGCAGCGAAAACATCAATATTGTCGTAACCCACTGCATAATTTGCAATGACTTTTAAGTTCGGTGCCATATCCATCAGTTCAGCATCGATCGGATCCGTCACCAATGATATTAACGCGTCTGCTTTGATGACCTCTTTTTCCAACACTTCACGGGGGACAGGCATATTCCCTTCCCAAATCGATACATCGCCGATCTTCGTAAGAATTTCCAACCCTTCTTTTGGAATCAATCGGGTTACATAGATCTTCGGTTTATTCACATCCATCCCCTCCCATCTTGATGCCCACATCTAACAAGCATATCGCTTGTGCGGTTGTTTGCTCCAATAATATCCCGGCGTGATCCATCATCCACTCCAGTGAAGTTACGCCGGGACTCACACTTAATGCGCACGAAATCCCCGCTAACAATGTCCCTGTTCCCTCCGTGATTTGACCAGCTAATGCAATCACTGGAATCCCCAACGCTTTTGCTGCCAGACCGATTCCAGCAACCACTTTGCCACGGGCCGTCTGGGTATCCAATTTGCCTTCCCCTGTGATAACCAGATGGGCATGATGCAACTCCTTCCAGAATCCGACAATATCCATCACGAGTTCAATTCCGGGTTGGAGTTTTGCATTGGCAAATGCCATTAAGCCCGCACCCAAACCACCCGCTGCGCCACTTCCGGGAATTATTGAAAAATCCCTACCCAAAGTTCTTTCCAGCATCATCCCATAATGTGCAAGATTCCGGTCCAACATTTCAACTGTTGCCGAGTCGGCACCTTTTTGAGGTCCATATGTCCTAGAGGCACCATAGAACCCAGTGAGGGGATTGTCGACATCACAAGCAACCAGGATCTCCGTGCTGGTCAAGCGACGATCCAGTCCCCTTATGTCAATCCGATGAATCTGATCCAGATATCCTCCACCCTTTACCACTGGCTGACCATTCTCATCCAGGAAGCGAACTCCCAATGCTTCTGCCATACCAGCACCCCCATCATTGGTGGCACTTCCACCAATTCCGATGATGATCCTCGTCGCCCCTGAATCCAAAGCAGCCCGAATTAATTGTCCGGTTCCGTAAGTGGATGTCAGTAGTGGGTTCCTTTGCTGTTGTGGAATCAACAATAAACCTGAAGCGGATGCCATTTCCATAACTGCAGTATGTCCATCGGGTAAAATTCCATAAAAGGCTTCGACAGGTTGACTCAAGGGCCCCTCCACGATAACAGGCACTCTCGTACCTCCTGTCGCCTGGATCAAAGTCATCGCTGTACCTTCGCCACCGTCTGCCATCGGTAGAGAAACGCATTCGGCGTGAGGCCAGATGCGATTGACCCCTTTCTGGATATATTCGCATGCTTCGACTGCACTCATACTCCCTTTCCAGGAATCCGGTGCTATCAGCACCCGCATAGATGATCCACTCCTGTTCATGACGATATCTATTGTCCGAAAATCCTTTTTAACTAAAGATTCTATTGGGAAAAAGGAGCGCACCTGCGCTCCCTAATTCTCGATGCTCATAATTTCATCTTTACCGGCAACGACGTACTCCGGTCCGGTAAAGGCAAGCTTACGTTTGGCCGGCAACCGTGTCACCGACAGGATGATGACGCCGTTTGCACCCATGGCTTTCACTTTCTCCTCACTAAATGTTCCAATGATTTCCCCAGACTTCAAATAGGTTCCTTTTTGGACAACCGTAACCATGTCGATGTGGTATTCAGCATCATCACCCCACCCGACTTGTAGCAGATAGGATATCCCATCTTTTCCGTCGATCCGGATAATCCTCCCTGCCGAAGACACTTTCGTCACTTCTCCATCAGCAGGGGCGCACAGTCTCCCGTCATGCGGAATGAAAGCCAACCCTTCGCCTAAGAGTTTGCTTGAAAATACTTCGTCGGCCATTTGTTCAAAATGAATCGTTCTGCCAGTAACAGGTGCAACAAACTTGCCCCAACTGGTGCGGCTGGTCAGAAAATTTTTTAATATATCTCTCACAGGCATCACTCCCTTATGGGAACCATCAGCCAATCAGAATATGACCGTTTCATTGATAGATGCCAAATCCGCACAGCCAGTCAGGATCATCGCTTGTTTCAGTTCTGCAGTCAATTTATCAATGGTTAATTGAACGCCTTCTGCATAACCACCGACCGCACCGATAATAACCGGTCTGCCAACTAAAACGCAGTCTGCTCCCAAAGCAAGATATTTCAAAACATCGGTGCCAGTCCGAACACCACCATCCACCATGATCACCACTTGACCTTTGACTGCTTCCACGATTTCAGGTAAAACATCGGCTGCGCCCGGAGTGTGGTCAAGAACTCTGCCCCCATGGTTGGAGACAACAATCCCTTTTGCCCCCGCCTCAACAGCCATTTCAGCTTCATCCACAGTCATAATGCCTTTGACAATGAACGGCAGCTCCGTGGAGGTAGTTAATTCCTTGATTTCAGCTGGTGATTTGGGGCCGACCGGCTGACCTAACATTTTCATGATGACAAGACCGGCACCGTCGACATCGACACCAGCAGCAAATGCACCGGCCTCTTGTGCGAGTTGGAGGCGGCTGATGATTTCACTTTGTTCTCTGGGTTTGATGAATGGAATCCCAAAACCGCCAGCCCGTTTGATTGCATCCAGGCCAGCAGTATATATCGTCGGATCTCCCGTATCTCCGCTCATCCCAACGGATCCGGCTTTCATGCTGCCCTGAATCACCGCTTCAATATATTCCGCTTCCGTCAGGAATCCGCCCATGTTGATCTTGGCACCGGTAATTGGTGCAGCAATCACAGGAGTCTCCAATTTTTTACCGAAAAGTTCAAACTGTGTATTCGGTTCTTTCGCTTCGTGAATCGTGCGCAAGTTCAATTTGTATGCAGCCAAAGCTTCAATGTTTTCCTTGAATGCAGCACCCGTTCCAGTGCCTCCCATTCCGGGAACTTCCCCTGCACAGGCACGTCCATCACAAATGGGACAAACCCGACATTGAGCGGGCATCCGTTCTTTCGCATTCTGTCTGACTTCTTTCAGATCCATTGGCCTCTTCCTCCTGTTTTATCATTAGCAGTCTTATGTCAGCACCCACTTGATCAGTGAGTGAGCTGCTCCATCATCATCATTGCTATGGGTCACATCAAAAGCGATCTGCTTGACTGTCTCGGGGGCATTACCCATGGCGACACCTATCCCAGCATATTGAATCATTTCAACATCATTGTACTGATCTCCGATAGCCATGACATCCTTTTGACGAATATCAAGATGTTTAGCCAGCCACGCCAAAGTCCGACCCTTCGATACCATACTATGAACAATTTCCAGGTACGACGGATGAGATTTCATGGCAATGATCTGACCTTCATAATGCTGGTGCAGGTCCATCTGCAACCAGTCCAGCGATTCTGCCTCCCCCATAACGAGAATTTTCCCTGCACCTGAAGATCTGGCAAGAAAACCAGTTTCCAAAACACCTACTCGAACACCACTACGTTGGGCATAATACAGGGTTCGATCGCTGAGTTTTGGTGCATATACCACTTCGTCCACATAGGCATGGAAGTGGAAACCCCTTTGGACCAGATCACAAGCTAAACGTTCACCCACAGATGGATCAATGGGTAGATAATAAAGCACATCCTCAGATTCTGAGCTCTTCAATAATGCCCCATTGTATGTGATCAACGGCACATCCAGTCCAATTTGTCTCGCGACCTTTTGTGCGGAAGTAAACATACGGCCAGTAGACAATGTGACAACAACACCCCGCGCCACCACCTCCTGAATCACCTTGACTGTCAGGGGGGAGATGTGATGTTGGGTGTTCAACAACGTGCCATCAATATCGATAGATACCAGTCGAACACTGGACACTGTTTGACCTCCAATGCAATCTCCCATAATATTTCCGGATGATTCGGGAAATTCCTGCCGGCAACTTAAACCAATGGATTCCCTTCATGAATCTGCCGGTGATCCATTCCCAATTCACGTGAACGCCGAGTCGCTTCTTGGACTGCGCTCATCAAAGCAGCCCTGACACCCGCTTTCTCCAGAGCGTAGATTCCAGTAATCGCGGTGCCCCCCGGTGATGTGACCATATCTTTCAGCCTACCTGGATGCTCATCAGACTCTAGAACCATCTTCGCCGCTCCCAAAAAAGTTTGGGCAGCCAGCAGCATTGCTGATTCCCTTGAAAAACCGGCCATCACACCCCCGTCGGCAAAGGCTTCAATGAGAAGGAAAACATACGCCGGCCCACTACCGCTGAACCCAGTGACCGCGTCCATCAGACGTTCTTCGATCCAAATAATTTTACTCATTCCACCGGTCAGCATTTTAACCTCTTCCACTTCTGATTCCGAAGCATTCTTACCTAAACATAAAGCCGTAATTCCTTCACCCACCAGCAATGGTGTATTTGGCATCAAACGGATCACTCGCGTATCGACTGCGAGGAACTGCTCGATAAACTGAGTGGTGATGCCTGCGGCAATCGAAACAACTAAGGTGTCTGGATGAATATCCGAACCTACTTCTGATAACACGGATTCAATGTTCTGTGGTTTGACGGTCAGAAATAATATGGAAGCAGAACGGGCAACCTCCCGATTGTCTCTTGCGGGTATAACTCCATACTCATTCTCAAGATAATCCAAACGTTCTCCAATCGTATCACTGATGAGAATGTCACTCCGAGCAGAGACACCTGTCCTGACCATCCCTTTGATCAATGCTTCTGCCATCCTGCCAGCGCCGATAAAACCGATTCGACTGCTCATGGTTCATCCCTCCCTCAAAAAATAAAAACTTTCGTCCTTGAAAGGGACGAAAGCTTAAACTCCGTGGTACCACCCTGATTGACTGCATAATGGACAGTCCTCTCATGATCCGAATAACGGTGGATGCCGGCCACACTTTATCACTTTTCAGTGGGCAACTTCAGGATGGGTTCAACAGTTTCAGCCGGCTGAGACTCTCAGTTGATAATCTCTGCTCCCTGGGCGGTGACCACCTGTTTACTGGTTCCCTTCATCGCATTCTCGATATAATTGTTAACCCATTGTAACAAATGAGCCCCCAGATGTCAATACACCTATTCTCCAAATACCTCCAGTGCTTTCTGGAAGTCAGCGACCAAATCCTCAGGATGTTCGGTCCCGACTGAAACCCGCATCAGGCCAAAAGTGATTCCCATCCGAAGACGATCTTCTTCGGGAACCCCATGATGAGACGAGCTCACCGGATGGGACAATGTCGTCCGATATCCCCCTAAAGTCATGGCATAATGCACAATGTTCAGTCGGCGAATAAATCCATTGATCTTCTCGCGATCGTCTGGCATAACAAAACTCATCATCGCCCCGTATCCATTCAAGATCCGTTTCGCAAGATCATGTTGTGGATGATTCGACAGGCTGGGGTGATTGACATGCAATACATACGGAGATTTGTCTAACGCATCGGCGAGGATTTCGGCATTTCGCATGGCCTGTTTAACCCGCAGATCCATGGTGCGGATGCCGCGTTGACATAGCCACGATGAAAATGGATCCAGGGCACACCCCAATAACACCTGGTTTGAATATGCATCTTTAATGAAATCTCTGCTTCCAGTCAGTGACCCTGCAACCACATCACTATGGCCGTTTGCAAATTTGGTCAAACTATTGATGACCACATCGGCACCCCAATCCAGAGGGCGTATTGCGATTGCACTGGTAAATGTATTGTCAATAACCAGTTTCGCATCGTGTCGATGTGCAATTTTCGATATCGCTTCGATATCAACCACGGTGATGAGTGGATTCGATACGGTTTCTGCATATAAAATCCTTGTGTTAGGCTGAATCCCTTGCTCAACAGCAAGTGGATCTGTAAAATCAACATAAGAAACAGTAACTCCGTACTTGACCATGATTTTATTAAATAAATCATAGGTTTCGCCATACAGGTTGTCACTTGACAGAATATGATCACCCTGGGATACCAAAGTCAAAATCGCAGTACTGATAGCAGCCATGCCCGAGCTACACATCAGTGAGTCTTCACCTGCTTCCAAGTACGTAATCAGCTCTGCCAAAGCATTCCGGTTCGGGTTACGCGTGCGAATATAAGTATACCCTTTTGTTTCATACAAAGATTCCAAGTCGTCCAAGTCCTCCACATTAAATGCTGTTGCTAAATATATGGGCGGAATTTCAGGGTAATCCCGACGACCCTTGATGCGGGCTCCCCGGTTCAAAATCTCTGTTTCAGGATGCAACTTTTCTTCGTTCATCATCAAGTCCCCCTATTCGTGTATTTTGCACACAATACAACATCAAGAAAGGTATCGAGCCACAGTGTTTAAAGAATATCATACCTCGTCATCTTGATTGACTCGGCTTCTGATTTGAGACAATATGTCAGTCGCTTTCTCAATATTGATATTGAGTACATCAGCTAGTGTCGCTGGATCCGCTTGCGCAATCTCCGCAACCGAACCAAAGTAGTTAAGCAATGTTTTCTTTCGTTGCTTCCCCAAACCCTTTATTTGATCTAAAACGGATGCAACCATCCGTTGCGTGCGCAGATTGCGATGAAATGTGATTGCAAACCGGTGGGCTTCGTCCCGAATCCGCTGTAAGAGACGCAATGCTTCCGAACGACGAGGCAGTATGATCGGATATCTGTCATAGGGTGTGAAAATTGCTTCATTCTCTTTTGCTAGGCCAATGGCCGGTATCCCTTCAAGATTGGCTTGTGCAAGAACGGCCATCGCCACCCCTAATTGGCCCTTTCCTCCGTCGACCATGACCAAATCGGGAAGGGAATTGAAGGATGAATCTAGACTGTCGGTAAGCAATCGATGATCCTCAACACGTTTAAAACGTCTTTGCAAGACCTCTTTCATCATGGCAAAATCATCCGGACCTTCGATAGTTCGGATCCCAAAACGCCGGTAGTCACTCGTTGCAGGAACACCATCCAAAAACACAACCATCGATCCAACTGCTTCTCGACCTTGGATATTTGAGATATCGTAACACTCAATTCTGTGAGGGATATCCGTCAACCCCAACACATCAGCCAGTTCCTTCAAAGCCCCAATAGTCATATCTTGTTTCCGTCGTTCTCTTTCTGTAAGTTGATCCAGTGCTAATTCCGTGTTTTTGAATACCATATCTAATAAATCTTTCTTTCTGCCTCGTTTCGGGACAATGACATCAACCTTTTTGCCGCGTCTTTGGGTAAGCCATTTTTCCACCAGAGCCCGATCATCGAAGAGTATCGGGACCACAACTTCTTTGGGAATGTGTGGTGCATTCAGATAGTATTGTTTCACAACAGCGGTGAGCACGTCCTCATCAGACAGTTCTTCGGTATTGTCAGCAAAGAACTGCTCTCTCCCCATTAATTTGCCATCACGAACAAAGAACACTTGAACACAGCAATCACGATTGCGCCTGGAAAATGCAATGATATCCCGATCATCTGTAATCGATGCAGAAATTTTTTGCCGCGCGACAATCTTCTCCACTGACCGTATCCGGTTTCGAATCTGCGCTGCCTTCTCATAATTCAGCTCTTTTGCAGCGGCTTTCATTTGCTGCTTAAGGTTCTTCAGTAGGTCATCTTGCCGCCCTTCAAGAAATAGGATGCACTGCTGGATGATGTCATGATAATCTAATCGGCTGATCAATCCCTGGCAAGGGGCCTGGCAGCGTCCAATGTGGTAATTGAGACATGGCCGGTTCGGGGGGTCTCGATCAATATCTTTTTTGCAATCTCGGATGGGAAATATCCCTCGTAGCAATTCCATAGTTTCAGCCAATGCACCAGCATCGGTAAATGGACCAAAATAGCGACTGCCATCTTTTTTTGCAGCACGCGCTTTGAGAATCCGTGGATAGGATTCTTCCATCGTAATCCTGATGAAAGGGAAATGCTTGTCATCTTTCAAACTGATATTATATTTTGGCCGATACTTCTTGATCAGGTTACTCTCGAGAATCAATGCCTCAATCTCTGTATCGGTCACAATGGTATCGATCGAATAGACGTGCCCAACCATGATCCGTGTTTTCGGAGTCAAGTTTTTGGACGCTTGGAAATATGAGCGCACCCGGTTTTTTAGCGATAAAGCTTTACCCACATAGATTATATCCCCGTTGAGTGCCTTCATCTGATACACACCTGGTTTATCCGGTATGAGTTTAATCTGTTCTTGCAGGTCCACAGCCATCATCCTTTATACTTTTGCTGGTCTCGATTCATAAGTCGTTTCAAAAATTGGCCAGTGTAAGAGGTAGGGACTTCCGCGACCTCTTCTGGTGTACCGCACGCAATGATCTCGCCACCTCGGTCTCCGCCCTCCGGTCCAAGATCGATGATATAATCCGCAGTTTTGATCACATCTAAATTGTGTTCAATGACTAAAACCGTATCCCCTGCATCTGTAAGTCGACGTAATACCTCCAGCAATTTGTGGATATCAGCCATATGCAATCCAGTTGTTGGTTCATCTAACATGTAGATGGTCTTCCCATTACTTCGTCTGCTAAGTTCCGTTGCCAGCTTGACACGTTGGGCTTCACCACCGGACAACGTGGTGGCCGGTTGTCCGAGGCGGATGTATCCCAGCCCAACATCCTGGAGTGTCTGCAGCTTGCGTTTGATTTTCGGGATGTTCTCAAAAAACTCCAGTGCTTCATCCACAATCATATCCAGGACATCAGCTATGGTTTTCCCTTTGAAATGAACCCCCAACGTTTCACGATTGTACCGCTTGCCCTTGCATACTTCACACGGAACATAAACATCCGGCAAAAAATGCATCTCAATTTTGATGATACCATCCCCATGACATGCTTCACAACGTCCACCTTTCACATTGAAGCTGAACCGTCCAGGCTTATATCCTCTGATTTTTGCTTCCGGTGTTTGCGCAAAAACCTGCCGTATGCTATCGAACACCCCGGTATACGTGGCCGGATTCGAACGAGGGGTTCGGCCGATCGGTGATTGATCGATGTTAATCACTTTATCTAAATGCTCAATCCCCTTGATTTCAAGATGGTCACCAGGGCGAGTTTTCGCTCTATGAAGTTTCGCTGATAAATGCTTATAGAGGATGTCATTGATCAATGTGCTCTTTCCGGAACCTGACACCCCCGTCACACAGACAAAAACCCCAAGTGGAATTTTTGCTTCAATGTTTTTGAGGTTATTCTCGGATGCGCCTCTGATGGTCAGCCAACAACCATTCAGTGGTCTCCTGATTTCAGGAATGGGAATACAGACCTTCCCACTGAGATATTGTCCGGTAATCGATTGAGGTGTGCCGATGATGTCCTCGATCAGCCCTTGCGCAACGATCTCACCACCATGAACCCCCGCTCCAGGCCCGATATCGACAATATAGTCAGCTGCTCGAATCGTTTCTTCATCATGTTCCACAACGATCAAGGTATTACCTAAATCCCGCAATCGCTTCAATGTATCCACCAATCGTAAGTTATCCCGCTGATGCAGGCCGATACTTGGTTCATCCAGGATATACAATACTCCGATCAGACTGGAACCGATTTGCGTAGCCAGCCTTATCCGCTGAGATTCACCTCCGGACAATGAACCTGAAGCGCGATTCAAAGTCAGATAATCCAAGCCGACATTTACAAGAAAATGCAACCGCTCTTTAATTTCCTTCAACAATTGTCTGGCGATGAAAGCATCTCGTTCCGTTAGTCGCAGGTGGTCAAAATAACCATAAATGTCCCCCACTGACATCGCTGTCACATCGGCAATATTTTTCCCATCAATAGTCACTGCAAGACTCTCGCGCTTGAGCCTCATACCCTGACAAGCTGGGCAAGGATGTGTACTCATGTAGGCTTCGATTTCTTCCCTGGCGGCATCCGATTGCGCTTCCCGATGCCTTCGTTCCAGATTTGGAACTATCCCTTCATACCCTGTTTGATAAACCCGGACCCTTCCAAATGGATTCTCATACCTGAATTTAATTTTTTGCCCTTTCGACCCATAAAGGAGGATTTGCCATGATTCCTGATCCAGTTCCCGAACCGGAATCGTCGTATCAATGCCAAAATGACTGGCAGCAGCCTCAAGGAGCTGTGGATAGTAAGTACTTGCCCCTCGACTCCACGGGGCAAACGCTCCCTCCTCGATTGAGAGATCCGGGTTGGGGACGATCAAACTGACATCGACTTCCATATTGATACCCAGCCCATTACAAGTTGGGCATGCTCCATAAGGGTTATTGAATGAAAACATCCTGGGCGTGATTTCCTCAAAGCTGATTCCGCAATCAACACAGGCAAAGTTTTGACTCATCACCAATTCCTCATGATCCTGAACATCGATTAGTGCCAATCCATCTGCCAAATTCAAAGCGGTTTCTAATGAGTCTGCCAATCGTTTGCCGATTTGAGGATTGATGACCAGTCGATCCACCACCACATCGATGGAGTGTTTTTTAGTTTTCGCTAACTTGATGTCGTCACTGATTTCCATAACGACCCCATCGACTCTTACTCGGACAAATCCGTCCTTTCGAATGTCATTGAATACCTTCTGATACTCACCCTTTCGGCCGCGCACCACCGGTGCTAACACTTGAATCCGGGTTCCCTCCGGCAACATCATCACATGATCCACCATTTGCTCAACGGTTTGCTGCTGAATTGGTTTCCCACAATCTGGACAATGTGGTTTCCCTATCCTGGCAAAAAGGACTCTCAAATAGTCATAGATTTCAGTCACTGTGCCAACAGTCGAACGTGGATTGCGGGATGTCGTTTTCTGATCGATGGAAATCGCAGGGGATAGCCCTTCAATATATTCGACATCCGGCTTGTCCATTTGTCCTAAGAACTGGCGTGCATACGAAGATAGGGATTCAACATACCGTCGTTGTCCTTCAGCATAAATTGTGTCAAAGGCCAAAGAGGATTTTCCTGAACCACTCAGTCCGGTAAAAACCACCAATTGATCCCGTGGTATTTCCAGATTAATATTCTTGAGATTATGTTGTTTGGCACCACGGATCACGATTTTGTCTTTCGACATATACATCCTCCTTATGAAACCCCGACATTCTAATTATTATCCTGCCGCAGTCGTCCGCTGACTAACCCTTCAATTTCAAACAGCATGTCCCGCAATTGCGCCGCCTTCTCAAACTCTAAACTGCGTGCTGCTTTTTTCATATCTTTTTGCAGATTCACCGCCAGCTCTCTCAATGCTTTTTTTGGCATTTGATGCAACGGAATCTCTGGGAGATATGCCGTCGGATCCTCTGAAACCATTCGTGTCGCTTCTAATACATCCCGCACTGCTTTCTGGATGGACTGTGGCTCGATATGGTACTGCTGGTTAAACTCCAGCTGTATGTCCCTTCTTCTGGTCGTTTCCTGAATTGCCCTTTGCATGGAGTCAGTTATCTTGTCAGCATACATAATCACTTTCCCGTCAATATGTCTGGCTGCTCGACCAATCGTTTGGATCAATGAAGTATCCGAACGTAAAAAACCTTCTTTGTCTGCATCCAATATTGCAACCAATGAAACTTCCGGCAAATCCAAACCTTCTCGCAAAAGATTGATCCCCACTAATACATCAAACTTCCCTAACCGTAAATCCCTGATGATCTGCATTCGTTCCAGTGTATGGATTTCTGAGTGCAGGTAGTTAACCTTCACACCTGCTCCTTTCAAATATTCTGTAAGATCCTCTGCCATCCGTTTGGTCAGCGTCGTCACTAAAACCCGGTCATGATTGCGGACCCGTGCCCGGATCTCCTCTAAAAGATCATCAATTTGTCCTTTGACAGGTTTAACAACCACATCCGGATCGACCAGCCCCGTCGGTCTGATAATCTGCTCAACAATTTGATTGCTGTTGGTCCGCTCATATGGCCCGGGTGTGGCGGAGACATAAATCACTTGGTTTATATGGTCCTCGAATTCTTCAAAAAACAGCGGTCGGTTATCATAAGCAGAAGGCAGTCGAAACCCATATTCAACTAACGTGTCTTTTCTTGATCGATCGCCATGGTACATGCCACGCACCTGGGGCAATGTCACATGAGATTCATCGATAACCAGTAAAAAGTCATCTGGAAAATAATCCAACAAAGTGTTCGGTGTTTGGCCGGGCTCACGCTGGGTCAGGTGACGGGAATAGTTCTCGATCCCAGGGCAATACCCCATTTCCTGAAGCATTTCAATATCATAGCGCGTGCGTTGTTCCAAGCGTTGAGCTTCAAGGAGTTTATTGGTTTCTTTCAGAAATTTTAAACGCAGCTCCAGTTCCTGTTTGATACTTTCAATAGCGACCGTCATATTCTCTGGTGTCGTGATAAAATGCGAGGCTGGGTAGATGGCGATATGGCTTCGTTCACCCAGGATTTCTCCATTAAGCACATCAATTTCTGTGATTCGCTCGATTGTGTTCCCAAAAAATTCGACTCGAACCGCTTTTTCTGTGTACGACACTGGATATATTTCAACAATATCACCACGTACACGGAAATTTCCGCGAACAAAGTCATAGTCATTTCGCTCGTATTGGATTTCAACGAGTTTATGCAGGATTTCATCTCTGTCTCGTTCCATTCCTTTCCGTAAAGAGAGCACCATATTCCGATAATCAACGGGGGATCCTAAACTGTATATACAGGATACACTGGCAACGATAATCACATCTCGTCGCTCGAATAAAGAGCAAGTTGCAGAATGTCGCATCTTATCAATCTCGTCATTGATTGATGCATCCTTCTCGATATACATATCTGCCGATGGGATGTAAGCCTCGGGCTGATAATAGTCGTAATAACTAACAAAATATTCCACTGCATTGTCTGGGAAAAACGCTTTAAACTCACTGCATAGCTGCGCTGCCAAAGTCTTATTGTGGGCAAGAACCAGTGTTGGACGTTGTAACGCTTGAATGACATGGGCAACGGTAAACGTTTTCCCGGACCCGGTCACTCCAAGCAGGGTTTGCTGCGGTATTCCTCGTTGGATCCCTTCCACCAGGTCGTTGATCGCTTTGGGTTGATCACCTTTGGGGTCGAAATCCGAGACTACTTTAAATTCAGACATACTATCACCTCAGCTAGTGTCAAGCATTGTTCGCAAAATTCATCAAGCTACTCCTTTGGGGTAACGG
>CAZRKC010000014.1:0-53470 GCA_964600665.1 uncultured Candidatus Sumerlaeota bacterium
CCGGCTCTCCATTGCGAAGTATCGGTTTATCCGGGAAGTTCTGATAATACCGCTTATCATAAATTCCTGATAAGCGATACATCGAACAGGTCGGCTCTGCTGACAGGGTTTCTGTCCAGCGCGATGGCCTGCTCTACTCCTATGCAGAGGTGTCAGCCAGTGAGAACAGCCATGCTTGACGATAGCACCGCTGATGATAAAGAATCCCTTCCTCCGACTCGATTTGGCACATATATTTCTCGAAAATCACTTGCTATATGGTGCCTTTAGAGTGATGTATGTACATACCAAAACGATAGGAGGTTTTGAAAATGGAAATCAACTACAATGTATCCGGACCCGACCGCAAGCGACTGGTACAGGCCATTGCGCAAATTCTCGAAAGCAACGCCAAGTACCTCGGCGTTCCATCCTGTGCTTATCAGGTGGACAACTTCACCATCAGTAAGGACGGCATCCTTTCCTTCGACGACCGCGCCAACAGCGGTGAGGCTGAGCAGCTTATCGAGCGCCTTTGTGAAATTGGCTTTGAAGCTGAGATCAAGGAATGCACAGATGGGCTTTGCATTGAGCTTCCGCTGAAAGAAACCACCGAAGCGGCGATTGACAACCTGCGTAGGATGGTTAACAGCAAAGCGACGCTCATCAAAAAAGCGCTCGGTACTGACAGCTTGGAAATCGAGATCACCGAGGAGCGCATCCGTTTCCCTTGGTTTGATCGCATTCCGAAGCCCGAAGTTATCAGTGCAACTGCTCACTTCCTTGGGCATATGCTTGATGCAGCTAAGAGCCATAAGCGTGTGACTGCCAAGGAAAAAGAAACGGACAATGAGAAGTACGCATTTCGCTGCTTCCTCCTTCGACTCGGCTTTATTGGCGATGAGTTCAAGGAAACGCGTCGGACGCTCCTTCAGAACCTGACCGGCAGTGCCGCATTTCGCTCGGGAACCAAGAAGAGCTTCAGCGCAGAGGACCTCGACGCCGCTACCGACGACTCCGCAGTGGTAGAAGCGGTTAAAAACTTGCTGAACAATGAGGAGGCGACCAAAAATGAGATTCCCGAGTAAAGAAATAGTCGAGCGCATCCGACGCCAGTTTTCGGTTGGTTGCCGCGTGGAGCTTCTCCGCATGGACGACGTGCAGGCTCCACCCATCGGCACCAAGGGCACCGTAACTGGTGTGGACGACACTGGCTCTGTGATGGTTAACTGGGACAATGGCAGCGGACTGAACGTGGTCTACGGCGAGGACATTTGCCGGAGGTGCGACGATGACAGATGAAGTGCGTAAGCAGATCCTGGCTATTCGAGACACTGGGCTGACAAATATGTTTGATGTAGCGACGGTGCAGCGCATCGCCTACGACATGAATTTCTACGAACTGGCAGTGTATCTCGAGGAAAACCGCAAGGAATATGCCCATTTCATCCTGACCGGCGAGGCATAATATACACACTTTTGGGCTCGAATATTTGGTGCTTTTATGCCGGTTTATATCTCTAAATTGACTTGCTATTGTGTGCTTTCAGAGCGAACATACACATACAAAGGCGAAGGGAGGCACGACAATGTGGAAAGAAGGAAGCCTGAAGATCCACGACAGCATTTTTCACTACTGGATGAAGGTTTACGAGGAAGGTTCCAAGTTTGGCATCGACGGCGGCAAGGTCAGCAAGCTGATGCTCAAGCGAAACGGCGAGATTGTTTGCAACTACGACAGGGGCTGGGACATCAAGCCTGCCGACCCAGATACGCAGCTTGCCCTTGAGCTTCTCCTGCATAAGGAAAACAGCTGACAGTCCACGGATTAAATCTCCTTGGGAACGAGCCGAGCGGCTCTGTTCCTCGTTATGCAGCCATAATGGGCTGTATTTTTTATGCCATTATGAAGGTGGTGACCGCATATCCGTAAACTGAAAAAATATAAACCGACTGCTTTCAAAGCCAAAGACTCTTATTACAGCAAGGAGATGGCGGATTATGCGGTCTACTTCATTGAATGCCTTTCTCACACCAAAGGAACATGGGCGGGAAAGCCCTTTGAACTGATCGACTGGCAGGAACAAATTATCCGGGACGTGTTCGGAACTCTGAAGCCAAACGGTTATCGGCAGTTTAACACAGCCTATGTGGAGATTCCGAAGAAGATGGGGAAAAGCGAGCTTGCGGCGGCTGTTGCCCTGTTGCTCACCTGCGGAGATACCGAGGAACGCGCCGAGGTTTACGGATGTGCCGCAGACCGCAATCAGGCTTCCATCGTTTTCAACGTGGCGGCGGATATGGTGCGAATGTGTCCGGCGCTGTCCAAGCGAGTAAAAATCCTGGACTCAATGAAGCGGCTCATTTATCTTCCAAGCGGCAGCATATATCAAGTACTGTCTGCCGATGTTGGAAACAAGCACGGTTTCAACACCCACGGTGTGGTGTTTGACGAGTTGCATACCCAGCCGAACCGAAAGCTCTACGACGTTATGACCAAAGGCAGCGGCGATGCCCGGATGCAGCCACTGTATTTCTTGATCACCACTGCCGGGGATAATCAAAACAGCATTTGCTGGGAAGTCCACCAAAAGGCTCTGGACATTATAAACGGCAGAAAGAACGATCCAACCTTCTATCCCGTCATTTATGGCGCTGCCGCTGAAGACGACTGGTCTGATCCGAAGGTGTGGAAAAAAGCAAATCCATCACTTGGTATTACGGTCAGCATGGATAAAGTTAAAGTGGCGTTTGAATCGGCAAGGCAGAATCCGGCTGAAGAGAACAGTTTCCGTCAGCTTAGGCTGAACCAGTGGGTCAAACAAGCTGTTCGTTGGATGGCTATGGACAAATGGGACGCCTGCGCCTTTGCCGTTGACCCGGAAGCTCTGAGGGGGCGAGTCTGCTATGGCGGGCTTGACCTTTCCTCTTCCACTGACATCACGGCATTTGTTCTGGTCTTTCCTCCACTTGATGAAGATGACAATTACGTCATCCTTCCTTACTTCTGGATACCGGAAGATAGCATCGACCTGCGGGTTCGCCGTGACCATGTGAATTATGATATTTGGAAGAAACAAGGGTTTTTGTTAACCACTGAAGGCAATGTGGTGCATTACGGATTTATCGAAGCCTTTATTGAGGAACTCGGAGAAAAATACAACATCCGCGAGATTGCATTTGACCGCTGGGGTGCAGTTCAGATGACACAGAACCTTGAAAACTCAGGCTTCACGGTCGTACCATTCGGTCAAGGCTTTAAGGATATGTCCCCTCCGACCAAGGAGCTGATGAAGCTAACCCTGGAACAGAAAATTGCCCATGGTGGACATCCGGTGCTCCGGTGGATGATGGACAACATCTATATACGAACCGATCCCGCTGGAAATATAAAGGCGGACAAGGAAAAATCCACAGAGAAGATTGACGGCGCAGTAGCCACCATTATGGCACTTGACCGGGCGATTCGATGCGGCAACGAAAGTGGCTCTTCGATCTATGACGATCGTGGCCTGCTTGTTTTTTAGCAAAGGAGAGTGATGTCTATGGGAATACTGCAAGGAATATTTAAAGCGCGTGACAAGCCTAAAGACGCCCTCGGTGGCAGCCGCTACAGCTTCTTTTTCGGAAGTACCAGTGCCGGAAAGCCAGTCAATGAGCAGACCGCTTTGCAAATGACAGCCGTGTACAGCTGTGTGAGAATTTTATCCGAAACCTTAGCGGGGCTTCCACTCCATGTATATCAGTACAACAATTCCGGAGGCAAAGAAAAACACCTCAAACACCCTCTATATAAACTCCTGCATGATGAACCAAACCCTGAGATGACTTCGTTTGCGTTTCGAGAAACGTTGATGAGTCATCTTTTATTATGGGGCAACGCCTATGCGCAGATCATACGAAATGCCCGTGGCGATGTCATTGCACTTTATCCACTGATGCCAAACAAAATGACGGTCGACCGGGACTCAAGCGGTCGGCTTTTCTATTTGTATCAGCGCAGCAGCGCAGATGCTCCTTCACTCGGAAAAGACAGCCAGGTCTACCTTTCTCCCTCCGATGTTTTGCACATCCCGGGCTTAGGCTTTGACGGTCTGGTCGGCTACTCGCCTATTGCAATGGCAAAAAATGCTGTGGGGCTCGCCATCGCTACCGAGGAATATGGCGCGAAGTTCTTCGCTAACGGAGCTGCTCCGGGTGGTGTGCTGGAACACCCTGGCACCATCAAGGACCCGATGAAAATAAAAGAATCCTGGAATGCCGCCTATCAGGGAAGCGGAAATGCCCACCGTGTTGCTGTGCTTGAGGAAGGCATGAAGTACCAGACCATTGGCATCTCGCCGGAACAGGCACAGTTTTTGGAAACGCGAAAGTTCCAGATCAATGAGATCGCCCGTATTTTCAGAGTACCGCCCCACATGCTTGCCGACCTTGAGAAATCATCGTTTTCCAACATCGAGCAGCAATCGCTTGAGTTCGTAAAGTACACCCTTGACCCGTGGGTAGTGCGCTGGGAACAGTCCATGTGCCGCGCCTTGCTCATGGAAAGCGAAAAGCCAAAGCTATTCATTAGGTTCAATGTGGATGGACTGCTGCGCGGCGACTATGTCAGCCGCATGAACGGTTATGCCACCGCACGTCAGAACGGTTGGATGAGCGCCAACGATATCCGCGAGCTTGAAAATCTGGACCGCATCCCAGCGGAGCTCGGTGGTGACCTCTACCTCATCAACGGTGCGATGACCAAACTGCAGGACGCAGGTGCGTTCGCAAATATGGAAGAAACGAAGGAACTCGAATGAAGAAATTCTGGAACTGGGTGAAGGACGAAGAGTTTGAAACCCGAACGCTCTACCTTGACGGCGTGATTGCCGAAGAGTCATGGTTTGATGATGATGTCACCCCTAAGGCATTTAAAGCGGATTTGACTTCCGGTGAGGGTGACATTGTTATTTGGCTTAACTCTCCCGGCGGCGATTGCATTGCGGCAAGTCAAATCTACACCATGCTAATGGACTACAAAGGCAAGGTTACCGTGAAGGTTGATGGCATTGCCGCATCTGCCGCTTCGGTAATCGCTATGGCGGGAACGAAGGTGCTCATGGCACCAACTGCGCTGATGATGGTGCATAACCCGCTGACCGTAGCCATCGGCGACAGCGAAGAAATGCAAAAGGCCATCGCCATGCTTTCGGAGGTAAAAGAAAGCATCATCAACGCCTACGAAATCAAAACGGGTCAGTCACGGGTAAAGATCTCCCACCTCATGGATGCAGAAACCTGGCTCAATGCTAAAAAAGCCATTGAGCTTGGCTTTGCTGACGGAATCTTGGATGACGAAAAGAAACGAACTCAAACCGATGATTTTACCTACGCTTTCAGCCGACGGGCTGTAACGAACTCGCTGCTGGACAAAGTAAAGCCCAAACTACCAAAACAAAATGCAGGTACACCCGTTGAGTCGCTGGAGAAGCGGCTCTCTTTGATTCAACACTAAAATTAGGAGGGAAATACGATGAACAGAATTCTTGAACTGCGTGAAAAGCGCGCAAAGGCATGGGAAGCAACTAAGGCTTTCCTCGACACCAAGCGTGGTGCGGATGGACTGGTTTCCTCTGAAGACACCGCAATCTACGATAAGATGGAAGCCGATGTCGTTGCTCTCGGTAGAGAAATTGATCGCCTGGAAAAACAGGAGACCCTTGACCGTGAGCTTTCAAAACCTTTAAACATGCCCCTCACTGGCAAACCCGCTTTCCCAGGCATGGAAACCAGAAACGGCAGAGCATCCGACGAGTACAGGAAAGCCTTCTGGAATGCCATGCGTACCCGTGCCGGTGAAGGTCTTGATCCAGTCATTCGAAACGCACTGCAGATTGGCACCGACACCGAAGGCGGATATCTTGTTCCTGATGAATTCGAGCGCACCCTTGTGGAAGCCCTCGATGACGAGAACATCTTCCGCAGGCTGGCAAATGTCATCACCACTTCTTCCGGTGATCGCAAAATCCCGGTCGTAGCATCCAAGGGCACAGCCTCCTGGATTGACGAGGAAGGCGCTATTCCTGAAAGTGATGACAGTTTCGGCCAGGTTTCCATTGGCGCTTACAAACTGGGGACAATGATCAAGGTTTCCGAGGAACTGCTTAACGACAGTGTATTCAACCTAGAAACCTACATTTCTAAAGAGTTCGCCAGACGTATCGGAAACAAAGAAGAGGACGCATTTTTCACCGGCGACGGTTCCGGTAAACCGACCGGTATTTTTGCAGTAACCGGAGGCGCGCAACTCGGTGTTACATCGGCAAGTGCTACAGCCATCACCATCGACGAAGTGCTCGACCTCTTCTATTCACTTAAAGCGCCTTACCGCAACAAGGCTGTGTTCGTCATGAATGATGCCACGGTCAAAGCCATCCGTAAACTTAAAGATGGTCAGGGGCAATACCTCTGGCAGCCATCTTTGCAGGCTGGCACACCCGACACCATCCTGAACCGCCCGCTGTACACCTCAGCGTATGTTCCTGCGATTGCATCAACTGCTAAGTCCATCGTATTCGGCGATTTCAGCTACTACTGGGTAGCCGACCGTCAAGGACGCGTATTCAAAAGGCTGAACGAACTCTATGCCGCTACCGGTCAGGTAGGCTTTGTCGCTACCCAGCGTGTAGACGGAAAGCTAATTCTGCCGGAGGCTATCAAAGTGCTCCAGCAGAAGGCTTAACGGAGGTGCCATATGAGTTATAACGCAAAGAACTACACCGAACAGGGCGGCGAGAAGACGATCATTGGCGGTACGCTTGAAATTAAGGAAGGAGCCTCGGTAACGGGGCTCCCTTCTCTATTCACTCCGGTTCAAAACCAGTCGGCAAGTACAGCAGTGGATGTCGCGGGGCTGCTTGTTGATTTCAACGCACTGCTAACAAAACTGAAGGCTGCCGGACTGATGGCAGCAGATAGTTAGGCATAATGAAAGGACGGTGGCGGTATGACCCTGCTTGAAAAAGTCAAAGCAAACCTCATTCTTGAACACTCGGCGGACGATGAACTTCTGCAGCTGTTTATCACTGCCGCCATTGGCTACGCCGAGAGCTATCAGCACCTTCTTGAAAACGTCTATAACGATACCCCGATGCCCCCTACCACAGAGCAGGCCATCATTATGCTGTCGTCCCATTTCTATGAATCAAGGGACGGCAGCACGGGTGGCTTTTTTGCTGACAACGTGCAGGCCGGGCAGCAGGTTTGGAATACGGTCAATCTCTTGTTGCGGCTGGACCGGGATTGGAAGGTGTGATCATGACCTATGGAAAGATGAACACCTTCATCGACATCACCCAGAAAGTGACCATGAAAGATCATGAGGGTTTTCGGACGGAGGTCGACAATATCATCGCTTCTGTCAAGGCGTATCGGGAGGGTCGGCACGGCAACGAGAAATGGGCAAACAGAGCCACATTCTCAGAAGCCACCGCTCTTTTTCGTTTTCGCCGAATCCCACATGTGACCGTTACTACTTCGATGGTTGTGGTGGACAAAGAAGGTCGTTTTGAAATCACCTCGGTAGAGGATGTCAAAGGGCGCGGAATGTATATAGAGGTTCTTGCCAAGGAGGTGAAATCCGGTGGCTAAGACAGCATTTAAAATGCCGGATGACTTCCTGCTGAAGCTATCCAGACTTGGCGAAAAAACGGATGAGATCATTCCCCGCGTACTGAAAGCGGGTGGTGAGGTTGTAAAAGCAAAAGTAAAAAGCAACCTCCAGAGTGTCATCGGAATTGGTATAAAGGAGGACAGCCGCGCAACCGGTGAACTCGTTTCAGCACTGGGGGTCTCTTCTGCTAAACAAGACCGGGACGGGAATTTCAATGTCAAGGTCGGCTTTTCCGAGCCTCGCAGGGACGGCAAAAGCAATGCCATGGTTGCGGGCGTTTTGGAGTACGGCAAACATGGACAGCCGCCTAAACCTTTTCTGAAGCCTGCGAAAACAGCAAGCAAAAAGGCCTGTATTGACACGATGATCACAGTGTTTGAAAAGGAGGTTGAGAAAATATGAGCCTTCTCAGTGAATTGAACGCCCTCATCTCACCGCTTGTACCTGTGGAAACAGGCGTGTTTTCAGAGCCTGCACCGAATCGTTATTCTGTGATCACGCCAATGGTCGATGCTTTCGAACTTTATTCCGACAATTTACCTCGGTGCGAAACACAAGAAGCGCGGGTTTCTCTTTTTGACAAGGGGAATTACACGACTCTGAAAAACCAAATTGTCCGCATTCTGCTGGAAGCGGGATTCACGATAACTGACCGGCGGTACATCGGTTACGAGGATGACACCGGCTACCACCATTACGCCATTGATGTGGCAAACCATTATGAACGGGAGGAATAAACTATGGCTACTATCGGGCTGGATAAGCTCTATTATGCAAAAATCACGGAAAGCGAGGACGGAGAAGAAACCTATGGTCTTCCGGCGCAGCTGGCCAAGGCTATGAAGGCTGATCTGTCCATCGAGATGGCTGAGGCGGTGCTCTACGCCGACGACGGCGCAGCGGAGGTTGTCAAAGATTTTAAGTCCGGTACGCTCTCCTTAGGTGTGGATGATATCGGCGTAACCGCCGCCCAGGATTTGACGGGCGCTATTACCGATGACAACGGTGTGCTGATCTCGGCCAGCGAAAACGCTGGTTTGCTGGTGGCGGTGGGTTTCCGTGCCATGAAGCCAGACGGTAAGTACCGGTATTTTTGGCTGTACAAAGTCAAGTTTGGCATCCCCGCCACCAACTTACAAACCAAGGGAGACTCCATCACCTTCTCCACTCCCACGATTGAAGGTACGGTCATGCGGCGAAACAAAGTGGATGGCATGGGCAAGCACCCTTGGAAGGCTGAGGTCACCGAAGGCAGTGCGGGTGTTTCATCCGCCACGATCACCGGTTGGTTCACAGAAGTCTATGAACCGGTCTACACACCGGAACCTTAGGAGGAGTGAATTATGGATAACGAGAGAAGCGCTGTTATCAATATCGGTGGCACAGAATATGAACTCATTTTGACCACGAAGGCCACTAAAGCCATCGCGGGCCGGTACGGCGGGCTGGAAAACCTCGGCGTGAAGCTGATGAAAGCCGAAAACTTTGAACTTGCGCTGGAGGAGATCGTATGGCTAATCGCCTTACTGGCCAACCAGTCCATCCTCATCTATAACCTGAAGCATAAGGACACTCCCAAGGATCTGCTGACGGACGATGAGGTGGAACTATTGACCACACCGATGGAACTGGCGGATTACAAGACTGCCATTTCCGAGGCGATGTTCAAAGGCACAAAGCGTAACGTGGAAAGTGAGGAAGAAACTCCAAAAAACGGGGAAGCCGGATAAGCGACGAAGAGTTGTTTACCCGGCTTTTGTATTACGGCATCGTGCAGATGGGTATGAAGAAGGAGGATTTTTGGCTCATGCCCATCGGTTTGTTTCTCGATTTATGGGCTTGCCACAAGCAGTTTACGGGAATGGAGAAGCCCAAGCGGAACTGGACGATTGATGATGTAATTCCGCTGGATGTATAAAGGGAGGTGAGACGGCATGGCGGATAATTTATCCGACTTCTAAGATAAATTATCATATCCCATATGTGTAGTTATCCTCCTTTCTCTTTCGAGTTATTGTAAAATCAAATATTTTGTAATAATCTTCTCGGATAATTATTGCTGTACTGTTGCTATACTTGTCTTAAGGAATCGCATATGCATTCCAAAAAATATTCGAAAGGAGCAAGTATTATGGACAACAGCACAAGTAATTATTGGCACACGCTAAAGACAGACTTTATGGACTACATCAAAAGCGGGAGAAATCACCCACGGGAGTACAAAAACTTCAGTAGATCGATAGACCTATTAGTGAATTATGCTATCGAAAATGATCATGTTGAGTACTCCCCAGAGATAGGTATGGATTTTTATGAATCCGAGAAAGAGCGTGGTTATAATGGTCAAACAACTTTGGACCGTCGCCGCAAGACTATTAGACATTTAAACGAACATCTTTATGGTAATAATTTTTGGCAGCGCAAACCACGTGATCTCCGGGTGTATCAAAAACGAGGTGTTAAGTTACAGAGCCCCGAACAATTTCGCGAAGTTTTTGACCTATTCCTAGATTCAATAAGGAAAGAAGGCTTAAAGGAAGTCACTGTAGAACAATATCGCAACGCCTGCACAAAAATGATATTGGATTTTGTTGAACAAGGAGCCGATGAGTGGAATGAAATTGATGCAAAGATTCTCATTAACTCCTATTTGCGCTCAACAAACAAATATCACTTCGTGCCTTATGCAAAACGACTGTTTAGATTCTTATTGAGTACAGATATCATAACAACGGATTACACTGGTATTTTGCCAGCACCATCAAAACGACGATTAATCCCCTCAGTTTATACTGAAGCAGAAGTTCAACAATTATTGAATAGCGTAGAGATCTTCACACCTCAAGGAAAACGTGACTATGCCATTATTCTGATGGCCGTTCGACTTGGTCTGAGAGCTTCTGACATCCGACTTTTATGCTTTGAAAATATCGACTTCCAAAATGCTACCGTAGAATTCACGCAACTAAAAACCTCGGTGGATCATAAGTTGTCTTTACCTAGCGAGGTCTCTAAAGCTCTTAACAATTACATTAGTTGTGGGCGTGAAGAATCTGAAGAACCGTATTTATTTTTGGATGGATACGGGCATCCATTAGGTAGACATAGTATTTCTGATATTGTTTCAAGGCACTTTGTGAAATCTGGTATTAATTTTGGTGATCGACATCATGGACCTCATTCGCTGAGAATGACTTTTGCCAGTCAGTTAATTTCGGAAAGTGTGCCTTATGAAGTAGTTCGAACTCTTTTAGGCCATGTCAATCCTGAATCCACTCGCCATTATGTGGAATATTCGATAGAAGGTTTGAGAACCTGTGCTCTTGAGATTCCATTGCCTAGTGGCTTGCTTGAAAAATACTTATCAGGCGAGGAGGTCTAAAAGATGGAAATCATTTTTAAAGGTGCGCTTTCACATGAAATGTACGAATACCTAGATTTACTACGTGCTGGAAAAAGAGATATAGAAAGCTATATCTCAACATTCAGGAGTCTTGATGATTATATGGTTAAATCAAAGATTCAAAAAAAATCTCTGGATGAGAATCTTGTGGGAGAATGGCTGAATACGCTAACTGTTGCAGAAACCACAAGAAACTATATTATTAGCCGCATTCGAAAATTCTCTCAATATTTGACCGCAATAAATATTCCTACTTGTGAACCCGACTTATACAGAGCGTCGTCATCGCACATTAGTTATACTTTTACGGATGAAGAATTTGGCGCTATTATTGCTGTAGCAGACAACTTTAAGGCAAGCTATACAAAGACTGAAACAGCTTATATTTTCCCGATCTTATTGCGTGTGCTTTACGGTTGCGGATTAAGAGTTGGAGAAGCAGTTGCCCTACAATGGCAAGATGTCGACCTTGACGCTGGTGTCATTACAATCAAGAAAGCAAAGAACAACAGGCAACGACGTGTCCCCATTAGCAACTCTCTCAGAGATTTACTGAGCCAGTACCGTTGCCGTAGGTTTTCTGAATATAGCGACACCGAGTTCTTGTTTGGGAACTCTAGCAGAGATGGCACTCCATACCTTCCAGGGGCGTTCTGGTATTGGTTTGGCAAAGTTATACGTAAAGCAAATATTAGTAATGAGCGAAAAGAACCTTTTGAAAGGTGCATCTGTCCACATACTCTTAGACATTATTTCGCTTTCAAATCATTTCAAAAGTCAGTGGCAGAAGGGCGTACTCTTGAAGAGACAGCACCATATTTATCCACATATTTAGGGCACGAATCATTCTATGGAACTGAAAAATATCTGACCACTGATTATACTGTCTATCTGGATTCTCAAGATATTGTAGAAAAGGCTACGATATCTGTATTTCCGGAGGTGAACTTCGAATGAATAAAAAATATGGCGAAGTTTTATTAATGCTTGAAGATTTCTTTACTAACTATCTTACAGATGTTAAAGGACTGAGCGATAACTCTATCACGGCATACCAATATGCGTTTCAGCTTTTGTTCCATTACCTATTAAGTGAAAGAGGTCTTCAACCAGATAAGGTGACATTTCAAGATTTATCTGGAGATACAATCGAATCTTTTTTACTTTATCTTGTGAATGAGCGTGAATGCTCTGTAAAAACTAGAAATCTCAGACGTGCTGCTATAGTCTCATTCGCAAAATTCGCATCCAAAAGGTCGTTTTCTGCAGCCCTACCTTTCTATACAAGTATTTCGAAGGTTCCGAAAAAGAGAGAACCTAAAAAGCTTGGATTCAAACACCTCTCAAAAGAAGAAATTACAATCTTGTTGAAAATGCAAGACACCTCTAGATTGATTGGTCAGCGTGACGTAACGCTTCTAAGCTTGTTATATGCAACTGGTGCCCGTGCACAAGAACTTTGTGACATTACCCTTGATGACATAACTTTAGGTTCACCAACAAAGATACGTTTAACTGGAAAAGGGAAGAAATCTCGTGTAGTTACAATCCCAGATAATTGTACTGCTATTTTGAAACAGTACTTGAGAGTTAGAAATCTTGATCTCTTGTCTGAGACAACAAGAAATAGGCATTTGTTCTCAAGCCAGACTCACGAGCATATGAGTATCTCTTGTGTTGAGGGTATCGTTAAAAAATATGTCATCAAAGCAAAGGAACAGAATCCTCAACTTTTTAGGGAAAATAGCTACTCGCCACATTCATTCAGACACTCGATTGCGGTTCATATGCTTGAGGCAGGAGATTCGCTTGTTGCCATAAAGGCTTTTCTAGGCCATTCAACCATTGCAACAACATGTATATATGCAACAGTTACTCCGGAATTGGCAAATAGATACCTCGATGAGCGCGGTAAACCACTTCAAGATATTTCTACTATCAATACTCCGCCGCCACTATCGTTGGCAATGCCATTTTTGTTTAGAAAGAAAAGACCTTAAAAAATTATCCGAGGAATTCTTTATGGGTTCCCCGGTTTTTCTATGAATACGGGAGAAAGGAGGATAACTACACATATGGGATATGATAATTTCGGACTAAAGATCGGCGTCGAGGGCGAGCGTGAGTTTAAGAAGGCGCTTTCGGACATCAACCAGAGCTTCAAGGTGCTGGGCTCAGAGATGCAGCTGGTCACCTCCCAGTTTGACAAGAACGACAAATCCGTTGGCGCCCTCTCCGTCCGCAACGCTGTTCTTAACAAAGAGATAGAGGCTCAAAAAGAAAAGATCAACACCCTCAAGGCCGCGCTGGACAACGCGGCCTCTTCCTTTGGTGAGAACGACCGTCGCACTCAGAACTGGCAGATCCAGCTGAACAAGGCGCAGGCCGAACTCAACGGTATGGAGCGTGAGCTTGAGGAGTCAGCAAAAGACGCGGATACTCTGGGCGATAAACTCACCGATTCGGGGAAAAGTGCCGAGGATGCGGGCGGCAGGTTTGAAAAGCTGGGTGGTATCCTCACGGGCATCGGGGTAGCCTTCGGTGCGGTCGTCGTCACTGCCGGAGTCGCTGCCATCAAGCTGAGCAAGGAAGTGGTGCAGCAATTTGGTGAATTGGAGCAAAACCTCGGCGGTTCGGAAGCGGTCTTTCAAAACTACGCCGACCGTATGCAGAAAATCGGTGAAGAAGCCTATAAAAACATGGGCGTATCGCAGTCGCAATATTTAGCGACCGCTAATAAAATGGGTGCACTGTTCCAAGGTTCGGGGCTTGATGTGCAAAAGTCGGCTGAACTCAGCGAAAAGGCTATGCAACGCGCGGCCGATATGGCCTCGGTGATGGGCATCAACATGCAGATGGCCTTGGATTCTGTAGCAGGTGCCGCTAAAGGCAACTTCACCATGATGGATAACCTCGGCGTCGCCATGAACGCTACATCCATCCAAGCCTACGCCGCCGCCAAGGGACTGGACTTCGTATGGGCTTCTGCTTCCAATGCTGAAAAGGCCGAAGTTGCCATGCAGATGTTCTTTGAGAATACCGAGCAATATGCAGGCAACTTCGCAAAGGAGTCCACCCAGACGGTCACCGGCTCTCTGGGACTGTTCCAGGCTGCGCTGGGTTCCTTTACAGGGGGACTCGGTAACGCCAACGCAGATATGATCAACCTAACCGAAAACCTGGTGGACGCATTCCAAGCTGTGGTTCAGAACATCGTGCCGGTACTGGAAAACATCGTGGCCGTGCTGCCGGCGGCGACCGGGGCAATCCTGTCTGCAATGGGTGATCTGCTTCCTATGTTGCTTGAAGTAGTCGCAAATATCTTCACTCAGGTTTTACAAACGATTTTTAATCTGCTGCCACAGCTTATTCCGGCGGCGGTGGATGCGGTCATGACCATCGTGGGGGCAATCATTGATAGCCTTCCGCTGCTGATCGGCGCGGCAGTGCAGTTGATAGCCGCACTTGTGTCCGGCATCGGTGCTGCGTTACCGCGACTGATTCCGGCGTCTGTTCAAGCCGTCATAACCATTGTGCAGGGCTTGATTGAAAGTCTGCCGATGCTGCTGGAGGCGGCACTGCAGATCATCCTCGGGCTGGTGGATGGGATGCTGATCGCGCTGCCGGAACTCATAGCGGCGCTACCCACCATCATACTGGCGATGGTGGACTTTTTTATGGAGTCCATTCCGCAGATCATCGACGCGGGTATTCAGCTGCTGACATCGCTGATTACCGCCCTCCCGGCCATCATCACCTCTGTGGTCGCAGCCATCCCCAAGATCATCGACAGTGTGATCAATGCGGTCATCGGTGCAATCCCACTCATCATCAACGCGGGTATCAAGCTGCTGGTGTCGCTGACCCAAGCGTTGCCGCAGATTATTGTCGCTGTTGTTAAGGCCATTCCGCAGATTGTCAGCGGATTGGTGGACGCCATCATCGGGAACATCGACAAGATTATCGTGGCAGGCGTCCAGTTGTTTGTGGCTCTGATTGAGAACTTGCCGACCATCATCGTGGAGATCGTCAAAGCCATCCCGCAAATCATCATTGGCATCGTGGAAGCCATCGGGAGCATGTCGTGGAAACTGGTAGAAGCCGGTGGAAACCTCATCAAGGGACTGTGGGAAGGCATCTCCAACGCCGCCGATTGGATTTGGGGAAAGATCAAAGGCTTCTTTTCCGGCATTGTGGACGGCATCAAGAATTTTTTTGGCATTCGCAGTCCCTCCACACTCTTGGCGGGGCTGGGCAAAAATATGGGTGAAGGCATCGGTGTCGGGTTCGAGGACGCGATGGCCACGGTATCCAAAGATATGCAAAACGCAATACCTAACGATTTGGGGCTGGACGCTCGTTTCAATGTCAGTGGCGCGGTGAACGGACATAGCACATTGCCCGGTATGACTGGCACAACCATCCACCAGACCATATCGGTGGTGACACCCAAGGCACTCTCTGAAAAAGAGCTGGCACGGGAGTTTAAGAACCTCTCCCGCAAGCTGGCACTGGAATACTAAAGGAGGAACGGGCATGGAACTAACCTACATTAACACGGCAGGTGAGCGGCTCACGCTCAAACAGGCGCGGCCCTTCTTCCTCGATAAGCTGGATGGAACGGGCTCCGCTCGCCAGAGCGTCAACACCTTCAAAGCGCCGGATCAGGACGGCGCTTTTTATATATCCTCAACACTGGACATGCGCAACATCACGCTGGAGGGCACGGTCATTGCGAGCACTGTAGACGAAGCCTATGAGAAGCGAAAGCGATTCCTTCGCATCTTTACACCCAAGCAGCAAGGCACTCTGATCTATCGAAAGCGGCAGATCGCCTGCGTGGTGGAGGAAGCTGGTTTTGCGGCTTCGAGCCGTGAACGCGCACCGAAGTTCTTTGTCAGTCTGCTGTGCCCTTCTCCGTTTTTCGAGACACTTGAGGAGGTCCGCGAGGAACTGGCCATGTGGACACCTCTGTTCCATTTCGAGTTGGAGGTAATCGAAGGCGGCATGGAGTTCGGCGCAAGGCAGCCCAGTCAGATCATCACGGTGGACAACATCGGTGATGTTCCCTGCGGCTGCCAGATTGTGTTCAAGACGCTAGGTACGGTCACAAATCCAGAGCTCATGAACGTGGACACCGGGGATTTGATGCGAGTGAACACAACCATGGCTGCTGGCGAAGAGCTGCGGGTGTACACCCACTTTGCCGGTAAACGGGTGGTGCGCGTAACCGGTCAGACCCAAAGCAATGTCTTTTCGCAGATGGATACCGATTCCACCTTTTTGCAGCTGGATACCGGACGCAACACACTGCGCTACAGCGCGGCGACCAACATGGATCTACTGGAAGTGAGCATCTACTATCGCCCGCTTTTCCTGGGGGTGTGAACATGCAATTGTATGTATTTGACCGAGCTCGCAACCTTACGGGCATCGTGGAATCCTTTGAATACCTGCGCTGGACACGGCGGTACTCCGCCTGCGGTGCGTTTGAGCTAAAAGCCATCGCCACGCCGGAAAACATTGCTTTACTGCAAATCGGCAACTACCTATGGAAGAGTGACGACGAAGAAGCCGGAGTCATTGAGCATCTGGAGCTTTCGCAAACGGACAAGGAGATCATCACAGTGAGCGGGCGCTTCGCAACGTCTATTCTTTCGCGCCGCATCATCTGGGGCACGGAGACGCTAAGCGGAGGTCTGTCGTCTTGTGTTCAGATGCTGCTCGACCATCACATCCTTAACCCCGTTAATGTGAGTAGGGCAATCGACTTCCTTTCCTTCGCCGCTTTGCTGATACCGGCGTCCGTCAACACACAGATATCCTACAAGAATCTATTGGATGCCGCGACCGGTCTGTGCGACACAGCGGATGTCGGGATAAAGACTGTATTCAACCCGATAACAAAAAACTTTACTGTCACGCTGTATGAAGGCGTGGTTTCCCAAGCGGTGTTCTCCCGTGAATACGAAAACCTGACCCAGCAGACCTATATCCAAAGCGATGGTGATTACGCCGACACCGCTCTTGTTGGCGGCGAAGGCGAAGGGGTGGATCGCATCTTTGTCAGCATCACCGGTGATTCCGGCGAGCAGCGTCGTGAGGTGTTCGTGGACGCGAAAGACTTAAAGCAGGAGGATTTCGGCGATGGGTATGCTGCCGCGCTGACCTTTCGCGGACAAAGCAAGTTATTGGAGCTAGGCATGGTGCAGTCCTTTGATGCGGTGGTCAACCCCCACGGTAATCTGAAGTACAAAACCGACTTCGATATCGGTCAGGTTGTACAGGTGCTTTCCAAGAAATGGGGCGTGACACTTACGACCCGTATTACCGAGATTGAGGAAAGCTACGACCCCAGCGGACAAAGCCTGAACATCGTGTTTGGCAAGGGTGTCCTGTCACTTTTGCAAAAGCTCAAAGGAGGATTGTAGATGGAAAAGAGTGGTTTTTTCAATTCTTCCAGCGGCGACCGTGTGTACAACGCATCTGACTTCGCCGCCTATTTCGGCAAGCTGGTCAGCAACGGTATCTTCTATGCTTTGGCTACCAACTTGCAAGTTACCGTTTCTTTGGGCATGAAAGTAGCGGTGCTGCCCGGCAGCGCCTGGATCAATGGCTATGCTTACGAGAACACCGATTTATTGGAGTTGGAGCTGGCCACCGCCAACGGTGTCAACCCCCGGATTGACCGTGTGGTGATCCGCTGGAACGCAGTCAACCGGGAGATTCGCTTGAGAATCTTGACTGGTGTGGCCAGTGCGTCACCCGTGGCCCCGGATCTCATGCGCAATAACGACGTATATGAACTGAGTATCGCCGACATCACCGTGGCTAAAGGTGTGGTGTCCATCACGGCGGGCAACATCATCGACACAAGACTGAATACGGCTCTCTGTGGACTGGTCAATTCACTGGTGTCCGCTGTATACGAATGAGAGGTGATCATATATGGCAACTGCAGCAGGTACGATAGCGGGTCACTCCTATTGGAACAGCGGTTGGATTCCTTCCGGCTCCACCACATATGGATTGACGTCGTCCCAGACATGCTATGCCGGAGGTAGCTATCCCTATGTCATGAAATTTACAGTCCCCTCCGTCTCGGGCGACCTCAGCGCTGCAACGCTGACATTTTCACTTTTTACCGTTAAAGGATCGGCTACCTCTGTTTCTGTCAACTACCGAATCAGCGCGTCAGGCAAGGATGGCTCAACCAATACGGTCCCGTCTGGTTTAGTATCCGGGTCTGTGTCTTTCTCCGGTCTTACCAGCTCTGGCTTTCAGAGTACCTTTACAACCGCTGCCGTCAACTTGTCTGCGGGTGGCACGTATTATTTGTGGCTCCACGGCGGTACCTATTTTCAAGCGTATAAGCATGCTTCGTATTATTCCGTTGCGCTAAACTACACGGCTTATACCGCCTGTGGTGCGCCGTCATCTTGCAGCGTAAGCAGCACATTGTCCGAAGGAAATGTCACCCTGTCCTGGAGCGGTGCCAGCAATGGCACCAATAACACCATTTCCTCCTACGAAATTCAAACCAGTGAATCCAGCAACAATTCCGATTGGGGCAGCTGGACGGCATTGACCACCGTGTCCACCACCGCCACCAGCGGAAGCATCTCTGTGTCGCCCTCTGCCACGAGAGGGTACTACCGGCGGTATCAGGTGCGCACACGGGGTACGGCAGGCAGTTCGTATTACTCCGGCTGGAAGGTGTCCACCAACAGTGTCCGAAAGAACACGCTGCCAATTGCGCCTACCAGTTTTTCTGCCAGCCCGGCGACCTACAATAACGAGAATGTCACCCTGTCCTGGAGCGGCGCGGCGGCGGGCACCAGCGCCATTCAACAATACAATATCGAGCACTGCACATCCGACAACGGCTCCAGTTGGACATCTTGGTCGTTACTGACCACCGTTACAACATCCTCAACCAGCGGTAGTAAAGTGGTCACGCCGACGACGGTGTCCGGCACCTACACGAAGTACCGCGTAAGCGTCACCGATACACTGGGTGCCGTATCCGCTGTTTACAAGGAAAGCAACAGCATCTATGCCGCCATCACCGCCTGCGGTGCGCCGACCGCTTGTTCCGTCAGCGCGACGCTGGCCGAAAGCAATGTCACATTATCTTGGAGCGGAGCCAGCAACGGCGCAGGCAACACCATTTCTTCCTATGAGATTCAGGTCAGCGAATCTACAGACGGCAGCACCTGGGGCAATTGGACAGCGTTGACCACTGTGACCACCACGGCTACCAGCGGCAGCTTAAGCGTCAGCCCGTCCTCAACGCGCGGTAATTACCGACGTTTTCAGGTACGTACAAGAGGCACGGCGGGGATAGATTATTACTCCGCCTGGAAAGTCTCCATCAACAGTGTCCGGAAGAACACGCTGCCAACCGCGCCCTCATCGTTTATCGCCACGCCGGCAGTCTATGAGATCAATATCATTACGCTCTCGTGGAGCGGCGCGGCGGCGGGCACCAGCGCCATCCAACAATACGTTTTACAGCGGTCAACCTCATCGGACGGCAGTAACTGGTCGGCGTATGAAACGCTGACGACGATCACATCCAGTACGACTTCCGGTAGCTATGAGGCCACCGCGTCTGCTGTTGCGGGAACCTACACCCGTTACCGGATCAGCGTGACCGATACACTGGGTGCGGTATCTCCTTATGTAGTCAGCGGTACGGTCAAGAAAAACAGTCCGCCCGCCATGCTTATCATCACCGCGCCCAGGGCAGGTAGCGCGACATACAACCCAACGCCAAGGTTTCTGATCACCACAGGCGTCGAACCGGATGGCCAGACACAGAAGGTTTGCGTTAAAATCGGTGCAGCCGATTTGCAGGATAGCGTAAACAACGCCGCACTCTTCTCCCAGGGGGGATACCTCGGGGATGGAGTCAAGACGATATTTCGCAACCACGCTTCGCTACCCGATGGAAGTATCACCGTCACCTTCCGCTCGATGGACAACGGCATTGAATCCACGAGTCCGGATGTAAACCGCACCTTTTCTGTCCTGCCTTCGCCGTTTGAAATAATTACTGAGAATGAAACAAAGGTGAAGACAGAACACATCCGGGCAATCCGTGAGACGGTCAACACCGTACGGGGCTATTACGGTCTGACGGCGGCGAGCTGGAGCGAGAACATCGTTACCGGAAAAACTGCTGTGAAAAACTGGCCTTATCACATCCTCGAAATCCGCACCGTGCTGGAAGGTGTCATTAGCTTCATCAACCAGTTTGATTCGGTCTCGACGTTCGATGTGCCGGAGGTAGATTGGCTGCCGCTTGGCACCAGACGTCCAAGGGCGGCGGTTGTGCGACAAATTCAGGACTTAATATTGACCCTGTAAAAAGGGTACAGCGTCTTCACTTCATGGAGGCGCTTTTCATTTATGTAAAACGACAATTGGAGGGAAAGAAAATGAAAGAAATTTGGACTTGGATTCAAACTGCGTTTGCGGCCATCGGCGGGACGTTGGGCTGGTACTTGGGTGGTCTGGACGGCTTTCTGTATGCGCTCATCGCCTTTGTGGTCGTGGACTACATCACAGGCGTACTTCGCGCAATTGTGGAAAAGAAGCTGTCCAGCCGGATCGGCGCGCATGGCATTGCCAAGAAAGTGGCGCTTTTCCTTATTGTCGGCATCGGTCATCTGATTGATACCTATCTGCTCGGCGGCACAGGCACACCTCTTCGCACGGCGGTTATCTTCTTCTATATCGCCAATGAGGGCGTATCACTTCTAGAAAACGCAGCGCACATCGGCCTACCAGTGCCTGAAAAACTGAAAGATACACTCGCTCAACTGCATGGAAAGGGTGAAGAAAAATGAATTTGCGGAAACTGATATTCACAAATAACGCCTGTTACAAAGCGGGCAGAACCATTACGCCTGAGGGCATCATGGTACACAGCACTGGAGCAAACAATCCTAATCTGCGGCGCTATGTCGGACCGGATGATGGACTGCTGGGGAAAAACCAATACAACAACCACTGGAATCAGGAAAGACCGGATAGCAGACAGGTCTGCGTCCACGGCTTCATCGGCAAGCTGGCTGATGGTTCTATCGCTACTTATCAAACTTTGCCTTGGAATCACCGGGGCTGGCACGGTGGTTCCGGTCCGAAAGGCTCAGTCAATGACACCCATATTGGGTTTGAAATCTGCGAGGATGGACTAACCGACAAAGCATATTTCAATGCGGTCTATAAGGAAGCCACAGAACTGTGTGCATATCTTTGTAAAGTGTACAAGCTCGATCCATTGGCGGACGGTGTTATCATCGGGCATTTCGAGGGACATAGGCGAGGTATTGCATCCAACCACGGTGACCCTAATAACTGGTTCCCAAAGCACGGCAAGTCGATGGACATATTCCGCGCCGATGTCGGAAAGCTATTAGTAGCCTCTACTCCTGCACAAACACCAACCGTTCCAAAGAAACTCTATCGGGTCCAAGTAGGAGCATACAGCGTCAAGGCCAATGCCGAAGCCATGCTTGCCAGGGTCAAAGCGGCCGGATTTAAAGACGCTTTTATTAAAACTGAATAATACTGCCTTTCTGGTACGCAAGCACCCCTCTTCTGTCTGCAGACGGTAGAGGGGTGCTTTTCTTTTTCCACCTTGGTCTGATGTGTAAAAAGACGGAAGTTGTCCGGTACTCAAATCAGACTTTTCTGTCCTGTGGATGGTGGAAGGGTTAATTTCCCTCCGATTGGAGGAAATGAAAATGACCAATTATACAGGTGAAAAACCGGAAAACAGTTATGAGAAAAAAACTGTTACACAAGAGCAACTGCAGCGTGAAGTGGATTATGTGATGGCGCAGAGAATCCTTGAATCCTTGCTTCAAAATGGACTTATTTCCCTGTCAGAATTCAACAAGATAACCACACTGAACCGCCAATCTTTCTCTCCCGCTCTGGCTCCGATTATGCCAGATAATCGTTGATATTACTTGGGTTTAGAGGTAATATGTGACACTGACAAGGAGGTGAGAATTTGAAGAAGGTAACGAAAATCGCTCAAAATACAGCCGATTTTACAGAACGTCCTAAGCTGCGTGTTGCGGCTTACTGCCGTGTATCCTCCGATAGTGATGATCAACTGGTCAGCCTTGATACACAGATAAAACACTACGAATCCTATATCAATGCAAATCCCGACTGGGAGTATGCCGGACTTTATTACGACGAAGGCATCACAGGCACCAAAAAGGAAAAACGGCCTGAACTGCTTCGGATGATTGCTGACTGTGAAAGCAAGAAAATTGATTTCATCGTAACAAAGTCCATCAGCCGATTTGCCAGAAACACCACCGATTGCCTGGAACTGGTCAGGAAGTTGATTAATCTCGGCATCTTCATTTATTTTGAGAAGGAAAACATCAACACCGGGTCAATGGAAAGCGAACTCATGCTGTCAATCCTAAGTGGACTGGCTGAAAGCGAGTCGGTCTCCATTTCGGAAAACAGCAAGTGGTCGGTAAAGCGCCGCTTCCAAAACGGCACCTTCAAAATATCCTATCCCCCCTACGGCTACGATGCCATGGATGGGAAGATGGTCGTGAATGAATTTCAGGCAGAAATCGTCCGTTTCATCTTCTCTGAAATCCTCTCCGGTAATGGCACACATAAAATTGCTGATGAGCTGAACCGACGCAATGTGCCAACAAAAAAAGGCGGCCGCTGGACGGCAACAACCATTCGCGGGATGGTCGGAAACGAAAAATATACCGGTGACGCCATTCTCCAAAAGACCTATACCGATGAGCATTTTAATCGCCATACCAACTACGGTGAGAAAGACCAGTACCTGATAAAAAATCATCATAAGGCAATTGTCAGCCATGAAGATTTTGAAGCCGCGCATAGAATCATTGAACAGCGTGGTAAGGAAAAAGGTGTGGAAAAGCATCAGGGAAAGTATCAAAACCGATACACATTTTCGGGCAAAATTATCTGCGGTCAGTGCGGCGGCAGATTTAAGCGCCGAATCCACTCCACCGACAAGCAAATGATTGCATGGTGTTGCTCTACTCACATTACAGACATCAAGAGATGTTCCATGAAATATATTCTGGAGTCCGATTTTGAATATGCGTTTGTCACCATGATGAATAAACTCATATACGGTCATGAAACCATTTTAAGACCACTACTGATAGGCCTTCGCGGTATCAACTCTGAAGACAGCGTAGCAAAGCTACAAGCCCTTGATAAAGAGCTCGAAGAGAACGCGGAACAGCGAAAGGTGCTGGTTACCCTACAAACTCGCGGCTATCTTGAGCCTGCTGTTTACAATAAGGGAAACAATGAACTTTTACAGGAAGCCGAGCGCATACAGCATCAGAAGGAATCCATATCTCGCTTCATAAACAGCGACAATACTAACCTTCATGAGGTCAGCGAGTTCCTACAATACGTCACAAGGGCGGCGATGCTGAAGGGCTTCGACGGAGAACTGTTTGCCCGCTTTGTGGAGCGGATTCTTGAATATTCCCGAACGGAAATTGGGTTTGAATTAAAATGTGGCATTACGCTAAAAGAAAGGCTGTGAGATAAATGGGCCACACCCCATATGGCTACCGGATTGAAAACGGAAAAGCCATTATTGATGAACAAGTCTCCGAGCAGATAAAAGCCTTGTTTCAGTACTATCTGACTGGTGATTCGTTGGCGATGGCTGCAAAGAAGGCTGATATTAAAGCCTTCCATGCGGGAATCGGCAGGATGCTCAGTAATAAATACTATCTCGGTGATGAGTATTATCCGACGATTATCGACTCCGACACTTTTAAGGCTGCCGAAAAGGAACGTATCAGGCGGGCGGAAAAACTCGGAAGAATCCGCGAACCAGAAGTAAAAATAGAGGTCGTCTATCCCTCTACATTCCGCACCATCAGCGGGACTGAACGGTTTGATGATCCGTTCCAGCAGGCAGAGTATGCTTACAGCCTGATAGTAAGCGAGGAACCATAAAAATGGAAGATAAAATGACTGTTACACTACTTCCGGCAAGGAAAAAAGCCGGTTTAGCAATAAGGGATGAAGAAAACCCGAAGCTCCGTGTGGCTGCTTACTGCCGCGTTTCCACTGATAGTGATGAACAGGAAACCAGTTATGAGGCGCAAATTACTCACTATACTGCATACATAAACAGCCACCCAGACTGGGAGTTAGCTGGAATCTATGCGGATGACGGCATCTCAGGCACCAACACCAAAAAGCGCGAAGAATTTAACCGCATGATTGACGACTGCATGGTGGGCAAAATCGACAAGGTAATCACTAAATCTATAAGCCGATTCGCAAGAAATACAGTGGATTGCCTGAACTATATCAGAAAGCTGAAAGACAAAAACATCCCGGTATATTTCGAGAAGGAAAGCATTGATAGCATGGATTCCAAGGGTGAAATCATGCTCACCATAATGGCGTCCCTCGCCCAGCAGGAGAGCCAATCTTTAAGCCAAAATGTAAAGCTAGGTCTGCAATACCGTTACCAGCAAGGCGAAATCCAAATAAATTGTGTGCGGTTTCTCGGTTATACCAAGAATGAAAAAAAGAAACTAATCATTGTTCCAGAAGAAGCTGAGGTTGTAAAACGTATCTATCGGGAATATCTCGAGGGCGCCAGTATGCTTAAGATTGCCCGTGGCCTTGAGGCTGACGGCATTTTGAATGGCGCTGGAAGAGAAAAGTGGCACACCAGTAACATCAACCAGATTTTGCGGAATGAAAAATATATCGGTGATGCCCTCTTGCAGAAAACATATACCACTGACTTTCTCACAAAGACACGAGTAAAGAACCATGGCATTGTTCCTCAGTATTATGTGGAAAACAGCCATGAGGCCATCATCCCGCGTGAAATTTTCATGCAGGTGCAGGAGGAACTCATCCATCGCCGCATCGTCCACACCAGTCCGAATGGGAAAAACAGAACATTCAGTAGTACGCACAGCTTTTCAAATATGATTATCTGTGGAGGCTGCGGCGAATATTTCCGTAGGATTCATTGGAACAACCGAGGGAAAAAGTCGGTTGTTTGGCGCTGCATTAGCAGGTTGGAAAACACCGGCCTGTTCTGCAATGCTCGAACGATACTGGAAAGCACCATTGAGCAAGTACTTGTTACTGCTATCAATCAGACACTCTGCGACAAGGGCTCCTTCCTTGTCATACTCAAGAAGAACATCGAAACCGTCATAAGCCATGAAAACGACACCACCCTTGCTGACATCGACAAGCGGCTGGAGGAGCTTCAGACGGAGCTTATGAAGCTGGCTAACTCCAAAGCTGAATATGATAAAGTGGGCGATGAAATTTACCGCCTGCGTGATGAAAAACAGAAAGTACAGCTCGATAACATTGGGCGGGAGGAACAGAAAAAACGCATTACCGATATGGGCGATTTCCTAAAGAGACAGCCCACCGCCCTGACAGAATATGACGAGTCACTTGTCCGGCTGCTTATTGAAAAAGTCACCGTCTACGAGGACAAATTCAATGTGGAATTTAAGTCCCGCGTAATGGTAGATGTAAATGAATAAGGGTAAATATGAGCAAGGCACTCTTCGAAATTACAACGTAGGGAGCCTTGAATTGTTTTATTAACTAATAACACCAAATCTCTAGTTCTGCCATACATCCTTTTATTCGTTCGTAAACTGGAATGGCTAATTTATATACATTATTGTTTTGCCTATCCTTTTTTGATACTTGAATATGTTTAAAACCAGGCTGAGCTAATATTACTTTATAGTTCCATTCATTGATCCTGAAATTTTCTTTGATTTGATCAAAGACAGTTTGTGAACCTAGAATAATATGAGAATAGGTTTTCATCCTTTCTTCGAGTCGAGTTAATAATTCTGGATTAGAAATCCAATGGATGCTTCGAAGTGCTTGAGCAAACAAAACATCACAGTCAGCTTTCCTACACCCCGGATTAGCATTGATCGATGCTTTACAGTGTATTATGTTTATCGTTCTATTACCAGTTGAAAACCATAATAAATCAGCAATTTCATTTGCCCGGTCATCAAATATAAGTAAATCGCGATTAATATCTATCTCAGGTTGAATCAACTCAATAGTTTTATTCATAACTGGCAACCTGGTATTAGGCGCACCAATATCATACCGTTCAGAAGTAATTATGCAGTTACTCCAATTCTTAATAACCCATGTTGAAGAAGGAATATACTCAATTTCTCTATTGGGTACAATCCGATTTTTCCCTTCGATTACATCACCATTTGGCATGATTAGTGATAGAGGATAATCGTTAAGGACATCCTGCAATGTATCAACAATAACATTGTTTTCATTCTTCTCCACCCTAAGAGAGATTATTCTATCAGCTACCAATGTCCAAAGATTCTCAGAATTAAAATCCATAATTAACTGTGCTTCGAAATCATCAATTCTAAGAGTGCTATATAAGACTCCAGTTTGTTCATCAAGACGGTCAGGTACTATTTCAGGTATAATATTTCTATAGGGCTGATGACCTTCGATATGTATTAAAATACTCTGCGATCTGAAAAATAACTCGTCCGGGATTATTGCAATCGGTATTTCGTCAATTTTATCTGTATAATATGATTGTGCTAAAAATGATAAACCAGGGAGAGAAGTAACCAAAGGTCCGTCTGTTATTAAGTTTGCAAGCTGATCACACCAAGACTTAAATTCTTCAGTTGTGCCTCTCTTCATTGCCCATACTCTTCCTTTTTTTGTTGCAATACCCCAGGTATTATCTTCGTCGAGGCTTAATAAAGCGTGCCCTGTACTAAATACTCTGCCTTCACTTGCTCTAACCGAGGCTTGCACACCACTCCCAATAATAGTTTTATATGCAGGTTGAGAAGCGCCCTTCATAACAGAATTTCGCAGTCCAACCATTATATAATCGCTTTGATTAAATTCTGAGAGTGTCTTATACAACCTACCATATGTAATAGTGTCGGATTTTCCTGTTGTTATGTATTGCTTGATAATTTTAAGAACGATTTCACTTGTCGTTAATTCAAAAAGTAGCTTTTTTCCCCTAATATGATAAAAAATGTGAACGTCAAGTAAATCCTCAATGTATATTTTTCTCCCTGCCCATTCTATGGGCTTATCATAAGAAGTCACTACGACTAGTGGGGAAGTAATGTCGTATTTCTCAGTGTGAATAATATTTATGTATTTAATATTTAAATTATAGTCAGTTAGTTGGAAATCATCAGCTGTTTCGTATACTCTTGCGCTAAAAAACACGTTTAACTCAGGCATTTGGAAATCAGTATCAATAGCATGATTTGACCGATAAAAACGTGCTCTCATCATTTGTTCATCTATAACACCTGGAATTAATCGACTCCATGCACTATCTGCCTTATATAATTCACTTACCTCACCTCTCACTTCATCAATATTAGCAATTAAGGTTGCTTGACCTTCTTGGTCTGCAGATTGACGCGATATTCGACCGAGAAATTGAATTGTATATGGTATTGATCTGGGAGTAGCGTGTAAAACAGCAACTTTTAAATTTGGGATGTCAAGACCTTCACTAGCTATACCTACACAAATTAAACCGTCCAAAGTACCCTCACGAACCTGCTGAACCAATGCTGCATTTACATTATGTGAGCGATCTGAATGAATTACATCAATGTTAAAGCCAGCATCGACATATTTTTCTAGTAAACTCTTTGTATCTTCTATACGATCTGTACGTATTATTATTGCTGCATTTTGATTTGATAATTTCTCGTTCCTGTAAACCTTTAATGCTTTGTTGACTAAAGCGGCATCGTAGTCATGTTGCTGTATACCAGCACAAATACCTTCAAAACAAACTGAACGTAAAATCCCATCGTCAAGAGCTTTGCCAATGGGATAATGATACGTTAGCTTTGCTTGCATCCTTCTTCTATCTCTTCTAAATGGAGTAGCAGTAAAAAAAACCCTTTTGATGCTTAAATAATAGTCATTTATTGCCTTCCAAGTTGGGGCAGGTGAGTGATGTGCCTCATCAATAAATACAGCATCAATTAAGTCGTATGGAACTGGTGTTAATTGACTGAAGTAAGGGGATATGCTATTGGGATGCGCAACAACAACATCGTTATCATTAAATATTGCTTCCCATGCCTCTCTCGAGCTTTGGCGTTTTTCGACTTCAAAAACATTAACAAGTGGCATGTCTGCAGGTATACATCCTGCGGTTTTTAAGTCTTTTAAAATCCTGAAATTATCACACAATTGCCTTCGAAGTATTTTCGATGGCACAATTATTAATATCTTAGATAACTTAAGCTCAAAGCATGAAGCCATCATTATTGCCGTTTTTCCTGAACCCGTAGGCATGCTAATAAGAGCAGCTATTTCATTTGAGGACATTGTATAATAACTTTTTAAGGCCCATATAGCACCAAGCTGACATTTCCTAAGACCAGGTTGACCACTAGGTTCAAGTATAAATCGATTACAATTCTCCTGAAAAACCGACATAGATTCCCCCCCCTTTTTTTAGTTTTTTTCATTATCACTCATTGATGCAATTTCATTAACCCTCAATTATGATTGACATTATACTGAAATTTGACATTCGATATGGGCAATCAACCAACCTGACCACTCAACCCCGGAAAATCCGAAAAACATCTAAATCGACCACTCACAAACCCATGTTATCCAAACTGACCACTCGCCAGACTATGACATCTAAACCGCTCTGTCACATTCAAAATCATGTCTTTGGACTTGTTCCCACGAACCGATATTTTCACGATTCTTACACATCAGATTTTTGCTCCCAAACCTCGAAAAGCCCTTATTTCAAGCCTTTTGCACACACTCACTCTTCCACCCTTGACATCAAAACTACCGTCTCAATGTGATGCGTTTGCGGAAACATGTCGACTGGTTGGATCCTACAAATTGCATATCCTGAATTCGTCAAGATCGCCATGTCCCTTGCAAGGCTAGCCGGATTACAAGATACATAAATTAGTTTCTGAATATCAGTCGATATTATCGTTTCAATCACTTTTCGGTCACACCCAGCTCTAGGGGGATCCACGACGAGTGTTGAGATATTGGGATATGCCTCAATCAAACCCGGGAGCACATCCTCGACCTGTCCACAGACAAAAGTCGCATTCTGAATACCGTTGTCTGCACTGTTCCTTATTGCATTCTCGATGGCATCCGGTATCGATTCAATACCTACCACTAAGCCAGCATGCTCTGCTAGGAACATGCTAATGGTACCGATTCCACAATAAGCATCGACAATCGTGTCATGTCTTTTCGGTTCTGCATAATCAACGACGGTTTTGTATAGGACTTCGACTTGTTCAGGATTGACTTGAAAGAATGACTTACTGGATACCTGAAACTTGTAGCTGCCGATGTAGTCGTAAATCGCATCCTCACCATAATGAACTATCGATTCGTGACCCAGAACCACATTGGTTCGTTTGGTGTTGACATTTTCAATGATTCCATTCAAGTCAGACATTTCAAGCTTGAGTGCAGCCAGAGCCTCAGTCCATTTACTTTCACATTGCCCATTGGTCACCAAAACCAGCATCTGGTCTTGGGTTCGCTCTGAGTTTCGCACCATAAGATGACGCAGAAACCCATCGTTAGTCTTTTCATCATACACGGATGTATTATAGTTCTTCAGTATCTTCCTTGCGGTCTGAATGGTTCGATTGATCTCTTCATGTTGAATCAGACATCGATCAACTTTGACCAAGTCATGTGTGCCATGCATATAAAACCCAGAGATCAATTCCCCATTGTGCCAGCCCATTGGCATCTGTACCTTATTTCGATAATTCCATTGATTTCTGGCTCCAAGAACAGGTTGGACTTCAACATGGGGAAGCCCTCCGATCCGAGTTAAGGCATCATAGACTTTTTGTTGTTTGAACTTCAGTTGCTGATTATATGACATATGTTGCAGTTGACATCCTCCACACTCATAATAGACCGGGCAGGGGGGCTCCACCCGAAACGCTGCAGGCTTTGAGATTTCAATGATGGTCCCCACAGCATAACTCGATTTCACTTGAATGATTTCTAATGTTACTTCTTCATCTTCAAGCGCATATGGGACAAATACCGTAAAGTCCTGATAACGGCAGACCCCATCACCTTGGTGATTCATCCCGGATATTTTCACCTTCACTCGATCTCCCATTGAAACCGGTCTCATTTTTTGGTTTTTCCCCTTAGCCATCAGCATGATCACCTCGCAAACTGTAATTCGTTTTTCATGCATTGATTCCTGAAAAATGACCCCTTTCGGGGTCATTCATTCTAAATGCTCTTCCGGTATCTCGACGAATCTGAGATCAGGCAGAATCTTTGTAAGCTCGTTTGTTAAGCTACGCACACCATGAGTTTCCGTGAAAGTATGGCTTCCCACCAGCATATTCACTTTCATCAATTTTGCATACATGACCGAATAAAGAATTTTTTCGCCGGTGATATAGACATCACAACCGCTGCTAAATGCCGCCCTCATGTCCTGTGTCATCATACCGGCACCCGTGATGACCGCAATCATGCGGACAGGGCGATTGTGGAATTCCCATGATTTCACGCGTTCCCCGCAAACTTCTTCCAATCGTTTCTGAAGTTCACTAAAATCAATGGGGTCATCAAATGTTCCAAATCTGCCCGCCATCAGTAAGTCCATATAAGGGCAGCATTTACCTGTTTCCCGTGCCCCCATCAGCCTCAGCAGTGTCGCTGATGTCCCAAAATCAGCATCATCCAATAATCCGTGCACATAGCCAGCTGCCATCCCATATTCTTTCAGTCGATTGATGCATTCATCCTTCAGCCCAAAGATGAAATCCCAAGCATCGTGATGCGTTAATATAAGCTGACATCCAGCACCATGTGCAACTTCAATTGTATCCGGGGTTAAATTTGCGCAGTAACCAACTGTATCAACACCAGTTTCACAATAATCCAGTAATCCCATCTCTTCCGGAAATTTCGCAACCTTCTCGGGGTCAAAGCAGCCAAGTACATGATCCCACAATTCTTTGCTGGAAATCATTTCGTCGCCTCCAATCAGGTTTGAAGCCAAAAGGCTATCACACAAAGCAACATCCATAAATTGGCGCTTCCGTTACGCATTATCAGGTTTTTAATCGCGGATCCAAAGTATCTCTGAGCCAGTCACCGACAAGGTTGATACCAAGGACCGTAAACATGATAGCCAGTCCTGGGAACGTTGCGACCCACCAGGCATTGGTGATGTACTCTCGACCATCAGCAAGCATACTCCCCCAAGTTGGGATGCTAGGCTCTACACCCAATCCTAAAAAGGTTAAAGAGGATTCGGCAATAATGACTTTCGCAACTTCCAGAGTAGCAATGATCACAATTGTGCTGATAATATTCGGCAGTATATGCTTGATCATTACTTGACTGTCGCGGTTCCCGATTGCCCTCGCAGCTTCAACATATTCTTTTTCGCGAATGGACATAACTTCTCCTCTAACGACCCGGCCATACATAACCCAGCCAGTAACACCTAACACGATAATCACATTCCGCAGCCCGCTTCCCAAAACAGCCATCACGGCAAGTGCCAGTAGAATAAATGGGAAAGCTAACTGGATATCCGCCATCCTCATGATGAAAGCATCGATCTTATTGCCATAGAACCCTGAAAGCATTCCCAATATCGTTCCCAGAATGCCAGAAATCAAGACAGCAACGCCACCAACCATCAGCGAGATTTTAGAGCCGTAGATAATCCGGCTCAAGATATCCCGTCCCAAATGATCCGTTCCAAGGATATGTGCCCAGTTCCCGCCATTTGACCAGGCTGGGGGTGTAAGTCGCATGGTTAGATTCTGTGCCATAGGATCATAGGGTGAAATCACAGACGATAATACGGCTGTCAAAATAACGGTCAAAATAATGAGAGCGCCTATAAAAGCTGCTTTATTGCGGAAAAGACTTTTTATGGCTCGCTTAAACTTGACCGAGCTTTCACTGGGTGTCTTGTTGATCATAATTTCGATTTCTTTCCCTTTTTTTGCATTTAGGACAGTACCGATATAGTCCATGTATTCCACCTCCTAATCATAACGGATCCTTGGATCCAGATAAGTATACGCTAAGTCGGTCAATAGATTGATCATTACAATAGATATAGCCATGATAAACACAATTGATTGCACCAGCGGGATATCCCGATTATTGATCGCTTGAATCGCCAATCGCCCAACTCCAGGCCAGGCAAAGATCGTTTCTGTAATCACTGCGCCCCCAAGCAAAGCCCCAAATTGTAAACCGACAACAGTTGCCACAGGGATCAGTGCATTTTTTAACGCATGTTTGTAGATGACAACTTTCCCGGACAACCCCTTTGCCTGAGCTGTTTTGATATAATCTTGCTTCAAGACCTCAACCATACCGGAACGCAACAGGCGCATAATCGTCGCCGTTGAATATGTACCCAAGGTAATGGATGGTAATACCAGATGGGCAAATGTTCCTCTGCCAGAGGTCGGAAAAATCGGAAACTTAACTGCGAACATGATAATCAGCATGATTCCTAGCCAAAACACGGGCATTGATTGACCCAAAAGGCCGGTGACCGTACCGAAATAATCGAAAAGTGAGTAACGACGGGTCGCAGATACGACACCCGCTGGTATCGCAATCAAAATTGCGATGGCCATAGCCATAAATGTCAGTTGGAATGTGGCCGGCATCCGCTCTAGCACCAATTTCAAGGCCGGTTGATTATGTCGCAGAGACATTCCAAAATCACCCCGGACAGCACCGCTCAGAAAGCGTAAATATTGAATGTATATGGGATCGTTAAATCCCATGGCTTCCTTGAACCGCATAACATCTTCCGGACTTGCATCCAGGGGAAGCATCAGACTGGCAGGGTCACCTGTCAAATACATCATGAAAAACACCACCAACGACACTCCGAATATTACTAATACAGCCTGCTGCAACCGTCGTGTGATATATTTAGTCACGGTAACCACCTACCTCTCCTGATTTGGTACTTGTCAACATCTCTGCACTCCCTTTCCATTGCTCCTGAGGAGCTACGCCGGTCATGTGTTGCCGGCTTTCTATGGTACTTACTTGTTAAATTCTTACTTCACCTCCTTATATATTTGGATAAACAAAACTCCCATCCATGAATTGCTTCAGGGACGGGAGCTTATCCCGTGGTACCACCCTAATTCGCTGCCATAGGCAACCTCAACAGTACGGTTCATAATGAACGATACCAGGACCGGATAACGGCAGTCACTTTGCGCCGGCTCAGCCTATCAACAGATTCACTGTCTTCAGCCTGCAGTTCAGGGAGGAGTTCCAAATTGACCTCTGTGCCGTTCTCTCAGCAATACGGCTCTCTGTGTCAGTGATCAGATCTGTACTGGTTCCCGTCATTACCATTCATTTTTGAGTATAAAAAGACCAAGCAGACTTCCTAACTCATCTCTGAGAGGAACTTTCCGCTTGGGCTTTTATCCCCACGGTGTAATACTACTTTTGTAGTATTCTGTGCCGCTTGGACCAGACCGGGATTACCCGCGGAACCCTAGGCACACTTCCTAACTCATAATACAAATCTTATTAATCTTTTTTAATTCTACAGTGATAAAAAAACTCCTGCTTCAAGAAAAATTATTTTTCGATATCTTCCTTGACTTTTTCCAATTTCCCTTGAAGTATCTCCGTAACAATCGCCGGATTTGCTTTCCCTTTGGTTGTTCGCATGACCTGGCCAATGAAGAAATCCATCGCTTTGTCTTTCCCGGCCAGATAGTCCGCTAAAGTCTGGGGATTAGATCGGATGACCTCATCAACGACTTCTTCAATGAAAGTGCTGTCCGTGATTTGAATCAGACCTTTCTCCTTGACAATGACATCGGCCTGTTTCCCTGAGGAAAACATCTCAGCAAACACTGTTTTGGCTATCTTGCCGCTGATAGTTCCACTGTCTATGAGCATTAACATACCAGACAATTGGGTCGGTGTCAAGGGATTATCTTCCATCGTCATCCCAGCTTCATTCAAACAGCGCATCAGATCACCATTGATCCAGTTGACCACGGTTTTACCGTCTGGGTACAATTTCATGACTTCATCAAAAAAACTTCCCACAGCAGGACTTGCAATCATCAATTCGGCATCGTAAGTGCTTAGATGATATGCGCTCATAAACCGCGCTTTGCGCGCATCCGGGAGCTCAGGCAGGAGTTCTTGCTGGGATCTGACCCAATCTTCATCTACAACAATTGGTACCAGGTCCGGCTCAGGGAAATAGCGGTAATCATGTGCTTCTTCTTTACTGCGCAGAGATAAGGTCACGCCTTGAGCTTCATCCCATGTCCGAGTTTCCTGAATTAGTCGCGTGCCGTTGGCAATCAAATCATATTGACGATGCGCTTCAAACTCAATAGCTTTCCCCACAGCTTTGAAGGAATTCAGATTCTTGATTTCAACTTTTGTTCCATAAGTATCCGATCCTTTGGTGCGGATCGAAATGTTGGCATCGCAGCGAAGCGACCCCTCTTCCATCTTGCAATCCGAGACATGGATAAACTGCAGGATGGCTTTGAGTTTATCTAAATATGCTTTTGCTTGTTCAGGGGATCGGATATCCGGTTCGGAAACAATTTCCATCAATGGGACTCCACTCCGATTATAATCAACCATGGAGTATGGTGAGGTCGATATGGTGCCGATGTGGATCAATTTGCCCGCATCTTCTTCTAAATGCACCCGATTGATTCGAATCGACTCAGTTACATCACCAGTAGTCACATGAATCCTCCCATTGACTGCAAGTGGCAGATCATATTGAGATATCTGATACGCCTTCGGCAAGTCCGGATAGAAGTAGTTCTTACGGGAAAACTGGCTAAAGGGGGTCACCCGGCATTCTAAAGCAAGGGCGGTTTGAATAGCAAAATCCACCGCTTTTTTATTTAATACCGGTAAAGTTCCTGGTAACCCCATACAGATGGGACAGACATGTGTGTTCGGTGCTCCGCCGAATTCAGTGGTGCATCCGCAGAACATCTTGCTGGCGGTTTTCATCTCGACATGGACTTCCAGACCAATGACCATTTCGTAGTTTTCATACACGAGCGCCACCCCCATTCCCTAAGGCCGCTCGGGCCAGGTGGTATTCATTATTCTGCTCAAAGGTATAAGCGACACGTAACATGATATCTTCGCTAAAGGGTTTACCCAGAATCTGCAATCCAATTGGAAGACCATTACTAAATCCACAAGGGATCGAAAGACCTGGAATTCCAGCTAAATTGATCGGGATCGTACAAATGTCAGAAAGATACATCTGCAAAGGATTGTCTGTCTTTGCTCCAAATTCAAACGCAACCGTTGGGCTGGTTGGTGCAAGTAAGACATCATATTCTGCGAATGCTTTCTCAAAATCTTGCCGAATCAGTGTGCGGACTTTCTGTGCTTTCAAATAGTAAGCATCATAATAGCCTGAACTCAATGCATATGTCCCCAACATGATTCTCCGCTTGACTTCCTTACCGAACCCTTCACTACGAGTTTTCCTGTACATTGTCAGAATATCTTCAGCCCCGGGAGTCCGGTAACCAAAACGAGCACCATCATATTTCGCCAAATTACTTGAACATTCAGAAGGCTGAATTAGATAGTAGGTTGCCAGCGCATAACTTGAGTGGGGAAGAGACATTTCCTCCACATGAGCTCCCAAAGATTCCATTTGACGGATGCTCTTTTCGATGGCATCCCTGACTTCCGGTTCCATGCCTTCTGCAAAATATTCTTTGGGTACACCGATTCTCAGTCCTTTAACATCATTTACCAGTGATTTGGTGTAATCAGGCGTATCAACCCTTGCAGAAGTTGAATCCAATGGATCATGCCCACAGATAGCATTCATGACGAGGGCACAGTCTGTTACATCCTTGGTAAATGGCCCGATCTGATCCAAAGAGGACGCCAACGCAATCAAACCGTATCGAGATACTCTCCCATAAGTGGGTTTCATTCCCACCACCCCACAGAACGAAGCAGGCTGCCTAACGGACCCACCCGTATCTGTGCCCAAGGAGTATATCGCCTGTCCTGCTGCAACTGAGGCAGCAGATCCTCCGCTGGATCCCCCCGGTACTGTCCGAAGATTCCACGGATTGCATGTGGGATAATATCCGGAGTTTTCTGTGGACGAACCCATTGCAAATTCATCACAGTTGGCTTTACCGATCATGACCATATCATTTGCTTTTAATCTGTCCACCACAGTCGCACTATAAGGTGGCACATAGCCAGCCAGGATTTTGGAACCGCAGGTGGTTTCTACCCCATCCGTGCTGAGGACATCTTTGATTGCTGCAGGAATCCCCGCTAATGGAGAAATCGGTTCCTGCTTATGAATCTTTTCATCCACTTCCTTTGCTTTTGCCATCGCAATATCCCGCGTTAACGTGATAAATGACTTGACCTGCCCTTCAACTTCATCAACCCGGTCATAGACGCTACGGGCAATCTCAGTTGCGCTGATTTCCTTTTTAACGAGCAACGCGTGGAGTTCATGGGCTGTTTTTTCGAAAAGCTTCATGGGTTTACCTCCTTCCTTCTATCATCTCAAACGATACGTGGCACTTTAAAACACCCGTCTTCTGTCTCAGGCGCATTTTGCAGCACTTGCTCCCTGGTAAGGGAAGGCGTGACTAGATCGTCCCGCATTACATTCTGCATAGGGATTACATGTGATGTGGGTACAATCCCATCCGTGTCCAGCGCATTGAGTTGCTCTACATACTCAAGGATTACATTCATTTGTTGTGTAAACATTTCTTTCTCTTCCGGGCTGATGGCCAGTCTGGCCAACATGGCTACATGTTCCACATCCTTGCCGGTGATTCTCATGACATCACGCTCCTTGTCACTGCCTTTTCGATTTGGTTAAGTTCAGAATATGTTTCATTATAGCATCCAGAAAATCCTAACGCAATATGGCTTCCCTTTTATCCCTCCTCCACAATAGAAAAACCACGGGTGTCATTGTCCGTGGTAGAAAAGCAATGCCACGGACGGTATCTGCCCGCGGCACATGTCCATTATTTAACCATGCTACAGCGCAACAGGCAGACTCAGTTGGACAGCTTGCTGAGATTGACTGCATTGCTGTTGATTGGGATTCCCCTTGTATTTAGCCATTGTTTCCATGATATCCACCTCTCAACGCTCTTTTATTCACCAAAATATTCGATATTCCTGCAAGATATGTTGATTTACGCAAAGTGACAAGCAGCTTCGTGTCCTAATCCCATCTTGCGAAGCAGCGGCTCTTCGACGCGACAGATTTCTTTAGCAAAGGGGCACCGCGTGTGAAATCGACACCCGGATGGGGGATGCACTGGAGACGGAACATCACCCTCAAGCACGATGCGCTCGATTACTGCATCCGGGTCCGGGATGGGTACTGCAGATAAGAGTGCTTTTGTATAGGGATGTCTGGGCGCATCATACAAATCATCCCCTTTGGCGATCTCAACCATTTTCCCAAGATACATAACGGCTATCCGATCACTGATATGTTTGACCACACTCAAATCATGGGCGATGAACAGATAGGTTAGGCCAAATTCCTTCTGCAAATCCTCCAGCAAATTGATTACTTGCGATTGGATGGACACATCTAAGGCTGATACCGGTTCATCACACACGATTAGGGAAGGGTTCACAGCAAGTGCTCTGGCGATTCCAATCCGTTGCCGTTGGCCCCCACTGAACTCATGGGGATACCGAGATGCATATTCCGGATTAAGTCCAACCACTTCCAGCAATTCTTTCGTTCGATCCATCAGTGCCTTACCTGATGCAATCTTATGAATCTCCATCGCTTCTGAGATAATTTGCCCGACATTCATTCGCGGATTCAATGATGCATATGGGTCTTGGAAGATGATTTGCATTTTTTGCCTTAATTTACGCATTTCTTCCCGATTAAGATCAAAAATGTTTCGGCCTTCAAAAATGACTTCACCGGATGTGGCTTCGAGTAGTCGCAGAATCACGCGTCCGGTTGTGGATTTACCGCATCCACTTTCTCCGACCATCCCCAAGGTTTCTCCTTGATGAAGATCGAAACTGATATCATCGACTGCTCGAACGTGGCCGATTACCCTGGACAGCATACCCCCCGTAATGGGAAAATATTTTTTCAAGTTCCGTACTTTCAATAACGGCTCACTCATGCTGTCACCTCCTCATGCACGCTTCTTAACCAGCAGCTGACACGCCGATTGACACCAAGATATGTCACGGGTGGCTCTGTTTCTCGACATTTATCCATTGCATAGGGACATCGGGGATGGAACCGGCATCCCGTGGGCATAAACCGAGGATTGGGTACCATGCCTTCGATGACATGCAATCGTTCTTTTTCTCGATCGATGCTGGGTATTGACTTCAAGAGACCTTCAGTATATGGATGAAGTGGGTTATGAAAAATTGACCGCACATCCCCTTCTTCGACGATTTTCCCCGCGTACATGACGATGATCCGTTGAGCCATCTCTGCCACAACACCCAAATCATGAGTAATCAGCATAATGGCTGTATTCATATCCTTCTTAAGGTTTTTCATCAGCTGCAGAATCTGTGCTTGAATGGTGACATCCAGTGCAGTTGTCGGTTCATCAGCAATCAATAATTTAGGACCGCATGATAGAGCCATGGCAATCATCACGCGCTGTCGCATCCCACCGCTTAGCTGATGGGGATATTCATTGACTCGTTTCTCAGGTAACGGTATCCCCACCAAACGGAGCATATCCACTGCTTTTCCCCGTGCGGCATGCTTGTCAAGCTTCTGGTGGAGTGCCACAGCCTCTGCAATCTGATCACCAACCGTATAGACTGGATTCAATGAAGTCATCGGTTCTTGAAATATCATCGATATATCATTCCCTCTAATCTTGCGCATCTCATCTTCCGATTTCGCCAGGAGGCTCTTACCTTCGAATAATATGTCCCCTTCCACAATCTTCCCGATACCTGGCGGGATCAGACGCATAATTGACAAAGCTGTTACGCTTTTCCCGCAACCAGATTCACCCACAATCCCGACTGTCTCTCCTTTGTCAATGTGAAAATCAACGCCGTCCAGTGCGGGGACCACGCCATCTTCAGTAAAGAAGTAAGTTTTCAGTTTTTCAACTTGAATCAATTTGCTTTCTGGCATGTATGCTCCCTCCCCGGATATAATTTGGTAAAAAAGGCAGGCTGGTCTCCAGCCTGCCTTAACTTCATTTAACACCATGACCGGATTTCAGGAAAACTAGTTAGTGAATGACATATCGTAAACAAAAATCATTTCATCTGGACGCGGTGTCCAATTCAGGTTTTTATTTACCCCATATAGATCTTCCTGTTGGTACAACAGTAAGAAGGGTGCGTCTTCGGTAATAATTGCCATGGCTTGGCTGTATAAAGCTTTCCGTTCATCTGCTGATATCACCGATCGGGCTTGGTCTAACAGCGCATCCACCGCAGGCACTTCATATGTGGAAAATCTCTGCCCTGTTCGAAACCATGGGAACAATGTTGCATCAGCATCAAATAGTGAAGATCCCCACCCTATCAGATACGCCTCTTCCACTTTCTTTTCCATGATCTTGCCAACATAAACGCCCCACTCCTGAACCTTGATGTTAGCTTTGATACCCACAGCGGCTAATTGGCCAACTACAGCCTCGGCCACTTCTTTATCCATCACATAGCGTCCGCTGGGAGATCCCAGATCGATTTCGATTCCATTGGGATAACCTGCTTCTGCAAGTAATGATTTCGCCTTCTCCGGGTTGTATTGGAACCCTGGGATCGTGGCATCATAACCAAAATCCTTTGTGGTCAGTGGTTGAGTAGACTTGTAACCATATCCACCCAAGACATTTTCGATGATTGAATCCACATCAACTGCGTAATTCATCGCTTGCCGCACCAGTTTATTGGCTAATGGTCCTTCCCGAACGGTGTTCATTGATATGAAAATGAACCGACCGCTGGCTGTGCTGGCGATTTTCGTGCTCGCACCAGTATTGATCGTGCTAGCCTGGTGGGGAGGAACATTAACGATGATATCCACAGCACCCGTCTGCAATTCAGCGATGCGTGTGGAACTCTCCGGAACCGGTTTGAATGTGACTTTCTTGATTGCCGGAGCACTACGCCAATACTCTTCATTAGCTTCCATCACTACAGATTCATCCTTCGTCCAACTGACAAATTTATATGGTCCAGTACCGACTGGATTCGTGGCAAAATACTGTGCGCCTTTTTCTTCGATATACTGTTTGGGAACCATCGGCAGATTCAGTCTTCCCGGAAGGACCGGATACGGCGCTTTTGTAATAATGTGGACGGTAAACTCATCAATGACCTTGACTTCCTGGATGGCACTCAAATCCGCAATTTGCGGTGATCGGTTGTCAGGATTCAAGATACGATCAATGTTGAATTTGACTGTTTCAGCATTGAAAGCTTCGCCGTTGTGAAATTTGACATCATCCCGCAATTTGACTTCCCAGGTGGTATCGTTGACAGCTTCAACAGAAGTGGCCAGTTGCGGCTGTAACTCACCGTTGATGTCCCGTACCAACAACCGGTCAAACATTTGCGCAATTACATTCGCGGTTGGTGTTTCTGCATGCATGTGCGGGTCAAGCGTTGTGGCGTCTACGCCTTGGGCAATGACGATCTCGTCTTTCTTCGCAGTTTGATTGTTGCCACACCCAGCCATGACTAAACTGGTTGCCAGACACACTAATAGAATGACAATCGTTCCTTTTTTGAACATTTTTAATCCCCCTCAGTATATTTTTCCTCTACAGCCCGAGTCATATCTCTTATGGTGACCCACTTATTGACCCTCGGCTTAGATTTAACTCTTATTATAACAAAGGAGAGAGATTTCGTATACAAAAATCTCTCGAAAGTGAAAATTTTTTTCACCATTTTTTTCATCTCTGATTAAGTCATATCTTTAATCATCTTTTCGAAATCGTCCCCTTCAATAATCCGGATCCCGAGTTCCCTTGCTTTTGCCAGTTTTGAACCGGGATTTTCACCTGCGACTAACAAAGTGGTCTTCTTTGTGACACTATCTGCCACAACGCCCCCATGCTTAAGTACCACATCATACGCATCTTTGCGACTCATCGTAGACAGTGATCCGGTGATGACGACATTCTCTGATTCAAAAACGCCCTGCGTCTCTATATGATCGTGATTTGATTCGATCGGTTGAACCCCTGTCTGCAACAAGTGCTCGATACTCCCAGCAATATGCGGATCTGTAAAATACGTGCTGATGGCGGTCGCCGTTACTTCGCCAATGTTAGGCAGACCCTTTAACTCATCAAATGAGGCATTGATCACTCGATTCAATGTGCCAAAATACTCGGCAAGGTCACGAGCTGTCTTTTTTCCTGTATTAGGTATGCCCAAAGCAAAAAGAAACGCAGCGAGTTCAGGTGTTTTACTTTTTTCGATGGACTGAACCAAGTTTGCAGCTTTTTTACCCTTGAATCCTTCCAATTGAATCAAATCCTCATACCGCAGCAGGTATAGGTCAGCAATATCCCGAACCAATTTTTTTTGGACGAGCAATTCTGCAGTTTTAACGCTAAATCCCTCAATATCCATTGCATCACGTCCAGCAAAATGAGCCAGCCTGAACACAAGTTGTGGCTCGCAAGACAAAGTATTCTGGCAAAACAAATGAGCGCCAATCTCGACCAACAGACTCCCGCAAGCAGGGCAATCTGCTGGCTTTTCAGGTACGATTCCGTTTGGACAAGGTTCTGCGACAACACCCATAATTTCAGGGATAACATCATTGGATCGCCGCAACCAGACTCTGCAGCCGATACGGATCCGCTTTCGCTCCATGTCACCCCAGTTGTTTAGCGTTGCTCTTCTAACCGTGACCCCACCAATATCTACAGCAGACAAAATTGCAGTAGGAGTCAATTTCCCTGTGCGCCCGACTCCCCATATCACATCTTCCAGAACCGTGGTCACTTCTTTTGCTTCAAATTTATAGGCAATCGCCCATCGAGGAAACTTGTCAGTGTACCCCAAGACATCCCGAGTCATGAGGTCATTGACTTTGATTACAAGGCCATCAATCAGATAATCTTCATTTGCGATCTGTCCTTCAAAAGTCGCAATTAATCCCTCCAGTGTATTCAAAGCATCCAATTTCATCAACAAGGGGTTTACAGGAAATCGGTTGTCCTTTAGGAATGTCATGAGATGCTGCTGATTTTCTAATTTCATACCCTCAAGATAACCAATACCATAGAAGTAAGCTTCCAGTCTCCGGGATGCAGTCACCTTCGGATCCAGATTGCGCAACGCACCTGCCGCAGCGTTCCGTGCATTTTTTAATGGTTCATTTGCTGTTTTATTGTATTGATCCAGAAAGGACAGTTTCATCAAACCTTCCCCTTGCACTTCCATGATTCCGTTAAATGGAATCGAGAGCGGAACCGAACGGATCGTTCTCACTTGTTCCAGGATTCCCTCACCCAACTCACCATTTCCTCTTGTCGCTGCCTGCACTAACAAACCGTTTTCATAAGTCAGATTAATGGTCAATCCATCATACTTATACTCAACGGTAAAAAGCAAATCCGGCAATTCTACTTGATTTTTGTTTTGGTATTCTTGAACGATACGCCTGACGCGATCTTCCCATGCAAGCAACTCCTCCATGCTTTGCGCTTTATCCAAACTCCATAGTTTCATCCGATGGCGATGAGGCTGAAATGTCATGAGTGGCGTCGCACCAATGCGCTTTGTCGGAGATTGAGGCAATACGATCCCGGTTTGTCTTTCAACGCGAATCAACTCGTCATACAGTTCGTCATACTCCCGATCAGATATGAGAGGATTATCCAAAACGTAATAATGGTAGGCATATGCACTGAGCTGATCAACCAATGCTTGCATCTTACTGCGTGAGTCCTCCACTCAGACACCTCCTCGTCTCAGCTTTCCCGTTTTAGGGGTGCAAATCGGGCAGACAGCTTTTTGATCCCAGTACTCTGAAAGGATACAGTCAACTCAATATCATCCCCTGCTGGTTTCAGGCCAATGATAATCCCTGGCCCCCAGATGCTGTGTGTTATTTTCTCTCCGAGTCCATAGTCAGTTGATTCAACCGGTGCCAGTTTTTCTTTCACCGGTGGAAGACGGCCCTGAGCTTTTTGTGGGGTATGCTGCATTCGTCCCGTTTGAGAGGTACCACCCGAAACGTCCATGAGATGATCAGGAATCTCGCTAATAAATCGAGAGGGAGGATAATTCATGGACTGTCCGTATAAAGCACGCCGGTAAGTGTGGGTCAGATAAAGACATTCTTGGGCTCGAGTGATGCCAACATAACACAACCTACGCTCTTCTTCCATTTCTTCTTCATTTTCAAGCGACCGACTGTGGGGGAAAACGCCTTCTTCCATCCCCGCCATGAACACAACAGGAAACTCCAATCCTTTGGCACTGTGGAATGTCATCAAAGTAACAGCCTCGCCCTGCTCCATCGTATCAACTTCTGAAATCAACGCAATGGATGCTAAAAAATCTTCTAAGTTTTGTGAGATTTCGCTACTGGCAAACTCATCTGCCACACCGAAAAACTCTCGAATATTTTCGAGCCTAGATAATGCTTCCGGTGTTCCCTCTGCTTCAAGTTCACTGATCATGCCACTATCAATGGCCACAGCCCGAACGATGTCGGAAATCGACTGTTGATCAATATTTTGACGACATTTCTGGATCAAATTGACCAGTCCCTTGATTTTGGTCTTCAAGCGCGGTGTGAGGCCTTCAATCTCATCAACCCTTTCTAAAGCTTCAAAAAGAGATTGTTTACTGAGAATCGCAAATCCCCGTATCTTTTCCAAAGTGACCGCACCAACACCCCGCTTGGGAACATTGATCACCCGTTCGATACTGAGTGCATCTTCGGGGTTTAAAATCACTCTCAGATAAGCGATGATATCTTTAATTTCTTTACGCTGGTAGAATTTAAACCCGCCCACAATTTTATATGGCATCCCTTTCTGCATCATCAAATCTTCAAAAACACGAGATTGAGCATTCGTCCGGTAGAGTACGACAAATGAGTCCAGAGGATGTCCATTAAGTCGATTCATCCGCTGTATTTCATCTGTCACATACATGGCTTCATGATGCTCATCCACCAACTCTTTACAAATGATTTGCTGTCCTTTGGGATTATTTGTCCACAGATTCTTTTCTTTTTGAGTCTGATTATTTCGGACCAAATGATTTGCTGCATCCAAGATTATTTGCGTCGACCGGTAATTTTGTTCCAGCTTGACCACTTTCGCATTGGGAAAATCTCGCTCAAAGTTAAGAATATTGCTGATATCAGCACCTCGCCATCCATAGATGGACTGATTGTCATCACCCACAACACAGAGATTTCCGTGTTTGGCTGAAAGTAGCCTGACTAACATATACTGAGCGTAGTTGGTATCCTGGTACTCATCCACCAGGATATAGCGGAACTGATCTTGATAGTAGGCGAGTACATCTGGTTGCGAACGAAAAAGGTGGACTGTTTTCATAATGATATCGTCAAAATCCATGGTGTGATTCTGCTCTAAAATACGCTGATAACGGGTGTAGAGCCGGCCAATCCGTTCTTCCCGAAACCCCCGGGCTGTCTTGGCAAAACTTTCTTGATCAATGAGTTGATTCTTTGCCGCGCTGATTCTAGCTAATACGCCTGCAGGAGGATAGTCCCGGTCATTCAAGTTCATATCTTTGATGCACTGCCTGATCAATGCCAGCTGCTCACTGGCATCACTGATCGTAAAGCTCTTTGATAATCCAATTCTTGTCCCATATGCACGCAGAAAACGGACGCTAGCTGCATGAAACGTACTGATCCACATCTTGTAGCCGGGAACCTTTAGAAATGCAGTAACCCGGTCCTTCATCTCTTGGGCTGCCTTATTTGTGAAGGTAATGGCTAGAATCTCATCGGGACTTACACCCATTTCCTCAACCAAGTACGCAATTCGGTGCGTCAATACTCGGGTCTTCCCACTACCCGCACCAGCTAGAATCAACAGCGGTCCTTCAGTGTGGGTGACTGCTTCTCTCTGCTCTTTATTCAAATTATGCAGAATATCCATGATGGCCTCCTATTTTACTGGAAAGGCATCTCAGTTCATGCCTTCCAAGTGCTCGCAGTCATTGAGTTTTAAAAAATGAATTTCACCCTCTGCAAACTCAAGGAAATTAACAGCCGTATTTCCTTGAGGAAAGTCCCAGAAACCCCCTTCGTGATACTTGCAGATGATTGATTTGATCATCCCGCCATGCGCGACGATAAGAATTGTTTCATCGGGATGTGCACTTGCAATCTGAATCAATGCTGCGTGCGCGCGTGCTTGAACTTGACTGAAAGTTTCTCCCCCAGGGGGACTTACTTCCATCGGATTATCAAGCCATCGCTGATACTCAACCTCATGATACTCACGGATTGTGGCGCGGCTCAACCCCTCCCATTCACCAAATGACACTTCACGTAAACCAATTACCGGTATGACCTCTAATTGATGCCGCTTAGCAATCACCACGGCTGTTTCATGAGCCCGTGAAAGATCACTGGCATACGCTGCTGTGATCGGTTCAGCATCCAGCCGTTGCGCAACTAAATCAGCCTGTCTGCGACCGACTTCGTTCAGTGGGACATCCGTCTGCCCCTGCAACCTCGATTCTTTGTTCCAAGCCGTCTCTCCATGTCTAACTAAGATGATCCTTGTCAATCATTTCACCCCATGTCGTTTAACTATCTATATTTTCTGGACGAAGCCGTCTATCCCTGCTCATCCATCTACTGATGAATCAAAAACCCGGGAGGTTATGCTCCCGGGATACGAAACCCTATTCCCATTCAATGGTTCCTGGTGGCTTCGAGGTCAAATCGTACAAGAGTCGATTTACACCCTTCACTTCATTCACGACCCGGCTGCTGATCCGTTCCAAAACTTCATGAGGAAAACGGAACCAATCACCTGTCATTCCGTCAGTACTCGTAACCGCTCTCATGATGATAGGATATGCATATGTCCGCTCATCCCCCATGACGCCAACACTCCGCATGGTCGGGAGAACAGCAAAAGCCTGCCAAATGTCATTATAGAAACCAGCCTTACGGATTTCCTCGAGAATGATGGCATCTGCCTCACGCAAGATATCCAACCGTTCTTTTGTAATGTCACCGATAATCCGAATCCCAAGCCCAGGGCCCGGGAAAGGCTGCCGATGCACGATTTCGTCCGGTAAACCCAGTTCTTTCGCGACCATCCGGACTTCATCTTTAAAGAGATCCCTGAGAGGTTCTACCAAAGAAAACTCCAGATCGTCAGGTAACCCCCCCACATTGTGGTGAGATTTGATCGTTGCAGCGGTTGCTGTTCCGCTTTCAATGATGTCCGGATAAATCGTACCCTGGACTAAGTAATCGATCTCGCCAAGTTTTTTTGCTTCTTCCTCAAAGACCCGAATAAACTCACTGCCAATAATTTTCCGTTTTTGCTCAGGATCCGTCACACCAGCTAATCGAGCGAGAAAGCGGTCTTCAGCTTCCACAAAAACTAATTTGATATGAAATGTCTTCTCGAAGGTGTCGATAACGGACTGAGGTTCTCCCTTTCTCATCAATCCATGATTAACGAAAACGCAAGTCAATTGATCCCCGACAGCCCGGTGAACTAAGGTTGCCGAAACAGCAGAGTCAATTCCACCACTTAATGCACACAAGACTTTCTTTTTGCCGACCTGCTTCCGGATTGCATCGATTTGCCGTTGTACAAATGATTCCATTGTCCAATCTCCGGTACACTTGCATATTGAGAACAGGAAGTTTTCCAGAATTTTTTTGCCAAATTCTGTTTGCACCACTTCTGGATGGAATTGAACCCCATATAGTTTCCGATCCGAGTTGACCATTGCCGCCACCGGTGTATTTTCTGATTTAGCGGTAATGAGAAATCCTTCGGGAAGTTCAACGACGGAATCCCCATGGCTCATCCAACAAGAGATGCAATCGGGCAACCCTTCAAATAACTCATTGTGTTGAGTGATATCCAAGCTCATCCGACCGTACTCTCGACGTTCAGGCTTTTTGACCTGCCCGCCTTGAAGTGATGCCATTAGCTGCATGCCATAACAGATACCCAGAATCGGTATGCCGGAATCAAACAGACGTGAGTCACAATACGGAGCCCCTTCGCTATAGACGCTGTTCGGGCCACCTGAGAAAACAATCCCTTTTGGATTCATACTCATCAACGTTTCATAGCTGATGTTAAAAGGGTGTATCTCACAATACACCTGACATTCCCTGATTCTGCGGGCGATCAGTTGACTGTACTGACCACCAAAATCCAGTATGACAATCATTTCCCTGTTGTCAGCAGCCACGGCATGCACCTCCTTGTTGTCTAACAATTGATTATACCAATCAAAAAGAGCCCTTGTCAATAAAAGCGAGTAGAGACGCGGGTACGTCTCTACTCAGATTACTTACATCATGGGCATGCCGCCCATACCACCCATACCACCCATGCCACCCATGCCACCACCGGGCATTGGTGGTTCATCCTGAGGTTTTTCGGAGATGAGCACTTCTGTGGTCAGGATCATCGATCCAACGCTAGCTGCATTTTGGATAGCTGATCGGGTCACTTTCGCGGGGTCAACAATCCCGCTCGCCACCATATCCACAAATTCCCCACTGATGACATCAAATCCGATTCCTGCCTTTGAACCCTTCAATCGTTCAATAACGACATTACCTTCATAACCTGCGTTAGCAGCAATCATTTTGATTGGATCTTCCAGAGCCTTACGAATGATGTTGACACCAGTCAATTCATCGCCGGTTGCGATGATATCATTGAGGACAGGCAAAGCATGAATATACGTTGCGCCTCCCCCAGGAACAATACCTTCTTCAACCGCCGCTCGGGTTGCTGCCAATGCATCTTCGATGCGATGTTTCTTTTCTTTCATTTCAGTTTCTGTAGCCGCACCGACTTGGATCACCGCAACACCACCGGAAAGCTTAGCCAACCGCTCCTGCAGTTTCTCACGATCATAGTCCGAAGTCGTTTCTTCAATCTGTTTTCGAATCTGGTTCATCCGGCCATTGACTGTGTCGAGCTCACCGTTGCCACCAACAATGATGGTATCTTCTTTGGTAACTTTTACTTGTCTGGATTGACCCAGCATGTTTAAATCGACATTCTCCAGTTTCAAACCCAGGTCCTCTGTGATGACTTGAGCACCCGTCAGGACAGCAATATCTTCCAGCATAGCCTTACGACGATCGCCAAAACCAGGCGCTTTAACCGCAACCACATTCAATGTGCCGCGTATCTTATTCACGACTAGAGTGGCCAGCGCTTCGCCGTCCACATCTTCTGCAATAATCACCAGTGAACGGCCGCTTTGAGCAATTTTCTCTAAAACAGGGACTAAATCATTGATTGCGCTGATTTTTTTATCCGTAACCAAAATCAACGGCTCTTCCATGACTGCTTCCATCTTTTCGGGATTCGTAACCATATATGCTGAGATATATCCCCGGTCGAATTGCATGCCTTCTTCCATGTCCAAGCTTGTGGCAATCCCCTTCGATTCTTCGATGGTAATAACCCCATCTCGGCCTACCTTTTCCATTGCTTCTGCAATCAAATCTCCAATACCTTTGTCAGAAGCAGCAATGGATGCGACCTGGGAAATGGACTCTTTATCTTCGACTTTCTTGCTTACCCGCTTAATTTCTGCAACAATTGCATCCACAGCTTTATCGATCCCCTTTTTTAATATGAGGGGATTTGCGCCTGCCGTTACATTTTTCAATCCTTCGCGCACGATTGCCTGCGCTAAAACAGTTGCAGTCGTGGTTCCGTCACCAGCTACATCGTTGGTTTTTGTTGCCACTTCTTTAACGAGTTGGGCGCCCATATTTTCGAAAATATCTTCCAATTCAATTTCTCTGGCAATCGTGACGCCATCATTTGTTATCGTTGGGGAACCATATTTCTTTTCGAGAACCACATTACGTCCTTTAGGTCCTAATGTTACCTTCACCGCTTCAGCCAAAACATTGACGCCTCTTTCAAGGGCTTTACGTGCCTGTGAGTCATAGATAATTTCTTTAGCCAAGATGATTCCTCCTTTGATAGGTCTTATATCACTGCGAGGATATCTCGTTCACTGAGAATGAGATATTCTTCGCCATCGAGCTTAACTTCTGTTCCTGCAAATTTTGAGAAAATTACCTTATCTCCTACTGCAACATCCATGGCGACCCTTTCGCCAGATTCCAGGGTCCGTCCGGATCCAACAGCGACTACTTCACCTTGATGCGGCTTTTCTTTTGCTGTGTCCGGTAAAACGATGCCTGATTTTGTTTTTTCTTCTGCTTTTAAAATCCGTATCACTGCTTTGTCACCCAACGGCTTGATGTTCATACTACTTGACCCCCTTACCCATATTGTTAGCACTCATCAACAGTGAGTGCTAATCTATCTATATGATATATAAAAACAGAAGAAAAATCAATAGTTATCTAAAAAATGAACATAAAGAAAAGCCTGATTCTCATCAGGCTTTTCGTAATAATGTCAGTCTTCCAGGATAACTTCGATGATGTCACCGGTATTTAACATCGCTGCATTGGCTTCATCCGTGTCTAAGTGCAGCTCAGTATGCATTCCTTTACCACCAGCGCGGAGTACCACATTTTCAAAAACAATGCCCCGTTCACCACCGACCCGTACTTTGACCGTGTCACCGCTTTTTTTGCCCCATTCTTCAATGGTATCGGTGCCAATATGAATATGTCGAGCGGCAATGATTGCACCTTCAGGAAGTTCAAGGGTTCCTTTGGGCCCAATCAGAGTGACGGGTGTAGATCCCGCTAAATGTCCAGATTCTCGAACAGGCGGTTTAATACCGAGTTTAAAGCAATCGGTTCTCGCAAGTTCAATCTGCGTTTGCTTGCGAACTGGACCTAAAACACGTATGTTTTCCAATGTACCCTTTTCAGTTTTTACTGTGACGGTTTCCTTTGCTGCATAAACACCTTTGAAAGACAGCTCTCGTAAAGGCTCAATCTGATGCCCTTCACCAAACAATTTTTCCACGTCTTCCTGTGACAAATGGGCATGCCGTGCTGATACACCAACAACCGCTTCTTTCACTACCATTTCTCTTCCTCCTTTTTCTACTTCATTTGTGAATATTCTCGGGGTTCTTCTTCTCCACGTAAAACTCTAAGTGCACCCATGGCTAATGACTCTAATTCCTTTTCACCTGGATAGACTTTCACTGGTGCAATATATTCGACATATTCCGTAATCCATCCTGTTAACATTTTTGAATATGCTAGTCCACCCGTTAGGACCACAGCGTCAACCTCGCCTTGTAACGCAGCTGCGATCGCTCCAATATTCTTCGACACTTGATAAGCCATGGCTTTATAAACCAACTCGGCTTGCTCATTGCCATCGTGGATCATCTTTTCCACTTCCCGAGCATCTTTGGTGCCCAGATATGCATACAACCCGCCATTGCCCATCATCTTTTTGTTGATTTCTTCTTGCGTATAATTTCCGGAAAAACATGCGGTCACCACAGCATAAGAAGAGGGATAACCTCTTTCAGGTGTAAATAACGCGGTCTCCCCAATATTGACATCAACGATTTTACCTTTTCTATGTGCACCGATGGAAATTCCTCCACCCATATGCGCGACGACTAGGTTCACGTCTTCATACTTTTTCCCCATATCTTGAGCAACTTTCCGAGAAATCGCTTTCTGGTTTAAGGGATGGAAAATACTTCTTCTGGGCAATTCCGGCCACCCGGAGATTCGCGCGATATCTTCAAACTCATCGACGCAGCATGGGTCAACAATAAAAGCAGGTATGTTGAGCGCCTTCGCCAAATCGTCTCCAATTATGGGTCCCAAGTTGCTGGCATGGGATCCTGCGATTCGAGACATATCAACCATTTCTTGATTGATCCGATACGTGCCGCTGGCCATCGGACCCAGATCCCCACCCCGGCAAGCGACTGCATCCAGGCTGTTTAGTTCAATGCCTTTATCTGCGAGTAGTTTTAGAATCGTATCTTTTCTGAAACTAAACTGATCTGCTAATGTTTTAAATGGAGCCAAATCATCCGCTGAATGATTGATGGTTTCCTGCACAATCAAATCTTCATTCTCATAAACTGCCACTTTAGTCGTTGTCGATCCTGGATTAATGGACAGGATCCGATATGTTTCCTTCACTTAAAAACCTCCCCGAATTTGTGTAGATGTCTGCAATTTACCTACCATCCCATGGTTAATATTAGCATATGTTCAGATTTCATGTCAAGGCAAGGCAAATTCTCCGAATTATGAGCAAATACGCTGCATTGCATAGAGAAGAGCCTCGAACAAATCGAGGCTCTTCCTGGCAATCGTCGAGAGATATTTATGGTTTTGATACGAAGGATACCCTTGCTGGGTTCTCGCCTCGTTCCAATGCAGGTAAATAGCGATCATAGAAATCGTAATGCAGTTCCACAACAACTTTCCTAAGTGCAATCAAGCAAGCAATCGCTGCGCACACACCGATAATGGTCATTGTATCTGTGACCAGCCAAAGTAAACCGGTGTCCGCACCTGCCAAGAAAATCGGGCCTAGGAAGTAAGCGATAAACAGCCAAGTCGCGGTCTTGTTCAAAGAAGTATCACCCGCCAGGAAGTTGACTGATTTTTCATTAGCATAGTATGCCGATAACAGCGTTGTCCAAGCAAAAAGGGCCACAGCGATGGACAACATATACCCACCGAATGCACCAAACTGGGTCTGCCAGGCAATCGTTGTCAATGCAGCACCGGTGATACCGGGATTGGCGAAGTTCGCGCCAGTCAGCATGATGGACATCGCCGTAATGGTACAAACCACGATGGTATCGATGAAGTTTTCACCGAAGCCCCAGGATGCCTGTCGGACCGGATGGTCCACGATCGCCGCTGCATGCACGCCCATACCGGAACCCATTCCGGATTCATTGGAGTACACACCACGGGCAACCCCAAACCGCATCGCCTGAGCAACAGTCGCACCGGCTACACCACCTGCTCCAGCATACGGAGTGAAGGCATGACGCACGATGGTCAAAAGTGCAGGAATAAATTCACGGATGTTCATGATGATCAAGATCGTTCCGACTGTGATATAGAAAACAGCCATAAAGGGAACTACTTTGTCCGCAACGGAAGCAATCCGGCGCACACCACCGACGATGGTGACCCCGAGAGAAATAAACACGAACACGATCCCGACCATAACCGGGAAACCGAACGCCTGGTTCAAAGAAGTCGCCACAGCATTGGTCTGCACCAGAAGGCTCCATGGTCCAGTCAACAAAGTCCATGCCAGAACCTGTGCCAGACGAGTCCAGCCAAGACCGTTCTTCATAACATAGTTTCTGCCGCAAAGATATTCATCCAATGATTCGAATTTTACACGGTATCTCTGGCCAAGAATGATTTCTGCCGCTTTGGTGGACATTCCCACCAGAGCCGTCATCCACATCCAGAAAATTGCACCGGGACCGCCCGATGTGAAAGCCGTCGCAGCGCCCGCCACGTTGCCCACACCGATGGTGGAGGCAATGGCTGTTGCTGCTGCAGCAAATCCACGCACAGTGCCTTCCCCTTCAGCTTTGGAGTCAAACATCGTACCGAAAGTATTCTTCATATGGAAACCAATTTTAAGCTGATAAGCACCTTTAAAGGCGATGGTATAATAAAGTCCGGTTCCTAGAACGGCAATAAATAACGGTGGTCCCCAGAAAAAATTACTGACAGAAGAAACTATTTTGGTAATCGTTTCGATCATGCTCACAACTCCTCCTTTTCTGATTAAAACAGATATCGATACTCAGACTAAAATTTCATCTGACCCCCTTCCGATTAGTTATATGAATCAACGAGCTTAGTTTATCAATACTTGTTTGAATTGTCAATACATTTAAACTATGGTGGTTTTAATGCTTTTTTGTATATTGACATTGTTTAATTTCATTTTAGTCATTTTTTCTTTCATTTTATTAGTTTTTCATCATTTTTTATTTTATTTAAAATATTTTCAATTATTAGTTCTTTCTGAGTTTTCCGTGATTGTAATGGACACATTTCTGAACCTTTGCCTTTGCTGAAAATCGAGTAGGAGGTAGCTGATAAATTCAGCTACCGACCTCTCACACCACCGTGC
>CAZRKC010000015.1:0-49417 GCA_964600665.1 uncultured Candidatus Sumerlaeota bacterium
CATTGTTCTTCTTTAACATTGCCAATAAGAATTCAATATTGGTGGATTTATTGTCAATAAAAAATGATTTTTGAATTGTTTTGAGTACAATATAGTTTTCTCCGTTTTTGTAATCAATAATATCAAAATAGTATATTTTGTGTTTTTTCCCGAATGACGAAACGTAGATAAAATATTCATCATTTCTATAAATATGAATTTTCCAAAAATATGTTGCCCAAATAATATATAACCCTAACAATATGAATATGCCGAATGATACACCTACCCAAATGTCAGCATTATCATTTGGGAAAGTAACCATTAAAACTAGTAGAATCAAAAAAAATATTGAACAAATCAAACCTATCCACTTATACATATTTGGTAAATGAATAATTACGTGATCTTCCTTAAGATTTCTTATTAATTCATTACTATTGTCTTTAATAATTTTTTGGGTTAATATGTTAACTGTTATTCCAATAAGAGCGAATGTAAGAAATAATGTAACAAATGTATTCATAATCTAATACCCATATTTTAACCTCACTCCAGTATAAGTTATTACTCCAGCTGTAAATCTTGCTGCTCCAACAATAGCAATATTTTTAACTGCAACTTTTTCTGCTGAGTATTTGACAATTCTCATCGTAGCATATTTCACATTTGCTCGTCGAAGTTCTCTTGTCACACCTTTTTGAGCGCTTTTCCAAGCAGTATTTAATCCCTTTGCACTCACTCCCGTTCCACCAATAGCTCCTCCAATGCCTCCCGCAATGGTGCTGATTATAAGTCCACCAGATGCAATTTCTTTGCCTTGTACAGCTTGCTCTGCAGCATAAGTTACTCCACCTAAGGCGGCATTTATTCCCACAGAAGCCACTAACCCTACACCTGTGGATGCTAATGCTCCCGCAATAGCACCGGCCGCTGCATTTACACGAACTACATTCAAATTCACTGAGCCAGTAGTTGCATATTGTGAAATTGCCGAAACAGCACCCCCAATGACTGCTCCACCTGCTGCACCGATTAGAAACCAAAATTCACCGTATGAATCTAAACGCATAACAGGATTGTTGTCGCAGTATCCAAATAGATTCTTATCAGTTAATTCATTGGGTGAAGTCAATAAAGTATCATAATTATCCGCATTCAGGTATCGTGAAGTTACCGGATCATAGTAGCGGCTGTTCAGGTAATAAAAGCCCGTCTCATTGTCGTAGCGATAACTCCGGTACCGGTAAGGATTAGCGACCCCTAATGTAGTGGCAGCTGACCCAGTGATGCTGACCAGTTTCCCCCAGGTGTCGTAAGTATATGCCACGACCACACTGCCGTCGTCATCCACGATCTGGATGATGTCCCCCTGGGCGTTTTTGATATAGTAGTATGAATCCCCATCCCACCGGATCCCGACCAGTTCACCTGTTGCACTGTAGGTGTAGTACTGAGTCTGGATGCCTGTGGTCTCTGCTGTCACCCGGTCTCCGACCAGATGGTACTTCGTCTCAGTGGTACCAATGGTCTTTTTGATCCGAATCCCTTGATCGTTGTAGGCATAGGCTGTTGTGCTGCCGACTGTCGCAAGCTGCCGTCCTTTTGTCCAGGTCATACTCAACCCGTTGATGTATTCGGTCGGGTTCCCGATGGCATCCGTTGTGATCGCAGACCCGTCATAGGCCGTCAGTTTGTCTTTCCAGTTGCTGTCGCCATAGGTATAGCTGATGCTGTCCACCAAGGTACCGGGATCGTCTGCCGTCGTATACGCATATTCTTGCTTCTCCAGCAAATTTCTTCCCGCATCATATCGATAGCAGATCGTTTGCCCAATCACCGGGTTGTTCTCCCGGATCAGCTGGTTGAGTGCGTCATATTGGTACTGGATTGTGCTCCCGTTTTCAATAGACACCATGTTTCCGTTGGCATCATAGCGATACCGGATAACACTGAGCGTTTGTCCAGCGCCATAGTGCCACTCCGCCAATTGTCCCGTTTTAGACTGACCTCCCGCTCGCCCCCGTCCATACACCCCTTCAGTCTTGTACAGAATCGTCGTCCCCTGTTTCAAATACGTCTGCACCCATTGCCCCGTATCCCCGTGATAGCCGATCTCAAGATTGGACACTTATGCTTTTTTTGAACAAGATGCCCGAAATGTTAAATATTGCCTGAGTGTGAAATTTCGACTAGCACCCAATTTCCCCTGCCTGAAAATTCAAAATATTATTCGACAATCGATGTCATATTGTTTTCTATTAATGCCATGACTCACTATCATAACCTATAAAGAAAAAACGACGAAACCATCGCCGTTACTTGATCTCTATGGTTAGAGTGAAAGGAATCGAACCTTCGGCCTCTTGAACCCCATTCTGGTAGTATATGTTTTATACAGTATTGCATAGACCCATGATTGATTATTCTATAAGGGTTTGATGGATAATTATGATTACTAAATCCCGCCTTTTTCTGCCCCCCTTCGGTGCAGTCCGTTAGCAAAATGGTTAGCAATTATAAAGTTCATGGGCATATCATTATGGATAATCACTAATCACACATATCATCAATGATTGATTCATCTTTATCGACTCTATCAGTTTCTTTCTTTGATTGGAAATCTGTTTGACATTAACGCACCTCAAAAATAGAAGATGCCATTTGTATCCGCATTCTACTTTGGGAGGGTCAGATCGCTTTCTCAATCAAGGGGACTTTACTGCTTGCTCATTCAAAAACACCACTTCCAATGAAAAAGAAGCAATTTCCCATCAGAAGATCACGGCTTGGAATCGTGAATCGTCTCCCAAAGTTGATATAACTCTCTGATGTCTTCTTGTAGCTGGTTGTACTCCTGAATCACGTCTTTTGTTCTGGATCCTTTCTCATAGGTTTGTGCCAATCCTAGTTCCAATTCCAGATTGTTCATGTGTTCTTCCGCTGTTTGAATCCGTGCTTCGACCTCTTTGATCTGTTGTTTCCATAGTGCGGTTTTGCGTCTTTGTTCATCCGGTCGTGATACTTCGCGTCTACTTCGAGGAATCGTCGCAATTTCAATCCTGCCATTATCCTCTTTGAGATGCTCCATATATTGCTCAAAGCCATATGGATAATAATCGATCCCATGGGGGTTTAAAACAAAAACCCGATTGACGACTTTCCTTAAGAAATATCGATCATGGGAAACCATAATAATTGTTCCAGGGAAATCTGCCAAAGCTTGTTCCAGGACTTCTCTGGACTCAATATCCAAATGATTTGTTGGTTCATCCAATACCAGCAAATTTGCTTCATGAGTGACTAATTTTGCCAGCGCAAGTCGATTGCGCTCTCCGCCACTCAATTGATGGATGTTTTTCTCAACATCCTCCCCTGAAAACAGGAACAGCCCCAGTAAATCCCGAGCGTCCTTTGCCCGATAAATACCCATACTGGTTATCTCGTCCAAAACACGATGATCCTCACAATTCATAGGGAGGTCCTGTGCAAAATACCCCACTTTTACTCGAGATGCGATTCGGATCGTTCCTTCGTGCTGAGTATCATTTCCGACCAGTATTCTGAGTAAACTTGATTTCCCAACCCCGTTGGGACCCAACAGACCCACTTTGTCGCCTCTTGATAAATTAAAATCAACATCTTGAAAAATGGTTCGATTACCGATTTTTTTACCCAAACCTTCCGCATGCAGCACTTCCTTTTCGGATGGTTTCCCCAAAGAAAAGCGAACTTTCATGCGTTTCTTCGATACATGTGTGATTTTCACAGGCTCCATTCGTGAAATCGCTTTTTCCTTGCTCTTTGCTTGGCGGGCTTTTGTTGCCTTATACTTAAAGCGAGTCACGAAAGCATTTAAATGGTCCAGTTTTTGCTGCTGCTGTTTGAACTGTTTCTCTTCCTGTTCGCGCCTTTTTGCTTTCAGTTCAACATATCCGGAATAATTCGCTTTATATACCACGACTTGTCGATTTTCCAACTCCAGTATGTTTGTGACAACCCGATCCAGAAAATCACGATCATGAGAAATCACAATCATAGCCTTCTTCCATTTCTGAAGATATTCTTCCAGCCATGCCAGTGTCTCCAGATCGAGATGATTGTTTGGCTCGTCCAATAGCAGAAGATCTGGTTCTCGAAGGAGCAATTTTCCCAAGTTGAGCCGCATCTTTTCTCCTCCACTCAAAGTGGAGATATTTCGCACGGACACATCTTTTGAAAACCCAAGTCCATTTAAAATTGTGTAGATTTTCGACTGAAACATGTATCCATCCAGCCATTCATAATGATGTTGAAGCTCCCCATATTCTTTCATCATCCGCGTGTAAGCAACAGAGTCTTTGGAATCCAAATTTGACATGTCAATTTCCAGATCGCGCATGCGTCTCTCAAGTTGCGGGATTTCCGGGATGACATTCTGCATTTCTTGCATAACCGTATTCGGGTTGTCAAAATCGATATCTTGCTGCAGATATCCGATGGTCATATCAGGCATGCGGGTGATTTCGCCCGAATCATACTCACTAAGTCCCGCAATGATCTTCAGCAGCGTGGTTTTACCAACACCGTTTTTCCCGATCAGACCCATGCGGTCAACCTGGGTCAAATTAAAGGTGACCCCTTCCAGAATTGGTTTATCCGCAAAATACTTATTAATCTGATTGACTTGGATCAACATATTTTCTCCCTGCCTTGTGGTTCCACTCGCTAGGAAAATGGACTCATTTTGATTTCATCTAACCATAGGTTCGCCTTTATACGCCGAATTTGATCATACCGTTTCTCATCATCATGCGGTAAGATCCCCATGCCACGACCAATTCTGCTCCGAAACCGGAAACCTGACTGACGGCGCCAATCACACTGCCCCATCCTGGCATGAGGCTGCTGATCAGAATGACCATTGCAGCTGTTGTCAGTAGATTTGCCATTTTGCATAAACTTACCACTCGAGTATGTTGATTAGCCAGTAAAACGCCCATGTAGTACTCTTGACTGCTCATTAGAACTGGTAAGACACTGAGAACCCGCATGGCAGACAAAACCGGTCGCACCATTTGGGAGCTGACTCCAATCCAACGGGTCAAAATCAAGGTTCCCAATGGAGTAAACGCGATGGCAGCAAGTACAATGGAACCCAGAACACCAAATCCAAAGGCAAACTGCCTGACGCGAACAAAGCCTCCTTTTTCCCGAATGAATACCATGGTGGCCTGATGGACATTCTGACATGGCGATATAATCACCCACCCGAGGCTCGTGGCAACAGAAAAAGCGGCCAGTGCAATTGCCGGATCAAAACTTCTGGACATCCCCGCAGTCATAATCGGCCGGGTCAAGCTGAACATCACAGCTGCAATGAAGAGCGGATAATAAAATGACCAGCCTTGGGAGAAAGTAATATCCCGATCCTCTGGATCCAAACGATCTTCGGGTGTCGGAATTAATTTGCGCGCACGGTACATGGAGTATAGTCCTTCAGTCAAGATTCCTGCAACGATGGTAATTCCTCCGACATAGCCACCACGCACCCATCCATACCGACTGAAAAGGTACACCATTAGAATCATGAGAGAAATTCGTGCAATCATCGCTTGCGTGATAAAAATTGTATGCTTGCGGCTGATCAATACACCCTGGTAGATGGACCGGATGCATGATGCAAGTGACATAAACATTACAAATCGAAATACTTGTATTGTGGGGGTAATCAGGTTTTCCGGTACTCCTAGCAATCGAGTAAAAACAAATAAACCGAAGGGTGTATATGCAATCAGGAATAGGAACATCGAAACCAGAGCCAGCGCTGAGAAAGCAATCTTTCGAATTGTCTGGAATGTCTTTGGACCACGGAACAAAGCAAGGGTCATCTGGCGAAGCATGACCATGGGTGATTCCGCAATGCCTGAAATCGTCAGCGAAACGGAATAAGCAGCCATCGAAATTTCCGGCAAATATGTCCTGGATATACCCGCAGCGATGATAGAATGAGACATCATCATCATCATCGAAGTTAGCCCCAAAGGAATAAAAAATCTCAAAATTCGAACCATATCCACCTGCTGCCCGGCGGCAGGACTACCCGCAACTTTGTTCGTGGTTGAACCCACTCTGCACATCCCCTTAAAATTGGAATATCCATGTATTCTGGTTTAACGCGCAGATACCTGCCAAACACACATCTGTTTTTCCAGAAGGACATTATTACTCCCTCAGAGAAATGAAGAAAATAAGAAAGGTGGTGTTTCCGCTGCTAATCCATGAAAAACTTGACCAAGCTGTTTTGATTCTAAAAGAAACCGGAATTGATGCATGGCTGACCTTCGTTCGTGAGACGACCGAGCTCAGCGACCCGAATCTGCAGTTTATTGCAGGAACTCATATCGTTTGGCAGGCAGCATTTATTGTGTCTTCAGATGGACAGAAAGTCGCGATTGTGGGTTCTGGCGATACGAATAATATCAAACGCCTGGTCGCATATGACGAAGTCATCGGATATGACTTTAGTATTCGTGATTCCTTGATTGCTGTATTGGACCGCCTTGACCCGCAAACGATTGGGCTCAATTTTTCAGAAGACAACAACGCCGCAGATGGACTTACTTACGGAATGTACCTGCGTTTGTTGAAACTGCTCGACGGTACCCCTTATCCAACTCGTTTCATATCAGCAGAACCGGCCAGCATGCGTATGAGAGGGCGAAAATCTCCTTCGGAATTTAATCTGATCAAGAATGCCATTGTTACGACGATGGTCCTATTTCAAGATTTAACTGAAAAGGTCAGACCGGGGTGGTCAGAAAAAGACGTTGGTTTCTTCATGCATCGGCGGATGAAGGAACTGGGTGTGGGTCCCTCTTGGGATAAAACATACTGCCCAACAGTCAATGCAGGATTGGACTCTTTGCGAGGGCATACCCCGCCAGGTGATGTGGTTATTCAACCCGGGCACATTCTCCGGCTGGATTTCGGAGTCAAGCAAGATGAATACTGCTCTGATTTGCAGAGAGTTTGGTATTTTCTAAAACCCAACGAACTAGCCCCACCTGAAGATGTTCTGGTCGGGTTTGAAGTCGTGCAGAAAGTGATCACGGAAGCAGCCGACATGATAAAACCTGGCGTGATTGCTTATGAAGTGGATGGATTGGGACGTGAAATCATTAGAGATGCAGGATACCCAGAATTTATGTATGCTTTGGGGCATCAAGTTGGACGTAATGCGCACGATGGGGGTACCGTCTTAGGCCCTCGATGGGAACGGTATGGGCAAAGACCCTATGACCGATTGGAATCCGGACAGGTTTATACATTAGAGTTAGGAGTTCGTACCAGCGCGGGATTTGTCGCGCAAGAGGAAATGGTCCGGGTTACAGACTCCGGATGTGAATTCCTATCCGAGATGCAAAAAGGGATTTATCTGATTCCAACAATGTACTGAACCAGTTTTGCTGTATTCAAATCAACAAGCCGGTATCATCAGCTATTGGTTGCTTCTGATACCGGCTTTCTCATGAGTCGATAATCCATGATTAACTTGAATATGGCTGCAAAATTGAATTTGACCATGCATAATTCAATGCCGGTAAATGGTGTAGGCAAATTCGTTATCAGCGCCTGCTTTATGATTCCAAATCGTATTTGATCGTACCATTTTCTTCGTATACGATCTTTCTAATAAACAAATCTTCCAAGATATTCTCAATTTCCTCTTTGGGTGTGCCATTGAATAAGGCTGTGATATATCCGGTCAGGCTACTCTTCTTTTTCGGTCGCTTATTGGGGGCTGTTTTCTTCAGGTTGTCCGTTACTCTTTTTAGCCCGGCTTCGTCAATTTTAATCGGTTTGTCCTGGCTAATTTCCTGAAAGCTAACGATCCGCCTGGCTTTAATTCCGCTCCTTTTTAGATGATTGATCAGCGGATCATACCCGGCATCCTTGGAGTAAATGATAAATGATTTCTTGGCATCAACTGATGCATCTCTACCCAAAAAGAAGGCGATGAAAAAATCCAGGGCATTCCTGCCTTTTCCGTTCACTCGTATCCATTCCACACTTAGACCAAACGGCTGTGTCCGCTGGACCAGATCGATTGGAACTTTAGTCTGATCCTCCCCTACGATAATCATGACTTTCATCGTCTTTTTGAATACATCCACATTCACGTCCTGAACGTTCTGATAATCGATATACAAATACTCATCAAAGGATACCATAACAGACCTCCTCAAAGACCATTCTGGGAAAAGCGGTCCCTATTTTACCAGATAAACATCACAATGCACCTGCTGAACAACTGCAGTACTGACACTACCCATCAGCACCCGCTGCAAAGCAGTCTGTCCTTTGATCCCGATAAAAAGCAAATCGAACCCATTTTTCTCAGCATAACTGACAATGGTAGCAGCGGGGTGTCCGACCAGCAAATTTGTGCTGAAGCGAATCCCGAAGTTCCTCATCAATTTCGCTGCCCGTTCCAAGATATTTAATTCCACCTCTTTCATGTGTTTTTCGACACTATGAGGGATTTGTACGGATGAATGCACTGATCCTATGGATGAAGAAATTCGGATAGGCTGATGAACATGGATGATATCCACTTCAACATCTTCCATCAATGCAGCTAACTTAGCAGCAGTGCGGGCTGCTTTCATACTCAATTCAGAACCGTCGGTACATACAAGCATTTTCATATTAATTCCCTCCTGAAGATGATTTTCGTGATTATATACATAATTATCCAAGCATGCACTCCACTTGCATCGCAACTTCGAATTAATTCGAATAAATGTACCAGAATCCTTCCCAAAAAAATTCTTCACTCATTCCACGAAGGAATTTTACTCCAAATATCACAAAGAAAAGTAGTCTCTAATCATTTTTGCAGTTTTTCTCGCAGATAAATGCGTATTATCAATCCTAAGATAGTTATCTGCAGAAATTTCTCCAGGATGCGAATTGAGGCGATATCGATTTTCCAGCCGGATAAATGTTTCTTCCGATCGCTCAACATTCCGTTTGGTCGGTTTGTTCATCAAACGATTTGGTGTTTTATTCCGCCTGATGCGTTCGTGGTAATCGGCTTCAAGTTCAATAATGTAGACCTCAGCATTGCGCGCAAGAAAAATGTCATTGACCTTTTTGACATACACCCAGTCTTCTTCAAGGTCAAAAGCCCACATAAAAGTAAAAATCAGTCCGTAAAGGTTGCTCTGAGCCACCTCATGAAAAATTTCTTGCCGTATGCGGTTGACCAGCCGGTTTCCTTCATGTGTGCTGTAATCAAAGAAATGGTCGACTAAATCGATGGTCATATGATTGTGAAATAATTTCAACGGCGTGATTTTAGCTAATTCTTGCCCGACTGTCATCTTTCCCACTGCGTGTGGCCCAATGATCCATACCAACTTCATCCATACCGCCGCCCTTCTACGAAACTACTCTTGCATCTGTATCACGAACCGCCTAAGCTCAAGTATATCTCAATAAACAGACAAGCGGAATTTTATCGTAGTTTTTAATCGTACTGAATACTTGATATATTCATCGAACATTCATATATTCCTACATACCTGAGACTTCTTTTCAACTCCAATTGTGAACATTACAACCTCGAGAACCAAAACAAAATAGAGACAGCGTTTGCTGTCTCCTCATGAACCTTGAGAACATCAGTTTCTCAGATGGTATGATGTTTCTCTTTGTGTGCATCGTAAAAGATCTCTTTGATCAACAGTACGACTGCTAAAACTAGAAACATACTGATAAAACCAATAAACAAACCCAAAGGATCCAACCCCCTTTATCGTGAACGAATTCTCAAACATGTTATCATTATAGCAGAGTCCCGTGAAAATTGAAAGAATTAATTCAATTATTTCTAGACAATATTTTTTTCATGCATTATTCGAAATATTGTATTGCCCTAATATTTATACAATCGGATAAATTTGTCATGAAAAAAATCGTGCAGATGGTGCGCCATCTGCACGATTCCCTTTTCAGGCCATGAACATTTTCAGATCGTCTTCTACGCTGCTGATGCCACCGATTTGGAATGCATCCACCAGTACTTTCGCAACATTCGGAGACAAGAAACCAGGTAATGTTGGTCCAAGATGAATTTTCTTGATACCCAATGACAACAATGCTAACAGGACGATCACTGCTTTTTGCTCATACCAGGAAATATTGTAGGCAATCGGCAGATCGTTCACATCATCAAGCCCAAATACTTCTTTCAGTTTCAACGCTGTGACCACTAAGGAATATGAATCGTTGCACTGTCCTGCATCCAGTACTCTTGGAATCCCACCGATGTCCCCGAGAGGGAGCTTGTTGTATCGATACTTAGCACATCCTGCAGTTAAGATGACTGTGTCGGCCGGTAATTTACTGGCAAAATCAGTATAATATTCTCGTGACTTCATCCGCCCATCGCATCCAGCCATTACGAAAAATTTCTTGATTGCACCGGATTTGACAGCATCCACCACTTTATCTGCAACAGCTAGGACTTGATTATGTGCGAACCCGCCAACGATACTGCCAGACTCAATTTCCTGGGGAGTAGGCAATTTTTTTGCCAGTTCGATTATTGCAGAGAAGTCCTTTTTCCCTTCTGCATTCGCTTCAATGTGAGGGCAACCTGGAAACCCTGCTGAGCCCGTGGTGAATATTCGCGCTTTTACTTCATCACTTTTGGGAGGCACAATGCAATTCGTTGTGAAAAGAATTGGTCCCTTAAATGTTTCAAACTCATCAATCTGCTTCCACCATGCATTCCCGTAGTTACCAACAAAGTGGTCGTATTTTTTGAATGCAGGATAGTAATGGGCTGGGAGCATTTCGCTATGCGTGTAAACATCGACGCCTGTCCCTCTGGTCTGTTCCAAGAGCTGTTCTAAGTCCTGCAAGTCATGTCCGGAAATCAAGATAGCCGGGTTGGTTCTTACGCCAATATTGACCTCAGTAATCTCCGGATGACCATAACGACTGGTGTTGGCTTCATCCAACAGAGCCATGACCTTCACACCATATGACCCGGTTTGAAGTGTAAGTGCGACTAAATCGTCTGCATTCAGCGTATCATCAAGAGTCTTTGCCAGAGCTTCATAAAGAAAGTCGTAAATCTCATAGCTCTCTTTCCCTAAATTCAATGCATGCTCTCCATAGGCAGCTATTCCTTTGATACCATAGGTAATGGTCTCTCGCAATGAACGTACATCTTCATTCTCAGTTCTCAAGACCCCGGAGAAAGCCGCTTTTTCCAGCATTTCGCTTTTCCCTGCGACCTGGAAGGTCGCTGCATCATGAAATTTAACTCCCAAAACTTTCCCCCGCAGCTCATCCCTGATTTTAAGCATCTTCGTAATTTGGGCAACAAATACTTCTTCATCCCAGTTTGCATTCGTAATGGTCATGAAGAGACTACGGAACAATTCATGATTCACTTCGGGAATATCCATTGATGCGATTTTCCCCTTTGAAACAACATCTGCTAATCCTTTGACCGTGTAAACTAATAGATCCTGCAGTTTTGCCAGTTCTTCACTTTTACCGCAAACCCCCCGGATCTCACATCCGGTACCTTTTGCAGTTTCCTGACATTGGAAGCAGAACATACTCATGATAATCCCTCCTCTTTTATGTTCATTTGAAGCTCATCCTTCATTTGCTATTAACCTTTGACGCTAAAATGTTTGCCTACATTATTTATACTATACTTTTTCAGTTAAATTGGTTTCATATGTTACCGTTTTCACAAATTTCGATGCCATCCATTGCACCAAGCGATAGTAGTGATCTCAAGTTAACTGCCTCCATAAGTGTCCAAGAGATTCTTTGATGGTCATACTATTACTTTCATCAAATAACGAGCAATTTAATCCTGACTCATCTCAATAGAAATCTTTTGACTAATTTTCGTCATACCCCATGATTCAGAATAAATAATTTCGTTTTCTATGCTTACGAGACCGAGCCGGAAAAACATTCCTGATGGACAACACCATTTCTTCTTTAGGATATCGCACAGTTGGGGAGATCCAATCTTTTCGGTGCGTCGCCCAGGAGTCAGGTTTTCATCATCATCTATTTTCTCTCACATCCAAGCCGGCTTCCTTTTGCAACGATCAGAACACCGTCACGACTTCTCGATTATTTAGGAGAATGAATCGTTGCGGGCAGAGAGAAGATGATCTATCCACCAGTCTTATGAAGCGAAATCTATGATTTGACATGTACGACTCATGTTTTTAGGGTAGACAGGTGCTCAAATAATTCACGCAAAGCACTACTGTTTCTTTGATGATCAGATGGAATTGCGGCGTGGTTATTCAAAACCATGCGAATGTCATCTGCAAAAGACAGTTCCAACTGTAAAATGTGAGATACATCTCTCACCTCGTATGCCACATTGATCCTTCTTAAGTCTGTTGCTGCATACATTTCGAGGATTACAATTGAATCTCCACTCGTGGTATCATGATAGCGGGTACGATAAATTCGGTTTTCCAGAACAACGATTAGCTCATAGTTCATTTTCCCGTCTACCGACAAAACCGGATTGAGATAATGGATCTGATCTCCCAATTGCGATATCCCCAGTTCCCGATGTAGTACATCTAGCATGGGTTTTAGAACTTGATAGGAATGGTCTGGTGCTTTGCCACCGATATCGCTTATATCCCTTTCTAAAGTCATCTCGCCACCTCCGGCATCATATTATTGTGACCCCTGAACATAGTCCATTGAAAACAGAATTGCATGTTGCTAATCAACTTCAATTTTTGGGTCATTGTTTCAACAATACTCCTTCCTGGGTAGATCAGTCTGTTTGGGTTTGGTGAAAGCATCAGTAAACGATCGTTCATGCTCACAGTTAGAATCGTCGGGCATCTTTAAATCTCATTGATAGTCGTTCTGGTTCATGGATACAACCTGTCTATTCTTTTCTTTCAAACAATAAAATATCCTCTAAACAAATCTTGTTCAGAGGATAAGGAGTCTAGGTAGAATCTGATTGCAAATCATAAATAGCGTTTTATGAAGCTAATAACGCACTGACGATTGCATCAATGTGGACCTGAGTCGTATCGATTAAGATCGTATCCAAATCTCCATCCTTAATAATCAATGGAAGTTCTGTACACCCTAAAACCAAGGTGTCAGCATTCGTTTTGGCCAGATTTTTACGTGCAATGTCCAGCATGATCGCTTTCTCTTCAGGGAGTACGATCCCTTCCTGAAGATTCGGGAAAATGATGCCATGAATTATCTGCTGCTCCTCATTGGATGGTACAAATGCCTCCACCCCGTGCTTGGCAAAAGCGTCAGTAAAAAGGCCACTGCTCATGGTAAATGCAGTCCCCAATATAACAGCGCGCTGACACCCGTGATCTTTTGCATATTTGCATGTTTCTTCAACGATACTGATCAGTGGAACTGATGATGCCGCCTGAACTCGCTCAAATACAATGTGTGCTGTATTTGCTGCCATGACAGCCAATTGTGCCCCGCTATTTGTCAAACGATTGATCGAATCAATAAATCGCCCAGAAAATGCATCCCAATCCTTATTGGCAACCAAATCATAGATTTCTGCTAAATTCAGACTATCAATGACCATGGGCGGGTAATCATGATGTCCTGTCTGATCTCGAAATTTGCGGATGATTTCATTGTAGTAAATAACAGTCGACTCAGGCCCAATCCCGCCGACAATTCCAAGTTTTTTCACATTCATCCCTCCATACCATTTTATCGGGCTTCGCAGCCAAGCCTATCTTGCATACACTTCTCATTACATATATAGTATAATGATTTTATAACGACTTCAACTACGCACTTTCAGGTAAGTACTGACACAGTGATTATCACGGAGGCTATGATGGAAACCAAATCGAAAGCATGTCCCATCGAATCGACGCTATCTTTGATTAGTGGGAAATGGAAAATCTTGATTATTAAAGCACTTTCTCAAGGACCCTCAAGGTATGGCGAAATTCAGCGTGAAATTCCTCAGATCAGTGCCAAAGTTTTGACTCAACAGTTGCGGGAGCTTGAGCAAGACGGCTTGATTATCAGAGAAGAGTATCCTGACAATATTTTAAGAGTCGAATACACGATTGCACCAATGGGAATTTCGTTAGCCCCTGTCTTGATCGCCCTTCGAGAATGGGGTTTGACATGCGACGATATCCATGAAATCCACTGCTCTGAGTGTCATAAGTGTGCAGATATTATCAGCTCCGGTAGCAAAACTGAATGACAAACTCAACCAATGATCATCTGCGTTCTCACTTATCCGTATCCGGCAACCGGTCACGGGTTATAGTTTCTGGCATTCAGAGCAAAAATAGATACTACCACCCAAATAGGCCGCTTTCTCGATTACCCCACCGCATTGGCTACATGGCGCTCCCACAGTCAGCCGACTCATTTTCGTTCGATATCTACCGTATTGGTCGTACAGGTCCTTTTCAGTGTCTCGCCCTCCCTGATCCGTCATTTCCTTCAAAACATCTTTGATTTTTTGATGTAGAATCTGCCTTTCATCAAGGCCCAACTCTTTTATCCTCCGTTTTGGGTGAATTTTCGATTCAAATAAAATGTCCTGCAGAACCCCGTTGCCCAATCCCGGAATCCTTTGTTCAGTCGCAAGAAAAGCTTTCGCACTGAGTTGATCAATTTTCGGTTGATAGATCAAATTTTTAAAATACTCCCATGTGAATGCATCTGCCATCGGTGATGGTTTCTCTTTCGCCTGATGATAATATGGATTGTCAAACTGGCCTGTCGGAAAACACCACAAACCACCATACATTTGCACAGAACCTGTTAAATTGGAGCCGTCCAGAAACTGTATCATCAATTGATGTTTTCCTGGTACTTGAGCTCCTGGAGCGTGATAGGTCAAGTTGACCCCGTCCCCGAAAAGAATCGTCATATCTTGTACTGTGACTTCGACAAATCCTCCCCAGGATCGTGCACCTGATACTGTTTTATCAGCGATCATTTCTTGATACGCTGATGGATCACCATAATACCATGCAAATTTGTGAGGATGCTGACCTGCAATACATTTGACAACCGTTTCTCCCATTATGACTTCATGTATTTGGCTGGCAACTACAGTCGCTTCAGGTATCTCCAGCATTGCAATCCCCCCTGATATTCCTCATTTGCGCATGTATTTCGGTATTACCGTGCAATATTATTGAAATCAATCAGGCAACCGCTTAACGGTTGCCCTGTTCTCATGCTGCTATCATCAATCAAATACCATCCCGTTTCAAATACGCTGTCATACAATGGATGGCGCCCCACCCTTTTTTCAGTTCATCCACATCCAGTTCAATAACTTCGACTCCTGCTTTTTCCATGGCTCGCATTAACCGGGGGGCCCCCTTTGGCATGACAACCTTCCCAGGCTCCAGTGCCACAAAATTGATTCCCAGTTCTTCTTGCTCTTCGGGCCAGTTACACTCGATAATTCGGTAGCCTCGATCCATGAGAAACACAACGATCTCATGGGGCACTTTCCATGGGAACACAACAGCTACATCTTTATCAGCAATGTTAATGTTTCCGTCGATATGCACTCCTCCGTACCATATCTGGATCCGTTTGATGTGTTCAACTCCCATGTTGCGTAGCTCGTTCTCCACTTGCCTGGCCCCGTCTTCATTACAACGGTTGCCCGTCCCCAGCAACACGGCATCATGATCGATCCACATCAAACATGCGCCTTCAAATGTACCCTTGCCATTAATTGTTTTAATAATCGGCACACCCAGTTTCATTAATGCCTGCGCCAGAAATTTCTCTTCACCCCGCCGAAATATTGTCGCTGGTCTGGCAATAATCGCACCTTCCGGCGTCATCTTCATTAAATCATGGGTAAAAATCGCATTTGGGTAAGGTCCCATCTCTTCAACATAATGGACGGTTACCCCATGGTAGCGATAGACTTGCGCGAGACGGTCATGCTGCTCGCGTGCCAAACCCATATCCATGGGGGCTTTCCATCGATAATAATCATAGGTCTTTTCCAGATCTTCACACTCTTTTCCGGGTCTTCGCATTAGAACTGATCTTAATCTGCCGATTTCGCTATGAACACCCCAGTCTCCCCAAACCTTTTGCATATCTGCTTGGAAACTGTTGCTGTCAGCGAACCATCGCTCCCCATGTGCTTCAATAGCCAAATCCCTCACCCTTTCTAATATTGATCATACTTTTCAGGTTCGTGCTGGTACAAGAAATTCCTTCTCCAACCAGGATGATGGGGTCGGAGCATCAATGGTGGACGACAATTACCCGTGATAAATAAAAAAGGCAGAACCATTTCGATTCCGCCTTTCACAACTTTGCATGCACCGGAAATTAAATATCATCGCGGCGCAGATATGCAGTCATACAATGGATGGCACCCCACCCTTTTTTCAGCTCGTCCACATCTAGTTCGATAACTTCGACCCCGGCTTTTTCCAGCGCACTACGAAAACGTGGGCTTCCTTTGGGCATCACAATCTTACCCGGTTCAAGCGCGACGAAATTGATCCCGGATTGTTGGTGTTCTTCGATGGAATTCATTTCCACAATACGATAGCCCCGGTCCATTAAGAAAACCACCACATCGTGAGGAATCTTCCAAGGGAACACCACCGCCACATCTTTGTCAGCGATATTCACATCCCCATCAATGTGAACCCCCCCATACCAAATCCCGATCCGTTTGATATGCTCGACCCCCATATTACGCAACTCTGCCTCGACCTGGCGAGCACCCTCTTCATTACATCGATTCCCGGTTCCTAAGAGAACTGCATCCTTGTCTAACCACATCAGACACGCACCTTCAAAGGTTCCCCTACCATTTACGGTCTTGATGATCGGGACTCCCAGTTTCATGAGCGCTTGCGCGATAAATTTCTCTTCACCGCGGCGGAAGACCGTAGCCGGTCGGGCAATAATCGCCCCTTCCGGTGTCATCTTCATCAAATCATGGGTGAAAATTGCATTGGGATAAGGGCCCATCTCTTCGACATAATGAACTTCAACCCCGTGATCACGATAGATCTGTGCCAACTGGTCGTGCTGGTCTCTGGCTAAGCCCATATCCATGGGGGCTTTCCACCGATAATAGTTATATGTCTCCTCAAGATTTTCGCACTCCGGCCCTGGGCGCCTCATCATCACCGCTCTGAGTTTTCCAATCTCCGAATTGATTCCCCAGTCACCCCAAACCTTTTTCATATCTTCCTTGAAAGGTCCCTCATCTGAAAACCACCGTTCGCCATTGACTTCAATGTTCATTTTCGTCTCCCCTCCCGCACCGACTCGAATATTTGGTACTTTCCAATTTGCGATTCCTCCCTGACTCAGCAGGTGACCGTTGATTTGCTCTCCATAGCCTGAAGTAATCACGATACATGTTGCATCCGATGTCTGCTTACCCTCAATGGAACACATTTAGACAAACATCGGCATGATTGCCTGGCTTGCCACATCGATCATCCCTAGGTCCGTCATTTTCGCATAGGGAATCACCGCTAATGCAACAAATGCAATGCGTAGTAACGGATTTTCCATGGAAATCAAACCCAAACCTCTCAACGCAGCTTTCATCTGCTGTGCCTCTTCGGCCAGAATTGCATGGGACCGGGCTGCCATCAGCCCTCCCACAGGCAATGCAAGTCGTGATAGAATTGATCCGTTAAGGCTGCAGCATATGCCTCCACCCATCTGAATCAATTCATTCACGACTAAAGCGGCATCTTCCGGTCGGTCATAAACCACGATCAGATTATGGCAATCATGGGATACGGTGCTGCCAACCGCTCCACCCGACGTTCCGAAATTCTTCAAAATACCAAACCCGATGTTGGTCTCTCTACCATGCCGATTAAGAACCGCTACATATTTTAAATTGGGATCGTGTGAAATATCCAGATACCCTTCCCGTACGGGAAGGTCCACCAATGCAAAATCTGTCGTTGATGATACCTGAGAGCGATACTCAATAACCCGGGTGGTGGCGAAAGCCACATTTGGATCCGGTACTTCAATGAGAAAATCCTCAGGTGTGCGAATCCCAAGTCTAACCGTGTTCTGCTTTTCGATCGCATGGTTTCCCACGGGGATTTCCACGGTCAAACATTGATTTTGCGCGACTAGCTTTCCACCGTAGAACACCATGGAAGGCTTGATATGGTCCAAACTCGGAGTTACCACCAAATCAGCAACATAACCTGGTGCAATCGCCCCTAAATGCGATAACCCCAAAGCCCGGGCAATATTGAAGGATGCACATCGAATGGCATCGACGGGATCCAGTCCTGCACGCACCGCTTTATTGACGACATCGTTCATATGTCCATGGTTCAGTATGTCTCCGGGTTCTCGGTCATCTGTGCACAAAGTGAGCTGATCCAGATAACGAAAATCCAGAGCCCCGGGTATGATGTCACGAAGATTGCGGGCGCCTGACCCCTCCCTCCCGTCAACTATCATCCCGCTGCGCATTTTATCCCGCAGCTCTTGTGCACTTTTATTCTCGTGATCACTTTTCGGCCCGGCTGCAATATACCCTGACAATTCCCTGCCCTGCAAAAACGGTGCATGCCCTTGGATAAACATCCCCTTGGATTCAGCCAGATGGAGGATACCCGTCATCCGGGAGTCGCTGGCCAATACTGCAGGATAATCCATGACCTCTGCAAGCCCCAGGACACGATCTAATGACATCAGTGCCTCGATCTCCTTGACTGTAAATACAGCCCCTGAGTTTTCTTTACCGACAACGGAAGGAACGCATGAAGGGACCAGGATCAACTGTCGCATCGGGATCCCTTCACTTGCCTCATGCATGTAATGCACACCCTCAACCCCAAGCACATTTGCGATTTCATGAGGATCTGTCACAACCGTCGTGGTTCCGTGGGGAATCACCGCTTGGGCAAACCGGGCTGGGGTCATCATCGTGCTTTCGATGTGAATGTGGGCATCGATCAACCCAGGAATTAGATACTGCCCCTTCGCATCAATGCTGGTGCAGCCTTCCAATGGTATCTCCTGACGCCCGGTTTGATCTGGATCGGCTTGAATATGCGCAATGAAACCATCGTAGATTCCCACATCACCAGGATAGATCTCACCGGTAAACATATTGACGATTCTGGCATTTCGGATCACCAAGTCACACGCTCGTTTCCCTAACGCTGCCTCGACAAGTTTTGATCGATCGTTTGGAACAATTTGCATATGTATCCCAATCCCTTCCTGATTTCAATCGTCCTGTAACCAAAACACTTTCCGATCACGGACCAGGATGCTTCGATGCACGATTTATCTGGCTCCGATACACCCCAAGCCGGGTCATCATATCTCCACAATGGACTTCCAAGAGATGTCCGTCAGGGTCGAAGAAATAAATTGATCGTCCTTCTCCTTCAATTCGTTGCCTACCTGGGCGTGTTTTCGTGCCAGTTGCAGCGATTCTTTCTGACAGGGTGTCAAAATTCTCCGGACTGACTGAAAATGCAATGTGCTCATAAGATGCGTTTTGTATTGGCTCCCCTTGCATCAAAACCAGCCAAAGATCGCCCATAAGTAAAAATTTCTCCCTGCTCAAGGAGAAAGGCTGACCCAGAGAATCATATAATTCTTTACCCCCTAAAACCGTTCGAAAGAAATCAGCAGATTTTTCCACATCACGGACAATCAAAGTCACATGACTGATTCCATTGACCATCGGCGCACCTCCCCATAGATCATATTCTGGGCCATTGGCGTCCATCGTTAAATATGCGTTTCGTGCAATCAATCATGTTCAAGCTGAGAGTCAGAAATACCCAGGCCTGACTTCGGATTATTTGGATCATGAAGGCCAAATGGTCTCTCTATGATTGCACTAATCATGTTCTCAAAGCGCGACCACTCCGCAGGGTATGCATCATGACCGTGTTTCTCAATCATTGTTTCATCTGTTTCAATTTGAAGATTCCAATGCGTGCTTGATGCGAGACCTGTGTTTTGATATTCATTTTTCCAATTCAATAGATTGACAGCGATTAACGATTCCCTAACTTGCACTACCTGTATGTCCGATATTATGGAGGAACGCGTGGTTTCTTCTTGATGTTGGCGATAACTCCATAGCAGACGATTTTGGGTCAAATCAATCAATACATGTTGATAGCCGCTGGTATGCCCACCAATCGTCACTTTCAGACTTCTGATTTTTCCATATGCATCGTGAATCAGCTGTTGCTTCGACCATGAAAACCCACAATCACGACAGCGAAAATCAGGCGTCGTCCCTTTATCATGATTTTCCGGGCTCGCAAGCCAGTCTGGATACTTAACACTTTTCCAGACCAAGGAATTACTGGATCCACAGCGGGGACAAATCTTATACACCAAAGCCATTGTAACCACCTCTTCAATTGGAAGGGTCGTTTGGGCTGGTATCCACCCCACATCATGAGTTTGTATGGGTTCGGTCGGTTCCGAGGAAACAATCGTTGCATCAGTTGTTCGCCGCCGATTTTGGGAATCCTCCCGGATGAACATTTGACTGCTGCTGGATAATCCGACCGGGAACTGACAGCACATCCATGTTTACATATCAGCTTCTGGTTTTGGATTTTCGCTTAATTGCGAAGGAGCGCGAATCAATAGAGTCAGGATTGCACCTGCCGCACTCAGGAACCCTGAGACGACGTAACTGATCCCATATGCTCCTGTTAGGTCTCGAACAATGCCACCTAAAAGCGGTCCAAAGACCCCACCTATTCCCCAGGCAGTGATCATCAGTCCATAGTTGACACCAAAATTCCGAATCCCAAAATAGTCAGCCGTGGTAGCTGGGAATAGAGTCAACATACCACCAAAGGTAAAGCCTACCGTCGCGACACCTACAATCATGGGACCAGGTGTCTGCAAAAATGAAAATATCGCATAGACCAGTACTTGAATGGCAAACATGACAAAGAGCGTCCGCATGCGTCCAAACTTATCGGATATGATTCCACAAAGGATCCGGCCAGTACAGTTAAAAATCGCATACACAGAGACCAGGATGGTTGCATTTCGTATTCCGGCCTGTTCTAAGCCAATCTTGGACATTTGACCAATGATCAGCAATCCTGCAAATGTTCCGAATGCAAACATAAGCCACAACTGCTTAAATTGAGGTGTGCGGATGGCATCGTACCACTCATATTCTGTCTTGACCGTTTGATGCGATGCTTCCACTTTCGACACATCGACTGAACTGATATGATGATCAGCCGGCGGGTTTCGAATAAACTGGGCTAAAACCATAATTAGAACAAAAAAGGATACACCGAGGACATTGAAAGTCCCTTGTAAACCATAGCGGGCAAGTAAATGATTGGTCAGTGGTGCAATGTATAAGGGGGCTAGTCCAAAACCACTGACAACAATACCCGAAATCAATCCCCTCTGTCGCGGACTAAACCATTTGACAGCAGCAGGGGTCGGAGCAGCATACCCCATCCCCATCCCGACACCAAATACAATACCGTAAAAAACAGCCAATCCCATCGGGGTCAGTAGCCGTCCGGAACTAATAAATCCAATACCAGCAAGAACCGCTGAGACCATGATCACCGGTTTTGGTCCGTACTTATCCTGAAGGCGGCCGCCAGGGGCCATGGACAAGGCAAAAACCGCACAAGCCACCATATACGGAATTTGGGTTTGCGTGGCTGTCCACCCTAATTGGTCAATCAAGGCCGCTGATTTAACCCCCCAAGCATATAAAACACCTAACATGAGATTTACACCCAAACCCGCAAAAGTTACGATCCATCCGGTTGATAATTTCATCCGTGACATGTATAACCTCCTATCATCTGTCGTAGATTGTTTCCATGCAATGGAATTTTTTAAAAAGGCACCTGACATAGGGAATGTGTCAGATGCCTTGAAAAAGAGTCGTAAACTGCCTTCAATCCAATATTTAATTACATTCTTCACATAATGATCAATTTCCTTCTCCAACCTTCATGGATTGATAAAAACTGTGATGATATTCCCCTGCTCACAACGCCCATTTTCATCAAAAGTAATCTGCTTTGGATATCCGTCATACATGATGCGTTCATTGGTGTCAAAATGAGTGACCACGATTGTTCCACTCCAAGTTTTCAGATTATCTTCCGCAAAAAACGGTGTGTCCCAGTATTGAAACGCGCGGCAGATCCTGCCAATTCGATACATTCCGAGCCCGTCTGGAGCCGTCGCCGAAGGCTTCACAATACTCACTTCATAGGAATTTTTGGGTTCCTGGCCATCTGGGAATGCGAGTTTAACCACGAACGTCGCTTTCGGGAAAGTAAGGGAAAGGACTCCTTCAGGATACTGGTCAGTAAATGGTACGTTCAGTGTTTCCACTGTACTATAATGGGAATACTCATCTTTGGTTTCATCATCTTTGTTTTCAACAAAGGTGACGAAAGTCTCTGCATTCAGCGGATTTCGGATGTATTTGTCTTCTTTGGTGGTGATGAAAACCTGAAGCTTGTTTTTTTCAGAGCCTTCCTGATCGAGATAGGCTCGTAAATTCCAGTTGAATGAGATGTCCACCGTGACTTTTCCTTCGCCATCGGTTTCAAACGGACCATAAAATCCGCTTTGTGTGGCTTTCCCGGGTTCGGTTTCTTTAACACCCGTGGGAGCCAAAAATACCAGATACGTATCATCCTTGGACTCTGGATTAGTCAGTTGGGTTTGAATCGTCAACGTCGGATATGTCTTATCCTGTTGTGTCGTCCCGCCGGTATTGCCCCCACAACCTGCAAGCATCAAAGCGATTACCAGCAGTAGCATCCATTGTTTTCGCATGTTTACACCCCTTTTTGATTGATTTGTCCTCCCACTTGGATGGGAGTTACCTACATGAAACAACTACCTCCAATAAATTCCATAATGATGGAATTCATGGGAATCTCCCCGCACTCAAACGGCACAAAATACTCCAGAAATCGCAACAATCTCGATGCTTCGATATACTCTTTATGTTCAGGTCCAACTGACTTTAACAGTGGCTCTGCCAGTGGTTTCAGTGAGCCAAGCTCATAAACCAAGGCCGAATTAAACATGGCGTCTGCGTCTTCTTGAAAGGTAAAGATATATTTTTCTTCACCCCGGCGAACCGATGGCCAACGCCTGATGGTATCAGCAGCATTATGTCCCCGAAATTGATAATCCCGCACCATCCTGCGAATCAAACGCGTATCTGTTGTTGGGATCCGGTTGTATGAGTCCAGATTCAGCTGAGTCAGTGCACTGATATATATCTTAAACTTCTGGATACGCGACACTGACCGAGTCAGTGCTTCATTCAGCCCGTGAATCCCTTCAATGATGATTGGCTGATCCGCATTCACCTTCAGATAATGGCCATTAAATTCTCGCTTTCCTGTAATAAAGTTGAAAGTGGGAATATGTACCTCTTCACCATGAATCAGCATCTGAAGTTGCTCATTAAATAAATCAAGGTCAATGGCTTCCAGGGATTCAAAATCGTATTCACCCGTTTCATCCCTCGGGGTATGTTCCCGGTCACGAAAATAATCATCAAGGGATATCGCCGCCGGCTTCATACCATTGACCCGTAATTGAATCCTGAGTCGTTGGGCAAAGGTCGTCTTTCCTGAAGAGGAAGGGCCTGCCACCAGAATGATGCGGATATGTTCCCGACGATGGTAGATCATGTCTGCGATTTCAGCAACTTTTTTCTCGTGAAGGGCTTCCTGGATCCGCATGGTATCTGGGCCCTGACCATTCTCAATCAGCTCATTCATCGAGGCGGCGTCTTCAATTTCTAATATTTCGCCCCATTCCTCCGCCTCGCGGAAAATTCCAAAGAGTTTACGGTGTTCCACAAATGCCGGCAGTGATGACGGGTCCGTCTTCTCTGGAAATCTAAGAATCATGCCCGGTGCATAATATTTCAACTCAAAGAGTTTTAAATACCCAGTGCTGGGTACCATCGTTTCGTAAAAATTCTCGGTTAACCACCCACAACTGTGAAGATCCACGAAGTCTTCGGTGCGACGTCGATAAAGCCTGACCTTGTCAATTTGCCCCCGCTCACCAAATAGCCGAATCGCTTCTTCTCTGGGGACGCTGAAACGCACAAATGGCTCATCGCGCTCCACGATTTCGATCATACGCTCCTCGAGTTTCCGTACAGTCTGTTCAGACATGGGTGTCAGACCGTCTACTTCGCAGTAAAGTCCTTTACTGATGGAATGCTCGATAGACACTTTACTGCCTGGAAATAACTCCCTCGCTGCACGAATGAATACAAAAGATAAGCTCCGGCTGTAAATCCTGATACCTTCATCGGATGCGATGGTGATGAAGTCGATATTGGCGTCCCTATTTAGCTTATATCCCAGTTCACGGACACGATTGTCGACGATGCCAGCCAAAACCTCATTTCCACTCAAAGGTAGGGTATCTTGACTGATATCCAATAACCGCACCCCCGCCGGATAACGCCGCTTTTCGCCGTTTGCCAAGGAAACCATCACATACTGTTCCATCTACCGATCTCCTTTCTTACACATTGGGTACGATGCCGGACATGGTTGTCACAGTCAGCCCTTGCTCCTGCAAATTGCGGATAAATATGTTGATTCCAATGGAGTCACTGGCCATGTGTCCTGCAACCACGATATTGCCAATATTCTGGTCTGCCACTGCTTTGCGCACCTCTTCCGGTACATGCATACAGACGATGGTCCCGACACCGGCTTCAAAATAGGCTTTAAATACTGCTTCGCCGCCATTCGTGCCCCCTGCCATCAGGACCAGTACTTTTCCAGCAAAGTCCTCGTCAGTTCCTACGCGAATCGCTGGCTTCGCCAAGGCATTCTGATACTCTTTTACCTCCATCAATGCCTCAACAACCTCTTTTAAAGTTGCCCTGGGGTTTGTGATACTTGCATCAAGATGGTTTTGAACAAACTTTTCGGTTATGATATCTAAAGGCATGTGAATGTTCATGTAAGGAATCCCCATCAGTACGGCGGCCGATTGATTGCGATCATAATTGCTCACATGCGAATCTCGCTCAATCCGAGCCTGTCGCTCTTTCAACGCTTTTTGGGCTTTGTTGATCGGTACACCTGCCTTGACCATGCAATCAATTTGCCTGTCTAAAACTTGATGGAAATGAATACTGGGTTCTCCACCTTGAGGATGATGGCTGATAACTAAATCCACCTTCATTTCTTTTGCAAGTAAGAGCTCCGGAGTCCCCATATCAACACCCATGAGCACCGACTGAATGTGATCCCCGGGTACCATAATCCCACTATCGCATGGCAGCTCTTCAATGCCAGCAAGTTTCAAAGCCAAATCCATAATTTTGCATGTATCCATTTTGCTCCTCCCACCTATTCATCTTTAAATTTCAAAGCTTGCATCCGACCGGTCCGTTCAGCCATTTCTGCATTGAAAATCAACTCATTCCGGCGAATGATATCACGAGAGAAAGTGAGACTTAGCGGATTGTATCCTTGTTGATTGTCTCCACGGGATCTCAATCTTCCGTCTGCGATATCTTTGGATCGCATTCTGACAAAAACCTCATCTTGATGCAATAACACTGCATTCATCCGATCCCATCGATTCCTGTCTAAGTAATTGAGCAGCCGGTCCACCTCGTATGGAGCCTCTCGATAACGTCCGCTCAGTTCTTTGCTGCATCGTCTACACCGGTCACCGTCTTTCTCAAAATGTTTGCTGCAGTAATGGCATTCGTCTAAGACTAATGAACCCGTGATATCACCGTTCAGGACACCCAGTAGCTGGCCCTGCCGGTACTTTCGATCTCGGATAACTTCGAATACCCGATTCCAGTGAAATATATGCAGAGCATCTGATGGGTGGTAGATGATTCCATTTGAAATCTGTTGGATTAGCGCGTCGCGAGGAGCATCCGAAGGGAAAATGAAGGCTGTGAATTCACCGGGGATTACTTCTTTGAAAACACCATGGGCGGTGCGATACACTGCAAAATCCATTACTCCCATTCCTTTCCGCGATGCACAGATTCAGTAGGACCTGAGACCAGATCCGCTTTTACAACTTCTCTTCAGATCCTTCGTTTCCTGCCTGATGTTTGAATTCAGGCCCTGAACGCTCATAAACGTGCATCGCCACATTGTTACCCCCATTTACTGATCCAGCTCGGCCCTTGTGCCCAGTTTCATTGAATCGACATCCTTGTTTTTTTAGTGTATAGTATTGACAGTAGGCTGATCGATCAGAAAACTTTTTTAATAATCCCCGCATCGATCTCCATGGCCGATTGCAGTTACCGTGTCCAGATATAATCAAATCATGGACATGATTTTCCCCTGGCCCTGGGTTCCTGTGTAACGCAGAGTGAGGGATCAGACCAGCCAAAACCCCAGAGTAATCCAGCCTTTGCATATTCAAACATGCGAACACTGATTGAAGGAGGCCCATCATGAAACCCATGGAAATCATCATCAACAGCTTACCACCCGATATGATCCGCATAGCGGGGCAAAAGGTTATCATCACTTTTGTTGACGGGAATACTGAGGAATGCTACTTATTAGGTCGACATCAAGGCACTGTTGTGGTCAGTTTAGAGCCTTATGTGGCTCTAAAACCATTCCGTGATATTCACTTGGTCAGTGAGAATCAAGTAGCCGAGATCATCGAGCTTGATTGATTTTTCACGGTTACTGATGTTAACGACCCTGCCATCAGTCAGCCAGAAAGAATCGGATTTCATTGAGAATCATGACGATGGTTAGTTAGCTCACCTGGGCTTTCCATACAAAATATTTGATCCACCAGCTCCTCACATGAGGGTGCAACCGGTGGATCATTTTGTCCCTTCGAACCAATTATGAATCAAGCCAGATAATTCCCCAAGTGCCATGCCTCAGATAAAGCATCCTTGTTATTGATGACTTCTCCCCGTTCATGGGCGGTTACCACCAGTTGGCTGACAAATGGCATGGCCAGATAATGAAAAGCGTCTTTAAACATACCGATGACATGCCGCGCTGTTTCAGGTTCCTCATCTCCCATAACACAAACCACCGCTGCCTGTTTACCGCTCAAAGTGGCTTTTTCTTTTCCCAACAAGGCATACCATCGGTCAAAAAATGCCTTCATTTGGGCGGATGGACCCCACCAATAGACGGGTGTACCCAAAACGATTGCATCGGATTCCAAAATTTTGCTGTAAAGTTCGATCATATCATCAGCCTGAACACACCATTCCACATCTTGTCTTAAACATGCGGCGCAGCCGCGGCAAGGACCGATGAATTTTTCTCGTAAAAACACCGTTTCAACCTCAGCGCCACCTTCTTTTGCCCCTCGAACCACTTCTGACAACAACGTATCCGTATTCCCACCCTTACGGGGACTGCCACACACGACCAATATTTTGCTCATGGTGAACCCTCCTCTTTTGTACTATATATGAAATTCGATTTTTCACAGCCCTTTCCTTCATCATGCACAACGGGAAAGGAAATCATGACAACGGCATAGAATATTTACGCACCACAGAAGGAGGCAATGACGATGTATATTCAAGAACCGCTTACCATGGCGTGGACCGCCATTGATCAAGCTTTCAAGAAATTGACTATTTACCGTACACTATTAACGGATCCACTCATTGCTACGATGTCCAGTGCCATTTCTGATTTAGTTCAAGACCCCACCCAAACAAACCCTGAGCAATACTATTATATTCTCAGTCGGTTGACCGATTGGGCAGAAAACAGCACTGAATGTGCAGTGGGAAATGCCTGGCAGGATTACATCCTGCAAAAGATCGTCGAGGATGAAAATCCATTTTCATTGAAAGCCGCATCAGCAGGTACTTCTGTGATCAGTGATGCGCTTGCGGTATTAGTGCAAAACGACCTGTCACTATTACACCAAATAGCGAGTATTGATCCGCGAGAGTTCTGCATCTCCATGCTGGGCGACCAACTTGATGCTTCCCCTTACCAATGGCTCGGTTTCCAGGGGGATGTTTCATCAGCAAAATCATTTCATTGGCAGGAACGGGCAACGATGAAAGCACATTTGTTCCATCTTCCTTCATGGCAGGACGGTTTCGCAACTTTAAGAGCGTATCATCTGCGAACAGGCGTGGGGATATTCGGCCGCTACAAAGCATTTCGCTGGGATCCCACATCACCGAACCCGCTGGTGGGCATTGCATCCCCGGACCCTGTCACCCTTTCAGAAATGATCGGATATGAGCTAGCCCGAGAAGAAGTCTTACGGAATACAGAAAGGCTGATGCAAGGCCATCATGCCAACAATGTTCTCCTCTATGGTGATCGGGGAACCGGTAAATCATCCACGGTCAAAGCCATTTTGAATGCTTATGCCGATCAAGGGCTCAGACTCGTTGAAGTCCCACGAGCACATCTTTCGGATTTTCCAAAGATGATTGCTTTACTCCGTCGTTATCCTCAACGGTTCATCGTGTTTGTTGATGATCTGTCCTTTGAAGATAGTGAGTGGAATTATAAAGATTTAAAAGCCGTTCTTGAGGGTGGACTGGAAGTCAGACCCCAAAATGTCGTCATTTATGCCACCAGCAACCGCCGTCACCTGATTCGTGAACGATTCAGCGATCGAGGTACACCGCGTGATATCGCCATGGGCGATGAGGTTTTTTCTCAGGACACCTCCCAAGAAAAACTGTCTCTGGCAGACCGTTTCGGTATTACGGTTACATTCACCACTCCGGATCAGGAGCAATATCTGGAGATTGTCATGGGATTAGCACATATTCGTGGTCTGGATATCGACCCGGCTGTTTTAAGGCGACGAGCGCTGCAGTGGGAGATGTGGCAGAATGCCCGTTCAGGCCGGACCGCCAAACAATTCATTGATTACCTTGCAGCAGAATTAGCGATGAACTAACGAACATGCCGGCCTGTTGGCCGGCATGTTCGTTAGTCTCTCAATTCAATCATGCGAAATGCCTAAACAATCACGTACCATATCAGCCATATCCTCCGGTTGGCATATCCGCTTATGCAGAATCGGCTGATGCTCCAAATCTTCAAGACTCGGGTGGACCGGCCATCCGGACCTTTCATGAAGATAATCCACCAAAGCAAACTCGCCGGATCCTTGGATGGCGTCATGGCCACCGATAGCCTCAGCAACCGCACCATTGAATTTATATGGGCTGGCCGTCGAAACCAGAATGACTTTACCCTCATCCCCAGTCGCTGTTCGATACTGATGGTAGACATCATATCCGACAGCTGTGTGGGGGTCCATCATGTATCCATCATAGGTGAACACATGCGCAATAGCACGGGTCGTATCCTCGTCACTGGCGGATCCACCCCAGAAATCTTCTTGAAGCTTTCTCAAAGATTCACCTTGAAGTGTAAATTGGCGATCTTCAGCCAGATCCACCATTTTACGACTGACCTCATCCCCTTCTCTTCCGAGAAGTTCAAACAGTAATCGTTCCAAATTACTGGAAATGAGTATATCCATCGAAGGGGATCTGGTTTTATAAAACGGTCTCCGAACGCTGTAAACACCCGTGCGAATAAATTCCGTTAATACATCGTTTTCATTGGACGCACAGATCAATCGTCCCAAAGGCAGCCCCATTTTTTTAGCATAATATGCCGCCAGGATATTACCAAAGTTACCTGTGGGTACGGCGACGTTGACTGTTTCGTGTTCGCGAATGGAACCGCTTAATTGTAGGCGGTTGTAAGCATAAAAATAATAGACAATTTGCGGAACCAACCTTCCCCAATTAATTGAGTTAGCTGAGGTCAAAGAAAACCCATTTCCCTCGACTTCTTCAGTAAAATCTGTATCCAAAAAGAGTCGTTTGACTCCATTTTGAGTATCGTCAAAATTCCCCTTAACGGCAATCGGAAAGACATTATCTCCCTTCTGTGTAACCATCTGGAGTCTCTGCACTTCACTGACACCGCCGTCAGGATAGAAAACAATGACACGGCTTCCTTTCACATCTTGGAATCCTGCCATGGCTGCCTTGCCGGTGTCACCTGATGTTGCTACCAAAATGGCGACCTCTTTTTTCCCCGGCTGTTTTGTCTGTGCAAGTGTCATCAATCGTGGAAGCAGCTGCAACGCCATGTCTTTAAAGGCAGCAGTTGGACCATGCCATAATTCTAAGCAAAAAATGTCTCTTCCCAACTGCTGTATCGGTGCAATATCAGGGTGTGTAAACCGATCATGGGTATACGCCTGTGCACATGCTTCGTAGATTTCGCCTGGCGTATAATCTTTCAGGAACATTCCGATAATATGGGAAGCTACTGAGACATAATCCAACTCCCTCATGTCTCGAATCATATGGTATGTCAACGCTGGCAACCGCTCCGGGATGTAAAGGCCTCCATCGGGTGCGATCCCATCGATGATCGCTTTTGCTGAGGTCACTACTCCGGCTCCCCCTCGTGTACTAATGTATCGCACAATGATTCCTCCTAACTGTCAAAGCAGATAGTTTTCCCGCAATAGAACTGTTCATATCGGTTACCGAACGCATTCATTAACATGGACTCAGCCTTCAATCCTGTGCAATGACCTGAGTAAATCTTCCGGACATCCGTTGATCTCAACGCAGCGATGGTATTCTCAATTTTCTCATCTGCTGCTCCATTCAGGTGAAATCCTCCAATCACAGCGTTGACGGTGCTGATCCCAGTTAATATCTGTCCCTGACGGATAATATTGATGATACCAGCGTGGGCACATCCGGTGATGACAACTAAACCATAATCCGTGTTGATATACAAAGAAAGATCATCTGCCAGTGAATCCGGTATGATCCGGTCTTGGTGGACGCTGAAAAGTCGGAGGGAACCGGTTGATTCAAATTCTGTGATTCGAGGCACCTCACCGGAAAGCATCATCCCTGGTGCCAGCAAGACGGGTTCACGGACCAGAACGAGCATCCCACCAGCTTTTCGGATCATTTCCTCGGCATCCGGTTCAGGGAAACCAACATGCGTCCATACAGGATCAGTGACAAAGCTGACCCGAAAAATGTCCGGATGGGCAATAACGGGAATACCTCGACGCCCAGAGGTCTCCAGTAATTGGATTAAACCCCCGGTATGATCGTAATGGCAATGAGATAGAATGATCATCTCGATGTCTGCAGGATCGATTCCCAATCGTTTCATATTATTGAGAATGGGTTCAGCATACGTTCCTGTGTCAAAAAGAATATGTCGCTGTTTACATTCATGCTCCCAGGATATAAAAAACGAAACACCATGCTGAGCCAGAAATGGGCTATTCATTCCGGCATGATCGTCTGCTAAAACTCGAACCATCCCATTGTGTATCTGACCATTTTTCCATTCCACCTCCGCCACCCCCTAAAGATAAAAGCGTTTCACAGCAGACCCATTCAAGTAATCACATTTCCGGCCCTGCCGTGCTCCAGTCAATGTCATCTGCTGCTCAATCTCTTCTTTGATCTTCCACCAGCTGGTATTCCAATTGACCCATAGGGTATCGGCTTCCGGTGCACGGCCGATTAATCGCTGAATCACTATGGTTGGATCCAGATACTCCAGAAAATTAATGACCCGGTCGATATATTCCTCTTTACTGCCTAAAACAACCTGTCCGGTTTTGACCCATTCTGCCAATCGTGTGTTTCGCACCACATAGAGAGCATGAAGCTTAACCTGATTGACCCTTAGGGCCGAAAGAATCTTGGCAGCTTCAATACTATCAACCAGCGTATCCCCAGGCAAATTCAAGATCAGATGCGCGCAAATATCAAATCCAAACGGCCTGATCCGGTATGCTGCATCAATAAATTCCGCCAGTGTGTGCCCCCGGTTGATCCAGTCAAGGGTGTGATAGTTGACTGTCTGAAGTCCGATCTCCAATGAGATGCGAACCGCGTTCTGATCCTGAAACTCCTTGAGATAGGCGAGGAGATCATCATGGATACAATCCGGACGAGTCGATAATGCAATCTCCACAACATCTTCACCAGTGGATTCGTGTAAATACCCGGCCAGTTGAGTAAGCGGCAAATATGTGTTGGTGAAGTTTTGGAAATAGATGATAAATTTTTCTGCTCTAAACTTCTGCCGCATTTTCGGGCGATTAATGTGAATCTGTTGTGAGACCGACATACTACTGGGAAGATCTTCAAAACCCGCACCATCGTCTCCACAGTAAATGCAGCCACCATAACCACAGGTGCCATCCCGGTTGGGACAGCCAACGGGAAGATTCACTGGAATCTTATATACTTTCCCCCCATATCGAGATCGCAGATACTCAGAATATGGACGATATAACTGGGTTTCCGCCATATATTGCCTCCTGCAGGAATTTTCGGAAGACTTCGCGTTTTAGATTATTGAATCCTGCTTTCCATATTTCGCGAGTAATTTTCAAGCTGGCCGCTCAGATGCATCCGTGATGATGGCAATGGGGTACACTGTTTGAACCCAAAATATGCTTTCGGTCTGTATCCTTCATGGACATTGACCATATCAAAGACTCAAGCACTTATGCAAATAGTTGATTATGTCGTCATGGTTGCATACTCTTCCGGCTTGAACCCGACAATGACCCTCTCCCCGTCCGTCAACAGGGGTCGATACATAATTTTGGGGTTTTTTTGGATGAGTTCCACGGCTTCACTTTCAGACACCGTGCTGGTATTAATTTTCATTTCCTTCAGACCGGTGCTTTTGGGATTTAACAATCCAACAATACTGAAATTCCCTAATTGAGCTAACCACATCAACTCATCCTGTTGGAGGGGCTGTTTGAGGATGTCACGATATTCGTGCTTAACCTGATGTTCCACAAGCCATGCCATGGCTTTACGACATGTACTTCAAGTAGGGAAACAATAGAATGTGATCATGTTCTCAACCCTTTCAGAGTTTAGTTTGGCCACCCGGTTCAGCGTAAACGTTACCCCTGTCTGGCGATACGTCCGGATCGAATAATATTAGAAAATGCTTCAAAATTTGTCAAAACAACACCTGTAATCACGACCACTGCACCGAACAGACCGCGAGCCGTGATCGTTTCATTCAGGACCACTACACCGACCATCATGGCTATGACAGGAGAAACATAGGACCATGTGGATGGAATCAGGGGGTTGATCATTTTAATCAGCCAATAGTAGATCCCAGCACCAATAATCGACCCGAAGACCACAAGATAAATCAAAGCACCCCAACCAGTTAGCATATGCTCAGTAGGAAATGGTGAGTTTTCCCATAAGACGGACATCAGAATAAGGCCGATACTCCCAACCACCATCTGAATCCCATTTAGAACCACCGGGGGAATCCCTCTGGAGAATATCCGGCGGGAATAAACTGCACCCAATGCATTAACAAACTCTCCGATCATGATAGCTCCCGCACCTAAAATCCAGCCATTACCATGAATACCAGCGGGATTGACGATCAGAAATACGCCAAAGAGACCCAGGGCGAGTCCGATGCGTTGGAGTCGACTGATTTGGGTGCGCTCCATTAGATATCCGGCCAACATGACCATAATGGGGAAGACTGCAACCAGCAAAGCCGAAGTTCCAGATGGAATGTACTGAAGTGCCCAGTACAAAGCAGCAAATTTCACGGTTGTCATCGCTACTCCAACAGCGGCGATGTCCCGCCAATCCATGGATTTGAGGGATCGAAGCAATCCCTGGCTATGAGCGTAGGTAACGATGATCAGACCAGCAATCAAGAACCGAACACCGGCATACATAAATGGAGCGAATCCCGCATTGATTCCGATTTTTACTGCCAAAAATGTTGTACCAAAAATTGAACACAAAATGATATACGCCAATAGCAACCTGCCCATCTCCTCTTTTCTTTCGAACATGATAACCATCGAAATCGTTTCATTGGATACTTAAACTCAAACTATTACGCCAGCTTTATTGGTCTTACCTGTTTGGCTTCATCATGGATGGCATCTGTTGAGTCGTTGTCCATGGATAACAGGAGCAATACACACTAAGAACGCAATGATGTAATCCTTTTTGACAACTTTTTGGCAGGTCTACCTTCAGTCAAATCAAATATGCGCCATTAAATCAAGATTTTGCGAAAACTTCATCGGTTCTATCAGCCTTTTTCCAGGGGAGGGAAACGATCATTCGCCGACTCATGTGCCATTGACGCGATGATTCGCTCCAGTTGCTCTCTGAAATGCCGGATATCAAAAAATCTTCCCTGTCGATATGCTTCTTTTCCATATACAAATACAATAAAAAAAGGGGCCGCAAAAACCTGAAAATACGGCGGAACATCGGGATGGTGTTGTACGGATACCTGTTCGAACCGAACAGCCGGAAACTCTGCCAGCAAGCTTTTGATTTTCATCTGCATCGCCATGCAACTTGTACAGTGGTCATTAGAGAAATAAAGCAGCGCAATTGGATTATTCCTGACAAAATTCACGGCATCTTCTATTCTATGGATCTCCTCCAAAGCGCATTCCTCCAATCATGATCTCGTGAACAAACCTAGTGGATGATTCTGGTAAAGGGATTTCAAATCGCACCATTGCCACCGATTAAAATTCTTCGGTATGGATGCTTTGCAAAAAGGCAATGAGTTCATCCGAATTGGGGATATCGCTCATAGATTGTGAGTAATGAGCATACCGGACGATCCCTTTTTTATCGATGATGAATTGAGCCGGCATTCGCCCTAATTTCAGGGCATTTACTTCCTGACCGTATAATTTCAGGACAATTTGATCGGGGTCGGCAATACCAATGAAGCGAATATCCTGGGTGGTCCAGAATTCTCTAAACGCCTCTGAATACTCAGGCCCAACGACGATAATTTCCGCTTCGACTTCTCTGAATCGTCGATAGTCATGGCGCAACTGTGCCATATGTTTCCGAGTGTACGGTCACCCAAATCCCCGATTGAGAATCAGCAGGACATAACGTTCACCTCGGAAGTCAGCCAGACTGACCGTCTTCCCATTTGTATCAGCCACACTGAAATCCGGGGCAGCCGAGCCGACTATAATCCGCTTCATGGGAATACCCCCCTTTTTATCTTATTATTGTCTTCAGTATATCATATTCTGAACTTGCATCTAAGGAGAAGTTATCCCATCAGCGTTTTGCAAGAGCAGAAATAAATCGCCGTGAGAGGAAGGAAAACGGAACAATATTTCATCAAGCACCGTCATAGTAGTAGCCAGGCGTTATTCTACGCCTGCATCTTGTGATACCTGGGGAGGTCTGACTTATGAAACGATTTATCGTTCCTGTCATCTTGTTACTGGCTTTGGTTCTTGTTCCTGGGTTATCCCCATGGACCACCACCGGGTATGTCCCCACGAAAGAAACTTTACTAGTTGATGGTCAAAGAGTCGATGTGGATGTGATTTCTGCAGGGCGTACGGTTATGATTGCCATTGAACAACTGGCTGATAAGGTTGGTATGCGATTAACCAGTGAACATGATCAGAAAACATGGACAGCGGACTGGCGGGGCACGTCAGCAGTCATTCCTGTGAGTGAAAGGTATTTCACGATCGATAAAACAGAAATTGACTTATCAATTCCAACTACGATCATGAAAAACCATTTATATGTTCCGATGGAGTTTTTCACAAAAGCGTTTGGTGTCACCGTTGACTGGGATCAAGATGCGCGGATCGCCCTCATTGAGACTCGGACATTGCCCGTTGTGGGATCATATGCAAACCTGAAGCGAATCATTGCCCGAGCTAATCAAAATGTTGGCTTCATGGGTGGGTGGAAATTCTTACGCAGTGGAATGTCGGATCAAGCGACAGCACCTGAAGGAATGGGCGATAGCAATAGCTATTCCGGTACCAATGTTCAAGTCCAGGGAGTTGATGAGGCCGATATCATCAAAACAGATGGCCAGTATCTCTATCAACTCAGTAATCAACGCTTCATCATCAGCCGCGTCTTCCCCGCTGAAGATATGGGTGTCATCAGTACACTGCGATATGATGACGGTAAGTTTGCTCCCGTTGCCTTATATGTTCAAGGTGACCAGGCCGTTGTCATCGGCACCTATTACAATATGGAATACCCGCCGGGCGTCCGTGATGTCAAATCCGATGCCGACCGCATGATGATGCCATATTATTATCCTGGGACGGTCAAAGCCATTGTCTATGACATGACTGATCGGGGAAATGTCAAAGTATCCCGGGAAGTAGAAATGGAGGGCTATTATACCTCTTCGCGGATGATCGGCTCTTCCATCTATTTCGTTGCCAACAAATACATGGGTCCTATCTACTACTATGCCGAAGAAAATGTTGTCAGAGATACCCCGTTATTTAAAGATACAGCGAAATCTGAAGCGTATGAATCCGTTAAATATGAGGACATTCACTATTTCCCAGGTTCTGTCGAACCGAATTATCTGATGATCGGTGGTATTGACCTTTCAAAGCCAGAGCAAAAAATGGAAGTCAATACATATCTGGGATCTGGTCAAAATATCTACGCGTCCGCTGAACATTTGTATGTAGCTGTATCACAATATGAATACCCTGTACAGAAATCGGAACCGGATACAAATACATCGTCCATCATGCCGCAAGATATCATGACCAAAACCACGATATATAAGTTTGCACTTTCAAATGGCAAAACCGAATATACTGCCCAGGGTGAAGTTAAAGGTACAGTCCTTAACCAATTCTCCATGGATGAATATGACGGATACTTCCGGATTGCAACGACAAAAGGTGAAAACTGGTGGGCAGAAAGCAATCCAACGGAAAACAACATCTATATCTTAGACAGTTCACTCCGCCAGATAGGTAAATTAGAAGGCTTGGCTAAAGGGGAGCGAATCTACTCTGTTCGTTTCATGGGTGAGCGCGGTTACATGGTTACATTCAAAAATATCGATCCGTTGTTTGTCATCGACTTATCAGTGCCCAGCTCTCCCAAAGTATTAGGAGAACTCAAAATCCCTGGTTTCAGTGACTATCTGCATCCCTATACAGACAACCTGCTCATCGGATTTGGCAAGGAAACGGAAGAAGTCAAATTCACTGACTGGAATGGTGAAGTGCGAACGGCAGTTGTTGACAGCGGAATGAAAGTCGCAATGTTTGATGTAAGCAATGTCAGTAAGCCAATTGAAAAGGACAAGGAGTTGATTGGCGACCGGGGCACATACTCAGAGCTACTCTACAATCATAAAGCTTTGATGTTTTCCAATGAAAAAAACCTGATGGCCTTCCCAGTAACAGTGATGCGAATTCGACCACAAAGTGAAAAACCCGATGAAGTCCCGTATGGTGAGTTTGCATTTCAAGGTGCATATATCTATTCAATCGATCCGGAAAAAGGAATTACATATAAAGGCCGGGTCACACATTTAAATGAAGAAGACCTTCTCAACGCAGCCAAATACTGGTATGATGATGGTAAAACGATTGAACGTATCATTTACATCAATGACACTCTGTATACCATATCCCGCGAAATGATTCGTGCGTATGAACTCGATACGCTGAATCCGATCAAAACGATCAAATTCGGGAAGTAACAATCAGGGAGGTGTCATACACCTCCTTGAACTATTTGTAAGAGGTGAAATCATGACAGCATCGTTTCGAGAATATTCACATCAACCTGGATTTACGCAAGATTTTCACGCTGTTCGCGAATTTTTACTGCGAATCAACCAACCAATGGTGACGACTCCCAATTTTCTTTGGGGTCGTTGGGAATGGGCTTTTTCCTTGCCATATCTGGACACAAAGTCCTTGAACCGGATCGGTATATGGGAAGAACATGGGCAAATTGTTGGCTTGATCACGTATGAAGATAGCCTGGGTACCGCGTATCTGATGACCGACCCGGAATATGGATTCTTGAAGCCGGAGATGTTAGCTTACGGGATCAACCATCTGTCCTGTGATGGGGAATTTAAAATTCCCATTAATGACAATGACCGAGCACTGCAGCATGCAGCTATCTCATTCGGACTGCACCCGACTCAAGGGAAACAAGCCACTGCTGCCATCGAATTGAACCCGGATCTTCAAATCCCTGTACCAGTTGGCTACCAGCGTTTCAGCTTGGCTGATCACTGTGACATCCGAGAATATCATCAATGTCTGTATCGCGGCTTCAACCACCTCGGTGAACCACCAGATTCTGAATCGGAGCTGAAAGCGCGAACCATCAGTATATCCGGACCGCATGTGAAACGTGACTTAAATATTGTCGTCGCTGACGAAAAAGGCCATTATGTCTCTTATTGCGGAATGTGGTACGAGCCAGGTACTAATTACGCTCTCGTCGAACCAGTATGCACCGTACCAGAGCACCGGAAAAAAGGGTGCGGAAAAGCAGCTGTCTTAGAAGCAGTCCGACGATGCGGGTTGCTGGGAGCTAAGATTGCTTTCGTTGGTTCCGGTCAACAGTTTTATTTCCAAATCGGTTTTTTCCCGCATACAACAGATACAGTCTGGTCAATTTAAGAGACTCAATATTACCCGGTGTTTTATCATGTAATTATGACCCAGCACATTTATTTAATTGGAACACCTTCAAAGAAGAGCTGCCTGCAGCTCTTCTTTGAGAATCATCCTTCCAAATGGACGAAAAGATAACTGTTTGATAAAATAATATATACGGGAGCGATAACTGTGGGGGGAGTATATGATGAAGGGACGGTTATGGGAAATCGATACAGCCCGCGGTGTGGCCATTGTGATTATGGTGGCTTACCACTTCCTGTTTGATCTCAATGTATTCTTCGGGTATCAATTCATACTTCATCGAGGATTCTGGTTTTGGTTCGGCCGATTTGCCTTCCTGACATTTGTTGCCTGCGCTGGCATCAGTAGTACTTTCAGCCGTAGCAATCTGCTGAGGGGCCGATCGGTTTTTCTCTGGGGAATGCTGATCACGACCATAACCTATTTGGTCGATCCAGGATTAACCGTCCGTTTTGGGATCTTGCATTTTATGGGTATCAGTATGATGATCTATCATTTTATTGCAGCTTGGCACCCGAGATGTCTGTTCATGGTCGGCACAGCGATATTTGCATCCGGTCCATATCTGAGCCAGATTTCTGTGACAACCCCTTATCTGTTTCCCCTTGGGCTAACGATGGCAGGGTTTTCATCTTCTGACTATTACCCCCTGTTGCCATGGTTTGGTGTTTTTCTCTTAGGAGCCGCAATAGGGAAAACCATCTATTCAGACCGAGTGAGTATCTATCCCATGCCATGGGCTGATAATTGGCTAGCCTGGATGGGTCGCCGCTCCTTGATCATTTATCTGGTGCATCAGCCCTTGATCATGGCATGGCTACTATTCTACTTTCGCTTTGTAACTTGATAGTTTCCCAAAGTGCCTCCTTGGCTAGTTTTCCCCCTTGTCTTATGAATAAAGGGAAACTGTGATTTAAACCGAAAGATATATTGATTATTTCCTTCAGCAGCTTGGATTTCAGGGGGGATATTCGTGAGCAAACGTTCTTGTCTCGTTTGGATCATAATCATGATTCTTTTAGTCTTTCCCCTCAGCCTGAAAGGGGCTGTGGATACTGAAACAGTGATTGCTGAGTCATACACCGCAGAATCAGTGGTATACAAACGACAAGTCTTTCTGGATAATAATGGCCAGATTGCAAACGAAATAAACGGAGATTTACTGGTTCAATGCGATGCCATTTACCGGCTTGATTTCTGGAATCTCGGCAGTTTATCCACGGACCCGCTGCATGCACAATCCCGACTGTATGCTGTTTTTACGCCCACTGAAACCCTCCAGGATATCATGATGGAGCGGATGACCCAGCAATTCCTGGCCATCGACCCGATGACTATGAACCCGAAAGACGCTGCGCTCATGGCAGAATATCGATGGATCCAGGAAGTCAGGGCAAGAAAACCCAATCACGCTCCGATCGAACTTGACTATGGGATCCTTGAGTTTTCCGGAAGCCCTGACGGAATTTTCACCGGAGCTGTTGGCATACAACCAATTTCAGGAGTAATCCGGATCGAGCCCGGTGATCGTTTAGAAGACCCTCCTGTCTTCTTCTGTGACCTAACCGGTGCATATGATCTGACTCTTCAAATTATCCAGCAAACACCCTTTATGGAATGGTCAGAGGAAATATCCACCGTGGTGACAAAGAAGTGGGCTGATATGCACCGTACTCTGGTGTTGGCGGTCGCCGGCGATGCCCGGATTCGACCTGCTGATGCAGAATTTGCGGAGAAAGCCAAAGCTGGTCAGCCATTATTCAATCAGTATTCAATTGAAACCGGACCTTCCAGTTACGCAAAAATGAAAATCGGTGAAAGTATGCTGATCATGAATGCCCAGACCCGGCTCCTTTTAACTGATACCGAAGATGATGAAAGCTTCGCTTTATCAATTCAGTCCGGGAGCATTTGGCTGTCAAAAAAGGATACCCAATTCGATAGTACCATGGATATCTTGACAAATGTTGGGATCATCAATGTTAAAAACGCTACTTTGGTTTGCGAATCCCAGGACATATCATCAACCGTAAAAGTCATGGAAGGCTCGGTGCGACTTCAATCCAAGAATCTTGAGGCCATCTGGGTTACAGAGGGGAAATTTTCTGAAACAACTGCTGCTGGAGTTGGGGCACTTAGATCATTCTCCATCAATGAAGAACACCAAAAATGGCAAGCAATGCTGAATCTCTTGAATGTACCCGAAGAGCAGGAGTGGATTTTTGCTATTGCAGCTATCATGGCTGCTGTGATCATGATCGTTTTGCATCTGGTCTTTGGCAGAAAGAAACCAAATAAATAGAATTCGGACTAATTCCCCACAAAAAACAGCCCTGCTTTTTCGTGCAGGGCTGTTTTGGTGATATATCCCGTACTTCATCCTTTATTATTCACATTATAAATGCTATATCGGGACCAGATGTCTTCAAGCTTTTTGAAATAATCCCTCGTCTCGTCCTTCTTACCCATCCCAACGGCGATGATCAAGGCATTAATTAAACTCATGGGTGCAACCAGGGAATCCACGAAAGACACCATATTGCTGCGGGCAGTCAAACAGTAGTGAGACATCTCAGCGATGGGTGACATCATACTGTCCGTAATCCCGATGATGGTCGCTCCTTCTTCCTTGGCATATCGGATGGCTTCAATCGTTCGTCGGGAATAACGCGGAAAGCTAATGCCAATCAGAACATCCCCTTCCCCGGCTCGTAATAACTGTTCGAATATATCGCTGATCCCATAGCCCACTACTCGCACATTGTCCAGCACTAAATTGAGATAGAAACCAAGATACTGGGCTAAGGCAGTTGAACTACGCAGACCCACAATGTATATGGTCTTCGCAGCGAAGACTTCTTTGATAATCTTCTGGAATGTCTCATTATCAGCCATGTCCAATGTAGAGCGGATATTTTCCATGTCAGATTTGAGGATGTTCTTCAAGATATCCCCTTCATTGGTATATTGGGTTGACATTTCGACCCGCTGGACCGTAGTCAGTTTATTCTTGATGATTTCTTGCATGGCTGTTTGAAGATCGGGGTATCCATCAAATCCCAAGGCAATCGCAAATCGAACAACTGTGGATTCACTAACACCCACATCGTTCCCTAATTTCGCTGCAGTTAAAAATGCAGCCCGATCAAATTCGCGGGTGATAAATTGAGCGATTCGCTTTTGACCTTTGCTCAGTTTCGGGAAATGAGTGTGAATACACTGCAAAACATTCATATTTTCTGCGGCCAATGAGACCACCTCAATTCTTTTCATTTCTCGATTTATTCGCTGCCAGCAGGCAACCTTCCTGCAGGGCTTTGCGATTCAAGTCTTCAGTACCTTTGGGGACCCGGTTTAATACCGCCGTCTCCAAAGAATCCAGCGACACCACCTGCGTTACACCTTGAATCACTCCCAAAGCGACGATGTTGGCGACCATGCTCCTCCCAATCTTATCTGATGCTGTGATGAGAATAGGCAGTTGCAGGACATGTTGTTGACCAGGCAGCAAATGAATCTGATCATCTGAAATCAATACCCCGTCTGGCTTGAGTGTATCCGCATACTTGTCATAAGCTTCCTGGGATAAAACGAGTAGCACATCGGCTTCATCAACCTTTGGAAAATCGATACTCCCTTCGCTGATGATGACTTCCGCTTTGCTGGCTCCACCTCTTGCCTCAGGTCCATAGGACTGGGATTGAACCGCATTCTTGCCATCCAGGATTGCTGCTTCAGCAAGAATAATTCCGGCCAGAATCAATCCCTGACCCCCTGATCCTCCTAAACGAATCTCGATCTGACTCATATCATCCACGCCCCTTCTGGGAAGCTTCTACGATTCGCATATATTCTTGGGTGTATTCTGGTTCCGGACTGTTTTTGAATTCACCAATGATGATTTTGTCCTGCAACTGTTCGGGCGTCATGGTGATAGCGGCACGGACATCCACAGCTCGGTTTTTCAGATCTTCCATCATATCAACAGCCGAGCCTTTCCGATTCCGACGTCCATAGTATGTTGGGCAGATGCTGATTGCATCCACCAAAGAAAAACCTTTATTGGAAATCGCCCTTTCTATCAGTTTGATCATGGCTGGAACATGAAATACGGTGCTGCGACCCACATAGGTTGCTCCTGCTGCACCCGCGAGGTTACAAATATCGAATTGTTTATCAATATTACCATAAGGGCTTGTGGTCGCCAACCCTTTCGTTGGTGTCGTTGGTGAATACTGACCGCCAGTCATTCCGTAAATATTGTTATTGAATACAACCATGGTGATATCGATATTACGTCGAGCCGTGTGGATCAAATGGTTTCCCCCGATGGCTGAAGCGTCTCCATCACCGGTTACCACGATCACTTCCAGTTCCGGATTAGCCAGCTTGACCCCAGTCGCGAAAGCGAGTGCTCTTCCATGGGTCGTATGCAGGGTGTTAAAATCCATATAACCAGGTGCTCGGGACGAACACCCAATCCCTGATATCACACAAACTTTCTGCTTGTCTAAACCAAGATTTTCAATGGCTTGCGCCGTTGCTCGCATGATAATGCCGTGACCGCAACCCGGACACCAGATATGTGGCAGCCGATCCATGCGGAAATTGTCACGAATCAGTTTGCTTGGCATTTACCACACCTCCCGGATTTGCGATAAAATATCAGCTGGAGAAATGGCCTCTCCATTAACCTTACCAAAGTGGGATACCCGCGCGCGCCCTGAGGACACGCGTTGGACTTCCAGTACATATTGACCCATATTCATTTCCGGAACAAGAATCCGCTCCACTCGTTCCGAGAGCGCTTTCACCTGCTTTTCCGGGAATGGCCAGATTGTCTGGGCCTTACACAGACCAACTTTCAACCCTTCCTGTCGAGCCAGTCGGACTGCACTTCGAGCGGAACGAAATGTCCCGCCATATGCTAATACAGCCATCTCCGCGTCATCCATCATTTCCTCTTCAAAAACAACAATATCATCTCGGTGTGCGTCGATTTTCTCCATCAACCGTTTCAATAATTTTTCGCCCACATCACCGCTGTTGGACGGAAATCCGTACTCATCATGAACCAATCCTGTCACATGAAAATGGTATCCTTCTCCGAAGGCAGCCATCGCCGGGACGATTTGACCGGGTTCAACGCGATATGCACGGTAGGTATCGATTGCATCCTTGGCCGGTTTGATGCGATCGATGATTGTGATTTCATCCGCATCGGGGATTTCCACTTTCTCCCGCATGTGCCCAATAATCTCATCCATGAGAAAAATCACGGGGGTGCGGTACTTCTCCGAAAGGTTAAACGCCCGAACAGTCAAATCAAATGCCTCCCGAACTGAAGTCGGTGACAAACAAATAACCGGGTGATCACCATGTGTGCCCCAGCGCGCCTGCATCACATCTTGTTGTGCGGGCGCTGTCGGTAGCCCCGTGCTTGGGCCAAACCGCTGCACGTTCACAATTACACATGGAATTTCCGTCATTGCTGCATAGCCAATATTCTCTTGTTTTAGAGAAAAACCCGGCCCGCTGGTTGCCGTCATCGCTTTTAACCCCGCCAAAGACCCGCCAATTGTTGCCGCCATGCCCGCAATCTCATCTTCCATTTGGATGAATCGCCCACCCAACGGGGGTAGACGCAGTGCACACAGTTCAGCAATTTCAGTGGACGGAGTAATTGGATAACCGGCATAAAAACGCATACCGGCAGCAATCGCTCCTTCAACGCAGGCTTCATTCCCTTGCATCAGAACGACTTTACCCATCCAGTCCACCTCCTGCTTCTTCTTCCAGAAAAATTGCATAATCCGGGCATCTCATTTCGCACTGCCCACACAAAATGCAGTTTTCTGGATTGACGATCATCACTTTTTCATGACGAAGGCCCAAAACCTGTTTTGGGCAAAATGCAACACAAATCCCACACCCTTTGCACCAATCCTGTTTCAGCCGCAACTGTCGCTTCTTTTTAGCTATCAAAGCACCACGCCCCTCCCTGTAAATTGCCAATTTAATTTTATCAAAATTGCGCGATATATGCAATAAATATTTCACTATTCTAGATTAATCAGCTCTATCATGCAAGTATCCATTCAATAATCCCCCGGTGTTTCTTCATCATATAAATAGTCGAATGCCAAAGACCATTCGCTCCATTGGCAACCCAAAAGCATGGAGCGAAGTCTGACCATCCACAGGCCATATGTTCATGGAGCTCCATTCTGATTGACTGCCACTGCACGATGTTCGACTCGTAAGATCCGACATCTTCATGAAGCATCACAGTCGGTTTGGTTGATTATCTTCCCAATGCGTTCTTTTGTGCAAAGAAATGAGGCTGGATTTGTTGCCAGCCTCGCGTGTTTATTTTAATTTAAATTGTAGTATTTATCTCATTTGACCCTTTCCTACTCGTAAAAATGTGCTTTGGCTTCGAGACAATTGCAGCAATATTGATGAACCGCGGCAAATCTGCAATATTTATCTAAGCCTGGATGCCCAAAACCCATTTGATAATCGGAGGTAGAATCAAGACAATCCCGATGAAACGGGCTAATTGCATCAACGCAACTTTTGCCCCTTCACCCCCGGATGCTTCTGCCATCAACGTCATTTCCATCATCCCACCCGGTGTACTACTGAAGAATGCGGTCACCATGTCCATTCCGGTTACTTTTGCGATAATCCAGCCGGCCATGAGCCCAAAGCCAATCATCGAAACCACGAGAATAGCAGCTGGTCCAGCGACTGTTTTCATCCCCATGACCGTATCACGGGTGATGCTGAGACCGACCATTCCGCCCACGACAATTTGTGCTGCTGTGCGAAAGTATGGTGGCATCGTACTGCGAAAACCAATTATATTGGCTAAGCCAACTGCTACCATCGCCCCCACCATTGCACCCGCCGGCATCTTCAGTTTAATCCCCACCAGACCGCCAATGGAAGCGACCACCAATGTACTTAATATCCTCTCCATGCCTTCTCCCCCCGTATCTGATATCTGCTTAGCTGTATTCGCCGTGGCGAAGTCAGACCCTTTCGCAAAGGAATATCAATTCCAAAGGCGAATGTATTCATCATAACTGTTTTTGTCAGGTGGTGTGATCATGAAAAAAATCCAACGCGTGATTATCGTTGTCAACGGCGAGATTTCCAACGATCAATGGGCTCGAACCCAAGCTGAAACCGGGCAGTATCTGATCGGGGTGGATGGTGGTACCAATCACATTTTCCGATGGGGCATGGTTCCAGATTTGATCGTCGGTGATTTGGACTCCATCGATGCATCTGCACGGGCTGCATACACGGATTTAAACTGCCCCTTCATCACTTATCCCCCTGCCAAAGACCAGTCTGACCTCCAATTGGCTTTGGAACAGGCAACATCGATGGAACCCGACCATATTTTGGTTCTGGGAGGATTGGGTAAACGGGTCGATCACACCTTCGGGAACATCATTTTAATGATTCAATGCGATACGATACCAGTTACGATGACTGATGAAGTCCATGAATTGCAGATCATCCGGCAAAAAACGTATTTCCACGACATGAGCGGGGATACCCTATCCCTATTTTCTTTGACCGCAAAGACCCTTGGTGTTACCACATTTGGGATGCAATACCCGCTTCGAGCTGAAACGTTGTATCTGGGGGATACCCGTGGTTTGAGTAATGAAATCAAAAACCCGGATGCCTGGGTCTCGTTAGAAGAGGGTCTGCTCCTGGCTATCCGGGTTAAACGAACGCTCGTTTAGAGTAGCGCGTTGACCAGTTTTTCTTTGTAATGGATAAATTCCAACGTCGTGACCAGATTCCAGTCTCGAGGCCGGGGAAACGCAATACTTTCCTCGGCTACTATTTTCCCTGGCCGTTGCGACATGACATAGACCCGATCTGAAAGAAGGATCGCCTCATCAACGCTATGTGTAATAAAGAGAACCGTCCGATTCAGCGACCCCCAAACCGTCAGGAGCCAACGTTGCATTTTCTCGCGATTAATGGCGTCAAGGGCACCGAAAGGCTCATCAAGTAGCAGTAAATCACTGTCGATCAAAACAGTTCGCAACAATGCAGCCCGTTGTCTCATCCCCCCGGATAACTCACGGGGGTATGCCTTTTCGAAACCATCCAATCCGAAAACGGGCAGCAGTTCCTGTACGCGCTTTTGAGCTTCTGCGGCTTTAACTCCTTGAATCTCCAAAGGCAAGACGAGGTTCTGCATCAAGGTTTTCCAATGCATCAGCTGGTCTTTTTGTGGCATATAGCCGATACGGCGGATCCGATTATCCGCACGGATTCCATCGATAAATAATTCCCCTTTGTCCATGCTGTCCAGACCCGTGATAATTTTGAATAATGTGCTCTTTCCGCAGCCGCTGGGGCCAATCAGAGAAACGAATTCACCTGAATCAACGGTCAGTGAAACATCAGCCAGCACCTCCAGGATGGCATCATCTTGGAAATATGTTTTTGCGATCCGGGACATTCTGATCTTATGGTCTGGCATCGGTTTCACCTCGGCTCATGATTAATTGGCCAAGAAATCAGTTGTGAATGCATTCTCAACATCCATGACAGACTCGACTAATTCATTGGCAAAGAGCCAGTCCATATAGTTTTGCCAAACTGAAAGTTTCTGGTCCCCCCACACTGCAGCATCTGCCTGATATTTGTCCTTCAACCAGATCTGACTCGCCAACACCAGTTCCTGATCCAATTCAGGTGCATATTTCAATAGAATCATTGCCGAATCTTCCGGCTGATCCATGGCATAAAGATACCCTTTGGTTACAGCTTTCATGAACTTCTCCACGATTTCAGGCTTGTCCTTGATCATGGACTCGGATGTCATCAATACTGGTGTGTAGTAATCCAGGACCGGATCGTAATCAGGGACACTGATGAAATTCAACTCCACATCGCGAAGCTCGGCAGCGATCCCATCCCAACCAAAGAAGATCCAGGAAAAGTCGGCATTTTTCTCTGTACTGGCAAAGAAGTCTACAGATCCAGTGGTGACGATGGTCACCTTGTTAAAATCCCCATTGACTTTGTCCATCAATGCTTTGATGGTCGCCGACTCTACCGGTGATCCCCATCCACCGTAACGTTTTCCTTCAAACTCCTTGGGGGTCAAGATTCCCTGATCTTTTAACGATGCAAACCCCGATGTGTTATGCTGGATAATTGCTGCAATGGACACAACCGGAATTCCCTCCAGCCGGGCAAAGGTCAATACTTCCTGGCTGCTAACGCCAAACTGGGCTTGCCCCGAAGCGACTAACGGCTCTGCCAATCCGGTGGTGGGCTGAATGATTTCCACATCCAGTCCAAGATCTTGGAAATACCCGTTATCCAAAGCCACATACAGACCCGTGTGGTTGGTATTAGGCGTCCAATCCAACACCACCGTCACCTTTTCACTTTTACTGCCACACCCAACCATGCTGATGATGATCACAAGGCAGAGGGCTACGGTTATCCAACTTAATGGTTTTCGATACATTGTTATCTCTCCTTCTCGCTCCATTTCAATTATCTTGAAGGTCGATCGTGCTTGCTCTGGGACGATTCCAGGGCATCATCAGCCAGGCAGCCAAATCCACCAGTTTGAACATTAGAATACTGAGTACGATAACCACCACAATGGCGGCAAAAACTGATGTCGTTGCAAAAGAATTCATTCCTCTGATCATAAACACACCCAAACCGGATTGGGCTCCCAGCCACTCCCCGATCACCGCCCCCATGACACTATATGTCGCAGATATTCTTAAACCTGCGAAAACCGAAGGGAGTGCGGATGGAAGTTGCACGGAAAAAAAGATTCGACTTGGGGACGCACCCATGACACGCATGAGGTCAATGAGGTCCTGATCGACACTTTCCAACCCCTCTGTCATACTGATGACCAAAGGGAAAAAACAGATGAGAACCACGATGATGATCTTCGGCAATGTGCCCAGACCAAACCAAATCATCATCAATGGGGCTAATGCAATGATGGGAATCGTCTGAGAAATCACAAAAATGGGGTACAAGAGCCGCTTAATCAAAGGTGACCGATTCATCGTTCCAGCCAACACCAGTGCCACTCCGATGGAAACCACTAGTCCCGTAACGGCTTCATAAACGGTGACCCGGGTATGAACTAGCAATAGCGGGTACTGCCGCAACAAAGCGGAATAAATGGCAGATGGAGCTGGCAGGATGTAGTTTTTGATTTCAAAATACCGGACTGACCACTCCCAAAATCCAATCAACAGGAGAATAAACCCAATGGACAAGAATCGATCCAATAGGTGTTTGAGTTTTCTCCCAATGGAACCAGTCCGTTCAGCGGTACTTCTCAGTCTTTTCATCCATCGATTCTCCTTTGGCACAATAGGACACTTTGATGACCGTCATCAGTCTCTCGACCCCTGCATCGATACATGCTTGCTGCACCTGCCTTGCCAAATCCATCAGTTGATCCATGTCACCTTCGATGGTTGTTTCCAGCGGGCCCACCTGATAGGGTAATCCAGAAGCCTGAATGACTGCGATGGCTTTATCGACCACCGGAAACAAATCGTCCTCCTTGACAAAGGGCAATACCTGAATACTCAGGTTGCAATTTGGCATCGTTTTATCACCTCCTAATCGAGTAGGAGGTAGCTGATAAATTCAGCTACCGACCTCTCACACCACCGTGCGTACCGTTCGGTACACGGCGGTTCACGAAACATCAATTTTAACGGACAGATAATAACTACTGAAATCTTGGAACCCCTGATTTGACCAGTATTGGTTAGTCAGGGTTTTTGTTAGGATCCACGATCCTGCGATG
>CAZRKC010000016.1:0-45187 GCA_964600665.1 uncultured Candidatus Sumerlaeota bacterium
CCAGCCATAGCTCTTTAATGAATTGTTGTGTCCACCTTTGGTGACTCAGTTCAGAATGGCTCTCTTTGCAGATGATTGCTATTTGATCACGATATTTGCCAGTTTTCCTGGAACCACGATGAATTTGACGACAGTTTTACCCTCAAGATATGCCTGTACCTTTTGCAGGGCCATGATTTGTTCCCGGATGCTGGATTCGTCTGCATCCACAGGCACCATGACTCGCTCCCGCACCTTGCCATTGATTTGGATGACCATTTCGATTTCATCGGTTAAGATAATCGTTTCATCAAATTCAGGCCAGGTGTGTGTATGAATGCTCCCCGAATAACCCAGTCTTGACCACATCTCTTCTGTCATATGAGGTGCAAAAGGTGACAATATCAACAACAGTTTTTCGATCGCTTCTGCAACAACACTGCTATTAAATTTCTCACTCCGATCTCTATATTGATAAAGTGCATTCACTAACTCCATCACGGCGCTGATGGCGGTGTTAAAGTTGAACCGTTCATCAATATCGTGAGTCACTTTCTTCACTGTTGCATGGGTAATCCGCCTTATCATCTGATCTTCATGCGTCAGATGCCCCATCTCTTGCCATGTTTTCGGAAGCTCATCCGCCAATCCAGTAATCAGCCGCCAGACCCGGTTTAAGAATCGGGAAGATCCCTCAATTCCTGCATCACTCCATTCCAGATCGCGCTCCGGTGGTGCGGCAAATAGGATGAATAATCGGGCGGCGTCAGCACCATACTTGGCAACAATATGCTCAGGGCTGACCACATTCCCTTTCGATTTCGACATCTTTGCACCATCTTTAACCACCATTCCCTGAGTCAGCAGGTTTGTAAAGGGTTCTTGAACTTCAAGGAGACCGGCATCTGCGAGTACTTTCGTGAAGAATCGTGAATACAGCAAGTGAAGTACCGCATGCTCAATCCCGCCAATATACTGATCCACCGGCATCCAGTATTTCGCTTTCTCTTTTGAAAATGCTTCGTCCGGATTCCGCGCGTCAGCATAGCGAATAAAGTACCATGATGAACACACAAAAGTATCCATGGTATCCGTTTCCCGGGTTGCCTTCTCTCCGCAAACCGGGCAAACAGTGTTGACAAATGAAGGCACTTGCGCCAGTGGAGAGCCCCCTTTGCCTTCGAAAACCACATCATCCGGTAATGTGACCGGTAAATCCTTAACCGGCACCGGTACCACTCCACAATGAGGGCAATAGATGATGGGAATCGGCGCCCCCCAATACCGCTGGCGGGATATGAGCCAATCCCGCAGCCGATAGTTGACTTCCTTTTTACCGATACCGTCTATTTCAAACTGCTGTCCCACCGCTGCCTTTCCCTCATCGACTGTCAGGCCATTATAAGGCCCCGAATTCACCATGGTACCTGGTCCATCGTACGACATTTGCATCGTATGACCGTCAAGAGCCTCCCCTTCCGGCTGAATCACCACAACGATAGGCAGATCATACTTTCGTGCAAAATCAAAATCCCGTTGGTCGTGGGCGGGTACTCCCATGATTGCCCCGGTACCATACTGCATCAGGACATAATCCGCAATCCAAACCGGAATTTTCTCCTGGGTCGCAGGGTTGATGGCATATGCACCGATAAAGAGCCCTTCCTTGTCAATATCAATTGCCGTTCGTTCGATCTCATCCATCCGATTCATCTTTTCAACAAAACGACGAACCGCAGCTTCGTATTCGGTGTTTGCAGTCAGCTTTTTCACCAAGGGGTGCTCTGGCGCCAATACCATATAGGTGGCACCGAACACAGTGTCCGGGCGAGTGGTAAACACATCGATTGCTTCATCAACCCCATCAACAGGGAAAAGGATCCGCTGACCTTCACTACGACCAATCCAGTTTTCCTGCATCACCCGAACTCGCTCCGGCCATCCAGACAGAAGGTTCAGATCTTCCAGGAGACGATCTGCATAATCTGTGATTTTAAAGAACCATTGCTCCAATTCCTTCTGGGTCACTTCTGCATCACACCGCCAGCAGTGATTGTCTTTGACAACCTGTTCATTGGCGAGAACCGTCGCACAGTCAGGACACCAGTTAACGGCTGCTTTCTTTTTATATGCCAGGCCACGCTCATACATCAGCAAAAATAGCCATTGGGTCCATATATAATAATCTGGCAGACATGATGTGACCTCTCGATCCCAATCATAACTGAAACCTAACTCATCCATTTGTTCTTTCATATTGGCAGTATTGTTTCGTGTCCATACCGACGGATGAATATGTCGCTCGATTGCAGCATTTTCAGCCGGTAAACCAAATGCATCCCACCCCATTGGGTGTAACACATTAAACCCCCGCATCGTCTTGAATCGTGCGATTACATCCCCCATGGAATAGTTTCGTACATGTCCCATATGCATCTTGCCAGAGGGGTACGGGAACATCTCAAGGCAGTAGTATTTGGGCCGGTCCATGCTATCGTAAGTCTTATATTGTTGCTTGTCCCGCCAAATTTTCTGCCACTTTTTTTCAACATTCTCAAAAGGATAGCGATCTTCCATAATATCTTCCCCCATTCGCAAGTTATAAAACAAAAAGCCTTTCATCCCCGAAGGGACGAAAGGAATCTTCCGCGGTACCACCCAATTTGACAGTATTACTGTCCGCTTTGGCCTGTAACGGGGCTAACCGTCACCGGTTATATCACCGGTGCATCTCCCGGATGAGTTCAGCACATCCTCCCCTGCGCCTTCCACCAGCCGGCGCATCTCTGTGCGGGAATTTGCCCTATTGCTTCCGTTCCTCGAAATTGACTTTATGTATGGCTTATTTTACCTCATCCGTTCCAGCATGTCAATTCAATAAAAAAACACAAACCGGGCTCGAAAGCCCGGCCACGTCTATTCAATCAGTCGATCCGTTCTAACTTGAAAACCACCGGGCGCACCCCGTCATTGCAACATGCAATCAGCACCTTTTCGTCTTTGGACCAACCCTCCATCAAGGCGCCTCCTTGCAAGGCAGCGTACACGTACTTACTGATGCAGTCCCATGCTTCAGAACAGAATCGTTCCGGCATTTTCATCCGAAAATAGGAATCCCGATCGATGATGATTTCCTGACCGGTTTCGAAAACCTGGCATGGGCCGACATTGGGATCTTTACAATACTCAGTTGCGAGATCGGGATAAAATTCCTTCTTCAACACCGTGATTTTGCATTGCGGCACAGTCATCCCTCCACTCAATAGTCAATTCAATTGAAGTCCTGATTCTGCTGATCAAAACACTGATCACAAGTGCCTTTGAAATAAAGATGTGTTTCCCCGACCCTGAATGATTCGAGACCGTCAACGACCATATTTGCCAGATCCACATGGACATCGAAAATTCGTCCGCAGGTTGTACATTTGAAATGACCATGCGTACTTACATCCGCATCGTAACGGGTTTCCGTATCCTCAATGTTGATCATTTGCACGATATTTCGTTCCATGAAAAGCTTCATGGTATTATATACCGTTGTCCTTGACAAAGTCGGGATATCTTTTGACAGCTCTTGATAAATCGCATCCACATTCGGGTGATTCTGATGCCGGATCAGATACTCAAATATCCGGATCCGCTGATACGATGGTTTGATCCCGTGCTGCTTCAGATACTCCTCCACGCTGACATTGTTTAGGTCCATCCTTGACCCTCCTTGATTCCAAATCTGGAATAGTTACTAGATTTTTTATATTTGTAATTGGTACAATAGTATTATAGATGTTCTCACCAGGATTGTCAACGGACGGAACGCTAGTACTTTGGAGATACCAATTCCAGCAGTTGGATGATCCAGTCACCAATCAGCGGTAAATTCAAGGATACCATACGACGCAAGAAAAGGATAAACACCGCTGCCAGGATGGTGAACCCCACCGCCATACCAAATCCGCGGGCTAATCCACCCAAAAAATTCACAAAAATGATCCGGGATGGACTGTTGGTATAGGATACATAATCTGCAAATCGGATGCGTTCCATTTCACGGGCAAATCGCTCTAATCGAGACATCGTTTTCTCATCCAATTTGAACTCTTCCATCGCATCACCTCCTGAACAGGGGAAACGTTCTGCAAAAACAGCGAAATCCCTCCTAGATTTTCTTCACTGCTGCGTTTGCAGCCACCAAAACAGCATCCCAAACCGGTGCAAACGGTGGTGAGTAAGACAGATCCAAATTGCCGATCTCCTGCACCGTCATTTCATTGTAAATTGCGGTGGCAAACACATCGATTCGTTTCGCCACGCCGATCTTTCCGACCATTTGTGCACCCAACAGTCGCCCGCTTCCTTTTTCCAAGACCAAGCGAATGTGTATCGGTTCCGGATGTGGGTGCGGGTATGTGTGCGCATGAGACGGGTGTGATATGTCCGAAACCGCCGCATCGAATCCAGCATGTTTTGCTGTGGTTTCATTGAGTCCGGTGCATGCCACTTCTAAGTCGAATATTTTACACACCGCAGTTCCCAAAATTCCAGGGAATCGGTCGTCACCACCGGCAGCATTCTCCCCTGCGATCCGCCCCTGTTTATTGGCAGTTGTCCCTCGGGGTTGATACACAGGCTGACCACTGACCCGATGAATCTGTCCGACACAATCACCGCAAGCGTATATAAACGGATCGCTGGTCATCATCCGGTCATCTACGACGATTTCTCCAAAACTGCCGATGGCAAGACCGGATGCTTGAGCCAAGGCAGATCGCGGGGTCGCACCTGCCGCAACCAGGACCAGGTCCGCTGGATACTCGGTTTGATTTGACGTGACAGATTTGACCACCCCATTTTCACCGTTGATCGATGTGATCTCCGCATTTTTGATCAGAACCACCCCGTGTTTGGCCAACTCCTCTTCAACCAGCAGCGTCATCGCATCATCCAGCATCCTCAGGATACTGCCCGGCCGCTTTAATATGGTGATCGCCATTCCCCGGGCTGACAGTGCTTCTGCCATCTCCAATCCGATGATTCCAGCACCGATGATCACAGCAGATTTTGGTGTGAGTTCTTCAATATACGATTTGATTTTCATTCCATCTTCAATGGTTTTCAAAGTAAACGCACCTTGCAGTTCACGGCCACTCAACGCCTCCGGCCAAGTAGGCTCATTCCCCGTTCCAATGACCAATCCATCATATTGGATTTTCACTTCCTCACCGCTATCCAAAGAACGGGCAACTACTGTCTTTTCGACAGGATGAATGGCGATGCATTCGTGTCGAGTCAGGATGGGGATGCCCCGTTTCTCTTTAAAGAACAACGCAGAATGAACCACCAACCCTTCCATCTCTTTGACAAGATCAGCCACAAAATATGGAAGCCCGCATGCTCCGTAGGATACATGATCTCCCTTTTCTAAAACCAGGATATCCATCTCCGGTTTCTTTCTTTTCGCACGACTCGCTGCACTCATACCAGCTGCCTGTGCTCCGATCACGACTAAATTTGCCTTAATCATCATTTTTCCCCCTCACTTCCTGCATCCTTGCTGAAATTGACAATATCGACAATGATCCCCTTGACATGCAGGATAATCTGCTAATTGATTGTGGTTTGCCATGAAGGCAAAACCCTCCAGCATCTGTTGATAGCACTGACTACTTTCTTCGCTATCGGGCAGCACTTCCCTGCAGTCACCCCGATCCAGAAACAGCAACCAGGTTTGCCAGTTATCAAGCCGGACACCCTCATACCAGAATTGATTCGTCGCTGCCATCCGGTAGATCAACATCTGGGGGGTGTAATCGCGCAGGAGTTTCTCGACGTCCATGGCTTCCCGGATCTGATTGGTTTTGTAATCGATAATCACACCATGACGCCCTTGATCTGTTTCGTAAATATCCAACCGGTCGATCATGCCCTGCAAAACGACATCTTCTGTGACAGGCAGTGCCATCCGGAACGGGATTTCTTGATGGGAGGCAATTCGTCTGCCACCCAATGCCCAACGCGGTTGAGTCGTGATTTGCCGGTAATGATGCAGATATCGCTTTAACGCTTCGGCAATTGCAGCATGATTCTCCGGATCCTTACCGGGGTATTGTTGACCCACCCAGATAATCAGATCGTTTAATTTTATACACTCTTCGGATTCATGTTCCAGGAGACGATGCATCAGTGTACCTTTCTCCGCGGCCGAAAGTTCCCGACAGGAAGGTTGCTTCTCGAATCGATTTACTCGTTGAGCGGGACCTTCACTCCCCCCGCTGATCCGATTCATAAAATACTGTCGTGGACAGGTTTGATAACGTAAATACTGGCTCACACTGGTGACCAATGGCAATGGTTTGGACCAGCGCCATCCCATCTGCGCCTGTGGGGCTTTTCCAGTCATTGGTTCCTTGTCCATATCTGGATGGGAAACCGGATCAGATGCTTCACCAGAATAGTCAGTCACCCGTATGAGCTGCTTCCCGTTAACACCCTGGTCCCAGAATTCCTTGATCACTTTGACGGGGGTATTGGGTTCGTCGGGTGCTTGATCTTCACCGATGACGATCAGACGTTGCTCAGCCCGGGTAAAACCCACATAAAGGAGTCGAAACGCTTCATCCTTTTCCCTTTTTAAGGCGAGTTGCTGCCAATTTTGATACAGAGAATTGGAACCGGCATCTCGTTTCCCCTCTTCATCAGCCTTGATGGCCAGAATTCCCCATTTTGGGTCAAACACCATCCACTGTTTGAAGGCTTTCGCTCCCTTTGTTAAGCTTTTACCCCCATCCGGGAGAATGACAGTTGGAAACTCCAACCCTTTTGCCCCGTGAATCGTCAGAAACTTAACCGCATCGCTGTGCTCTGTATCTAAGAGGGCTTCTCCGCCTTCTTCTCTTTCCGAAGTCTTATCAGCCAGGTAATCCGCAAATTCTGCTGCCGGGAAAATCCCGTCCAGATCATATTCATCTGCCATTGCCATCAATTTTTCGAGATTCCGAAGTCGCTGTTCAGGTTCAGGATGGATTGCAAGAATCTCGTGATATCGTGTAATCCGAACCATATGGCGCAAAAACTCACCGGCCCCCATCAAGATTGCATCTGCCTGTAAGCCTTGAATCACATGTAAAGCACGACCAATCTGATGATGATCCTTCGGTTCGTGAAAAACAATTTGATCCAGTTGCTGGATTTTCCTTTGAATTTGATCTGGTGACAACAAAATACCCGCGGCGGCTGCTAATCCCACATCAGAAACGGCAAATATCGGGGACCGGAGTACACCAATCAGAGAAAGACCATCATCCGGGAAATAAGCAATCCGATATAAATGCATGATGTCCTGGATCTCTGATTTTTGATTGAACCCCAGACCACCCAGTACCGTGTACGGTATATTTTTCGCCCGCATGGCTTGTTCATAACCCGCAAGCGGGTTTCGATTCCGTAATAGCACAGCCATATCTTTGAATGCAACATCGCCTTCCCGATGAATCCTCAAAATGATATCCCCAAGGACATTCCCTTCATGGATCCGGTCACCATTGTCGCCATCCATGGCCTCCAGATTTTCCATGTTAGCTTCCAGTTCTGTCAGAGGGCCCGCCTTTGAGAGAATCGTGATGATTTGGCTGACTAACGGCGTTCGCGGATCACCGCCGCTTTTTTTCGGATAGACCACCAGTTCCAAGGGCACCACTGGTGTTAGTTCCTGCTTCTCACTTGGTTTCAGCGGCTCATTTAAATCAAGATGATGGCGTTCAGATAAATAACCGAAAATCCCATTAAATGCCTTGATCAGAACTTCTGTACTCCGATAACATGTCTCAAGTTTGACGACCCGACCTGCACCCGTTGCCATCTCGTCTCTGACTCTGTCAAAAAGAGCCACATCCGTACCTCGGAACCCATAAATCGACTGTTTCCGATCACCCACCACAAAAAGACGATTCTCGTAGGGTTCTGTCCCGAATCCGGTCAGCATCCGGATGATTTCTTCCTGCAATGGATTGATATCCTGAAATTCATCCACGAAAACATAACGGTATTGTTTTAAGATACTCTTACGAACATGATCCAATCGCAAGAGACGGTTGGTCATCACTTCCAGGTCTGAGAAATCCAGTTTATTGAATTCCAGCTTCTCTTGCTGAAAAGTTTCATGCATCTGCTGAATCAACGAAGCCATGGTCATTGCCGCGGCCACCAGATCCCCCTCAATGCCTTCTGCTAACTGTCTGTGGGTTAAAAATTTAAGTTCCGTGGGGTCTGCGCCAGCTTCTTGCACCTTTTTGTAGATCTGGATCATGGTTTCCGCCAAAGAATCCTTTCCGATGAAATCAGCCCCATACAGCCATGCCAGATGCGCTCCTTCAGCATGATGGGCAGAATCGCTCCAGTAGGTTTTCAGGGTTTCATCTGCAATCTTCCGGAGCATCTTATTCTTCTCCGGTTCGTTCATGATACCAAAATGAGGATCGAGACCAAGATGATCGAAAAATGATAGCTGAAAATAATGGTCCCGGATGAGTCTCCCGCAGAATCCGTGAATCGTGCTGATTGGTGCATCAGAAATTTGGTCCCGGATCTTCATCCAGCGGAATCGCACTTGATCATTGGCCGCAGCCTGGATTTCGATGTCCAGGTATGTGCGGATCCGTGCTTTCATTTCCATGGCCGCTTTTTCGGTGAAGGTAATCGCAGCGATTGCATCCGGATCCAGATCGGGATTTTCCATCAGCATGCGCAGATAGCGAACGGTCAAAACCCGCGTCTTTCCAGACCCAGCTCCCGCTGTTACAGTCAGATTATGCCCGGTTTCCGTCGCATCCCACTGTTCATCACTCAAATTGTGGCGGTTTTTCATGGCCGTGAGCATGGTGTTCATGATCTAACCTCTTTTCGCTGCAACCGTTCTCGGTCAAAACGGCAAATCAGGCTATAGGGACAACTCATTCCGCTGAACGGATTACCCGCTGGACAGTGGGTCGACAATGCAAAATCGCCTTGCCGGATCTGCATCACCAATCGGGATATTCTGTTTCTCATCAAATCCAAAAATGGCTCCCACATCGCATCCTGGATATCTTTTTTGTTGGTTCCCAATTGTTTTTTTGCATGACCTCGAAAGAATCCGACCCTGCTCGGTTCAACAATCGTATAGAAGAAAGCCCCCAGACACACTGCAGATTGGCGTTCCAGTTTCATCGCAACCCATGAAGGCGTTAGTAGTGCGTACAGCAATAACTGATAGTCGGCTCCTTTTAGAATATCTTGCAAGGTTTTGGCATTTTTCCGTTTATAATCATAGACCACAAATCTGCCCGTCGGCTGACCTTGATCCATCTCCAGATCGATCCGGTCGATGCGAGCGTTGAAAGAAATACCATCAAATGGTCCATCTGTTTTCAAATCAGCTTCAAAAAATGTGGGGACCAATTGTTTTCCTGTCACACTTTCATATTGGTTCCGATAAGCCAGATCCGCTGATATGAAAGTTTCCAGTGTTGCCTGGACTTCCATCCGCTTTGCTTCAATATATACCGAGCTATATTGATCCTTTTTCATTTCATCCATGGCAATTCGTACCTGTGCTGCCAGTAGAACCGCATCCAGTTCCACCCCTGCTGCCGCCTGGGCATAATACTCCTTTAAAACTGTATGATACAGATTCCCGATCACCAGATGCGTCCATTCCTCTTCTTCTTCATCCACCTTCAAATTAACGACTTTATCACTGAAATACTTAAAGGGACAGGTTGCGTAGCTATTCAGCTGTGATGCGCTATAACGGTAGGCAAGATCTTGCTGCGGGAAATCTGCCCCTGCCAGCCAACCATCAAAAAGACCCACCGAGGCCGTAGCATATCGGTCTGCAATCATATGTCTCGCTTCCAAGAACCATGGCAGCGCCTCTTTTAAACCATTAGAAATCGAATCATCTGCCTCTTGCAGCAAGTTCAGGGCTGCATCCCACTGCTGATCCATGACCAGTTGCCGAAATGCCTCTGACATTGAAAACCAGTCTTCCGGTTTCATGCGGTACCGATCACGCAAAGTCCGCTCCGACATGGTTTCAGATCCCAGATACTGATGCGCATCGGTCAAAAACGGGGAAGGTTGTGTATAGGTCCCATCCTCTCCCGCAGACCGGCATGAAAGCGTCAAACTCCTCGTGGCTGCCGCAACACACCACAGGAACCGAATCTTCTCTCGCTGAAATTCCCATTCAGGCGTCTTCAAGTGGATGCTTTTCCCTTGCAACCAGAGGCGATCTGTCGTTCGGAGAATTCCAGTACCGGGGCTTTGATGCGGAAACTCACCTTCATTGAGACCCATGATGAATACATGATTAACATGAAGCCCTCTCACTAAATCCGGGTCTACTACGCGGACACCACCCGTTTGGCGGCGGACCGATGTGGTTTTCTCTTGGACTTGTGCGTTGAGCATATTCAAAAATGTTTCTGTATTCATGGGGTTCGGTTCCAGGAGCTCCTGAATATTGCGAAATCCATCCAAAATCCGATATAGACTCTGCATGGATTGAACTTCACGCTGCCATTGGGTTTGAGTATACACTCCCGATTGGTGTGCCTCCGCCAAGGCTTCATCCCAAAAACTGGTATCCAGCCATGTCATCATGTCCATGGCATATTCACCTAAAGTCTTGTCTCCAGCCCATCTTCCCTGCAACACGTGCCATTGATGTTCAAAATCAGCATCCGGATGCTGACGATGACAGAACCAGAAAGGTGCTTCCGCGGATGGGGTTGCCCCAGCTGCAATCTGCGTCAATGTCAACAGAACATCTTTGATGAGTGCACTTTGATGGAGGGGGTGGCTGCTGGAAAAGCTCAGGGGGATCCCCAATTCTTCGGCAACGGCGGGCAAATAATCCACATATCCGTTCTGGGATCTTACGATCAAGAGAAAATCGCTGGGGGACTGATCCGATTCCATCATCAGTTTTTTCACCTGCTTCAATGTTTGACGGACCTCATCTTCCACACAGGGGGAGCTATAGATGCATACCTGCAAATCGGTTTCATTTGCTGGCTGGGATCCCACGGGTCGACATTCGGAAAACCAGTCCTGACAAAGCTTTGCACCTTCTGAGACATGGTTGTATGCTGCGTCGTGCACTTCCGTACTGACAAACCCCATCGCTTCTAATCTTTGAATGATCTCGTTTTGAATAAACGCATCTCCGGCATGGGTTTTGAATGGTATACTCACCATGATAGGCAGTTGCGGATGGCTGATGGTAATCCGTGCCAACATAGCCATGTGCACTTCATCGAGGTTAACGAATCCGTCAATAATGATCAGACCGATTGTCGAAAACAAATCCGGTGTCTCCGCATCGATTGCAGCCTTCTGGGAAATGTCATCCACATCGCTGAGTTGCAAGCGGTCCAGTTCTTGTTGGTACATGCACCCCAAGCGAACAGTCGCATGCCAGCGAGAAGCAGACTCGGCATGCTCAACATCTCCAGGAATGAAGGTCGGTTTATCCAGTTTTAAACCGGTTCGTTTCAGCTCCCTGACCAGATCCAGCATCTCTCTTGAGAACCCCGTTGTCTTGGCGGAGTAATTAAAAAATCCGACATCCCGACTCAACAGTCGCTGCATGATAAATAAACCGGTGTCTGAATCAATGATTCTGCGATCATGCCATTTTGACCCAAGGACCCATTCCTCCAGGTCCTCCATCCCGCCGACAATCACATTCATCGATCCATTCCCGTTCATGATCGCGTCTCGAACAGAGAATATCACTTCTCGTGATGGCACCAGATACAATACCTGTTGACCCTTCTGCGCACAGGTTAAAGCTTCTTGGATCAAGTAGCTGCGAATATTGGAACCCAGCGATGTATAGATCAGTTCTTTCATGGCCATCCCCTTCCGTACACCCCCTGGCGTCAAAAACACGATGATAAGTGATTCTACTTACAGATACATTTTCCTCTGAATTCCAATTAATACTCTCATGCCATGATGTTCACCAGATTCATGCTCCCTGGTCAGCCATTCTACATAGCACAATCACATAGCTCCCGTCAGTTCTGATGTCACAGGTTTCCATCCCCCTTTAAGGTACTTGACATCAATCTGGGAGCAAAAATAGCATTATGGACATCACAGCCTACATTGATGAGAAGGAGTTATGGTCGGCCTCCTTGAATCAAATCATTGAACCTGGGAATGTCAGGTCATCCCAATGAAATGACGAGGGGGCGGGAAATTGGAATCCAATCAACCATACGATCTGGAGATTCCCGATGTGATTGAATCCGAGAGTCAGAATAACCCTGTTGCCGGCTTAGTCGAGCGTTTCTTTGCTTATATTATCGATACCATGTTTCTCACGATGGCCATCGGCGTCTTGGCATTGAGTATGAAAACCAATGTATTCCGACTGGGCTATGCTGCAAATCTCATTGGCTTTACGATTGCTATGGCCTACTATACCCTGCTTCATGGTCCGTTGGGGAAGGGTCAGACCCTGGGTAAACGCATTATGAAAATTCGTGTTGTGGCAAATGATGGGTACCCGATAGCCATCGGCTCTGCTCTGATTCGTGCTGCAATTTTCTTATTGCCATCGTTTATATCGGATCTTCCCATCCTACCCCTGAATACGCCCAGGCTTGTTTCATTGATCTTAAACTCCATCATCACGGGGTTCTCCTTTGCTACCTATTATCTGATTTTGTTTAATCGACAAACACGTCAGGGATTTCCAGACCTACTTGCCAAAACCTATGTGGTTCCCATCCGCAACACCCATCGCCCCGTTGTGACGAACCCTGTGTGGAGGGGACACATGGTAATTCTGATCCTTCTTTTTGTAGCAATGCTGGGGGCTTCCTACAGCTTCAGTACTTTTGTCCTCCGTACCGATAGTGATCTGCTCGCACTCGATGACATGAGCTTTCGTCAAGGCATGCCAACGCGATTCAGCGCAGCCATCACCACTTCACAGACCGGTGCAGAAGTCACCAAGACCTTGAACATCACTTTACGACCCGTACTCAGTTCGGACAACGACGATGAACTGATCCGAAAAGCAGCCCAAATACTTTTAAAACAACCCGATCTGAACTGGGATAGCTATGATAGGCTTCAGATTATTGTGCACCATGAAGCCAATTTTGGATATTATAAGTATACGGTACAGAATCAACAAAATGGCACGGTTGCAGAGTGGCGTGCATTGACAACTGAAAATTAAGTCCATCCGGACTACTTTTATGAAGGAGGAAATAGCATGAAAAAAGTCATTGATCTTTATTTAGATCTCCCTGCCACAGAAGATTACCTGGTCACTTATCTCAGCTGGTACTGTGTTGGAGAAGGCGCTCGAAGTTATGTCGGTTACAAATATACTTTCGGAGACAAACTAGCTCGGGCAATCGGTTTATCTATGAAACAGCTGGATCAAATCACCCAGGTTGACCCTGGTCAATTGGAACCGACAATTCGCCAAGCAGCCAGGCAACATGTCATTTCGCTGGAGGATTTCATGGAACACTTGGATCATATCGGTGTTGAGTGGGGTGTGACCAGCACCCATGATCATTCCACCGAGAAAACAGCGGAAATCGTTGCCAAATATCCAGACAAACTATTAGGGTTTGTCTACCTGGATCCAAAAGATTGTATGAAAGCAGTCCGTCATTTGGAGTATGCTGTCAAAGATTTAGGGCTCCACGCTGCATATATGACTGCTTTTCGTACCGGTGTGCCTGCCACTGACCCTCGTTGCTATCCTATCTATGCTAAATGTGTAGAGTTGAATGTACCAATGTTCATTTACGGCTGTATGAACCTGAGTGCTGCAGTTCCCATGGATATCGGGCATCCCCGATATATTGATCAGGTCGCACGAGATTTCCCGGAACTGAAAATAATGGCCGCAGTGGGGGGATGGCCTTGGGTTTTGGAAATGATCGGTCTGGTCAGACGGCATCCCAATGTCTACATGAATGCAGAGATTCATGAACCCGCAAAATTTACATCCCCGGGAGCTGGTTTTGAATCCTTGATCCATTATGGGGTTGATGCCATTGCCGATAAGTTCTGCTTTGCATCAAACTGGCAGTTGCAGTGCATCCCCCTGGAAACGCTGATTGCCCAGATGCAGGCCCTCCCGCTCCCCGATGAAGTCATTGAGAAATGGCTGTATACCAATGCTGCCCGTTTCTTCGGTCGCCTGTAGGGCATCATCGTTGTCAAAGAGACTGCCTAAAACCCCACGCTCAGAAGAAGTTTTCGATTGACCGGTGTTGATCATATTATAAAAGCAGGGTGATCCTCACCCTGCTTCATGCTCTGCGCAGCTGCATCCGTTGTAGCTCCAAATCCATTTCGGCTTCAATAATCCCTCGTTCCAGATTAAAACGCCGTGCGGCCGTGTCGATCCACCATGCAACCACTTGGTGTTTCCATGGTGTAAATCCAGGATCATACGTCAAAATAAACGCGGCAATCCCGCCAATATCCGTCGCTTGATCCCCTTTGCACACATCTTCGAAATCGATACCGGTGATCCCCTCCCCTACCAGAAAGTTTCGCAGGTTGATGTCTCCCATGATCAGTTCGTCCCCGAAGACCTGACCGATGGTCGTGTAGAAATCCACCAACCAGTCCAGTAATGCCGTCATCGTCCACCTCACGGCATCAGAGACCATGGGCGCATGCTTTGCCTCTTCCATTTGCAGCCAGTCGGCCAGATTGTCCCCCCGAACATAGGATAAAACCAAATAGTCGACCCCTGATAAGAGCACCTGGGGGACCGGTACTTTTCCAGCTAACATATCCAGAATGCACGCCTCATATTCCTTTCGTTGCGCATTCGGGTAGGATTTCAAAATCACCGGTTCTGTCCAACCCGTGGCAGGATCCGGGTCTAATAGAACCACCCGATTCTTTTTGCTGGCAAATGAGGACATAGGTGTGCCGAGCTTAAATATTTCCGGGTCCGGATTCCCTTTATTCATTGGCTGTCCTCCTGATATTGACCTGGATGGCTCCATGACTCCGATAGCCTTCCAGTTCACCGGCAACTCCGAGAACCGCATTCCGCAACAGCGTTTGAACAAATGGGACCATGGGTATGACCCGCCCATCAATCACTAATTGAATATCCCCCCGACTGAGGACACAGTCGGATCGTAAACTTAATCCCGACAGAATCCGAGCAGACAAGCCCCGGCAATCATATCCGCACCCGTGACAACAATCTGGCTTCATATCAGGTAATCGTGAGAAAACCTTTTCTTCGACCAGATCCGCCAGCCGGCCAGCTTCTTTGATGCTATTAATCACCGGTAATCCGCGATAGGTATCCATCGTGTTTGCCAATAACCCGGATATGGCAAATACCGTATCATCTAAACGCTCGTCCACTTCCACCGTCGTATGCGCGGTTATGATCTTGGGCGCACAGGTGTCAGTAACACCTTCCATGACCACAAAATCATGGTCATAATGGCTTAATATTGCTTCCAGGGTTAACGCTGATGGGAAAAGAAGATCAGTCTCAGTATATCCCCTTGCTGTTACCAACGTCGCACCTGCCTGTTGGTGCCGGTGAGTATTGGAGCCTACTGTATCTATTGCAAATTGCTCATAATGAATCTCCTTAATAGACCCGACGCGGTAACGTCTGCGAGTTAATTCTTTGATCAAGTTTTCTGCGGTAGTAGTTTTTCCAGATTTCGTAATCCCATGGATGGAAAATATGCGCATAATGCACCTCCTAGCTAATTATCATCAACCATCCCAGCATGGCAGTCACAACCACACTAACCGCCATGACTCCATAATCCAAGGATTTAAAAGTAAGCTGCCGGTAGCTGGTTCGAGTCGGAAATGCTCTGAATGCTCGCATCTCCATTGCCATGGATAGATCTCGGGATTTGAGCAGCACGCTGACGATCATGGGCATCAACAAATAGGAATATGTCCGCAACCGGCGGGATACCGGTACTTTTCTTAAATTCACCCCTCGCAGCTGAATAGCAGTCATCATATCCGTGATTTCTTCCTGTAATAATGGTAAAAACCTGATTGCCACAGAAACCATGAATGCCAATTCGTAAGGAATCTTCCATTGAACCAGCCCTTGGATAATTGCCCTTGAATGAGAAGAGGTCATCACTAATGCGGATGTAACAATGATTAAAAATCGCAGTACGATCTGGATGCCTTTGATTAACCCAATTTCGGAAATTAGAACAATATCCCCGATTGATACCAATGCTCGACTTCCAGAAGCAAATAAGCTTTGTACAATGACCATTGCAGCAAACACCCAGAAAAATCGCTTCATCTTTTTCATCAGGCTGCCCATATCACTGCCGACCCATAAACACATGATTCCAGAAATCGCTAATAGGATACCCAGAATCATAATGTTCCGACTCCAAACAGCCAGACTAGATATGGAAAGGACTACGACCAGTTTTGTGCGCGGATCAAGGGAGGTATCGATCTTCAACCATATCCCCTCCTTCCAGTCGCATAATGCGCTGGGCATGCCGCTGGATAAACTGCCGATCATGACTGATGATCAGCATGCCGGTACCGCGATCAGACAAATCCTGCAAAATTGTGGATAACTCAAGTCTACGCAACTCATCCAGCCCTGTGGTGGGTTCGTCGAAAATATAGAATTCAGGTTCATTCATCATTACAGTGGCAATTGCCAATCGTTGTTTTTCTCCCCGACTCAATTGGAAAGGGAACTCATTGGCAAGAGCTTGCAAATGGAACATTTCCATGAGGCGTTGAGCCTGACTCCGTGTCACATCCTGAGGCCGGTTCATGATATCCCCGACAAATGATAACTCCTCTGTGACGGTTGATGCAAACAATTGCCGTTCAGGCTCTTGGAACAAGTACCCCACTTTTCGGCCTAAAGCACTTAACTCAGCCGTACGCGTATCGAGGCCGTCCACCAAAATTCGTCCCTGGCTTGGTTTGAGAATCCCTGTCATAAGTTTGCCAAGCGTTGTTTTCCCGCATCCATTCGGTCCAACCAATGCAGTGACTTCTCCTTGTTTGAGATTAAAACTAATGCCATGGAATATTTGATGCCCTTTCCGGCTATACTGAAACCCCACATCCTCTAAGACGATCATAGGATCACCTCGCTTCCAGTGCGAAGACTCCCGGAAAAATCCGTCAATGATCCATCCTGAAGCATGAGGGTACGATCTGCCACATCCAAATTGCTAAAGTCATGTTCCACCATTAAAATCGTCTTGCCATCATGCTTTAATTTGTATATCAATCCTTTGACCGCATCCCGACCGAAATCATCCAACTGTGACATTGCTTCATCAAAGATAATGATCCTTGGGCTCAAGCTCAACACCGAAGCTAAAGCAACCAGTTGTTTTTGACCGCCGGATAACCGATGTGGTGAGTCATATCGCAGATGGGATATTCCTGTTAGCTGCAGTGCTTCGTCCACTCGTTTCCCGATCATTTCTGATGTGAGGCAAAGATTCTCCGGCCCAAATGCGACTTCGTCTTCGACCGTTGGAGAAAACAATTGATTGTCTGGATTTTGGAAGACAACGCCTAATGTCGTAGCAATCTTGGGTAAAGTGATACGCTGCGTGTTTTCACCATATAAAAAAACGCTTCCCGACATCTCTCCATCGTATACATGGGGAATAATCCCACTGATACAATAACACAGCGTCGATTTTCCAGCTCCACTTAACCCAACGATTGCCAATGACTCCCCTTCACCTATGCTCAAATGAACATTACGGAGCAGCCACGGACTTCTTTGGTTATACCGAAAAGATAGATCCACAACTTCAATCGGCAGACTCATTGTAGTTCAATTTCCCAAAGATATTTGTTCCACCGCTGGCCATACTGATCCAGGCGAATCACCAACTGATAAGGTCCACTGCCACCTGACTCTCGATCGCCTAAATCCACACCATCTCGTTCGTAGACAATGTATACATTATCCGCTGCTCTGATTTCATCCCCGGTTAATACGATAGTGTATCCATCCACTGCCTTGGTAATGACCTGGTTGACTGACTCCAGATCAAAACCGGAAGCAACAACGAGATCTCTCATCTCTACTCCTTTATAACGGGTATCAACGGGTGCTTTCCCGCTGCTGCGAAGAATGGCATCAAATTCATATTGAGGCTGTGCAAGTACATCGGCAAACTCGATTTCAATCCGCCGATCTCCATGAATGATCGCAAAAGTGGCGTCGTCCTGACTGCGTTTCTTCTCTTCTTGCCCACCACGATTAAGCCATGCCGTAACCCCCACGACAACAGCCAATATGGCGATGATCCAAATCACTTTCTTCATGGTTTCAAACCCCCTTCTGTGATCACCAAGGGAACCAATAAGTCTTCAATTCGGAAATCTCCATGGGACCCACCATCGTCCGTCGCGTGCATGCCATGATCAGCAATAATATACACAGGACCTTTCCATGCGCCAACCAGTGCTTTCACGTAGGTATCATTCCGCCGGATTGTATCCATGGTGACCTGGCTTAACGGGCCGGTTGCATGCCCCGCATCATCAATGCTGTGGAAATGAACCATCATCAAATCATATCCACCATTCATCTTATCCATGGCGGACTGAAAAATTTCATCATCCGCATCGCCACTTTCATCCAGGTCCAGATGCAATAAAGGTTCGATTTCTGTCTTCAGGATACCGATGTTTCCTTCGAGAAGAATCCCCTCTTTCTCCAAGTCCAGAACTGTTTTGAAGATTGATGGCACGCTTAATTCCCGTTGCTCTCTCGAATTCACACCATTGACATCCGGCCATTCTCCGGTCAAAATAGCAGCCATCCCTGTATTTGTGACTGGCGAATACGCTGTCATCGTGGGGATTGCATCCGATAGTGTCTGCATAAACGGAATGCTCCCCTTTTCCTTTGCTTCGCGGTATTGTTGATATCCAAACCCATCCAGCAAGATGATGAGAACCTTTCGATCTTGCACTAACGAATCAACAATCGGATCGTAAAGGTCTGTAATTGATGAAGTGGGTGGGTGAACAAAAATTCCTGCTAAATCATCTAATCGAATCCGGCCATCATCGGAAATATATCTTAGGGAGTTTCCCATCCATTGAATATATCCGTTTGTACATTCTTGAATGATCTTCCCGCTTTTAGAAACAACTGCAAACGGTATCTCAATTCCTTCTAGGGTATTAATGGGAATCGCCAAACGCCTTGTATAAACAGATACACGATAATCAGTTCCATCCTTCGTAATCAAGGACGTCCCCTCCAAAAATGGAGTTTCGCAAAACCCCGTAGCGAAAAGACGCCCTGGTGTTAATTGAGATATGTTCTTCTCACTTGATATCAGATTGAAGGAATCTTTCAGGTCCAGATCCCCTTGTGTAACAACGATAAGCCGTTCAAGTTTCTTGACTGCTGCGCTAGGGGGATGAAAAAGATGGATTGCTTCCCATCCATTTTCGTTGGTGAAGACCAAATAACTTGACTCGATTTGATCGCCTTGAATTTCAGCTGCAAGCCCGTCACTAGACACCATCAAGATGGTATAGCGGTCCGATAACGGGCTCGTATCCTTGATAATCCCTTGTAAGGGAATACCCTGATATGCTACCCCGTTTTTTTCAAAGCTCTGCAATTCTGTTTGGTTTATTTTGCTTAGAATCAGGGGTTGGGTGATGTCACCGGAAATCTCCAAAGGTGGAATAAATCCAGCCGTTTGTTTACTTTGACATCCAAGGGGGCTGCAAATTAAAATCAAACAGATTGCCACCACCCGCACCCACTGAGGGACGCCTTTTTTCATAATCGATCCCCTCTCACCAAAATGGATTTTAATTGGCTTTTCTCCACCTGCCGAATCATAGAGTATGCGACAAGCCCACCTAGGCCACCTGAAAGTGCCGCACTGGATAATGTGAGTAATAAGGGGATCAAAGGAAGGCGAAAAAATACAAGATTCACCAGGAAAACACCACTTGTATTGGCTGCAATTCCCGCCAGGAAACAGAAAATGAGGCTCTCTCTCCTCGCCATGAGCAACCAAACAACATCGACAGCAATACCAGGGAGCAAATATGTAAATAAACTCATTAAGCCATGTGTCCCGTAAATACCTAGCGCCATGACCATAATTGCCTGGACAGCAGCAATTAAAGTACCTGCACCGAACTTACGGACCAGTCCGCTACCAAGCACGATCCACATCATATAGAACCCACCCGCAATCACACCACCGGGGATATACAGCGGACCGGTAATGATATGAGTTAAAGGAACAATTATGGGTTTTGAAGCAATACCTAAACAAGCCATCAAGGCCAGGACGACTAGATCAAACATACTAAACCGTGATAAGAATCGACTCATTATAGAAATCACCTGCGATTACTTCAGAATGATTTTGCTCAATCCTTTAAGATACATATTCGCTGACTGCCCTTTCGGAACTAACTGCACGGGACCGCCATTTTCCTCGTCCATCGCAACCCCGTCTAAAAGCCATGCGATGATCGTCTCGTCCCCATCCATGACTTCGGCTGTATACTCCACCGCATAACCATCTGCAGCCTCTGCACTGCAGCCAGTATACCCTGTAATCTGCTTAGCTTCAAAAACCGATTTAAGGGTAACTCCGGTCCAACTTTCCTCCAAAACTGTCCCATCCTTCTTCGTCCGGATTGTTTCCACGACAATCGGATCCAAATCCGCAACATCCAGATCCGTGAACTCAATTTCACTCCCATTTGTCGTTACAATTGTCACGATCCATTCAGGTTCTTGCTCAGGTTCCGCTTGAGTACATCCGGCTAAAATTATCGCCAAGACTACGAGTAAAATCCAAATTGATCTTTTTTTCATATTTATTCCTCCAGTAATTTATTCGACTGTTTCGATCTTAAGAAGCCCTTTAATATGGGTGTTGGCAGGCATGCCTGAAAAAATGATACCCGGTTTTTGATCCGCTGTTTCATACAGTAATCCTTTATCGATATCATCAGCAGCAATAACGATAGCATATCCATCGGTGGCAGTTAATCTTAAATCAACACCAGATTTAAAATTGATGGATGATAGAACATCTTTTAACAATACACCTGTGTTTCCCTGAATGGACTTTGAATCATAGTATTGCAAAGCCCTAACATATGATAGATACCCTTGGTGTTGGGCTGTGAACCATAATATTTCCTTCACATGCATGCCCCTTGGAATATTTTCTGACACGAACGCCGGTACCTCAGTACCACTCCATTTTATCAAGCCATTACGGAAATTGTCCCAAGTCTCGTTTTTATCCATCCCATCCGTCGTAAAAAAATGGACAGTCGGCAAAGGTTTTGTTGTGTCCCACTGGACGATGTCGGTTGTTTTTACTCCTTGATCCAAAGAGCCATCATAGAGGTATTCCACCGAAGCCAAGTCCACGACGGTGCTTTCGATAATATGCAATTCAGTTACTGCTGACACTTCTGCCGGCTCATAGATCTCAATTCTCATCAGATTGCGTACCCAATACATTGCCCGTTCGTCGGGTATGATAATTCTTACGGGTTTAACATCGTCTTTCAGCGGTTCACCATCAATCTCATAGGCTAGAATGATATCTCGAGCAACCAAGATGTCCTTGATCACCTCAATGGAATAGCCGTCTCCAGCAACCAGCCGGATCGCATTCAGATCCTGTTGGGTCTTGCCATTGCGTGCAAGCACATCAGACAAAAGCGCACCCTTAATTGAGAATGTGTTAATCTCACCATCTGAATTGACAGACTCCACATCCATGATGACAGGCGTTAATTCCTTTAGAGATGCCACAGTTACCTCAATATCAGCTTGTCCATTCTGCACCAACAGAATTCGCTCCCCTGCATCAATCGGGGGCTCGGTATTCCCCCCACATCCTGCAAGGAAAACAATGATGATCCATAAACCCACTATGGCTTTCAAATTGATTTTCATGAATAGATGCACCAGCCTTCCCTGTCATTATGAAAAAAGTCTCTTTCCCATAGAAAGAGACAGACTTATCAGTCCACACCACTCCTTTCCAGTCGGGAGGCGCCACCGTTTCCAGAGACACCCTATCGGTTCGAGCCCATCGCATCGGCATTAGGGCAGCGAACTCGGAGGTCGTGATTCAGTTCCTATATTTTTTCGTGTAATATCTCAGAAATCCTGCTCCCGAAACAAATTCGTCATCAATGGTCGCAACTATTATTTTCAGTTACTAATGTCCCATCCAAATACTTTACGATGACATCCGCTGCTTCACCGGTAGCACCGGTAACCACGGTGATCCCTCTTTCCTCAAGCATTTTTTTAGCTTTGATTCCCAACCCACCAGTAATGATCGTTCCCACACCTAAATCAGACAAGAATTCAGGTAAGTAACCAGGGACATGACCAGGGCTCATTTGCAAAGTTTGGTCGACAACTTTATTCTCTTCGATCTTGAAAATCAGATACGCTGAGCAATGTCCAAAATGCTCCGTGACTTCCGTTCCATCGACCGCAATTGCCACTATCATGACATAATCCCCTTCTATATCAAGATTCTTTCTTTCGTTTTGAACCAGACACCTTGCAAGGCTTTGGCAGCCAGACATACATGTCAGGAAATGCGCTTTTTCACCCCATAATCAGCAAGCATATTTTCATCTGCGAAAGTTGCCAAGGTTATAATCTTCATCGAAGATCTCCCCTTTCAGATTGCAACTATTCTTTTTCCAGAATATCTTGAAGTCGCTTTGCAACTGGCATGAAGAAATCTGGATAAAGGTGATCGACCAGTTCGATTTTCCCTTCATCAGCCAATACAGCCAAATCTGGCATCATCGGTAATGAAGCCAATAAAGGAATACCGGTTTCTTCTGCCATCGCCTGCAAACCATTTCCACCAAACAAATGGATTCGTTTGTTACAGTCAGGACACTCAATATAACTCATGTTGCCAATCAACCCCAGCACAGGAACTCCCAGCTTCTCAGCCATATGAATCGCTTTTTTTACGATCATACCCACCAAATCCTGCGGTGTTGTCACCACAACGACCCCATCTAAGGGTAGCGACTGCATGACTGTCAAAGGAACGTCACCTGTTCCTGGCGGCAGATCGACAAACAGGTAATCCAAATCATCCCAAGCCACATCTCCGAAGAATTGCTTGACAACCCCGCCGAGTAATGGTCCTCGCCAAATGACTGGATCGGCCTCATTTTCCAAAATTAAATTGATCGACATAATTTTTATCTTTTCAACGGATTCCACTGGCAAGATAATATGATCCAGCGAATGCGCTTTTTGATTGAGCCCAAACATATGAGGAATACTCGGCCCGGTTATGTCCGCATCCAGTATTCCAACTTTCTTACCTTGGTGAGCCATGGATGCTGCCAACATCGCTGTTACAGCTGATTTTCCAACCCCGCCCTTTCCGCTGATGACCCCGACTACTTTACCGATGGTTCCATACCGATAAATCGTTTTTTCCATGCCTTCCACATTGCTTGCTCTCGCTTGTTCTGCCATTGTTCAATCCCCTCTCTGTTGTAAAACCATATGAACCGATTGATTAATCACACAAAGGTCTCACCTTGGATTTTATCTTAATTATGGGCATATGTCAATAACTGCTCACCCCAGGATACCCTACCTCTAGGTCCGATCAGGCCCGCCTCCACGCCAACAGCGCCCCCCGCAAAATTGTCTGCCTTGTCCGTAGGTGCAGTCGATGTCACGTGAACCACAAACAGGGCAATGATATTCACCTGCCATAATCTTTTCGAAATTCTCGAAACTCTCTTCCCAAGTGTGGTTGCAGTTGTGGCAGCTGACAGGGCAGATATTCCGAGTAAAATTCCCGCCCTCAACTCGAATTGCTTTGCCGTTGATCAAGCTGTCAGCGATGGTCTGTCGGGCAACATTGTAGATTCGCTGAAAAGTTTGTCGAGAAATCCCCATCCGTTCAGCGCACTGCTCTTGCTCAAGGCCTTCAAGATCCTTCAGCCGAATTGCCTCCAACTCCTCAACCTTGATAATGTTTTCTTCCAGCATGTTTTTCGGTACACCACTGGGTATAAAGTAGCGAAAACCCGGTAGAAACTCAACTCGGCGCCATTTGACTGGTCGTGGCAAGAAAACCACTCCTTCCGAAGATATCTTGATACCATATTATCATGGAGTTTAGCGGTCATCAAATAAATAATAGCATTTGCCAATAAAGAGGAGGGGTTCTCCCCCTCCTAGTCATTACTTGCCTGTGTCTTCAAGTCGTTTTTTCTCATCTTGTATCCATCTCAACTGATCAGCTAAGTAGGTTTCCCTTGCTTGCAGCCATTCCTCACGAGTGTAGGTCGGCCTTGTTACTGGGTCCATATAATTGGACCCTGCGTAAGGTGCATATCCTCTACCCTGGCAAAAATTTCCCCTGCCGTTGGCACAATTACCACGTCCCCAACCGGTAGATGCTCCCATACCCATCGGTCCTGTTCCATCTCTTTTCGGCATCATTGGTCCCTCCCTCCGTTTTAATGGGCATACGCCCTTTATAATTTTATACTACACCTTAAACTCTTCTCTGTCAACAACTATGTGACGATCTTTCTTTTACAATCCTTTTCCGAGGAGTGAATCTCGATATCCATTCATGGTCATGATCAGCCCAGACACCCAGATTTCTTACCCCGTTACCGGTAGTCGATCCATAGATTCACGAACATATCATACCGAAAGGGAATGCCGGAAGGGAAAGCATGATACGCATCGAACTAAAGCAGGAAACAGGCTTATCAGATATGGTTTGCAGTTATGTTCCAAAGAGATACCCTGTTGATCATCTCATCGAAATTTCATGTCAAGTCAGCGTATCTTTCGAATCGACTTGGAATGATTTTATGTCTGCCTGCACCATCAACTTTGACTCATAAAGGAGATGATCGGAAATGAAACAAAATGTGCTTGAAGCCGTTGGTCAGACACCTCTAGTCCGCCTGAACCGAGTCATACCACCGGGACATGCGCAAGTTATCGCCAAGCTGGAACTGCAGAATATTAGCGGCAGTGCAAAAATCAGACCCGCGCTGGCCATGGTCGAAGCAGCTGAAAAAGATGGCTATTTGAAACCTGGCAGTCTCATCGTTGAAGCGAGCAGCGGAAATGCCGGCATTGGTATGGCAGCTGTCGGCGCGGTCAAAGGATATCGGGTCATCATTGTCATGCCGGACAATGCCAGCATTGAGCGTCAGCAACTCATCAAAGCATATGGAGCCGAAGTCGTATTGACTCCTGCTGAAGAGCGCACTGGTGGTGCGATCAAAAAAGCCAATGAAATATGCGCCGATACACCAGGCGCATACTATCCAAAATCAATGGAAAACCCCAACAACCCAATGGCGCACTATTCCACCACTGCAGAAGAGATCTTCGCACAATATCCTCGCAAGATTGATGCGTTCTTGGCTGGTACTGGATCAGGGGGAACACTATCCGGTATCGGGCGCGCGCTTCGAGAGAAATACCCGGATATTAAAATATTCGGCGTCAATCCAGCTGAAAAAAAGACATTTGTTGCTGGCGTTGGCCGATATGAGCCTGATGGATCATTCCCCCCGGTCTATGATGTCTCCCTGCTGAGCGGATTCATGTCGGTTACAGATGAAGACACCCTTCGATACACAAGGCTGCTAGCAAGTCAGGAAGGAATCCTGGCCGGGCCTTCCAGCGGCATGGTGACAGCAGCAGCTGTTCATCTGGGTAAAACACTGGGGTCCGATAAAACCATACTCGTGGTGTTCATGGATACAGGAGAACGATATTTAAGTACTGGATTATATGACTAATGCAATAAAGATCAGCCGCTGGCTGATCTTTATTGGTTCTGTTTACGTTTAAGTTCAAACATCGCTAATGCTTTATCGGGCGGGTCGGTGTAACCTTGGGACCACATCGGCGTTACCACATCCGGCCGGGAAATCTCAACTCCCATTGCATATTTGCTACTGGCAACCAGTTTCAGCCCATGCTGCCGGACCAAACGCGAAAGCCAGACCGGCTGATCATTCTTGCACTTAATCTCTAAAATGACAGTCTCTGGATGGTGAGGGCGGAAGAAAGTATGAGCCGGGAAAATTTCTGTGGCACTGCAACTCTCGACATGGTGGTCAAAGGTGATGCGTAAATCCTCTCTCCGGCGAGAGACCAATCCCTCCCGTTGATATTGAATCAACAGTTTCGGTCGCAGTGTCCGTAAATGGTACAGTCGGGCAAATTCAGTCAACACTGAACTGTCTTCGTGCTCTGGCCAATGACCGGTCTCCATAAATGCTTGATAGGATGACAAGGGTACAAAACTGCTGAACTTTTCCATTGCCGCCCCTCTGCGTGTCTTCAATTCCACCCGTAATGGAGCATCTTCCCGATGAGTCGCTGCATACGATCTCACCCGTATTTTAATACGACCGAAATCACCATTGATTTTCTCATGATATGCCTGATATCGGTCCGTGTCAAAGTAGAGGCTCCTGACTAGATACTCTCCTTGATCGACTGTGAATTCGTCAGGTTCCATATGAGGGGTCATCGCATTTCGTATTTGATAATACTGCAGAGCCGGGATTCGATATTTGTGCTCGAATCGCCAAGTACTCCACACTTCCCGTTTCGTCAAGAGCGGAGGCATCTGATTCATCCTCTCCCAATTCTACTACATAGGTAATGCCAATTGCGGTGCAAGTAAAGAAACGCGATCAATACCATCCACATTACGAATCGTCTCGATAAAACGATGAGAATCTCGCTCTTGTGATTTTGACATTCGCATTTCATAAATCATTTCCCAGTCTCTCCCTTTCGTTTCCTGAGAGCGGGTTCGCGCAGTTAATGAGTATTTTCGAATCAGCCCTTCCACTTCACGTACTGGATACTCACCGTGGCCGGAAATCACGAGCACAAAGTCAGAATGAACCGGTCTGCCGTATTCCATCAAATAGAGTAACACAATACCGACAGCCAGGATCAATGTTGCAATAATAGCCATTGTCCAATTGTCGGTACCGCAGCCGAGACCCACAGCAATCACCCAGAACAAGTAAGCCATATCGCGGGTGTCTTTAATGGGTGTCCGGAAGCGGATGATTGACAGAGATCCTACCAATCCTAAGGATAGCACCAAATCTCCTCGAATAAATTGCATGACCAAAGTAACGATGGGAGGCAATAGAACCAACGTCGATAAGAACGACTGTTCAAAATTAAGCCCTCGATGGGTACTTCGGTAGATTCGGGCTATACTAAGGCCCAAGACAAAGGAAAGAATCATTGATATCATCAAGCCCACGATGCGATCCCCAGAAATAAATAGCGAAGAAAATATATTCTGCAGCATAAGATCCCCCTCAATCCTCATTGGTTATCGACGATTCCAGTCGTCAAATATCTCCATCTCTTTATTGCTCAACCCGAATTTCTGTTGGATATGGCCCATCATGATCGTATTGCGCTTCAAAGCGAAATTCCTGAGTCTTTGCACCTGACTTCGCCAGGCACTCATTTTACCACCCCAGCGTTCGATCTGACGCGGCATTTCTTTTTCAATCACTTTTTCCATTTCATCAATTCGAGCGACGACACGCTCTGGCGTAAAAGTAGTGTTCAAATGATAAGCCAGCCGGTTAATAAATTCAGTCCGAAATTCAGTATTCTTCAGAAGATTGACCATGATCACCGTTGACAAATGCCTGCCCACACCTGTCCCTTCGGGACTTGTGACATGTGCTAGAGTATTATGATTTACATTGAAAAAACCCCAATCGGTGTCATAGACGATCCAGCGCCATTTCGACTTCGGGTTGTCCCTTTCTTTCCAGAAACGAATATTGGCACTGTCTGTATTGGCAAAATAGATTTCTGCAATCCAATAATCCATATAATTTTGAACATCCATTTGCGTTTTAACATACTCGTAGTTTTTAGCAACTCGCATGTCATTGTTTGCGACAAAATCTCTCAGCTTCGTATATTCTGTATTGGAGCCAGCACGGACGGTTCGATTTGCTTGTAATAAATCGATCTTTGTTGGATCAGCATCATGATTATATGCCAGATAATACTCATTGATCCGCTCGCGGATGTAATAAAGACCCCAGTACTCGCCGTTCAAATAGAGAACAATCGGCCGGTAAGCCTGATAATCCAGATCCGTAACATCCAGCAGACTGGTTTGCATCGTATCCCGCATGTAGCTCAGGACAGCATCCTGCCCGGATTGGCGCAAGGTCAAGGCTTTATATGTCGTCAACGTTTTGGTCGGAAAAAATGGATACTCCATGGTGGCAGAACCGTACCGGTTCCGTGCGAAAATATTCAGCACTTTTTGTCCCATCGCTCGACTGTAGGCCCCACCAACGCGGATCCCAGCATCATAACTGAAGCCTAAGGTTCCATCGGGCTCAATGAGCTGGAAGTGAATCGGCCGCTCCCATTTCTTCCAAAAATTTGCACCCACATAGGGAAACTCTGACGACGCCCCGTAGCCCATCACATAAATCCCAGTGGCAGGATCCCACAAGTCTTTGGGTTCCATGAACACAGACATGACCGCAAAATCCGTGGTCTCATTAACGAGATATGTTTGATCGACGGATGAGCTCGGTAATTTCCCCTGCTCGAAAACCCGAGCTCGAATAATTGTCGTTTTGCTGATGTTGATGGGCCCATTGTAAATCGTGGAATTGGCATCCGGTATCTTTCCATTTGTCGTATACCGAATGACTCCCTGACTATTTGGATTGATTAAGGTCACTTGGACGCGGTCGTCATACCGGCCTCCCAAATGAGATACTAAAGGAGGTTGCGCATACCCAGTGTACGCCCCCGAGGGGTTTGCCCGACCCGGGGTGGGATTTGTAAAAAAAAACCGATTGTTTTCTCCATCGGGATAACGACCTGCAGAAATACCAGCAGACTGCATACCAGAAGCTAATGTATCGACGCGGCCGCTGTCAGGTGAAGTCAGATATATATATTCCCCGCGGGAACTGATCCCAAAATTCGTGTGCAGATTACGTCCAGGTGTCCGACGATCTTTGCCAGATGCAAATACGACCAAATGACTGTTTGGTTGCAGGGTTACATCAGGGAAGACCCACCTGAACGTCGAGCCTTCTCGATCGGACAATCCAAACCCCTTTAAATTGATCGCCGTTTCACCATAGTTATATAGTTCGATCCAGTCTACATACGCACCGTTCTCATCCGCATGGGTGTTGGTATTCATCGCCATCACCTCATTGATCTGGACCTTGTAGCTGGATTTAAGTTCTTTTCCACTTAACTCGCCCGCCTCATAGCCTTGGGTGGTGTTCGCCCCCCGGGGAGTCGGAACCGGATAATAGAGCCATTTTTGCCGGTTATCGGGAACTAAGCCATAGGAAACATCTTGAATCATACTGCGGACCACCAGCTTCTCCACTGCTTTGCCCGTCGGATTACTCAACACAAGCACATCATCCGTATCGTTCAAAGAAAAACTGGCATGCAGATTATTTTTGTTTGGAGTCGACCGTGATTTCCCAGATGCATATACGATCAAATACTCTCCTGGCTCGACTGAAATATCTGGGAACCGCCATTTAAATGGGTTTAGCGGATCATCTGAAAGCCAATATCCTTTTAGATTGAACGGTTCATCACCACTGTGAAAGAATTCGATCCAATCCGAGAGATCTCCGTCTGTATCATAAATGGATGTCTTATTGGAGGTCATGACTTCATTGAAATGAACATCAACTGGGTCAGCAATGCCGATTTCAATGGAACGGGTCCATTGATCACTGTTTCGATCTGCGGGCGTTGCCTCATAGAATAGTACCCAGTCGCCAAGTCGCCCTGGACGACGCCCGTATGAGATATTGGTATATAAAGCGCCAACTTTGACACTGTCAATCATCTTCCCATCCGGGGCGCTTAGAATAACCGCACACCCTTCCGCACTGAGGCGGAAATTCGTATGTAAATGACCCTGCTTCGGTGCGCGATCTTTACCGGATGCAAAGATGACCAGATATTCACCTGGATCCAAGGACACTTGCGGAAATTCCCATTTCAGAGGATTAGCCGGATCGTTGGAAATCCAAAATCCTTCCAGATCCATCTTTGCATTACCAGAATTGAATAACTCAATCCAGTCTGGGAATTCCCCGTCTTCATCAGAAATGGTAAACCGGTTGCTACTGACCACTTCGTTAATCAGGAGGGCTTCACTTCCAAACCCGCCCCGACCAAAGATAATCATCATCACAATGACAATGACCGCCAAGATCAGAATCAACCGCCGATGACTCCCTTTTATTACTTTAGGCTCCAGCTTTGAATTTAGCATGATGACACCTCGATTATTTACAAATGACCATTCTCACATTCGCCTTTAATGGGCAGATTCCTTCAAGATTTTCTCATCTAGTATAAAGGTGTCCCTCGAGTCGTTCCATCCGGATCGATTCCCCATAAGCCTCGCCCTTGTGTATGGGCTTCTCGAGCAAATGTGATGAACCAATCCACATACTTTATATCCGGCGGGAAGGTATAGGGTTGGGCATAACCTTGATCCAGCAAGATGCCGTTGACCATCCATTCTCTTACGGTGGATGATTCCTTCGGATTCTTCCGTTCTAGCCAGACATATCGAAGCGTTCTGCCGTATTGATCCGTTTCTGAAATATCTTTTTCCAGAAAAACCACCTTATTTTTTATCAACGCAGTCAATGCTTGGGCTGCTTCTTTCCCGTATATTTCATCCCCATTTCGGGTTTCAGGGGCATTGATCCCGATCAGACGGACTCGGCGACCATCGGTGAGGGTGATGGTATCGCCATCCACGACTTCTTTAACAAGCACACTTTCCCACGCGGAGGCAGGGTTAGATTGGTCCTCTGCATCAGAATCCACCGGCCCCAACAGCACACATGCTCCGTTGAACATCAGCATCAATCCGATCGCGCTCAAGATGATCCATTTCCTCATCATTGTATTCCCCCCATTCATATATTATACCACTTACATGCACATATTTCTTGTCCTCAAGAAAAGAAGGGAAACTGTCCTTTTGGGCGAAGGATTAGGGGAAGTTGATTACCAATGGACCGAGGTGCTGAAGATATGATAAAACCCTCAGTAGTGACCGATGTTCTGGCAAAAGCCCTTTCTACGGGAGGCGATTTTGCAGAGATTTTTCTTGAAAACACCGATACTAACACGATCGTGCTGATTGATGGCAAAGTCGACCAAATTAGCAGTGGTCGCGTTCATGGAGCTGGAATCCGAATTTTTAGTGGTTTTCGAGGTATTTACGCGTACACGAATGATACATCACGAACGGGCCTACTGGCAGCTGCCGAAAAGGCAGCCGGTGTGATCATGGAGACCATGTTGCCACAATCGGCAGACATCCATTTAGAAGAGCGAATTTTCGAAAATCACTATCCCATCGTCCAGGTTCCAGCTTCGGTTCACGGGACAAAAAAAATTGCGCTGTTGAAAGCAATGCATCATAGTGCGAAAAATCGTTCACATGAAATCGTTCAAGTCATGGGTCGATGGTTAGACAGTGACCAAAAAATTCTGATCGCGAATTCGGAAGGTTTATTCACCGAAGACCGGCGGGTTCGAACCCGCTTTATCGGACAAGCAATTGCATCAAACGGATCAGAAAATCAAGTTGGGTATGAAGCACCCGGGCGTCATATGGGCATGGAAATGTTTTCGGAATTAATTGATGTCGAATGTTTAGGCCGTGACATCGCCGACACTGCCATCACGATGCTGCATGCACCTTACAGCCCTGCAGGCACAATGCCGGTCGCGATTGAGAATGAGTTTGGAGGTGTGATATTCCATGAAGCTTGCGGTCACTCGTTGGAAGCAACATCAGTGGCAAAAGGCACTTCCGAATTCTCTGGGAAACTGGGCCAGAAGATTGCCGCAGATTGTGTAACTGCCGTCGATGATGGCACCATTCCGTATGGATGGGGATCTCAAAATATTGACGATGAAGGCATCCCAACTCAACGCACCATCCTTATCGAAAACGGTATTTTAAAAGGATATCTGATCGATCGTCTTAATGCCAGACGGATGAATATGTCTTTGACCGGAAGCGGTCGGCGCGAATCTTATCAATACGCCCCCACATCTCGGATGAGTAATACATATATTGCCAAGGGTAACGATAGTCGCGAGGCCATCATCAACTCGATTGAACGAGGAATATACGCTAAAAAAATGGGCGGCGGTTCAGTTGATCCTGCAACTGGTGAATTCAATTTTGCCGTATTAGAAGGATATTTAATCGAAAATGGGGAGATCCGCCATCCCGTTAGAGGTGCAAGTCTAATCGGCAAAGGATCCGATATTTTAATGAAAATCGATATGGTCGGCCAGAATCTGGAGTTTGGCACCGGGATGTGCGGCTCAGAAAGCGGCAGTGTACCTGCTTTCGTAGGTCAACCACTCATTCGTGTCTCATCCATGATCGTTGGTGGAAAGTGAGGAGATCATCCATGTCAATTGACGCACTGATAAATCAGATGTTTGAAATTGCAGAAACCGAAGGGTTCAGCGAATACGAAGCATACGTGGAGGAGACAGACGCTCTCGATCTGCAATCCTTTGACCAAGAAATCATAAAATTCGCCAGTTCAACCACACGAGGAATTAATTTTCGAGGGATCTGGAATGGACGAGTTGGTAGTGCATATTCGGAAACTATTGAGCCGGATACCGCCCGTGAAATGGTATCCAAAGCCAAGGCGGCGGCAACCCTGACAGAAACCGATGATATCGTCTTTATGTATGGAGAAAAGAATGTGTATTCTAATCTGCAATTGGTAAATCCCATTTTGGAAACAGTCAGTACTCAACGCAAAGTCGATCTGGTTTTGCGTAACGAAAAAGAAGCCATGGACAGTGGAAAACTGGATAAAATATTCGGGTCCAACTACGGCGATGGTTTTACCCGTCGCCGCATCGTCAATTCCCACGGGCTTGATGTCTCCTACGAAAGAAATCAAGCTATGACTTACATGGAAGTCATTAAATCGGAAAAAGACCAAACGTATTCAGCCTTCGAATTTGAAGTGACCCGAGATTTTGATAAGCTGGAGAATGCCCAACTCCCACAACGAGCCATCGAAAAAATCACCGCCAAATTGGGTGCCAAACCGATTCCATCCGGGCAGTACGCTGTGATTCTGGAGAATCAAGCTGCAGCCAGTCTGCTTTCAGCATATTTATCTGCTTTCAGTGCGGAGGCAGTTCAAAAAGGCATGTCCCTTCTGAAAGACAAGGTCGGGACAGTGATCGGTACGTGTTTAGTGAATTTGATTGATGACCCCACCCTGGAAAACGGCATCGCTTCTGCCCCCTTTGATGGAGAAGGGGTTCCCTGCTATCGAAAATATATGATCAAATCCGGCCGCCTCGAAACGTTGCTCCACAATCTAAAAACCGCTCACAAAGATCAAGTTAAAACCACCGGAAATGCATCACGGGGTAGCTACAAAGCAAATATCGGTGTGTCTCACAGTAATGCATATCTTGAAACAGGCACCCTATCCTTTGAAGATCTGCTATCCCAAGTGGGTACTGGCCTCCTCATTACCGAGTTGGATGGCCTCCACGCAGGAACAAATGCAATATCGGGTGATTTTTCTCTGGGGGCCCGTGGATTTTTAATTGAAGACGGACGTCCATCCCAACCTGTCAATCAAATCGTGGTCTCAGGCAACTTCTTCTCGATGTTGTCCCACGTAATTGGTGTGGCTGATGACCTGAAATTCTGGTATGATCCAGTTGGATCACCATCCATTGCCATTGAATCACTCTCAATAGCGGGTCAATAAACAAACTCTCCGGGAAATCCGGAGAGTTTGTTTATTATTTACTCCATCGAGCCCGAATATCACCGTACTCTTCCTTGGTCATCGAGTAACACACCTCATCGAAAATACGTCCGTCAAATATCATACTGGATTTTCTTAAAGTCCCTTCATATACAAAACCACACTTCCGGATGACTCGTTCGGATGCAGTATTAAATGGATAATGATAGACTGATATCATTGTCAATTCCATAATTTCAAACCCGTAAGCAATGATCCGTTGGGCTGCCTCTGTGGCATAACCGTGTCCCCATGCTTCTTCTGACAAAACATACCCCAGGCTGCGAACCGACAAGCCGATCCGTTTCTGATCCAAATGAAGACCGATAGAGCCTATCAAAGATTGATTATCCTTTTTCTCAATCGCCCATATATGATCCTGAGCGATAAAGGATTGAAGGATTGACCAGGATTCAGCAATATTCGCATGCGGCTTCCACCCAGCTGGCGGTCCCACATTGGGATTGCGACAAATTTGATAGAATATCTCCAGATCCGTGTTCCGAAAAGGCCTCAAAAACAGGCGTTGTGTATCCATGACAGCATCTCCTCGACATTGTTCGCAAGCCTATCCATGTGATTTTTCATTCTTCATCATTTTGATTTTCCCTTCAAAAAAAATCGCCGGCAGTTGTACCGGCGAACCCATTTCAAGCGATGATTCCTCTTTCTTTTCCATAATTATCATAGAGCCTCTCGTCCATGATCTGCTTGATGATTTGTACCACCTGCCAAACATCATGATAACCCACATAGAGCGGCACCGGCGCAAGTCTGATCACATTGGGGTAACGGAAATCTGGCAACACGCCTCGATCTTTCAGGGCCTCATTAATTCGCAATGCCTCTTCATGCTCCAGCGCAACATGCCCGCCGCGGCGATGATCATCCCTTGGATTGCCAACTGAAAAGCCGTAGGGTGTAAGGATCTCATCAATCAGGTACATCAGATAAGCTGTAATATGGAGTGATTTCTCTCGAAGCTGAGACATACCTGCTTCATGGAAAATTGCCAGGGACCCTTCCAGTGGAGCCATGCTCAGCACATGGGTGGTACCTGTCTGCCACCCGCCTGCATTTTGACCTGCTTCGAAATCATTGAGCAAGTCAAACTGCTTTTCTTTGACATACCCATGCCATCCAGCTAAACCCGGAGTTTTATTGAAATGGCGACGATTGATATACAAACCAGCTGTTGCTCCTGGGCCTGAACTCAAATATTTGTAATTACACCACATGGCAAAATCAACCCCCCATTTACTCAGCTCATGGGGTACTGCACCGGCTGAATGGCTGAGATCAAATCCAATCGTGATCCCCCGCCGATGCGCTTCTTGCGTCAAAAAAGCCATGTCCAACAATTGGCCACTGCGATAAAGAACCGATGGTAAGAATACAATTGCAACATCATCGTCCATTGCCGCCACGACATCATTTTCTTGTATCGTTCTGCCATCTTGGCTCTTGATTTCAACTATGCAATCATCAGGATTCAATCCTTTAAGGCGAATCTGGCTTTCAGCTGCATAACGATCAGTGGGGAAATTGAGTTCGTCGACAATGATTTTATAGCGTTTCTCTGTCGGATGATAAAAAGTCGCGATGCTGGAATGGATGTTGATGGTTGTAGACGAATGGATAATCACTTCATCCCCATGGGCCCCCACCACCGGCGCCATTTTTTTTGCCAGCTCTTCAGGATAATAGAACAACGGGGTTGATGCTTTCGTCCAACAGTTGATACCTAGCTTTTTCCATTCTTCCATGACTCGGTGCACTGCTCTTTCTGCATCTTTTGACATTAAACCCAATGAATTGCCATCCATATAGATCTCATTGTCCAATAGATAGAAGCGATCCCTAAATGAGCGAAGACAATCCTTCTCATCCCTTTCTCTTGCATGATTCTCAGTAATCGAAAAATTTCTATCCATGATGACCCTCCTTTTATTAATCCATGTGCACACTGTCTAGCGTCTTAGCTTCCGTCTGGATATTATTCAGGACTTGACTTAACCATTGAAGCATCAACGCCTTTTCGGTGCTGGTAAACCCACTGGAAAGTTGGCTTTCCAAATCAAGAATGATTTTCCATGAATCCTGCTTCAGAATCTGCCCTTCAGGAGTTAAATTGAGCCTTCTGCTACGGTTATCATCTGGATCCGTTGTCCGGAGCAGCAACCCTTTGCTCATCAAGATACGCACGATGCCGGTAATTGTGGAAGGTTTCACTTTTAACGTTTCCACCAGTTGGGTAAAAGTCTGTCCGTCTTGTTTCCAGAGACAGTTGAGTACTCGAAACTGTGCAAATGTAATACCATGGGATTTTAAGGTTTCATTATGAACCCATGTTAACTGCCTGGCAATTTCCTGCGCATAATAGCCGATGTGGTTATGAAAATCTCGCTCCATATATTTAGCCCCCTAAATATATTTTAGTCTGTAGATGACTAAATGTCAACTATATGAGTACTAAAACATTGTATTTAACTTTTTACACAGCATATTTATTTAGCGGGCTAATTAATAATGTCTTTTGGATGATAAAAGCTCAGGCTAAATACCTCTAATTTGACCGGTTGATATTGACCCTGGGATATGGTCATGATACCATAATGTAAAAGAAACAAATCTGGAAATTTAATGCTGTTCCGGATAATCCCAAAGATAAATTAGTAGGAGGCCTGACAATGGAAAATAATAAAACCATGCAAAATCTGATGGAAGCCTTCGCAGGTGAATCACAAGCAAACAGAAAGTATTTGGCCTATGCAAAAAGAGCCGAATTAGAAGGCAAACTCAATGCGGCAAAGCTCTTTAAAGCTGCATCTGACGCTGAGACCATCCATGCTCTGAAACATTTCGAAGTAGCACAAAAAACGGGCTGCACCGAGGATAACCTAAAAGATGCGGTTGCTGGTGAGACCCACGAATTTAAAGACATGTATCCTGATTTTGTCAAAATTGCAGAAGAAGAGGGTAATAAAGCTGCCTTGATTTCGTTTAAATACGCCATGCAAGCTGAAGAAGTCCATGCAAAGCTCTATCAGGAAGCGTTAGGCGAAATCGAACAGACGGAAGAAATCTTTTATTATCTTTGCCCTGTTTGCGGTAACATCGAAAAGGCTGTGCCTGCAAAGTGCCCCATTTGTGGTGTACCAGGTTCCCGCTTCATCAAGTATTAGTTAAATCCAAAACTGCGGTTATTTGGGATATATCATCAGCCGTCCCTGCCGTGAGTCATCTCAATGCAACGTTTACATTAAATCAAGGGAGGAATATCAATGACTTGGAAGTGCAGCGTTTGTAATTTTGTCTGGGAAGGCGAGCAACCACCGGAGATCTGCCCGAAATGTGCCTCACCTGGTGAAAAATATGCAGCCATGAAAGACGAACATATCGCATTGATGGTGCGATCCAGTAAAACCAATGCTCTTCATATTGAATTGCTGTCTCTTCTGCCCAGACTGATGAAGATTGCAGAAGATGGAATTGAAGACAATTTAGACCCTCGATGTGTGACCCTTTTTCAACGCTTAAAATCGGATGCCGAGTTTCTGATAACATCCAGCATGGCAGAACTCGAAGGTCATGTTGGCCGCGGCAAGTGGGGAAAATAAAAGATTGATGTTGATAATCTAAATAGTTTTTGCTTAATTCAAGATCCCGCGGGATTACCCCGCAGGATCTTTTCTATAATGTGTGCATCAGATTTTTCGTGACTTGATAGAGATCATCATATACCTTCCGGTACTTTTGATATTCTCGATTTCGACCAAGATCCGGCCGATAGGATACACCTGCTTTGATATACGGTTTAAGTGCAGGGAATCCCGAAAAATGACCAATCCCGATGGCAGCCATCGCCGCATCACCAAAACTTGCCCCAATGGTGACCCCAGCAGTATCAATGGTACATCCGGTAATATCAGCAATCATCTGCACCCAATAGGGGTTCTGGGTCCCGCCCCCTACTGCCAGGATGCGATTGATGACGACATCATTATCCCTAAATATATCCAAATGTTGTGCGACAGTATATCCGATTGATTCCAAGGCAGACCGATACATGTGTTGCCGAGTATGCCGCATGGTTAGGCCGAATATAACCCCTTTTGCATGGGGATCATTCAACGGTGTTCGTTCTCCGGCAATATACGGTAATGTTACCAATCCATCGGCTCCTGGCGGAATTTTGTCTACTCCATCCATCATGGTCTGGTATGCATTCATTCCAGTCTGTACCTCTTCTGTGACTGCATCAAGAAATATTTGATCTCGGTACCATCGTGTCAATGTTCCTGCTGCGTTGGTCCCACCCTGAACACTGAATATGCCTGGGATGATGAACCCGCCACTCCATACCCTTGAATCTTTAATCATCTGCGGTGATAATCCAATCATATACAGTGACGACCCAAATTGCAGCATCATATCTCCGACTTCCAGCACCCCGGTACTAATGGCCTCAGCCCCAGAATCATCAGCGCCGACAATCACAGGGGTTCCTTTAACCAAGCCTGTCTCCCCTGCAGCTTCATGGGTGACATATCCGGCAATATCTGTTGTATCCTTCACTTCAGCCAATTGATCCGGACGGCAAAATACCTCACAATAGTTCATATCAATATGGCCGCTGTCCGGATCATACAAAGGAGTAAACGCCCCATAAGCTAAAAAACGATCGACAACATATTGACCTGTTAATTTCGCGGTTAGGTAAGTGGACCCCGTTATCAATTTATATGCATTTTCCCAGATATCAGGTTCGTGATTTTTTAACCATAGAATCTTAGGCGGGATATCATTGGAGCATAGAGGTCTGCCATTAAACTGCAAGACTTGCGCTTCCCCATACTTCGCATTCAGGAATTTGATTTCCTCATGGGCACGGGCATCTATACCATACAATATTGCCTTTCTTAATGGTCGACAATTACGATCGACTGGCAAAAGATCCGCACCCAGCGCACTGGCGCCAATTGCAGCAATATCATTGCCGCATAAGCCAGACTTGCATAGCAATGCCTTGGAAATTTTACAAAAATCCCCCCACCATACGGATTCAGCATCATGCTCATAATGATTCGGCAGGGGATTTTCCATCCCATGACCTTCGGCATGCATGGCGATCACCTGACAGTTACCATCGATGATGACCCCTTTGCTTTCGTATGTGCCAATGTCGATCCCTAGAAAATATTTCATGATCGCCCCTCCATCACCGAGTCCGAAAATGGTCCACGACCGCCATGAATTCTTTCACGCGCACGCCGTCCACCGGATTTTCAAAACTCCCCTTTTGTTTAAAAGCAGTGCCAACAAAAGCTCCATCAGAAAACGATAGCTTTTCGGCAATATTCTGCGCATGACAGCCTGTATTACATAACACGGCAGTACCAGTGGACACTGCACGGATCTCTGCAATCAAATTACTCTCCACCCCATGCCCTGCATGGATCCCGGATACACATAAGCCGTCAGGTTTGCATTTAAAGATAACCGCCTGTGCGACCAAGGAAAGCTCTCTGCCGCTTAGATCTCCGTCTGACTCGGCATTGATCATATAGAACATAGCAAGTTTGTCTAGCCCTAATGCGGCTTTTCTCCGTAAAACAGCAGCAATGTCTGTTGACCGAAGACCAGCTTCGCCAACATAAGCACCTGTAAAGACCGATCGGACGAAAGATGCATCAACTGCAGCTGCTAACTCAATAGTGGCCATAGCGTCGCTAATCACATGCACGCCATAGGGGAGTGTGATGATATCCTTAAGCTCACCGATTATTCTGCCCATGGCACCTACAATAACTGGATCGACTTTCTGCTGATATGGCAGACTGAATTCATTGGAGAATAATATCCCATCAACACCGCCTTCCTGCAATGCAATCAGGTCAGCTTTTGCAGCCTTCACGACTTGATCCATGCGACCATTGGGACCATATGCTGGATCCCCCGGCAATGGCTGCAAGTGGAGTAATGCGATGATTGGCTTTTCTGTACCGAATAATTGGGTGATTTTTTTCACAGGCCATCCCTCATTTCCCGCATCATTATATTCAATCGTTTCTCAAATAACACTATGTACGTTTAACGAAGCACATGTTCGAGATCTCTATTTACGGGCATACTCTGCACCCACGACCATATGTTCAAAAATAGCCTCTGAGAAATTAACCTCACCACTTTTCTGGCTTTCTGATATTTCATACACCCAATGGGTAAAAGTATATCCTTCCTTGACAGGATCTGGTGGGCGATTGATCATCGCCCCTTTGAGTACAATTTGGTTGGGTATATATGTTCCCCCATATGATTGAAAGGAAACAACAGCGTATTCACTCTGCTCTACACCGATGTATCGAGCATATAAGGTGATTTGCTGACTATTCTTCAATACAGTATGATCATATACCGTATTAAATGTGTCTTCCAAATACCAATTTACGAATATAAATCCAGGTTTTGAAGGAGTTGGTGGATACCATTGCGGTGAATTCGAATTGATTTGCAGCGTGGTGCTTTGCGATTCAACCGGAACATTCATAGACAGTTGTCCACCATCTGGGACAAAATTTATGGTTACGGTATGCGATTCATTACGAGTGCAACTAGCACCGGAGATTATTAAAAAAGTCATCAATAGAATCAACAGACATTTTTTCATTATTGACCTCCTCGTTGAGTCTTCATCCTGTTGAATCGAAATACAAATCAATACATAGATTAAATAAAGATCGCGTATTTCCTTTTATTATCCCTCTCTGTCGAATGGACCCGCAGAAAGTACCGTCCAATGCGAGAAAATCTGGCCATACAAAGTAATCCTTCGATGACTGCATTCCGTGTGCAGGTATTTCCCAAACTTCATCAAATACTGCAGGTAATCAATACATCATCGGGGAGGAATGATTTGTGGCATCATATTCTGAAATCCTGACCCAAAAGCAATTAGAGGATGTCTTTGCATTGTCTTACCAGAAACCCGTATTAATTCTAAAACACAGCACTCAATGCCCCATCAGTGCCCGTGCTTTCCGTAACTTCTGTAATTTTTGTGATGCCAATCCCCATGACAAATTGGATACATGTCTGATAAAAGTGATTGAGTCAAAAGCATTATCTCAGATCATCACAAAAACATTGGGTATTGAACACAAATCCCCCCAGGTAATTTTAATCAGGAATGGGAAAGTTATATGGCATGCATCTCATTATGATATCAACGAAGATACCATAATGAACGCTTTAACGAAACTGAATTTGGTATGAATTCTGTCACGATGAATTAAACACAAAAGAGAAGGAATTCCGATAGCATTATCCAATCTAAATAGAAATTACGGATTCATCAGGAGGGATCGACTTATGACAAGAGAAGAAGCATATGCTCTATTGATCAAGTACAACAAAAATCATTCCTTGGTAACACATGCTTTGGCAGTTGAAGCAGTTATGAAATATTTTGCCCGCCAGCATGATGAAGATGAAGTGTATTGGGGTAACATTGGATTGATCCACGATTTGGATTATGAACAATACCCCGATGAACACTGCCACAAAAGTAGAGAAATTTTGCAGGCAGAAGGCGTCGATGAAGCAATCATCCATGCAGTAGTCTCCCATGGCTGGAATATTTGCACGGATGTGGAACCGACTCTTTGGATGGAAAAGGTCTTGTACACAATCGATGAATTAACTGGTCTGGTGAACGCTACCGCATTGATGAGACCCACTAAAAGTGTTCTTGACCTTGAAGTCAAATCAGTAAAAAAGAAATTCAAAACAGCGAATTTTGCTGCCGGTGTCAACAGAGAAGTCATCGCGTCCGGAACCGAGTTAATTGGGATGGATCTGGATACCGTTATTGACTGGACAATCGAGGGCATGAAAGAAGTGGCTGCTGATATCGGACTTAAAGGTACTCTGTAGGCAACCCACCAAAAGATAAAGCATCAACAGCACCCTTCATGGTTGTTGATGCTTTACTAATTCATCGGTAGCTACGCTCTAACCCAATACCCGAAAACGCTCCATCATCCTTCTAGTCCCAGCTACTTTATTGGCTGGGGGTGGTTTTTTGATGGTGTTTTTCATGCACGACTTTTTAAACCGGAGGATGAAATCTTCTTCCTTACACGATCAAATAAGACTGGATTATCCGATAGCAACATCTAACTTGAGTAAGAAATAGATCTTACCCATCAATGAGGATCAATGTGGACTCGAACCTCATGAATTTTTTCTAATTGCTCGTGAATAATCCTTCTAGCGATATCCCCAATTTCATGAGCTTCGCATAGCAGGATATCTTTGTCAACACAGATGTCTAAATCCACCAAATAATACGCCCCACTTTGCCGGATTCGGATATCATGCGTATCTTTGACTCCCTCCACAGAAAGAACTATCTTTCGTATTTGTTCGATTTTGTCCGCTCCTGCTGATGAATCCATGATTTGCCGGGCTCCGTCACAAATGATATCTATCCCCATCTTGATAATAAACAATGAGACGATCATCCCGGCTAGAGGGTCTAGCACGCGTACACCCAAACGCGCACCGCTAATTCCAATCAACGTCGCAATCGAAGAGAAAGCATCAGACCGATGATCCATTGCGTTCGCAATGGTTGAGGGGCTGTTGATTTGTTTCCCGACACGGTAAGTCAGTCTGTACATGATTTCTTTCGTTACAATTGACAAAATGGCTGCATATAATGCAATGATTCCAGGAGGTGCAATCGTTGTGGATCGAATGGAAATAAATCCAGATCTGAATATCTGAAAACCAACAATCAGTAATAGACTCCCTACAATTGATGTCGCGATGGCTTCTGCTTTGCCATGTCCAAAGGGATGGGATTCATCAGCAGGTTTCTTTGCAATCTTCAATGAAATGAAGACTACTGCTGAAGCTAAGATGTCAGAAGCAGAGTGCATCGCATCTGCTATCATTGCACTACTGTTCCCTAGAATCCCTGCTGCTGCCTTGATTGATGTCAAGACTACATTCCCAACGACACCGAAAACAGCCCAGTTTTCTGCAATTGTAAAATCATGATTCATTCGTGGGTCAGAGAACTGCACAGATTCAAGTGAATTTCCATCAACTTTTCGACTGATTGTCGTTTCTCTTTGGTCTGATGATTTTCTCTCCACTCTGTTCTGTTGATCCAATTCTTTATTGTTCTTCGCCATCATATCGTACCTCCAGATTATGCAGCAGCATTCTCGCAAAGATTCAACTCGCTGGAATCAAAGTGAGTTCTACATGACAAAACACACCTACAGAACATTTGACTGTCCCGCAGATGTGCAAATGAATGGCATTCTGCTGCCGTAAATCGGCCCGGCCCCACGACCATTAAGCGGTCATCGCCTGCTCAGTTTGTACTGTTGATCCACATTTTTTAAATGCGAGGCAGTGCAAAGAGTTTAGCAATAACCTATCATATTTAGATGAATCTGTCAAATATTTCGCTATATGGGCTGGGGGAAAATCTCCTAACCTTATTATTTGAGATTATCACCATTCGCTTTATTCGTTTTTCATGAGGCTCACGATGAATTCAAATCTAGGCGTTTCTTACCGATTGATTGATCAATTTTCGTTTTAGGAATCGGCAAATTCTAAACCATTCGGCAGTTCGCTTGATATTGACTGTCCTAAGCGATGGTAACTTCGTTCGAGCGACACCGCTTCAATCGAAACCAGCGTTGCAAGACATATGGGTATTTGAATCGTTATCAATAGCATTTGTTCGTCAAAAGTTTTCTAGAAATTGCTTGGAGTGAGATATTCCAGCATAGTATGCATACGACTCAACTTATTTGACTCCGCGATAGCAGTAAGGCTCAAAATTATGCGAGACTGGGATATCCCCTCCCCATCTAGGATAATCTACAGTAGATTTAGTTCTTCTGGCAAGGTGAGATGGATGATATCATAGTCGAATCATGACTTAGCCTTCGTTTAACGCCAGATCGTATCAGGCACTTCAATCTCAATTGGCTGATCATTGGCAGCGATTGAGGAAATCTCAAAAGCATAAGAAGGCTTATCCTCCTCAAAACGTTTTCTTAAGTCGATCCGAACCCAATCATAGGGTGGGATCATGACGTGCCAAGCGACATGCATCTCCCATTCTTCAGAAATGAACAGGTAGTGGGAAACTACCAGCCATTGGGGACTGACAGTTGTTCCTTCCCAAACTGTGTCAGCAGTGATGCCCAACTCAGGCATATTCTCAACCAACCAGGGAATAAACTTATCCCGCAGTTCAGTAGCTCTGGCTTCGCGATCATTTTCTCCGGGTACAACTTCGAAAGTGATCGACTTCGTTTCCTCATGCCCGCCCCGCGATGCAGTTATCTCAAATGATACATTGCTTCCTTCACTTGCTGCTTCTGGAATTACAATCACTTCCACATACTCATCAGTAGCATTTGCAGGGCTAATTAGGATTGTACAATTGGTTCCTTCAGCAGTAATCTGAACGGGATCTTTACCTTTGTTATCATCGATATGGACCAAATAGATGACTTTCTGACCAACAATAGCATTTCCGTTAATTTCTGCTGGGGTGACGGACATGGAGAAAGTTGCTGCTTCACCGGGGGAGGTACAGCCTTGAAGCAGGAAAAGCAGCACTAATCCCATCACGATGACAAAAGCGATACTTCGTTTCATACGATTCCCTTCTTTCTTATTTTGGATTTCGAACCGGGTGTTCATGCAAACTACACATCCCCACTTTTTTCATATCCTACTAATATGACATTAAATCTATATCAATGCAAATTAATACTTCATGATGAGTCTTTATTCATTTTGACTTAAGGTAAACGGGAAAAGTTCCAAAGAATGGTCCACCAAATTTCATTTCATCCGAAATTATTTAAGAAAAAGTACGCTCAAATTATGCATGATTAGATGCACGAGAAGAATCGTATTCATGTTCTAATTCCCATAATTGGTTTGAGCAATGGACCCCATCCGCACATCCACAATAACAGTCGTCCGGACAATGACCAATGAAAATGCAAAAACGGGTTGCGAAGAGCCTGATGTACATAAAACGATATTAAACCGCGACGTTATTATATTTCTATGGTGGATTCCAGGGAATTGATCCCCTGACTTCTTGAACCCCTCTTAAACATACGGCGATGATAAATATCGGCTATAGGGTACTTCCCTGCACCACAGAGTATTCCCGAGAGCAGGACCATAA
>CAZRKC010000017.1:0-41769 GCA_964600665.1 uncultured Candidatus Sumerlaeota bacterium
TAGTGACATTTTATCAGAATAAATTCAACATGACATTATCACAGAATAACCACATCTGCACAAAACCCGTATTGACAAAACAAAGGAATTCATTTAGGATGTAGACATAAAATTGAATCGATAACCAGGGGAGCTCAAAATGCAGGGCTGAGATAAGGGCGCGTGCCCTTTACCCTTCGAACCTGATGAAAGCAGCGGGATGATACCGTTGTCTGGGTAATGCCAGCGTAGGGAGTGAAACAGAACTCATCTGTTTATCTTACCGCAGCTTTTCACAGCTGCGGTTTTTATTTTCTCCGGTCAGATCGAGAGAAATGAGGAAGGAGGACGGATCATGAAACTAAAAAACATGACAATCATGGCCATGTTAACTGCTGTTGGCACCATCACATCCCACCTGATTGCTATCCCAACCTTGGGCGCCCGAGTATTTCCCATGCAACACGCCATTAATGTGGTGGGAGCAATTATCCTCGGTCCGGTCAATGCTGCCATTGTCGCATTCTCAATATCGCTGCTGCGCAATATGTTAGGCGTGGGGACTTTGCTGGCGTTTCCAGGGAGTATGGTCGGTGCGTTGCTGGCAGGGTACTTTTACCAATGGACAAAAAAAGAACACTTTGCTTTGCTGGGAGAAGTCATTGGTACCGGTTTTCTGGGCGCTTTAATTGCTTATCCGATCGCAAAACTCCTATTAGGCAGAGATGTGCTGGCGTATGCATATATCATTCCTTTTAGCCTCAGCAGCATTGCCGGCGCCTTGATTGGGTTTATTGCAACCAGAACATTGATGGCCGCAGCCGGTCACAAGGTTCGGATTAAAGTCGAGGGGGATAAAAAATGATTTCTCAGGATTGGTTAACCTGGATATCCTTGGCCACCGTTGGCGGATTTGCTGCCGTAGGCATCCGCTCCGCATGGGGCCGGATTCAATCCATGGATGATTATGTCACGGCTCGCAGCAGCACAGGGGCTATCCCGCTGTCTGCAACTCTACTGGCATCTTTTCTCGGTGTATTCATTCTCTTTACCCCACCAGAGGTTGCGTTATTGGGTGGATTACCGGCAATCATCGGATATGCCATGGGTGTCATAATGCTCTATTGGGCATTGATGACATTATCTCCCCGCATAAAATCATACCTGCCCGAGGGAAGCTCCCTAACCGACTATGCCTGGGCTCGTTATGGCGCTGGCATGCATGGTTTGACCCTGATCCTCTCCATCTTTTATATGTTTGTGCACTTAGTGGCAGAATTAACAGCTATCGCATTGGTCGCAAATCAACTGGCAGGCATCCCTCTTTGGCAAACCGCTACTTTAGTCGGTCTTGGAACCATGGCTTACACGGCTTATGGGGGGTTGCAAGCATCCATGTTTACTGATAACATCCAGATGCGAATGACGGTCATCTTACTCGCCATCATGGGTATTGCGATTGTTAAGCACCTGGGTGGGCTGACCCGTATAATGGCTCAAACACAAGCTCAGGTGCCGGAGCTTCTGAAACTATCCAATATGAGTGGAATCCAGTATGGCTTAACACTGATGATTGCCGTACTTGCCGCCAATCTATTCCATCAAGGGTATTGGCAGCGTGTGTATGCAGGGCGAGACGATGCTACGATCAAGCAGGCATTTCGATTGGCCATACCAGCAGCTGCTGGAATCATGCTGCTTGCGGGGCTTTTTGGTATTGTGGCGGCTGCTTTTGGTATGGCTGATCAGCCGTCCACCGTATTTTTTACGATGACTGGTCGGATATTCCCTGAGTGGCTGATCCTGATTGTCTACCTTCTGGCCTTGATTCTCGTCATGAGTACCGTGGACACCCTGCTGAACGCCACCGCCGCCACCTTCACGATTGATATCAAACGCGTCTTGCCCTCTTTAAGTCAAAATAAACTTCTGAACCTTTCACGAGTGTTGACTGTCATTCTCATTGTGCCCGCGATTGGGCTCTCATCTCAAGGATATAGCGTATTACAGTTATTCCTGATCGCTGATCTGGTATGTGCTGGAGCGATCTTTCCCTTGTTCTATGGCCTGTATACCCGTCACCACAACGGAACGACCGCTTTGGCAGCGGCCGTGTGTGGTATCCTGGCAGGCATTCCGTTATTTCAGTCCGGACAATTGTTGTTAAGTTTTTTCGCCGCCCTGGGCGTATCGATATCCATCAGTCTGATTGGAGGGTACCTGTGCTCTAGCCGCCCCCAACCGGCGGGAAAATAGCTACTCGATCCCCATCTTGCAGAATATGGTCTATATCCGTCCGCCGATTCCGGATAAACATCTGCTTCAACTCTTTCTCAGGGATACCCAGATGTTCAATCAGCCATTTTGCTTGACTTCCTTCGGGTACTTCTAAAAAAAATGAAGCCGATCCCGCTTTCTCAGGGTGATATTTACTCAAACTGGCATACAATACGACTTCCACTTTGATCATTCATCCACCTCCTGACGAAGACACGGGCCGCCCTGAGTTCCAGTGCGGCCCCTGCATTGTATCAGTATCTCAGTCAAAAATCTTTTGCAACTCTTCGTCTGGAATGTCAAACACCACATTGTGAGGCGGCAATTTTTCGTACCGCATAAATTCTGGGATCATGTGATGTTCTTTGGAAATTCCCGCCCGCCGGTTGAATTCATTTTCCAAATCCACGATTTCTTTACCGACTTTAGCGACATCCTCAACAGTGTATTTAGTCCCCATCACACCGTTGACCGATTCAACCATACCTTCCATTCCCGCTGGGAAGTCAATGATCGGGAAGGCGATAAAGAGGCAATATCCGGACGCATCCACAAACCCGGTAACATACTGGAATGTCCGCGACATATCAATTTTACCTTCGACAGAAAGCGGATCCGCCTTACCACCCACACCCGCAATTTCTGGAGCAATGGTATAGCCGGCTGTGTGATCAGCACCCATGGGTGATGTTGCATATGTGACAGCAATCCCTTTAACCGCTCGGGGTTCATATGCAGGCATACCTTGCCCTTTCACGGTGGGAATCCGGGTCATACCATATGCTTTTCCGGTAAATTCGGCCCCGTTGCCCAAAATACGTCCCATGGGGGTCCCTTTACGAATTTCTTCCATCAGTTCGATTGCACCGGCCCCATCTCCAAACTTCTTCACCCCTGCATCCATGGCAACACCAATCGCCACACCTGCTTCGATGGTATCGACGCCAATATCATTGCATTGGTGAATCAATTTCCCGACCACATCCAAATCATCGATTCCGCAGTTCGCCCCTAAGGACCATGCAGATTCGTATTCGATGCAGGACACTAACTCCGTTCCGTCTGCATTGGGATAGACATTCGAGCAACGGATAATACACCCAGGGTGGCATCCATGGCCGGTCATACCAGCATTACGTTCTTGAACGCGCTGATGGATCATTTCACCGCTTATCTTTGATGCACCCTCAAATACTCCCGATCGGAAATTATTCGTGGGAAGTCCGCCCGCTTCATTCAGAAGATTGATCAACACCGCAGTGCCGTATGTATTCAATGCACCGTCTTTTTTGGTCAAATCATGGGCTCGGATTGCCTCAGTCAGCTTTGCCCGTCCTGTTTTAAACAGTTCAAGGTCGACAATTTCAGTCCCTTGCGCATCCGTGTCGTCGATCACGATCGCTTTGAGACCTTTGCTGCCAATGACTGCTCCCAAGCCTCCCCGCCCGGAATACCGGCTGGGACGGCCTTCTGTATCGCTAAATGCGACACCGGCCATGGCCATCTTCATCTCGCCTGCTGGACCCACACCCATAATCGCGTGTTTTCCATTGGGGTAATCTTTGTACAGTATATCCGCTGTTTCGTACATCCCTTTCCCTTTCAGGTGTTCGGCGGGCAATAATTCTGCCCCATCCTTGGTGATTTTCAGCATCCAAGTATTCTCCATACACCGCCCCTCCAGGACAAGGGCTTTGATACCGAGTCGACCCATCTTCTGAGCAAAAGGAGTGCCGGCGTTCGCTTCCTTTATTCCGCCTGTTAATGGTGATTTCCCTCCCACTGACAGCCTGCCAGAACTGGGTGATGCGGTTCCTGTTACCATACCCGGAGCAATAACGATTTTATTATTTGGCCCCAGCGGATGGCACAGCGGCGGTACTTCATCGAAGATCATCTGCGTAGTGATCTGCCGCCCACCCATATGCTGATATTTCTCGGCAACGGCTTCTTCACTGATCTTCTTTGTGGTCATATCCACCCGAATAATTTTTGACATGTGCATCCCTCCTTCTTTGAAATATAGAAATCCCCGAGACATCCCGGGGATTACTTCCTAAACACGCTGTTCCCCGTAGATCGATCTGACTGACGGAGTACCAATGTTTAAATGCCCTTTTATCTGAGAAAACCATCGTTGCCAGGTGTAAAGTGTCATCGCACCTATCTCGCGCCAAACATAATAACAGCGAAGCCCTTCATCCGTATAGAGGATGGTATCCAAAACCGGAGCCCCGGAAACTGAGATACCATGATCTCTGCTAATGCGCATAGATCGCTCTAAATGAAACCAATCCGTCACGATAATTGCAGATGTCCACCCGTGCGCGTCCATTAGTTGTACGCTGTATTGAATATTTTCCAGTGTGCTTGTGGCACGATCCTCCAGAATCAGAATGGAATCGTCAATCCCAGCCATGACCAGTGCCTCTCGCATCGCTTCAGCTTCAGATGGGGGGTGTCGTCCCATTCCACCGGATAGAATCATAAATGGAGCATATCCACCCTGATAAACCTCCTGAGCTTTATGAATCCGTGCCTGTAAGACTGGACTCAACCCTTCCGACCATACCGCAGCCCCCATAACAATGATACAGTCGGCTTTTTGCGGCTGTGTCTGGTCCCCGTTGGTTTTGATGGCTTGATAGAGTGAGCCCACCCACAACATTCCACTCAACACCAAAATTATCAGTGCCCACCCCAGGGAATACATCCATTTCTTTTTCTGACGTTCCATCCATTTTAACATTCGACGTCCGTCTCCTGAATCCTGCCATTGGCACCAATAAATTCCTCAGGATACCCTCTATTGCTTAAACGCATCTCCGATTCGGGTTCCCATCGCGATACATGCTTCAATTCCTGGCTCATCAGGGTTCCACAATAATTTCAGGCCATCCTCCACCATCTCAAATCCTGATTTCTCCAATATATCTTTTATGATTCCCACAGATTCACCGCTCCAGCCATAGCAGCCGAATGAAGCCCCCATCTTCTTTTTAAAAGCCAATCCTTTGATCATATCCAGAAGTCCGGCAATTCCATAAAGAATTCCCTTATTCACAGTCGGGGATCCCACCACAATGGCTTTTGACTTGAATACCTCCGTCAGAATATCATTCTTATCAGCACGGCCGGCATTATAGATCTTGACCTCTGTTTCCGGATCGCTTTGCTTAATCCCGGTGGCAATTGCTTCTGCCATCCGTCTCGTGCCATTCCACATCGTATCATATATCACTGTAATCTGATCTTCCTGATAATCCTTTGCCCATTCCATGTACTTTTCGACAATTTGCAGCGGTTCGTTTCTCCATATCAATCCATGACTTGGACAAATCATGTCCACTGGGATTTTCATGTCAAGCAGTTGGTTGATTTTGCCTACCACCAGCCGATTGAACGGGTTGAGAATATTTGCGTAATATTTGATGGCCTCTTGGAAAAGTTCTGCCTGATCGACTCGATCCGCATACATTTCTTCTGATGCCAAATGCTGACCGAATGCATCGTTGCTGAAAAGGATATTGTCCATTGTTAAATAGGAGAACATACTATCCGGCCAGTGCAGCATTTTAGCCTCAACGAACACGAAATCTCTTTTCCCAATATTCAAGGTATCACCCGTTTTAACCGGTACAAAATTCCAGTCTTGGTGATAATGGCCTTTCAATGATTGAATCCCGTTGGCGGAGCAATAGATGGGGGTATTGGGAATCTCCCGCATCAATTCGGGAAGTGCTCCGCTATGATCAGATTCAGCGTGCTGTGCAATGATATAATCAATTTCATTTAAGTCAATCTCTTTCTTCAAGTTAGCAACAAATTCTTTGGCAAAAGGACCCCATACTGTATCAATCAGGACCGTCTTTTCATCACGGATCAAATAAGCATTGTAAGTTGAACCTCGATGAGTAGACAATTCTTCTCCATGAAAAGATCGGAGTTCCCAATCAATTTTCCCTACCCACGTGATGTGATCTTTAATCGGAAAACTCATGATATCCCTCCTTGACGATTGATGTCGATTGCTTCATTTACGATGATTGAGTCTCAATACAAATCCCGCATGCTCACATCATAACCCAGTTGCTTTAAATAATTGAAAAGCTGGGCGCGATGATGGTACGTATGCGTGATGACTTCCAAAAGCCAGCGCGCCTGGGTAAACCCACTGTCTGCATAAAAGGCTTTTGTAATTTCATTCAAGTAAGCATATACACTCAAGGATTCCATATACATGGCCAACTCAGTATAGCCTTTGACCATGGTATCTTTCATCTCAGCTGATGTATCCGTCTCACCGACACTGCGTTCATAAGCACTGACTTCATCTTCACCTTTTTCCTGCATAATCAGTAAGTCTGCACCAGGGATTGCTGCTAGGTGCTGAGCCACTTCTTTCAGTGACCGCATGACCGGAGTCGGTCGATATTCCCAGTCATCCGATTTGATTTTATCCATGAGCCTCATGGAGGAGTTGATAACATGATGCAAGTCTGCCAGCATCATTTTTCGAATCTGTAAAGTGCCGCTCAAGTTGATCGCCTCCTGTTTGATCGTGATGAATCCATCCATCTATATCTTATCATATCCCACTATGAATACACAGTCCCTTCTAATTCCGGTCAGTCATTGCTGCAGGGTGTTCCCTCTCCATCCCATCGAGTCTGGATGTTTTAAGATAGATGTTTCATGGCTTCCCGACGGGTTAATGCTGGTAATTTTCGACTCATAACATAAAGCCTCACTGCCTCAGGGTCGGTTTTTGCAAATTCCCGTAAAGCCCATCCTAATGCCTTTTGAATAAAAAACTCCTCTGAATTTAAACAAGCATCTCCATACAAAAATAACCGTTTCTGATCCGTTTCTTCTTTGAATTTAAGTTGGTATAACAACGCAGTCCGAACCACCCACATGTTTTGACTTAGAATCCATTGATCAGCCATACTTTCGACACCGATATGTCGAAATGTATACATATATTGTCCAACCAGTTGTGTTGCCAAGCCATCGACTGTATCCCACCATGATTTTCTTTGTACCCATTGGATAAACGAATGGATATCATCAGGTGCCATTAATGTCCGATACTGAATCATCCAGTCAATAGCGGTATATTGATATTCACGCGCATCCAGTTCCCATAATAAATCGGTAATAGACTGCCACATCTCCGTTGGATATATCTGTTCACTTATGTAGTGTTGCATCAGTTTTCTTCGTTTGACCGATTGAATACCCAAAAATGAAAACTGGTTTTTCATGTATTTCGACATGCCGGCTGCAATCGATGGATCCTGCTGGGGCTCCATTATCCTCACGAAACCTTCAACGAATTGTTTTGGAGATAGCATATCATTTTCCCTCCAATTGAAATTTCATATTCCAAAGGACTCGGTCACCATCATCAACGATCTCCACTTCCGGGTAAACACCCTCATGGACAAGACCTAACCAACAATGAGCCGCCATCGCACCGGCATCGACATCAGGATATGCCCACTTAAAGTGTTTATATCCTTTCTTTTTCCCGCAAACGAGTCGGTATTCATCATGATCTAAAGTCAACTCCAAGTGCCATGGCTGACTATTCATAGCTGATGGTGCCTGTGAAGCCAGCGAAAAGGCAGTTGTGACGGGGTCCGGTATCGCCGTTATCGTGTTAGGTGTTACATGGGCTTGAAATGGTTTCTTTCTAGCAAACAGCCTCGATGACATCCTTTCAGATAATCCGGTGGCCCGTTCAGGTGCATGCCCGAGGGGGGTGATTGCGTAGATGACTGATTCATGTCCAATTGGTCCGATTATTTTTTCAAGATTCTGTCTACGATAGTGTCCAATCCAGCAACTATTGATATGCAAAGACTCTGCATACAAAATGAGCAGCTCCCCAATAAAACCAACTTTTGCTTGGTTCATAAGACCGGGGGGAGATATGAAAGCGGCAAAATCCGGTGGGTCTCGAAAAGGGCAGACGGACATCCCTGCCGGACGCTTGTCCAATCGGATTTGGATATCGTGAAGAAAGGGCACTTCCTCCAGAGAAGATTTGGCGAATTCACGAATCATTTCCCGCTCCCTTTGGCTTAGCTCCGCTGAGTCAAACCAACGTCGCGATCGACGTGTTTGAACTACAGCAACGAGATTTCCTACCACTAAGTCAATGACTTTCCCCATGCCGATCCCCCCTATGTAATATTTACAGCTCAAATTTTGCTTTGCGAACTCGTTTTCATCATTTTTTATGGAAATACGCTTCATTCCCTGCAAAGAAGCTTTATATCTGATATAATTTTATTATGACCACTAAATTGGCGGTGAGAATGCCATGACTGAGACATCCATGATCTGGTTCTCTTGGGCTGTTCTGGTCTCCGTGCTAACAGTTGTCGCTTCCGGGCGAATCTCCATGGACTTGGCAGCCTGGTGCGGGCTCATGTTATTAGCCGTTTTTCGCATCGCACCCGGAGCAGTACTCTTTTCAGGTCTTTCGCATCCCGCGCTGATTACCATTGTTGCGGTGATGATCATGAGTGAGGGCATTGCCGCCTCCGGTGCACTGGCTGGTCTTGGGCTCGCGATTAGTAAACGGACCCGTACAGTACAAGAACAGATTTTGAGTGTGTCCTTGTTCACTTCCCTGATGTCCGCGTTTATGAACAACGTGGGTGCAGTAGGCTTGATTCTGCCAACAGCAGTTCGCATGGCAGACAGAGCAAAAGTGCACCGTGGTGTTTTTGGGATGCCGCTTGCATTTGCATCGATTCTTGGTGGGACGATGACGTTGATTGGAAGCGCGCCTAATATTATCGTTTCCAGTTATCTGTTTCAACAATCGGGGATCCAATTGAGGATGTTTGACTTTCTTCCCCATGGACTCGCCATTATCCTGTCAGCAATCTTACTGTGGCAGATCAGTTTGACCTTTGGTTTTTCTCCCATGCGGAACTCGCCCCTAACGAGCAATCCGATGGCACCAGAAGTGTTACCACCCCCTGTGGCTGGTGTGATGGCAACCCCGACTCGCCGCTGGACCGTTATTTGGTCGCTGTTAGGAATTGTTTTGGTTAGCTACGGATTTTTGACCCCAGCCGTGGGTTTCAGTGGAGTCGTTATCTTGTTTGTTCTTACCCGAGTCATGACAATAAAGCAGATTTATCGCAGTATCGAACTCCCGATTGTTTTCTTTCTTAGCGGGATGATTGGAATCGGACAGACGATGGAGCATATCGGTGGTTTGGATGCGCTCAGCAGATGGCTTCTTCCTCAAATTATGCAATTGTCACCAGTGGTCTTGATTGCCATCATATTAGGTGTGGCCATGCTACTGTCCAATGCCATCAACAATGCAGCAGCTGCTGTGGTGATGGTACCCATTGCGTATTCACTGGCGATTCAAACTCAGGCAGTTAGTGCGACTGCACTGTTGATGGCTGTTGCAGCCGGTGCAAATTTGGCACTGATCCTACCCACCCATCAAGCATCCTTATTAGTGTTAAGCAAAGCCCCTTTCAGTTTTTCAACATACATTCGATCGGGCCTTGCATTGAGCTTAATCACTTCACTTGCTGCAATTGCAGCGATCATTTTAATCTGGAACTAAACTCAAAGGAGTGTGATCACATGTTCTTCAGTCATATTTATAGCCCTGGTTTGGCTCACAGTTCCTATGTCGTGGGCGGTAAAAAAGAATGCATCGTCGTGGATCCCAGCCGGGATATCCAAAAGTATCTGGACCAGGCGAAATCGTTCGGGCTACCCATCACCGGCATTATCGAAACCCACTTGCATGCTGATTTTATCTCAGGACACATGGACCTGGCAGAAGCCACCGGCGCTGCCATCTATGCGGCCGCATCGGCAAAGTGCGAATATCCCCATATTGCCATGCTAGAGGGGGAAACAATCCGTCATGACACCCTTGAAATTTCCATGCTGGACACCCCTGGCCATACTCCGGAAAGTGCAGTCTTTATGATTACCGACTTAGAACGATCCTCAGATGATCCCGTGCTGGTATTTACCGGCGATACAGTTTTAGTTGGTGATGTTGGCCGACCGGATCTATTCCCTGACATCAAATTCGATTTGGCGCGTAAATTATACGCCAGTATCCGAAAGATGGAGTTGCTGCCAGACCATGTTGAGGTTTATCCCGCTCATGGGATGGGATCTCTCTGCGGTCGGTCCCTCTCCGCGAAACTTTGGACGACCATGGGAACGGAAAAGAAATATAACTACGCCTTCCAGATCCATCCGGAAGAACGATTCGTCAGTGAGATTTTAGACTCCATGCCAGAAGCACCGGACCATTTCTCAAGATGCTCTGCCATTAACCGGAAGGGGCCAGTCAAACTCAGTGATCTTCCTCAACCAAAAGCATTGAATCCGAAGGAGTTTAAACACCTTATGGACCAAGGCCATGCGGTGATCGATGCCCGAAGCTTCGTTGAATACTCCGGTGCCCATATTCCAAATTCATTTTCTATCCCTATTCAAGGGAAGTTCAGCACATTCGCAGGATGGGTCATCCCCTTTGATGTTCCACTGCTGCTAGTGGTGGAATCTCAAAAAGAAATGCAAACTGCGCTCATGGGGATGCAGGCTGTCGGACATGATCAGACCATCGGATATCTCGAGGGTGGCATCACTCGTTGGATCAACGCAGGGATGAGAACTCATCGTATTGAATCTATGGCAGTCCATGAACTACACGAAATGCTGCAAAAGCCTGATTCATGTACTGTTTTGGATACCCGTCTTCGCAGCGAATGGCTTGAAGGACACATTAAAGACACAGTTCATGCACCGGCACCGGATATCCGCACCCGATATCCTGAATGGGATCCGGAAAAACCGATCATCACATTTTGCAATACCAGCAATCGGTCCATCATCGCCGCCAGCATCTTGAAGCAGAAGGGATTCAAACATGTCATCAACATGGTGGGCGGCACCACAGCCTGGGAGGCAGCTGGTTACTCCCTGATCAAAGGCAGTTAAGGAGGGAATACACATGTCAAATATCTATGAAGCCATTTTCGTGACCCCCTGGCCTTTCTGGGTAGGCGGGATTGCTATCGGCCTGCTGGTTCCTGCGCTCTATTATTACCAGAATATTGCGTTAGGCGTCTCAACAGGTTATGGCAACTTTCTCAAACTCTTTCTCGGCAAATCAAGATCATATCGCTGGTTGAATAAGGATACTTTCAAAGATCCTGTGGGCTGGCGACTATACTTCATCGTCGGCATGATCATGGGCGCTTTCGTATCAGGACGGCTTAGCGGTCGCCCACTCACCTCATCTGAAATGGGTGTGTTGACCCATTCGACGCAATGGTCATTCCTGCCTTACGCATTCATCATGTTGAGTGGCGGTATCCTCCTGGGCTTAGGCGCCCGAATAGCCGGGGGTTGCACATCCGGCCATTCAATCCATGGTCTGGCCACCTTACAGAAATCCGCCTTGGTTGTGACGATCGGATTCATATTGTTGGGTGTTATCGCCACATACTTAATTCGAATTTTCCTGCTGGGAGGTGTGACACCGTGAGCCAAAAGACTTGCATGCTACTATTCGGTATGTTTTTCGGTTTTTCCCTCAGTCGGGTCGGTGCGTCTGAATATGATCTGATCTATGGTATGTTTGCGGGAACGGATTTGAAGTTGGCTTGGGTTATGTGTACAGCGATTGTCGTGGGGGCCATCGGCATGCAGATCCTCAAATCCATGGGCAATCGGACCGTCACCGGCGACCCTATCAAAGTCAATTACAAACCATTGAAGAAGACTAGCTTTTTAGGCGGCGCAATTTTTGGTGTCGGCTGGGCACTTTCGGGTGCTTGTCCTGGAACGGTTCTGGCTCAGATCGGGGAAGGAAAGATCCTTGGGTTGTTTACCGCACTGGGCATGATTATCGGCACATACATTTATACACTACTGGTTGAAAAAAACCCCGATTTGTCAGACTAGTCCTATAAAAAGATGGCAGGAATCACCCTCCTGCCATCTTGCTACGTCTCTTTTACCCCTAATCCGGACCTTAAAAAACGCATCATCATGTGACTGCTTTCTTGATAATCCTGTAGCCGGCTTGATTCTGATATTTCAACTAAATGCGATAGGAAGAAAATCAGCACACGTTTCACAAAATCGACTGGTAAATCTGACCGTAACTCCCCTCTTTGAATTGCCAGGTCAATCATCCCTTGGAGTCCTTGACTGTCCGATAATCGGAAGACCTCATGAAGGCGAGTGTAGATATGCGTTCCTCGCTCCAATATCACGCTTTCGATAAATGCCTCCATAATCGGATGCTCTCTGGCAAAAGATAGACTCCCCTCCACTTGCTGTTGAATCATTTGAAAAATATCGCCTTCGACTGGGTTTAACAGATCTTTTTCAATCAGATACACTCGCTTCTTTTGCAGCACGATTCGAACCAGATACAGATAGAATGCTTCTTTCCCCCCAAAGTGATGATAGAAAGAGCCTTTACTCATTTTCACTGAATCAAGTATTTGATTCAGTGATGTATTTTCGAAACCGTTTCGGCTGAACTCTCCCATGGCTTGGTCTATTAAGCAGTCGTATAATTCTTGTGTCCGAATATTCATATGCTGCCCTAAAGTCCAAGTTTCTTACGGAATATGCCATAAACAAGAATGTTTAAAGCGATGACGTAAACCATGCCAATCAGAAAGTATTGGTTATACGACAAATAATGGATACCTTCCCCTCTGAAAATTACCCCCACCATTTTTGCTGGCCAAAATCCAGGCGCAAGACCAAATATCATTTCCTTGATATCATAGAAGAACAATCCAAGGAGGGGAAACAGAGAAATCATGCCCGAACCCTTCATAACCGCAAATCCTTCAATTTTATTGCTTGCGACCGCATTGATCAAAACACCTATGATCGGCGAACCTAAAGCCATCAAGAAAGATACCATCAGCATCTGGGTTAAATTCATTTCCACTAAACCCGTAAACCAAATCATCAGCATACAGGCTGCGAATGACATAAGAATCGCTAAAATAATTCGAATCGATAGATACTGATGTACACTCAATGGTGTGACCTGAATCGAATCTAAGATCCGATCGTCCCTGTCATCTAGAATCGAGAAACCAACAATCGCGCCGAACATCGGTGGCGTGAATAACAAGAGCACCACCATTGCAATGTCAGCCACATTAGCTAACACGAAACCGCTGGCTTCTGCAATGGCTGGGAGACCATACCGGCCAATCAGTGCAAACAAAGCAGGATAAATCAACATGAAACTCATGAGCGGATCACGGGTCCATTTTTTAAATTCACTGGTTAAAAAGGTTGTCAACATATTAAACACCACTTTCCTTTGCAGAAAATTCGTCAAAACGGTTGACGATAAATCGATACAGAAGGAAAGAAAAAACCAGAATATAACCGATGGACAGGTAAATTTCCCAGGCTGCAGGTTGACTGGTAGCTGCCATCATCAGCGTCAATATTGCTTTGGTCGGCAACGCATACATGAGTTTGGAAAATATCTCGTTATTGATCAACCCGGAATAGTCCAGTATCACCGGGATGGTCAGCAGCATGTTAAATGACAACAAGCCCATGAGCATGCCAGTAAAATCTCGGGCTCGATAAGTCAAAACAAATCCAATCATCGAGTAGACAATTATCCCCAGAATCAGTCCTAAAACAAGAATCGGAATCCGGACGACTGTGCCTTTCACGTAGCGCGCGTACACCACCAAGAAGGTCATGGTGATGAATGCGGTAATCATATTTGCCAAAATCTTTGACCAAATATATTCCTCTTTGCTGATCGGGGCTACCAGCATTGTTTTGATGGTATTCTCCTGTTTCTCGAAGAACATACCCACGCCAATCAACAAGCTCCCCATTGCCGTCACATCGAGAAATACCAAGAGCACCAACATTCCCCCCGCATCAATGCCGGAAAAATGTAAAACTGCAATCCAAATCAGTGCCACTAAAAAACTGGCAGCAAGGATATTATATTTTTTCATCCGCAGCAGCTCACCCGACAAAAGGGGTTTAAGTGCGCTCATGATGATTTCCCCCTGTCACCTTGATGAAAATATCGTCCAAGGTGGTCTCCTTGCTGTGGATCGTCACGATGCGGTGATTGCGGATGATTTCCAGAAACTCCTCATTACTTCCCAATCCGTCCAGATTATATGTTCTTTTGCTAAATCCCCCGTTTTCGTACTCCACTTCCAGTGTTCGGGTCCCGTATTTTATTTTCAATGACTTCGGATCGTCCGTTTCAACGATGGTCCCGTCAGACATAAATGCCACGCGATCACAAAGCTCATCCACATCGCTCATCAGATGGGTGGTCAGGAGTACAGTTCCACCCTTCTTCTTGAATTCCAGGATGATATCTTTGACGATTCGGGCATTGCTCGGATCCAGACCATTGGTCGGTTCATCCAGGATCAGCACATTGGGGTCATTTAACATCGCCCGGACCATGTTCAGTCTGACCTTCATTCCCTTTGAGTATTCAGCCACTTTCTTGTCCCGGTCCGGATAGAGCCCCAGCCGTTTCATCAACGCATCGGTATCAATATGATTTCGATACAATTGTTTAAAAAAGCGAATATTTTCTTCAGCGGTCAGTTTTGAGAAATGAACCGGCATCTCAAAACCCACCCCCACTGTCTGATAAAAATTCTTATCATAACTGCGAAGATCTTTGCCTTGAAACTGAATCTCTCCCTGATAATTTCTCAGGAGCTTGATGAGAATTTTTTGAGTCGTGCTTTTCCCAACACCGCTGGGACCCAGTAAACCGAAAATTTCACCATCGTGAACATCAAATGAAAATCCTTTCAACGTATCGGTTGGGTTCCTGGGATACCGAAAGACTAGATCTTTAACTGAAAACATCGCCCCACCATCCTTTCACCTACGCGATTAGACCGACCGGTCTACTTAACATCATCATACTGCGTTCATGAATTCTTGTCAATATCTACACCCAACCAGTCCAGCAGCACATCCCGTTGATGTTCACCCAGCATGGGTGACGATTTGCGAATCTCACCTTGAGTCCGGCTCATTTTAATGGGTACACCCGCCATTGCCACTTGGCCAGCCACGGGGTGCGTGATGGTTTGAATCATTTGACGAGAAAGAACTTGTGGGTCTGCGATGACCCGGTCAACTGTGTTGATCGGCCCATTGGGAACCCCTGCCTCATCCAAAATTCCTTGCCACTCAAGGGTGGTTTTCTTCCTTGTTTCTTCTCCGATTCGCTCCGCCAACTCCCGAACATTCTGGACGCGCATGGGGTTTGTTTGAAAGGAAAGCATTTCAGGCCACTCATCGTGGCCGAGTTCATGTGACAATTTCTGAAAGAGGACATCATTTCCAGCTGCAATCATCAACTCACCATCCTGGGTCGGAAACGATTCGAACGGAGCGATGGATGGATGCCGATTGCCTGCTGGCCTTGGAATCTCACCTGTGATCAGAAAGCGAGAAATTGCATTTTCCAGTATTGCCACCTGACAGTCTAACATCGCAACATCAACCTTTTGCCCTTCTCCGGTTAAATCACGGTGGCGCAATGCGGATAAAATTCCGATAACACAGAATAACCCTGAAGTAATGTCACCGATGGATGTCCCCACACGGACGCCTGATCCCCCTTCCGGTCCTGTGATGCTGATCAGACCGCCCATGGCTTGGACAACAGCATCATAAGCCGGTCGCTGTGAGTATGGGCCACTATGACCGAATCCGGACACAGCTGCATATATCAAATCCGGATTCGAAATTTTCAATTCCTCATACCCGATTCCCAGCTTTTCCATCGTACCCGGTCTGAAATTCTCCACGACCACATCCGCAGATGCTGCCAGTTGAACAAATATGGCTTTGTCTTCCTTTTGCTTAAGATTGAGAACAATGCTGCGCTTGTTGCGGTTGATACTCATGAAATACGTACTTTCTCCATGAAGATATGGGCCAAAATGCCGGGAATCATCCCCAACACCAGGAACTTCCACTTTGACGACATCGGCACCCAGATCAGCCATCACCATGGTCGCGAATGGCCCGGCAAGCACTCGTGTCAAATCCAAGATGCGAATTCCTTCTAACGATTGGCGCATGTGAATCCTCCTTCCTTATGGGAAAAAGAAGGCATCTTCCTGGTGGATAGATGCCTCTTCAACTCATGATAAGTTCGCCCAAAACGCATGCAATTCCTGTCCAGTACAGAACCAAACCCCTGACTGCCTTTTAATATATGCCAGAAGTTCCTCGAGAAGGCCGATCCGGCCTGGAGTCCCAATTGTTTGGGGGTCAAACTGAGGCACATAACACAATCCAAACCGATAATATGCCCGATACTCTTCTTTAAATGTACTAAGGACATGGGAATAGTTAGCTATTCGGCCTTGCCCCGCAGGAAACGCAGGGGTATAGTTAAAAGCAAAATACGGAAAATCGTTGATTTCCCATGGTGCAGGAATCTCCAGAATACGACTACCAGATGGTAGTGATACAAAATACGGGCGATCATCTCCAAACATCGATGAAGAGTATTCAATACCGGCATCTGCCAGCACATCATAAATTTCCCGCGTCATTTCCCCCTCCGGAACCCGAAACCCTTTGGCAGTGACTCCGCAAACTTGTTGCAAGACATCTTGGCCTTTGTGAATCGCATCCGCCATTTCCTGTTTGGTTATTTTACCAAAATCTTCATGGGCATACCCGTGCAACCCAATTTCATGCCCCCGAGCTGCCACCTCGCGTATATGCTCTGGATATTTCCCTACAACCTGGCCCGGCACGAAAAAGGTGGCTTTCAGTTTATATTCATCCAGTGCATCCAGTACTCGCACGAAGCCTCGCTTCATTCCAAACTCACCCATCGAAAGCGTCTTGGGTCGTTTCATACTATCGGCTGCCAGTCCCATCCAGAAAGATTCTGCGTCGAGATTCACCGTTAACATAACAGAACAGTTGGCTTCATTCGGCCATCTGATACCGCTCTCAGTCATTGTAAACCCTCCCTTCCTAGTAGTTGGCTCGCCACCAGTCAGCAATCTGACTGCCGGTGGCAAACCATACATCTGGATAAGACTGCATATGTTGGATCAATCGTTCAAGCATCATGGCACGGCCAGGCTTCCCAATCACCTGTGGGTGCATCATCAAAACATAGCAAAGTCCAAACCGATAGTAACCCTCAAATTCTCTGCGAAAATTATCAAAAACATAGTCGTGGCTTGAAATCCGTGCCTGACCAACAGGCTCAGCAGGGAAATAACTGTAAGCGAATTGTACATAATCGTCTAACTCCCAATGGGCTGGAATCTCAATCAAATCAGTTTCCTTACCATCAATCACCGTTCGATACGGCCGGTCATCCCCTCGCATGGAACTGGAAAATGAGAAACCGAGATCATTCAAGATCCCTGCTGTCTCCCGAGACCAGTCTCCGGAGGGTGTCCGATAACCGATGGCCTCTTTACCGATCAATCGTTTGAATATCCCTTGACTTTTTGCAATGATTTCCCGCTGTTCATCCGGTGTTTTATCCACAAATCGTTCATGGGTATATCCATGATGCCCCACATCGTGGCCAGCCTCCGCAATTTTTATGAATATGTCCGGATAGTGCTCTGCGACCCAACCGGGAACAAAAAATGTTGCCGGTAACTGGTATCTTTTTAGCAGATCTAACAATCGCGGGGCTGACCTCAGCGGGCCGTACTGCCCCAATGACAGAGACCGGATAAACTGGTCTCCGTTGGGAAAGTCCGCATTCCCGTTGGCCCAGGTGGTTTCTGCGTCTAGGTCAAAAGTCAGCATGACTGCACAGCGTGCTCCGTTCGGCCACTTGACTGACTGCTCTTTCAATGCCATCTCCTCCTTCATAGGCTAAAATCTGGTTTGCCTTTAATTTCGGGGCTGCAAGAATAATCCCTGCTACCAAAGATGAAGTACAGGAATCTTCCGGCTGCTCGCGAATTTATTTGTTGAATTGAGGTGTTTTTCATGTCTGATATGAATCTGATCTGTCTGACCGGTGCAACTGGCAATATGGGGGTCGCAGGTGTCAAGGCCATCTTAGAAACATGGCCTGATATTCGATTGCGTCTGCTGGTCCTCCCGGATGACCCGGGTCTGATGAGATTAGGTCCCTGGATCCATGACCCGAGAGTATCCATTTTCCGAGGTCACATCAATCATTATGATGAAGTGAGCAGATTTGTGGCAGGCGCAACATATGTAATTCATTTAGCTGCGTTGGTATCCCCACTTGCGGACCATCATCCTCAGGAAGCCGTTCGGATCAATATTGGTGGAACCCGAAATATCGTCCGCAGCATTCAAAATTCCCCTGACTGGAATCGCATTCGCTTGATATATGTCGGATCCATTGCCCAAACCGGAGATCGAATGCCGCCATTGCACTGGGGCCGCATCGGTGATCCCATCAAACCCAGTTATTTTGACATGTATGCCGTAACAAAAGCCCAGGCAGAGAAATCGGTTGTCGAATCAGGTCTGCCCTACTGGGTCTCCCTGAGGCAAACCGGTATTGCCCATCCGGGGCTCCTATCCGTTCGAGATGGTATCATATTTCATCAGCCGTTAGAAAATTGCATGGAATGGGTCAGTACTGCAGACAGTGGACGATTATTGGCACATGCCTTGAACCCCGATCTCCCTGTTGCTTTCTGGAAACAAATCTATAATATTGGTGGGGGTCCTGAATGGCGGTTAACCGGATATGAGCTTTTAGAAACGATTTACCGACAGTTGGGGGTCAAAGATTTCCGCCATTTTTTTGACCGCTCCTGGTTTGCTACACAGAATTTTCACGGGCACTGGTACCTGGATTCGGATACCTTGAACGACCTGCTGCATTTTCGGCACGACCATCCATCCGACTTTCTGCAACGGTTGCCCAAAGAGATACCTGCATCCACTCGTTTCGGATGCAGATTGCCTGCATCTTGGGTGAAATCTCGGTTCATCAAACCCTTGGCGAGGAGTCCCATGGGCCCATTGAACTGGATTGAAACACACCGAATCGATATGATTCAGGCGTTTTTCGGTTCCAAGGCACAGCAAGAAGCGTTACCCGATTGGGATCAGTATACATACCAGCGTCCATCCAATACACCCATCATCCTAAGTCACGGTTTCGATGAATCAATTCCTCCATCTGCTTGGACGCTCCTCGATCTTCAGGAAGCAGCCCGTTTCCGTGGTGGTTATTGTCATGCAACAGACTATGCTCCTGGACATCCGTATGACAAAATCCCATGGGAGTGCAACGCAGGTCACCGATTCCTTGCCAGTCCCTTCCTGATCCTTCAGGGTGGATACTGGTGTCCGCATTGCATGCCTCCCCCATGGGATTACGACCAGATTGCAAAACACAATCCTTTTTTTGCTCAGGTCTGGCGTCCAACTGTTATTTGAGATAACGATCAAACCATTTGATGCATTCCCGCAACCAGGCCACCCGAAGAGGTGGATACCCTAAACGATACATCAAATGATTACCGCTGGGAAATCTTAGGAAGGCAACATCCTTTTCAAAATACTTCATCGCCACATAGAGCTGTTCCGATTGTTCTTTGGGGCAGCGCTGATCATCTTCTGTGTGCATGATCAACAACGGCGTCTCGATGTTCTCCACATATGTGATCGGCGAAAAACAGCGCATGGCATCCATATCTCGCCAAGGACTCCCTAATAATTCGCCTTCCAAGAAGAAGTAGCCGATATCGGAAACACCGGCAAAGCTAGTAAAATTTGACAAGCAATTCTTCGTCACTGCAGCATGAAATCGTTTTGTATGGCCAATGATCCAGTTTGTCATGAAACCACCGTAACTGAGGCCTGTAACGCCAAGTTTTTGAGCATCCGCCTTTGGAAATTTGCTTAAGGCATAATCCAAACCGGTCATCAGATCTTCATAATCCTTGCCGCCAAAATCACCACAACAACCCCGAAGGAATTCCTGCCCATAACCAGCACTACCCCTGGGATTGATGTAAACAACGCCATAACCTTGCGCTGCCATCAACTGAAATTCAAAATTGAATGCCTCTCCATACAGAAGGTGGGGGCCGCCGTGTACATGAAGAATCAACGGATATGAATTCTCAGATCCAGCCAATGGTTCCATCATCCATCCTTGCAAAGGAGTGCCATCGGCTGATCGATATGAAAATCCTTTTGGTTTTGTCAGAATCAATTCACCCATTAGTTTTTCATTGATCCACGTCATCTGTTTGATTTCCCCGCTGTCCACCTGGTATTCGAATATTTCCATCGGCCACGTCTCCGTCATGACCCCCAGCGCCAGCTTCTCCCCAGATGTATCAGCGCTGAACCCGAAAACAGAACCAGCAACATTTGTCACAGATTCAATGGATCCACCTTTGTCCGACACGCTATAGATTTGAGCGCGGCCGTTCCAGGCAGCCCAAAATAAGATCCGTCCGTTTTGGGTCCATATTGGTGTTGTGGGCAATGCACCGATCATCAAATCGCTTTGAATTGGTACATGAACAGACAATACTTGATCTTGAGTCAAACAAACGCCATTGCCATCTTCAACGGGTATCCGCCAGAGGGTCGGGATCGTTGAAGAGGTCAGGTGTTTCAAATCATCATACCAAAAGTAGCCCAAAGACTGACTGTCTGGGGACCATACTGGATATGCAACGGCACCATTTCCCTGTACCAGTCGGCGTGTGGAATGATCCATCGTATCAAAAACATATAGGTCTGATGCATTTGCTGCCATATACGGAGACATCTCTTTTTGTGCATCGTGCCCACTGAGATACGCAATATATCGACTATCCGACGACCAGATCGGCGTACCGCCATGACGGCTGAAGATATGCACATCGTCAGGCGTGATTGATTCCAGCTCGCCCGTGTCCATATCCAACAGCCAAAGTTGCTTGCGCAAGCGGGGCAGCATGCCCCCAACTTCGTCAGCCTTGTAGGCGATTTGGTCAACGATGAAAGGCTCGTCGGCAGCTGCTTTCCGCAGCTCTTCCTTTTCTGCTGGCGTCATCTCACGCACCAGCAGTTCTTTGTCTTCCTCATCCCAACATCCACTCACGATCAACATCCGCGTTCCATCGGGTGACCAAGCCATATCAGACACACCGTGGCGCATGAAAGAAATCTGGATCGGTTCACCCAACCCTTCTTCAGTAAGCCATACCTGACGGGTACCACTGCGTTGACTTAAAAATGCCAGTCTCCGGCTGTCGGGAGACCAGACGGGCCGATTCCCGTCCCGCACAATACATCGATCCCGCATATCCGCTTCAATCAGGCGAATCACATAACGATAGGTTCTGCTTTCCGGATCGATTCGGGTCACACCATAGGCAATGCGGCTTCCATCCGGCGAAATCTGTGGATCTGTAATAAATCGCAACTTCATCAAATCTTTAACTGCAATATGTCGCTTGTTCACGAGCCAACCCCCTTAGTCATAGGTCGATATTCGACACGACTTCAATACCATTATCCAACATTGCATAAAGAAATATTCCATGAAGTAAATCACCCCGATGCAATCCTGCATCAAAAGTGTCCACGGCATTCATCGGTACGATAATTCGGGAGCGAATGTTTTGAGTATTAAAAAATGTTTTCATCGTGGTGGCAAACTGATAGATGCATATATCAGTACAATCACCCACCAAAATCCAGTTGACCCTTTGGGGATTGATTTCCAGCCACCGTTTAAATCCCGGCTCATGGAATCCATTAGTCGATCGTTTTTCCAAGAGGATGTACCCACCAATATCCTGAATTTCATCAACGATTTGACTCTCTGTACTCCCGGCTAAACTATGGGGTGGGTAGCTATCAAACTCCGGGCTGTCTTTCGGGTGTGCATCTGCAAAAGCCAATATCGGAATCTGCCGTTTCTGGCATTCCACCATCAGCCTGGTGATTGATGGAATCAATGCTTCAACCCTGGGGCTAGCCAGAGGCCCTTCTCTAGCAAACCCATTGACCATATCCATCATGGCCATAACGGTCACGTCCGGATTCAGTTCAGTAAGTTTAAGCCTCTTAGCTTTCAACACCTGACCCATCATGCCTGACAAGACTTCTTCACAACCAGATATTACCCGTGTGTTCAAATCCATGTTCACACCTCCAATCAATTGCTCTTCTCAGCAGGGTGATACACAAATCGGACTTCTGCCTCCTGAAGTCTTCGATGTAAACGGTACTCTCTAACCTTCTCTCTGCCTGTGATAAATAAGCTGGTAATAAATTCCCAGAGAAATACCCATCCGCCAATCAAAATCCCTTCTTGCAGCACCGTCAGCATCATATTACCCTGTTCCCACTTGAAAAAATATCCAATACTCATGAAAAATAGAGAAAGCACCAAATAAGAGGCAGCTCTAATGTTTTGGTTCAATAGCCCTCGCCTCAACCTCTGCACGATATAGCCATAAAAAAAACGGTATGCAGATTCTAAAATCGCTTCCTTCTCCCGATCGCGCTTACTTTCAGGCAGATGTAAAACGACACTCACATTCATATGCAGTGGAATGTCCTCAGAAGAATCCAAAATAAAGTCATTGAATTCATCTTCGATGTCTCTCTTTTTAAATGGAGAGGGATCCCAGTCATCGTAAACATCATCATAGTCATCTAAGGATACTTCCATAAGATAAGTATGTGACGATTCATCAAACCGATATAAATGTTGATAATACTTCCGGTCTCTCGGCTTCTCTCTCATTCCAATCACATCCGCTTCGTTCCTCAATCCAGAAACCGCTGGATTTCAACGGCATGTCCGTCTGGGTCTCTAGTATAGAAGTGGTAGATCTTGAATCGCTGATTTTCTTTTGGGATATCTTCAGTATCCCACCCAGCATCTCGAATCCGACGATAAACAGCATCCACATCTTCCGTCAAGAGGGTAATAATTGGGCTTCTTTCCGCAGCCATTACAGGCAAGTGGGTGCAAAACCCAATATAACCGGTTGATGTGACGCGATAAATCCGGCAAGCACCCTGATCCTTGTATAGGGATAGACCCAGCACGGATTCATAGAAATGACTTGTCTTCACCAAATCGGTTGACCCGTAAAACGGGATAATGCCATCAAAGGTATTTTCCATACAATCCCCTCCATATTTCAGATGATATTGGGCGTGATCCCTTGGTGAATCTGTTGTCGATAATAAACATTGATCAAGAAATAAAACAGATATCGCGGTGCTTTCCGCCAGAAATCCCGCCGCATCAATGTGCGGTGAATGATTGACGACCACGAAAACACTTCCCGGTACAAAGCCCAGTAAGCATCTGTTAACTCGTCTGGTGTCATATTTTTCGGTATATGCACCGCTTGACTGCCATTGTATGCATAAATATCGTTTATGTAGATCCGCCCTTGCCTCTTCATGTCTGTATAGAATTTTGTCCCCGGTATCGGGGTCAGAATATAAAAGCGGGGAACCAAAATTTTGTGACGCCGGATGAATGTTGCTGTTGCTCGTATCGAATCCAGTGTATCCCCGTCTGCCCCGACCACCATCTCGGTTGACACATCAATTCCGTTTCTTTGAATATTCTCAATCAATTGAGGATAATCCTCTGGATGCGCCCAGGATTTATCCATATCATCTAGACTGGCCTGAGTGATGCTCTCGAGCCCAAAACTCAATGCCGTGCAGCCGCTGCTCGCCACAGCCCGCAGCAATTCCGAATCTCGCCCGATTTCAATTGAACATTGTGAAATCCATTCCATATTCAATGTTTTGATTTCTCGACATAGTTCCATCATAAATTCACGATCAGCGGCAATATTATCATCCAATAACATAAATTTCTTAAACCCAAGGCCTTTCACATGCTGGATATCGCGGACAACATCCGAGATATCGCGCCGCAAATACCGACCTTTGTATAGACAATACACAGAACAAAAACTACAACTATGGGGACATCCCCGTCCTGCCTGCACAGGTAGAAAGTCACCGATCTTCTTTTGGATAATCAGATCAAATCGTGGTAACGGTGTCTCCAGTTTATTGATCGGTTGCTCATATATCGATTTTAGCTGGCCCGTTTCCCAGTCATGCAGTAGCGTCGGCCAAACCAGTTCCGCATCCCCCACCACAACTGCATCTGCATATTTTTGCGCTTCGTCCGGCATCAGGCTGACCATATACCCTCCGAGAACGACCGTTTTCCCTCGTTTCTTGAACTCTCGCGCGATATCTATGGTGCGAATGACCCCATGTCCCATACTGCCGATTCCGATAATATCTGCATCAGTATCAAAAGGAATCGATTCGATGGTTTCCAAAATAATTTCTACAGTCCACCCAGCCGGTGTCAACGCTGCGAGTAAAGGCATCCCCAATCCAACGAAATAGAGACGATTTTTTTTAATCGGTTTTCCTTTCGGATCATAGGGTGACGGCTGGATCAACAATACTTTCTTCACAGGCTCATTTCCCCTTCCAAATCTTCTTCCAGTACTGCCAGGCAACTTTGCTGCTGCCGATCGCCATTTTTAATGTTGGCCGAAAGCCATATCGTTGCACCATCATCCATGCACTGCGGGGGTTAATCATGATCCGCCCATAAAGTCGAATAATCTCCCAATAATATCGACGGATTGACATATGCTCAGGTCGGATTACCAAATGGGCAAGGTCCCAATATGGGTAGTCAAGTTCAGAAAGGATGATTTGATCACGGTAATCTGTATAAAGCTCCGTCCCTCTAAGCGGCGTCAATGGCTGAAGATTGATAAAGAAAATCCCTAATTTCGTTATCCAGTTCCCTAGATGAACAAAATCCTGTCGCGAAAAATCAGGGCCTAGAATTATGGTTCCATAAATGTCGACACCATGTTTATGCAATATCTGCACTGCCGCTTCATTATTCGCAATACTGTTGTGCTTATGATATCGATCCAGATCTGCCTCCCGGTTGGACTCGAGCCCGATGATCACAGCTTTGAGCCCATGATCACGAAACACCTCGACAACATCTTCATTCATCGCGATGAAATCAGTTCGTGCATAAATCAGAAAGTGTTTATCCAGTCCCGATTTTTGAAGCATCTGACAAAAATCCAGTACACGCTCCCGAGAAACCATAAAATCATCATCCACAATGTAAATTTCTTTTTCCGGAATCTGATGGATTTCATCGATCACGGACTGCAAATCACGAGTTGCATACTCTCGACCGGTGATTTCTCGGCAAAAACAAAAACGACAAGAAAATGGACATCCGTATGACGTTTTAATCAATGCACATGGCTGGTGAAACATATAATAATATCGCGAGCGATACTTACTGACCAAATCCCTCGCTGGCATGATCATCGGGACTTCAGCACATCTAACCCCCTCGATCCCTTCCTGATATACCCCTTCCCACGGCCCACCTTTTGGATCCTGAATGATATGTTTAAAAACTTGAAGGCTGTTTCGGACCACAACCCAGTCGATTTCTGGGCATGAAAAATCCTCTGGAAGCACTTCTGCATGAACTCCACCGACAATGACGAAGCAATTGGGCAAAATCTGCTTGATTTGCTTTGCATACGATCGAATGATCCCAACATGGGTAATATATCCTGTCATGCCGACTATATCCGGTTGATGGAGTTGAATGAACCAGTCGAGAGGTCGAGTTTCCAGAATCATATCCACGATTTCCACTTGCACCCCTAAATCCAGTGCAACTGCACCCAGATACTCCAGCTCCAATGGTTCGCACACCATGACATGCTGCAAACCGATGGTCTCAGGGTCTGGTCTTGGTCGAATCAATAAAATTTTCATGGTTTCACCTTCTCCAGAACATACAGATAGATGGAGGGCATAAATCGATTTGTCCGCACCTTATCAATGGACTTACATATAAAGACCCCTTCAATCATCTTCAATAGGCTGGCTGTTGATGGATATCGCGCATGCCCTGTGGTCAGACGCACAAAACTCAGAACAATTTTATCATACCAGTTTTCAATCGTTGCGTGTGACATAATAATCATCCCATCTCTGGCTAAAACGCGAGCCATTGTTTTGATGACCTGGCTTTTATTTTCATAGTAGGGAAATGAATGGGTACAGATAATAATATCAAATTTCATGCACAGCTTCTCCACATCCGCAGCCGAACAACATACCAGTCTGGCGGCAGTGCTTGTTTTCCCCGCAATTTCAATCATGCCGGGAGAATTATCGATTCCCGTGAGTTTAATGGGGTATTCAGGGTAAGCTTTTTCAATATCTCGAAGCATCTGTCCGGTACCACAACCCATATCCAGGATTTGCACTGGATTGTCATGGCTCAGTTTTGTCTGAATCTTCTCAAGAACCGCACCCCGAGTTGGGTAGAGAGAATATTGCTGAACCCATAGTTTCTCATAATGCTTGGACCAAAAATTCCAAATATGGCTGCTCAATTTCGGACTCCTTTCAACCGTTCCCGCAAAAACCATCGGATCGGTGCACTGCGAAAAAACATTCGTCCATATATACTGTAAAAATTGAGATAGAATCGCCAGCTAGACATGTGTTGCGGTTTCGCGGTCAAATGCAGAAAATCATATCTCGATGGATCTTGAGTCCATATTCGCTCGCGATACTCATCATACAGTGATGTCCCCTTTAAGGGAGTCAGTATCGATATCGTATACCGGTCCAGTTTCATCCGGCTGATCCAGCGATTCATCGTATTAAAGTCCTTCTGCGTCGCGTCCAAATTCACCATCAGCAGTGCAGTTACTCGAATACCCGCTTGCCGCAATATTTCAATGGCTCTGATGTTTTGGTAAGCCGTACTCCCTTTTTGATAGTCCTGCAAAACTGCATCATCCGGGGTCTCGATTCCGACAATCAATTCAATGATACCGGCTTTTCTCAACGTCGGCATCAGATCCGCATTTTCTTCAATAAAATCAACTCTTGAATAGATGATAAACTTCCGCTTCAATTCCTTTGCTCTGATCAACCGAATGAATTCCAATACCCGATCCCGGCTGACCAAAAAAGTGTCATCCACAATCCAAATCGTTTCGCACTGGATGTACTGGATTTCTTCAATGACATCAGTCATACTACGGGTTATATAGAATCCTTGGTTAAGCAACCGGCAATAGCAAAATCGGCATTTGAAGGGACATGATATTGCAGTCTGAACCAATGCAACGGGATGTTCGTTTAAATAGCGAGTCCTGTCCATGTGCTGATGGAAGTAACGACGATCAGGGCGTAATCGATTTCGCAGATCCGTTAGCTCCTTTTCGTTGACCTTCCACCCGCTCCCCGTCCGCAACGCTAATCCCGGTTGGTCTCGCAGCACAACCGGATCAAATCGATTGTCCACCATGACACTGAAAACTTGTGCTCCATTTGAGTGGACGATATAGTCGACAGCATCCTCAAAGAAATCTTCCCAGCATAATTCTGCATGCACCCCGCCTATGATCACTTGGCACTGGGGTAGTACGGATTTTGCATAAGCTGCATATTGGAGGATGACTTTAACCGCTGTGATATACCCCGTCAGAACCAGGATATCCGGGTGGTAATCCGCCAAAACGTTGTCCAATGTACCGCCTTCCAGCAGTTTATCGAATATTCGCCATGGTATCTGCCGTTCTTCCAGTACAGCGGCCAGGTATTCTAATTCCAGCGGTTCTGTGACGATTGGGGATACTCGACTAAATAAAGTTTCCTTGTGACATTTAATTAGAAGGACCTTCATCAGCAGCCTCCTTGAACACCCGGTGCCTGACCGTGTAGGGTTTGTAGGATAGTAAAGGCATTAGTTTTTCCCCTAATTTCCGGACCCATGGTGAATGGTGATGTAGATACATCCATCGTGCGTGTTGAGTCGCACCTAAAGTCATCTTTGACGCCTCAGTGGTTTGGCCCAACTCGATTATTTGGTACCGATGCTCAATCGCATATTGAACAATATATAACAACATATTCATATAAATGTCAAGTTCCTTGTTTCTCGTATAGTCCATCCCGCAAAATAGAAATACCAGGCGCTGTTCAACCCCTTTTATCTGTACAAAACCCACTGGGATATCATGTTCATAAAATACTGTGATTACTGCCGGGAAATGTCGGAAATAGTCAATTGATAGCATTTCCAGTTTTGCATCAGAGTGCTGATACACATGTCTGTACAATGCATGCATTTCCGGCGTAAACTCCTTATCTGGTGCGATGGTTCTCGCCTCCACACTGGAAAACACTGCGGAAGCCTGATTGATACGCCGGCGATAATGACTTCTCATGGAAGAAACATATTCAGCAAATGTGTCCCATTTCACCGCCAACTGGCATGAGGGTAATGTTAATCCCTGAACCATCCTCAACTCATCCCGAGAATTTAAAATCACCCATAATCCTTGCAAGGACTCAATATAATTCTGGAAAGATTCTTTCCCAAATGCATCAGCCCATGCATAACCCTGCTGCGCAACCGACAGTGGGATCCCTGCGATCGTTACGGTTTTCTTCAGTCCCCGATTGCCAAAAAATGTGAATAGATCAAGGCGAAATTGATATGTGACCATGATAAAGCCACCAGATTCCATATGATACTTTTGATTGCACGGATTCAAACGTTGCAGTAATATGAGCATATCTCGCTGCAACAGCCAATTATCATGAGTCATTTCATCCCAATCTTCCGGCAATAGATTCGCATCATCCCAAACTGACACCATATTCTCACCTCATAAAGCCATTTCATAAACACTGAAGTGTCGATATTCTTGATCTGACCACCGCTTTGCCAAACCCCGAGAGGCTAAGTTTTCTTCGAGTATCCAACCCGTCTCGCATTCTGAAAAGCGTCCGGAAGCAATGATTTGGAGATGATGGAATAATGCCATAACAGCGCCGGTATTTTTGTACTCTGGCAGTATGCCCAATTCCACGATTTTCATTTTTTTGATGGATCGCGGACACAATCGGTTTCGAATTACGGTGCTCAACCCAATGGCCCCATGAGCAGGAATCAGTTCGTTGAAATCTGGATACCACAGCATGAATCCAATTGGTATACCCCCATCTTCCACAATCAGCAGGTTTTCCTCCCGCAACAGAATCTTTAGAGAATGAAATAGCTCCAAATCTTCTTCAATGTTCCTTGTATAGTAGAAACGATGGTTTGAGAATGCCTTGTTATTAAGGTGGGTATAAATTCGAATCTCATCGTCAAATCGTTGAAAATTTGCCCGACGCACAGTGAAACGGTGAATTAGCCGCTCCTTTACGCGTGTATCCACCCCATAGTCAAAATTGTGGATATCTGTCAGGTAACTACTCAAATGATACTGCTGATGAAAGCGATCCCGAAAATAATCGGGATACCATGGTGGATTGTAACCCAAACCAAATCCCTGAACCGTGTCAAAATGGTCTGTTAAAATCCCCAACCCATAATTCACATGAAAATTCAATCCCACGATTATTTTGTCGGCATGCACATCATGTGCCATTTCCTGAGCACTCTGAATGATTAGATCCACAGCTTCTCCACAATTCTCCATGGCGTCAAAAAATGTGATTTGAACGGTGTCTGGCAGACGATTAACGCTTGTCAGAATTGCCTGCGCAACCGGCCTATTATCATCAATAACTTGAATTGGGCGAATCTGGCTACTCCGGCAAATTGCAGCCCGACCTGTCATAATTCCTTGTATGACAGAGAACATCGTATCTCGAAAATACGGATTGGATTGATAGATTTGCCGGATGAATGTATGGTACCTTCTCGCTGAATCGATTGAACATATTTCCAAAAGGCAGCACTCCTCCAACATGATCAGAAAAGACAAAGGTGTCCATAGAAGGACACCCCCTCGACCTATTCCATATTGCCTAGCATTCGCTTTTCAAGATCCAGTGGAGAAATCTGAACTCCATTATAAAAAGCCCGCATATTACCACCTGAAATTTCGTCAATCAGTGCAACATGATGATCAGGCCCGATCCGGCCAAATTCAAATTTGATATCATAGAGCTCAATATCCTTTTTCGCTAATTCTTCTTTGATGATAGCACCGATCTTCTTCGTCAATTCCTTCAGAACTTCATATTCAGCTCCCGTCAATATGCCCAACATCTCCAATGCATCTTTCGTAATAGGTGGATCTTCCCGCCCATCATCTTTCAGTGTGACTTCGACAAATGCATCGAGGAGTTGCTCCTCTTTAGCGTACATCCCGTATCGACGTAGAAAGCTACCCACCGCCCGATAACGGCAGATTACTTCCAATCCTTTGCCAAATAGCGTGGCAGGAAGGACTGTCATGGTTGCATGTTCAATATCTGCCGCTACAAAATGAGTGGGGATACCGGCATCGCGAATTATTTCGAAGAAATGCTTCGTCAATTTCAAACCTGCTCTCCCTACTCCCTCAATTGTCAGTCCAACCTGATTAGACCCCGGATCAAAGACTCCATCTGTACCTGTAGCATCATCTTTAAACTGCAAAAGAAAATGCCCATTATCAAGCGCGTATACATCTTTTGTTTTTCCACGATAAACGAGCTTCATGAAAGATCCCCCAATTCCTTTATTTTTGATCATCCTGACGATGGGCGATACTCCCTCCTTGCCAAGTACGTTTACGGTCTGGTGGATATGGATAGGCAATTTTACTGTGAGAAAGCTTCTGGGCATATAACAGCTCGGCCATACTGACCAAAGCAAATGCCGGATCCACCACAGGGACACCTGATGAATGGGAAATTTCTGCACTCATCCCCGCAAAACTGAGACATCCCAAAACCACTACCTGCGCGCCATCCTCTTCAGCACAAGCTTTGGCAGCATCTGACAATTGGCGGATCGTTTCGTGAATATCTTTCCGCGCATCCTGCAAGCTTACCGAAATACTGCGAATAGAAGCGAGCCGTGTTGGATCGACGCCAGTTGTACGGATAAATTCCTCCTTTTCTGGCTTTCGCCAAGGAGATGTCGTGAGAATTGAAAACCGGTATCCCAACAAAGCCGCAACCAAAACAGATACTTGCCCTCCACCAATGACAGGGATTTTCACTGCTTCCCGACACGCAGAAATGGCGGGATCACTCAAACAATACAAAATAACTGCATCATAGCCGTCTTTTTCGGCTTGAATCGCTCGACTGACAATTTCAGGTCCTGCAATCACCACATCCAAAGCTGAATCAATCTCAACCTCGGACGCAGTCACACAATCCATTGAAATGTGCGTGTCCGGGAGGGCGGCGTTGCTCAACATTTTTTCTCGATATCGCAATGACTCAGGGCTCATTCCAAAATCAGGATTGATGATTTTGATTCGCATAGGATCCCCTTTCGTTTCGTTTTCCATTAAGTCTACATAATTCTCCAACCAAGCAAAAAAACCTCTCTGGAGATAATAATCCAAAAAGGTTCACTGCATTACGATATACCAGCGTTATCGTGTTGGTGTCTTAACTCCTAGAATAGCGATTCCAACAGTCGTTGGTTATACAAAGTATAGGTCTTTGTTAGGAAATTGAGGTTCGCTGGTCAAATTGATCCCCAGTTTTCGTAAAATTCCTTCATCTGCCTGGTTCAGCATCTGTGACGAGTGCGCTTCGCAGTTTTTCAGCCCGCTTAGATAGGTCATCGCCAGCTCCGCGGTGGGATTTGTTGCCGCACTAATGCTCAGGGCAATCAGAATTTCTTCCAAATTTAAGATTGAAACCTTATTCCCCAGCACTTTTTCTTTTAGTTCAATGATAGGTTCTAAAACAATAGGGGATACGAGATGAATCTCATCTGCAATACCCGCCATGACTTTGATCGAGTTTAGAATCATACTGGACGGTGCATTCATCAACATGGACGCTTTGCCAGTAATAATCTTGCCATCTGGAAGCTCAATGGAAATGGCTGGCACTTCCTCTTTTTCTGATTTGTCTAAGGCCGGTCTTACCACTTTACGGTCTTCTGGTTTCAAATTCAGTTCTTTCATAATCAACTCGACACGCTGAGCAACATCAATGTCAACCAGCCCTTGCTTGTAATCACACCATAATTTAAAATATCGTCGAATGATTTCTTGTCGGCTCGCATCTTTGATTACTTCATCGTCGTAGATGCCATAGCCGGCCATATTAACTCCCATGTCGGTGGGTGACTGATAGAGCGCATCAATGCCTGTGATTTTAGCAAGAATATTCCGCAATAGCGGAAACACCTCAATGTCCCGGTTGTAATTAACCGTTGTGACACCATAAGCATCAAAATGAAAAGGATCGATCATATTGACATCTTTTAGATCAGCTGTTGCTGCCTCATATGCAATGTTTACCGGATGTTTCAGTGGTAAGTTCCAAATTGGGAATGTCTCAAATTTTGCATAGCCAGCTCTGATATCACGCTTATACTCATGATACAACTGTCCAAGACAAGTTGCCAACTTCCCGCTTCCCGGCCCGGGAGCAGTTACAACGACAAGTGGCTTGGTGGTTTCGATGTAAGGATTGGATCCATATCCTTGATCACTCACGATGGTATCCATATCCACGGGGTATCCCTTGATTAACGTGTGAATGTATGTCTTGACCCCTCTGATTTCTAGCTTTTTGCGAAAAATATCAGCTGATGGTTGCCCGGTATACTGGGTGATCACGACACTATTGATATCGATATCCCAGTCCCGCAAATTGTCAATCAGTCGCATAACATCCATATCGTATGTGATGCCAAAATCGGCGCGGATTTTTTTGCGCTCAATATCACCAGCATTTATGGTAAATATGATTTCCGCTTTATCTCGGAGAGTATGTAAAAGTCTGACTTTCGCATTAACATCGAACCCGGGCAGTACTCGTGCTGCGTGATAATCATCAAAAAGCTTTCCACCGAATTCCAGATAGAGCTTATTGTCGAATTTGTCGATTCGTTTGAGTATTTCCTCAGTTTGTCTGCGAATATACTTCTCATTGTCAAATCCGATTCTCATTGTTCGCCCTCCGCTCATTGAATTATTAGCCATTGATTAGGATACCACTTCTTGTCTTGAAAAGCAATGCATGGTATGCACCTATCTCAATATTTTAACATATGAGATGGATTTGATCATACCGCGCAAGAATACACAATGTTCCCGTCGACCACTGTCATCATGACACGGATATCCTTGATCTGATCTGGAATTTCACGAGGATCTCGATCTAAAATGGTCAAATCCGCCAACTTTCCAACTTCAATACTTCCCTTGATCGTTTCTTCAAAGGTCGAATAAGCACTACCCAGGGTATACATGTGGATTGCATCCAAAACACTTAAGCACTCCTGAGGCTGAAAAACCATTCCCGGCACCGAGTCAACTTGCCGATTGACTGCGTTATGAATCCCGAGTAACGGCTCTAACCGATCAACAGGGGAGTCAGACCCACCTGCTAGTGGAATGCCCCATTCTTGGATTGTTTTCCAAGCGTATGTCATGGCCGCTCGTTTATCCCCCAAAAATTCCTCCACCCGTCGCCCGTTCAATGAAACAAATCTTGGCTGCGCATCAACACCCACACCCAGTGCTTTCGTTCGGGACAATATTGACTCATTTACCACGGAATAGTGAATCAACCGATGTCTCGGATCCATTCTTGGATAATTCTGTTGCGCTTTTTCGAATGCATTCAAACACAAATCACTTGCAGCGTCTCCAATCACATGAATCCCGATTTGCATGCCAGCCTCATGGCCCTTTCTGACCAGATCATTTAACTCATCTTGTGAATGTACCGGTAAACCACGATTTTCGCCATCATTGACATATGGTTCATACATCATACCGGTTCTCGCACCTAGCGACCCGTCCTGAACAATTTTTAAAGCTCCGATGCGAACTTTCTCATCGCCGCTTCCTGTTTTGAACCCCATTTCTAAGACTTCATCCAGGGCATCTTGGTAAACCAGCAGATTTATGCGAAGAACCGGAGTGCCCTCATCCCATAGAGCGTGGTAGATTTTCAAACAGTCTGTGATTTTTGTAATCAAATTCTGTCGAATGTCATCCGTCGTGACCGACGTTAATCCACAAGCAACCGCTTTCCCCATCGCGTTACGTATCATCGTTTTCCGGTCCTCAAACGATGGTTGCGGAACTTTCTGGGTAACTAAAAGTTTCGCTGTTTCCATCAGTAATCCGGTAGGTTCACCAGTCACCGGATCTTTTTGAATTCCCCCGCCTGGAGGATTGGGGGTTTTAGCCCGAACCTCACCCATATCCAGTGCCAGACTGTTCACTGCCGTGACATGCCCGCATACCCGGGACAGGATCACAGGATGATTTGGAGCTGCTTCATCTAAATCATCCCGATTTAAAAACCGGTTTTCGGAAAATAAAGTTTGGTCCCAACCCCGTCCCATGATCACTTGTCCCAATGGGGTCGTTTTTGCTTTTTCAGTCACTCGTCTTTTGACTTCTTCGATGGAGGTTGCACCGTTGAGAATAACCCAGGTTAAAGACTGTCCATATACATATAAATGCAGATGACTATCGTTTAAGCCAGGGATTACGGTTTTATCCTGCAGATCGACAACTTCCGTATCGACTCCAATCCATTTCTCTGCATCCTTTGCATTCCCGACTGCCAAAATCCTACCTTTTCCAATGGCAATAAAGTCTGCCTCAGGTTGTGCATCATTTAGAGTAATAACCTTGGCATTAATGAACACTCGATCTGCAATCATCACGGCTTCTCCCTCCCTTCGATGAACGTTTCCACAGCCAATCGTGCAGCATATACATTTTCACCTGGGGTATCAGGGTAAGCAACACATCCTGGACCAATCATCAGTTTCGACGAACCTGATTCATTGATTGTATCCCATACTTCCTGGGTCACTTCATCAGGCGTTCCAATCGAAATCGCTCCTTTTTCATTTAGACCTCCAATCAAGCACTTATCGGTCCGCTTTCTGGCTGATATCAAATCAGGCATGATTTGCCGATCATGCCAGTTTAACGCTTGAACAGGATAACTCGCAAGATCATCAAACATGACTTGATTGCCATGCATGTGAAGGATATTGAACCAGGCACCGCAACGATTTGCTTCCTCAATGGAAGGGATGTCATAGCGGGAGCCGAATTCGGCATATTCAATTTCTGTCATCATGTCGTAATTTGCACACTGAGTGGCAAAGAATATCCCAGATGCACCTGCTTGGATATTAGCGATGATTGATTGTCGCGTCGTTTCCGTGATCGCTTCCAGTGCATGATGCACCAGCTTGGGGTGAGTCTTGATATCTGAGAATATCCGATCCCCAGCCAGTTTATATGCTGTTGTTAAGGGGCTGAAAATTGTCTGCACAAATGGAACGTCTCGTCCCACCAGTTTATAGACATATCGGGTCAGTTGAAGCTGTTGACCCCAGTTGCCGAATGTTGGCGGAAGCACCTCAACGGATGCCCAATCCTCAACATGATCAATCCCATGGCGTTCAACCACCGGTGGATGGACATCATCGCAAAAGAAACGGACCCGACAACCCCAATCCTGAGCACTATACAAACCAAATGGCATCAACTTGATAAAATCCAAATCATACCTCTTTTGATATTCCACCTGCTTTTCAGCCAACATCCTGGCATCCTGATCCACACTTGGATAGTGCATCCAAACTGATACGGGCACCCGATCCACAATGCAACCTTGAAGTGCATGCTGAACCCGTTCATACTTTGTCACGAAATCACTTCCCTCCAGGTATCAATCTGCTTTCGATTACCCCATGTATTTTTCGCCCATAGCGATACTTTCCCTTCACTTGACTTCATATTTTGGCCGATAAACTTCTTAGGGCGTGAGAATTTTAGTTTATCCCCTTTATTTGTCCTTTGTTTCGTATTACAATGAATTAGAGCATGAGTTAGGAGGCGACAAATTGAATAAACGGAATCGTTCCCCATGGACCTACGTGATCGTGATCATTGCCCTCTTGCTTGTCTATGTTGTCAGCAGCAGAGAAAACACCGTCCAATTAGAAACCGACCGGTTGACGATTAAAGGGATATATGGCACTGTCGTTTCACTTGGAGACATCACGGATATCCGATTGCTGGAATCACTCCCCACAGTTGAACGACGTACCAACGGCATCTCGCTCGGTACCATACAGAAAGGATTTTACCGGCTCACGGGTTATCCCAGTGCCCGTCTACTGATTCATGACACAAAAGAACAGATCTTAATGATCGAAACCGGCACGACCGCAATCTTCATCAACTTCAAAGACCCCGCAAAAACGATTTCTTTATATACTCAAGTGGCTGCCGCCATTTCAGAATAATACTGCTTTGGCAATTTTTCATAAATTCTCACAAAATGAAGATAGAGGCCGGTTATCCGACCTCTATTTTTGTGTGTTACTTTTCACATTTAAATCCTTCACCAGTCAATTCCATCGGCAAGCCGCAGCATACTAATTCCCCTGCACCATTTTGTGTCACAACGACTTCGTTACCACAAGTGTCACAAAAGTATTTCTGTCCGATTTCCGTCATGAAAATCTCCTCCTTTCATCCGTTTCTTCAAATCACGTAATGGAACAGCGCTCACTTAACAGCTCAAAACCGAAGCGTCGCAGACAAACCGGTTGTGGAAGGCATTTGCTCTTTTGGTACCACTACAACTTCGCCCTTGGTGCTGATGACCATTTCTGCCAGGTCATCTAAAACATCATCTACTTCTGGGTTACTCAAGTCATGAGGCTCCACCCGCCCGGTCTCACGACTAAGGATTCCCGGTAAATGCCGGTCCGCTTCAACTAAAAGCACACTGATCTGACCTTGGATTGCAGCCTGGCCGATGTCCTCAAGCCGATCAGTAGCCAGTCCTTTGTTCAATGCCGCATGATAATTATCCACTAACCCGGATAAGCGCTTTGAATATTGAGGCCCCATTACTTCCCAAGCCATCCTTCTCAATCCTTCAAGATCAAGGGCATCGGGATTATGCTTAATGCCTTCATCCAGCAAATTGGGATTATGGCTCACTTCTCGGAATATGGAATGATATTCTGGCAATGCCGCTATCAATAAGGGTAAACCTGTTGGCCGAGAGTGATATTCCCAAACAGCGCGGTCAACCGCACGGAAAAAGCGTTCGGTATCTCCTTTTACTTCATCTTTTTTCCCGCCTTGTCCATGAAACATCCCCTTGCCCACCCCGCCATAAGACGCAACGGTAAGATGAGAATCTGTTAATTCATCACCAAGAGCGTCTTTGATGGTCTTTGGAACACCTTCCGCCAGTGTGATTTCATCCAAAGCATCCCGATTACCCTCCATCATTCTTACTTCTTTACGATTAAGACAAAGAATCTGATAACGATCCGCGGATTGGAATATCCGCATCAACGGCTTTGTGTGGAAGGTTTCTGAAACAATAGCAACTTCGGGAACCGTTCTTTGGAGGTGGTATATAAGAAATGTTTCTGGTGAACGAAGCACTGCAAGCCCATCCAGTGTCATATTCCAGAAACTTCTGTCCTCCGCAAGGCTGAGTAAAGAATCCACCAGTGGCTGGGTTTCTTTGCGCGAATATTTTTGCATCATGGATTCTTCCACTGTTTTTATCAGGTTTTTGAAACGAATCGGATCTTGTTGGTTTTGAGGAAGGTGTCGATGAGTAGGTTGGTACAGGGAAATACAAGGTTGATCCTTCTGAGTTAGCAGCCAAGCAGGGAACTCTTTACCAATGGTGTATTTCATAGATGTCCCTCCTTTGATGATTGGATGCATTTTCAAGGTCGATCATAACCATTCCTTTATCTTATTTTACCACATTTGAATTTTCATATCCAGCCAGCACCCCCTGCCTCTTATGTGACAGATAGGGTTCCAACATAGTCAATATATTTATCCACGTCAAATTTCCGTCGACACCCATCGTAAGACATATAGCGAATCTTACCAAAAACCGGACGGCTGGCCCAAGCCCTGTCATGAACACCACCGATTGACCAGGCAATCCCCGCATATCCGTTTGGATCCCGCCCATCAAGTTGATATCGATTATTCATACGAATGCATATTTCCATTGCCTTTTCCGGCGAATCTGTCCACTCCAATATCTTTTTCGCCCAGTACATACGCAAATACCCTGGCATATACCCGGTCAATACCATTTCACTTTGTGCCGCGTTCCACAATAAATCATGGGTCAAACTGTTTTCAAGCGTATCTTCATCATATAGATAGGGACGCGGGTCCCCCCGGTGTTCATCCAGCGTTCGGTAAGCCCACTGTGGAAACCCTGTGACACGATCATAGGCTTGACAATACAAACAGTAGTTATCAGCAAGCTCTCTTCTAACAATTAGTTCCTCTAGAAATTCAGATCCTTCATTTTGCAAATTACCTTTTACTTCAAAGGCAATTCTTTGAGCGCTAATTTGACCAAAATGAATGTATGGTGAGAGACGTGAAGTCGCATCGGACATGGGATCATTGCGAAGATGATATCGCGCTATCCCTTTTTCCAGAAAAGCATGCAATCGCCGATAACCAGCAGCAGATCCTGCGTTTGGGATTTTTCGCACCCGTTTGCTTTGGAGAACTGCATTCGTTTCCTGCTCATATTTAACGAATTGGTCCGGGATCATCATATCACTGTTCTGTTTTTCAAGAGAGGGAATGTCGACTAAATAATCCTCTAACATCCGCTTAATTTTGGGTCTAAGTGTATATGCCCCATATTCTTGCTTGCTGGAAACAATTCTGCATGGGATTACATTGTGCGTATCGACCTCAACAAATGGAATTTGAATGTGCTCTGCAACTTTTTGGTTCCAGCCAATTTGGGGGTTGAGTGGGTGAAAGTCTGTGATTAATAGAGATGCATCTATCTCATTCACAAACCGGGGTAACCGATTTTCAGGAAGCCCTATCAGTACATATAACGGAATTCGATATTCTTTTAATTTCATTCGCACTTCTTTGATGCCGGACAACATAAAAGCATACTGTACCGGAGTTGCGTCCAGAAATTGATCCACGAGACAAAAAACCACAACCAACGGGACTCCCCGGGCTTGTGCCTCTCCTTGCCCATAAATAAGAGCCCAGTTATCCATCGCACGCTGGTCGCGGCTCATCCAGTAAACCACTGGCCCTGAACGTTTGATCCCGTCTTGAATCGGGAACAGGCGATTTGTCAACATCAGCCGTTCTCTCCCATCTTGTTCTCCGGAACCATAGTCTATATAATGAGTATGAGGTGTCGACAATGAAAATTCATATTTACCCGATGGCTGTTTCCGTTAAAACGCCTGCATATGCAGACGATGCCCAAGCAGAATACATCAAACGTCTCAGCCGTTTTGCACAAATCAAGATCCAGAAACCAACCAAAAAGCGCTCGGGCAACCCAGTCGTCCAGACAGATCGCAGGACGCTGTTTGTCATCGACCCCAAGGGTGAATCAATAAGTTCTGAGAATTTAGCTGCAATCATAGATGCAGAGATGCTCCGAGGCACATCCACTTTTGTATTTACTTTCGATGAGGAATATCAGTTCTTTGACTATCGGGTTTCCCTGACATCAATGACGATGGATCCTTTTTTAATGCAAATCGTCCTTCTTGAACAAATCTATCGCGCCTTTAAAATAATATCCAACGAGACATATCATAAATAACATCACTCGATAAATTCAAGCATCACACCAAAATACCTTCAAAAAAATACGGGCATCCTGCGAAGGATGCCCGTGCTATTTAGAAAATTATGCTTTTGACCCTTCTGTTTTCGCTTTGCCCATGACACTGATGGTTTCCAGAATCAGGATGACTGCGAGAATCAACATACCAATTCCAAGGCCGAAAAGAATCCAAAGTTTACCTAAGAAGAAATTCCGAATCGAAAATACCAATGCAGTTAATGTCACTGCGAACATAAATACCATTGGTATCATCGTCATCCATGTTTTTCGACCGCTACGAGCCAACCAGGTAGAAATTGCAAGCAGGGCCATCGCAGCCAACATCTGATTTGTGGTGCCGAAAATGGGCCAGATACGAGCATAGCCATAGAAAACCAGACCTAGCGAACACGCAACTGTGATAATCGTTGCGACATACTTATTGGTCAAAAGGCTCTCTGTGCCATCTCCTTTATCAAAGAACTCCTGAAATACATACCTGGCAATACGGGTTGCTGAGTCAAGGCTAGTGAGTGCAAAGGCAGAAAAAGCCAAAGTCACAAAAACCCTTCCTAATGGGATCGGCAAACCAAAGCTGTTCATGAATGTCGACAGGCCAGCAGCGAAACGCGCAACTGGTGTACCTTCTGCAGTGGTAATATACGCAACGCTAATCAGCGCCAAAATTGCCACAACACCCTCCAGCAACATCGCGCCGTAACCAACAAACTTAACGTCCTTCTCACCCGCAATCTGCTTTGAGGTCGTACCTGAACTCACCAACGAGTGGAACCCGGATACTGCACCGCACGCCACAGTAACGAAGAGCATCGGAAACAAATATGTTGTTGTTGCCCCTGAACCAACTGCAAAACCAGTTGATGCAGCCAGTTGGAGCGTCGGTCGATAAACGATTACCCCAACAATACCGCCCAGCAGCATAGCGTAAAGCAAAAATGAATTCAGATAGTCACGAGGTTGCAGTAAAAGCCAAACCGGAAGGACTGAGGCAAAGAAAATGTATACCAGTAGCAAATAACGCCATTGCATAACACTGAGTTTGATAAATGGGTAGTGGAAACCAACCCAAATCGCACCTGCTAACAACGCGACCCCAGCAATCGTTGAAACAGCGAGATTAGCATTCTGACGATGGACGGTGATCCCGAACCCGATCGCCAAAAAAATGAACAAGATGGATGCAGTACCAGCTTGAGCGCCGGCGATTGCTTCTGGTGTTGCTGGATTAAATGCAAATGTAGAGGCTGTGATGTCTGTGAAGGCCGCAACAACGAGCACGAGAGCCAACCAGGCGAACAAATTAAACAACATTTTCCCTCTGGCTCCCACATTGACGCGAATGATTTCACCAATGGTTTTCCCTTCATGACGAACGGATGCTAAAAGCGAACCAAAATCGTGAACTCCGCCGACAAAGATACTCCCGATCACGACCCATAAATACACAGGCAGCCAGCCGAAAATCGTGGCCAGGATTGGACCTGTTATCGGCCCTGCACCTGCGATCGAGGAAAAATGGTGACCCAGCAACACTTTTGAATCTGTTGGGCAAAAGTCCGTGTTGTCAAAATGTGTACACGCTGGTGTCTCACGTTTGACATCGATACCCCATTCCTTTGCAAGGAAAGAGCCGTATGTCACATACGCAATAAAAAATAGAATGATACCGACGATGAGTAATAAAAGCGAATTCATGAATGTCCCTCCTCGTATACTAAGTTTATTCAATAACTTCAAATTAGCACTTGGATCCTG
>CAZRKC010000018.1:0-40997 GCA_964600665.1 uncultured Candidatus Sumerlaeota bacterium
TGATTTTATTGAAAGCTTATCGAAGTTAGCAGGACCGTCTCAGATTGTAGGAGAACTCTCATTATTTATTTTCCTACAGTAACTGGACACTATCACTTGACAAAACCGGTGCCGCGTGGTATTTTTTTTATAGTACCTTAGCACTCACGCTCTTAGAGTGCTAACAAAGAGGTGAGCATGATGACGATGGATGAACGCAAGAAACGGATCCTGCAGGCAATTGTCAATAGTTACATTGATTCTGCAGAACCGGTGGGTTCCCGGTTTATTGCCCGTCGATACGATTTGGGTGTCAGTCCTGCCACGATCCGCAACGAGATGTCTGACCTTGAGGAATTGGGATATTTGGAACAACCCCATACTTCTGCTGGTCGTATTCCTTCTGACAAAGGATACCGTTTCTATGTGGATTTTCTGCTGGGCATCCATCAACTAGCCTCTCGGGAAATATCTTGCATCGATGAGTGGTATCAGAATCGAGCGCGGGAGATTGACCTGCAGATTCAACGGACAGTCAAAATATTAAGCCAGATGACGAACTATACCTCGTTGATCATCGGACCCTCTTTATCAGCGAAAGCGCTTCGCTATCTACAGATTCTCCCCATTACGGAAGGCAGTGCTGTGATCGTTTTAGTTAACGATGCAGGAATTGTGGAGCATCGGCATGTCGATATCCCGGTAGGGATCAGTGACGCTGAGATGGAAGAGATCGCTCGGATCATGAATGACCGGTTACGTGGGAGATCTTTAGATGATGTGAAGCAAGCATTGTTCCAGGAGCTTCACACCCAGCTGGCTCATCAGATGACTGGGTACCAATTGGTTCAGGATACCTTGGCAAAAGTAATCGGTACCATGGATGATACGCAAAGTACGGAGGAGCGCATTTATCTAGGGGGCACCACAAATATTCTGAATCAGCCTGAATTTAAAGATGTGGAAAAAGCGCGCACGATACTAACTCTGTTAGAGGAAGAAAGTGTATTGCGCCATGTCCTGGCGGGGATTGCACCCAGTGGGATCAGCATTCACATTGGTCAAGAAAACCCAGTGGAGGAAATGAAACATTGCAGCATGGTCACAGCCCGCTATGCCATCGGGGGAAAAACACTGGGAACCATCGGTGTGATTGGACCCACGCGAATGGATTACGGACGGGTGATCACGATTCTCGAGCTGATTACCCGGAACCTGAGCGATTCTTTGGACAATAAAAAAACCCGCAACTAAACAAGTAAGGCGGTGGTAGTATGACAGCGAAACGAAAACCAAAACAGAAGGAGCCAGAGACCATGACCGACACTCAGCAACCGATCCAACCGGAAGGGTCCGAAACGACGGATTCTCAGTTGGAAGAGTGCCAGCGACAACTGATTCGCCTGCAGGCCGATTTCGATAATTTCAGGAAACGGGCACAGAAAGACAAAGAAGATATGGCAGCGTTTGTGATGGAAGGTTTTTTGTCGTCCCTGCTGCCGGTGGTGGACAACTTAGAACGGGCGCTTTCATCTGCACAGACTGCTAAAGATGTGGAGAGTATGCGAGGCGGCATCCAATTGGTGTATCGTCAGTTCCTGTCGATCCTGGAGCGAGAAGGAATCCAGTGCATCCACTGTATGGGGCAACCATTCGATCCAGGTCAGCATCAGGCTATCATGACGGTGCCTGATCCGGAGAAATCAGACAATACCGTTGTTGAAGAAAATCAGAAGGGATATACATACCGGGGGAAGGTCATCCGGCCGGCCATGGTCACGGTGTCCCGTCAGGAATAAATCGAAAAGTATCGAATAAGGAGGAATCACGAATGGGTAAAGTAATTGGTATCGATCTTGGGACGACGAATTCAGTGGTAGCATTTATTGAAGGAGGGGAACCGACAGTTATTCCGAATGCAGAGGGAAACCGCCTCACGCCTTCAGTGGTTGGTTTCAGTAAAAGCGGCGAGCGGCTGGTGGGCCAAGTGGCCAAGCGGCAGGCGATTTCCAACCCGGAGCGGACCATTAGCTCCATCAAGCGGGAAATGGGCACTGATCATAAAGTGAACATTGACGGTAAGGCTTATACACCTCAGGAGATATCTGCGATGATCCTGCAGAAACTGAAACAGGATGCAGAAGCATATATCGGTGAAAAGGTGGAGAAAGCAGTGATCACGGTTCCGGCCTATTTCACAGACAGTCAGCGTCAGGCGACTAAAGATGCAGGTGCCATTGCCGGGCTTGAAGTCATGCGAATCATCAATGAACCCACTGCTGCTGCCTTAGCATACGGGCTTGATAAGGAAGAAGAGCAAAAGGTGCTTGTTTTCGACTTGGGCGGGGGCACATTTGACGTGTCGATTTTGGAATTAAGTGAAGGCATCGTCGAAGTAAAAGCAACCAGCGGTAACAACCGCCTGGGCGGTGATGACTTTGATGAGCGCATCGTCAACCATTTGGCGGAGCAATTCAAAAAGGATTACGCTATTGATCTGCGAAAAGACCGGACAGCACTGCAACGACTGCGGGAGGCTGCGGAGAAGGCCAAGGTCGAACTGAGCACACTGGTAACAGTAAATATCAATTTGCCTTTTATCACTGCAGATCAGGATGGGCCGAAGCACTTGGATACGACCCTAACCCGGGCAAAATTTGATGAATTGACCGCCGATTTGGTGGAAGCCACCATGGGCCCCACCAAACGAGCCATGGAAGATGCCGGATTAAAATCAGCCGAACTGAATAAAGTCATTCTCGTGGGTGGTTCTACGCGAATTCCAGCTGTTCAGGAAGCAATCAAGAAAATGACGGGGAAAGAACCTTACCGGGGTATCAATCCTGATGAAGTTGTGGCCATGGGCGCCGCTATTCAAGCCGGAGTCATTGCGGGGGATGTCAAGAGTGTCCTTTTACTGGATGTGACACCGCTGTCTTTGGGGATCGAAACTTTAGGCGGAGTTGCCACGCGGTTGATCGACCGCAATACCACTATCCCCACAACCAAGAGCCAGATTTTTTCAACGGCAGCAGATAATCAAACCAGTGTCGAGATTCACGTTCTCCAGGGTGAGCGCGCCATGGCGGCAGACAATGTGACGCTGGGTCGGTTTTCCTTGGACGGGATTCCACCGGCACCCAGAGGAATTCCAAAGATCGAAGTCGCTTTTGATATCGATGTCAATGGGATCGTACATGTGTCCGCAAAAGATCTGGGTACGGGGAAACAGCAAAAAATCAGCATCACTTCTACTTCCGGGCTATCGAAAGACCAGATCGAAAAGCTGGTCAAAGATGCAGAAAAGCATGCTGAAGAAGATCGTAAGCGGCAGGAAGAAGTGGAAGCGCGCAACCAGGCGGATTCGCTGGTGTATAATGCAGAAAAAACTGTGAAGGAAATCGGAGAAAAGGCAGACCCCGGACAGGTGGATAAGGTCAACGCTGCCATTGAAACCCTGAAGAAGAGTCAAGGGGGAACCGATGTGGAGAAACTGAAAGCGGATATTGAAGAGTTGACCAAAGTCCTGTATGAAATGTCATCGGCCGTCTACGCCAAGGCGCAGGAACAGCCAGGGGAAACGGAAGAATCTCAGACAGGGCAGACAGGGCAGACAGCAGATGGAGAAAAAGTATACGATGCAGAATATGAAGTGATGGATGACGACGAGAAAAAATAACGGGGCACGCCCGGGAGAATCTTGTTCTCCCGGGCTGACGCTCTTTCTGAGAAGGTGATGCCGTTGAGCAAACGAGATTACTACGAGGTCCTGGGAGTCGGGCGAAGTGCAACCCCTGATGAAATCAAGAAAGCATACCGAAAATTAGCCCGACAATTTCATCCGGATGCCAATAAGGAAGACCCGGATACGGAGAACAAATTCAAAGAAGTCAGTGAGGCCTACTCTGTGCTGGGTGACGAGCAAAAACGTGCTCAGTATGACCAGTTCGGGCATTTGGAAAATGGTGGGGGCGGTGGGCCTAACGGTGATTTTACCGGTGATTTTGGTGGTTTTGGGGATATTTTTGATATGTTTTTTGGCGGTGGACGAGGTTTCAGCGGCCAACAGCGACGCGGACCACAGCGAGGATCCGACCTGCAGTATGAGATGGAAATTTCATTTCATGAGGCTGCATTTGGTTTGGAGCGAGATATTGAGATTCCCAGAATCGAGAACTGCCCAACTTGTGATGGCAGTGGTGCCAAACCCGGTACACAGCCCAAGACTTGCCCTGAATGTCACGGGACCGGTCAGACACAACAATCTCAACGGACTCCGTTCGGTAATTTTATGAATGTGAAAACCTGTGAACGCTGCGAAGGGCGCGGGCAGATCGTGGATGAACCGTGCAGTGAATGTCGTGGTCAGGGGAAAGTACGGCAGCGCCGAAAAATCCATGTCAAGATTCCTGCTGGTGTGGACACAGGTGCCCGCATGCGAATGGGCGGTGAAGGGGAAGCCGGGGACAAAGGTGGATCGCCGGGTGATCTGTACATTATCATTCGGGTCCAACCGCACCCTCTATTCAGTCGCCGTGATTTTGACGTGTTCTCCGAGGTCCCCATTTCATTTGTCCAGGCAACCCTGGGAGATGATCTGGAAGTGGAGACACTGGATGGAAAAGTTAAATTGAAAGTTCCAGCCGGGACTCAGACGGGATCACGGTTCAGAATCAAGGGGAAGGGTATCCCGCATTTACGGCGGGACAGCCGCGGTGACCATCACGTGCGCGTGACGGTGATAACACCTCGGAAGCTAACAGACCGACAAAAGGAATTGCTCAAAGAGTTCGGTGCTTTGGGAGGCGACAAGGTCAGCAATGAGGATAAAGGGTTTTTTCGAAAGATGAAAGAGGCTTTCGGGATGAACTAAAGGGGTGGACTGAGTGGAATGGCGGGAAGTGACGTTGAGTTTAACCGCAGAAGCAGCTGATGCGCTGACCGTGTATCTGCCGGAATTGGGGATTCCGGGAGCCGAGTGGGTCGACCCCGAGGTCACACGACGGGCACGGAACCGCGGAGGTTGGGAGTACAGTGATCTGAATGATTCAGGACCCGGAGACGGTTTGGTCCGGGTTCGATTTTATATTTCTCCGGATGCGGATCTTTCTGAGATTATGGAACAGGTCACGCAATTTTTGAATGAACTGGCTCAGGCAGGTATGATGACAGGTCCCCGAGAACTTCATATCCGGGGGGTCCGGGAGGAAGATTGGGCACATGCCTGGAAAGCCTATTATCACCCGGTGACCATTGGTGACCGGTTCTTGATTTGTCCGTCATGGGAAAAGGTTCCTGTGACCGACGGGCGCCTGATTATTTCCCTGGACCCGGGGATGGCATTCGGCACGGGCACTCATCCGACGACTCAGATGTGTCTGGAGGCATTGGAACATGTGGTGCGGCCGGGAGACTCTGTGATGGACATCGGAACGGGCTCAGGCATTTTGGCCATCGGCTCGATTTTGCTGGGAGCAGACGCAGTGACGGGAGTGGATATCGATCCAGTCGCTGTGCGCACAGCGACTGAGAATGCATTGATCAATCAGGTTTCAGACCGAATTCACCTGATGACGGGTGAATGCCGGGATCTGGTGGGACAAGTGGATGTCATCGTTGCCAATATTGTTGCCGACATCATTATCCAGATTGCACCCTGTATGGCAGAACGGCTAAAACCGCAAGGAACCCTGATTGTTTCCGGAATCATTGCGCCTCGGGAACCGGATGTGACGACGGCATTGACGCGTTCGGGCCTTGGTAAGATTAAAATCATGCGACAAAATGACTGGGTATGTATGGTGGCTACCAAGGAGGAACTTCCATGAGTCGCTTTTTTGTTCACGAAGACCAAGTTCGAGACGGCCGGTTTGTGATCACTGGATCAGATGCCAAGCATATCGGGCGGGTATTGCGGCTGCGAGTGAAAGATGAAATCACATTGGTCACCCATGATGGCCGTGGCTATTTGGGGACGATTGAATCGGTAGAACGAGAGCAGGTGTCGGGTAGCATTCAACCGGATGCAGGTGGAAACACTGAAGCCAGTGTGGAAATTACCTTAATCCAGGGCCTGCCAAAGGGAAACAAGATGGAACTGATCATCCAAAAGGCCACGGAAATTGGTGTGGTCCGGATCCAGCCTGTCCTCACACAGCGAGCTGTGGCGCGATGGGACGACGAGGGCACGGGTCACAAAATCGTCCGTTGGCAGAAAATTGCCCAAGAGGCGGCAAAACAATCTCATCGCCATCGAATCCCTGTCGTGGAGGAGCCGCTCCCCTGGGAGGAATTCCTGACCCGTGACAAAGGCCGCTGGGATTTACGAATCCTGCCGTGGGAAGGGACAAAAGACGGCTCATTAAAAGCGTTATTGACATCCACCGGACATTATCACCATGTGCAGATATTGATTGGCCCCGAAGGGGGATTATCCCCGGAAGAAGTTGCTTTTGCTATGGAGCATGGCGCCAGGCCTATTTCATTGGGGCCGCGGATATTGCGCACAGAGACTGCTGGCCTGGTGACGGCAGCTGTGGTACTGTATGAAGCCGGGGATTTGGAGGGCAGATCATGAAGCGGGTGGCCTTTTTCGCATTGGGTTGCAAAGTGAATCATTATGAAGCAGATGCCATGGCCGGCCTATTTGAGAATGCCGGCTATCGAATTGTTGACTTTGATGCACCGGCGGATTGTCTGGTGATTCATTCCTGCAGTGTAACCCAGGCAGCAGAACGGAAATCTCGACAGATGATTCGCAAAGCACGACGATCCAATCCGCAGGCAGTGGTCGTGGTTACCGGATGTTATGCGCAGATTGCTCCCGAAACGATCCAGACGATCCCCGGTGTCGACTTGGTCATTGGTACCCATGGGCGTTCGCAGATTGTCGATGAAGTCGAGCATCTGATGATCGACCAAGGTGTGGTCAATCGGGTGGGCGATATCAAGGGTCTGACCGGATATGAGGAGATGGCATTGTCCACATATGCCAGTCGGACCCGAGGTTTCATCAAGATCGAGGAAGGGTGCGACCAGTACTGTGCGTATTGTATCATTCCCTACGCCAGAGGACCGGTGCGGAGCCGAGATTATGCGTCGGTTCTGAATGAGGCGGGCAGATTGGCTGCGCTGGGAGTGAAAGAAATCATATTGACGGGGATCAATCTCGGCTTATATGGGAAAGACTACCCCGGGGGACCCAATCTCATGGACATCCTGGCTGGGATCCATGAGATGGATGGAATCCAGCGGATCCGGATCAGTTCAATTGAACCAACGGAAGTGACAGAGACGCTATTGGATGCCATGGAGGCGATGCCTAAAATCTGCCGTCATCTGCATATTCCTTTGCAAAGCGGTGACGATGATGTATTGCGCCGGATGAACCGGAAGTACCGGGCAGCTGATTTCCTGGCGGTGGCGGATGCTTTCCGGAAACGCTTCCCCGGTGGCGGGATCAGCACGGATGTGATCGTGGGTTTTCCCGGGGAGACCGATATGCAGTTTGACCATACTTGTCAGGTGGCAGCTGCTGCGGCTTTTTCTCGCATGCATATTTTCCCCTACTCCATACGACCCGGTACTGCAGCGGCTCAAATGATAGACCAAATTCCAGACAGAGTCAAAGACGAGCGGATTCGCTTCCTCATGCGTCAGGCCGCATCCCAGTCTCTGGACTTTCATCATCGTTTGTTGGGGGAAACACTCACCGTGTTGGTGGAAGAGCGGCATCACCCAGGAGGGCATTGGGAGGGATGGACAGACCATTATGTCCGTGCTGGGTTCGACAGTGAAGACGATCTGGCGAATCAGATGGTTATGATCAAGGTCACCCATGCATCAACTGCGGGTGTCAAAGGGATCAGGGTGGAATCGTGATCTAATTTCACCAGACGCTGATTTCGGGCAGGATTTCATCGGCCACCATCGAAAAGCATATGAGTGGAGGAGGTGATTTCAATGGATAACTGTTTGTTCTGCCGGATTGTGAATAAGGAAATACCGGCGGTGGTAGCCTACGAAGATGAACAGGTGATGGCCTTTGCAGATATCAATCCACAGGCACCGGTCCATTTGCTGGTGATTCCGAAAGCGCATATTCCTTCACTCAATGACCTTGACTCCACAAAGGGTGAGATCATAACAGCGGTGTTTGCCGCCATCGCCCGAATTGCCCGGGAGCAAGGTTTAGCGGATGATGGATATCGGGTTGTGGTCAACTGCGGTCAGCGAGCGGGCCAGACGGTGGATCATATTCATTTCCATCTTCTGGGCGGACGGGATTTCGGTTGGCCGCCTGGTTAAACTTGACGGAAAGATGGGATTGATAGTATAATTAAATTTGGTATATTTTCATTCCAAATGGCCTTGGCATCAGGATCAAACCGAACGCAGCACCAGACATACCAGCATCAGAGTTGATTGTATGCAGCGGGGGGAGGGATAATCGATGACAGATATCAAAGTCGGCAAAAACGAAACGCTAGACAGTGCACTGCGCCGTTTCAAGCGTCAGTGTCAGAAGGCAGGCGTGCTGGCTGAAGCCCGCAAGCGGGAACATTATGAAAAGCCCAGTGTCCGCCGCAAGAAAAAATCCGAGGCTGCTCGGAAACGGAAATTCCGCTAAACCCCGGGAATCCTTCCCGACTGTGAAACAGAAGGGGGTGCACGAATGACCCTGAATGATAGACTGCTGGAAGATATGAAAACAGCCATGAAAGGCAAAGAAGAAACCAAGCTTGCATTATCAGTGATCCGGATGGTTCGGGCTGCTGTTAAAAACGCCGAAATCGACAAGCATCGGCCACTTACAGACGATGAGATCCTGGATCTTTTAGTCCGTGAAGTGAAGATGCGTCAAGATTCAGCTGATTCCATCCCGGTACATGAACGAGAAGTTCGGCGTGATTTTCTTAATCAGCTGGAAGCTGAAAAAGCGATTATTCGTACCTATCTGCCTGAGCCGCTGACTGAAGCAGAACTGCGGGATGCGGTGGCTGATGCCATTGCAGAAAGTGGGGCTGCGACCATCAAGGACATGGGCCGGGTCATGAGTGCACTGATGCCCCGTGTCAAAGGCAGAGCAGACGGAAAACTGGTGAACCATCTGGTCAAAGAAATGCTGTCCCCAAAGGGATAGAACAAGGCAGTAGCTTGGTGTATGCGATGCATCAAGCTTTTCCTTTGGGTATGGAAGTCGTTTAAGGAGGTCATCCCATGGGAACAAAGTATAAATGGATCTGGATCCTGGCCGTCTTATTGGTATTGGGATCCCTTATGAGTTCAACGGCATTTGCGGTGGATGAGAATGTGGTCGTGATTCCCATCAAAGGGGAGATCGAAACTGGTTTGGTCAGCGTTGTCCGCCGGGGGATTCAATTGGCAGAAAGCCAGTCTGCAGCTTTGATCATTCTTGAAATCGGGACTCCCGGTGGCCGGGTAGATGCCGCATTGGCAATCAAAGATCTGGTGACGGCGACCAATGTGCCGGTGATTGCTTTTATTACTGACCGGGCATGGTCTGCTGGTGCGCTGATTGCTTTGTCGGCAGACGAAATTGCCATGGCGCCTGGCAGTAGTATCGGAGCTGCCGAAACGGAACCCAACACACCCAAGATTTTATCGGCATGGCGGAGTGAAATGGAAGCTGTCGCGGAGCGGAATGGCCGAGACAGCCGGATTGCAGCGGCCATGGTGGATAAAGACCTGGTCATCGACGGATTGGTGGGCGCCGGCGATATTCTCACATTAACCGCCAACCGTGCTGCTGAAGTGGGATATGCAGAATACTCAGTGACCAGTCGGACAGCCCTATTGGCTGAAAAAGGATTGACTGAAGCGCGGGTCAGTGAAATACAACCCACGTGGATTGAACGCCTAGCCAGGACGATTACCAGTCCCAGTATCGCACCCCTGTTACTATTAGTGGGGTTTGTGGGTCTGACCATGGAGCTTTTGATTCCTGGTTTCGGGATCGCCGGTATCATCGGAGTCAGCTGTTTAGGACTGTTTTTCGGTGGGCATATGCTTGCCGGGCTGGCGGGCTGGGAAGCCTTGCTGGCATTTACGGTGGGCGTGATCCTGCTATTTGTGGAAGCATTTGTCACGCCAGGTTTTGGCGTTGCCGGGGTCAGCGGCTTACTGCTTTTATTTGCAGGCATCTACTTCACTTCCGGTGATCTGGTTACGGCCGCGCGGACCATCATGATTTCATTTTTCGGTGCGATTCTGGTCACAGCTTTGCTGTTCAGATTCACACGGAAAAGCCCGGCCTGGAACCGGATCATTTTGGGTCACAAACTTAACCGGGAATCTGGGTATATCAGCACCAACGAGTTGATGGACTTAGAAGGGAAAACCGGCATATCATTAACGATGCTGCGCCCGGCCGGGATTGCCGAAATTGAAGGGAATCGGGTGGATGTGGTTTCTGAAGGCGGGTTTGTACCGGTGGGGCAGATGATTAAAGTCGTCAAAGTCGAAGGATCCCGGATCATTGTCCAAACTGTGGACAACTCATAAATATCAATTCATTGCGGAGGTGTTAACATGCCAGAAATATTAACCTTTATGATCATTACGCTAGTTGTGTTGGTGGGTCTGTCGATCTTGTTCAGTTTTGTACCGATTGGGTTATGGATTTCTGCTTTGGCAGCCGGAGTCCGGATCGGTATCTTCAATTTGATCGGGATGCGTTTACGACGGGTGCCTCCTGCGAAAATCGTATCTCCATTAATCCAGGCAACCAAAGCAGGTATTGAAGTGAGTGCCGATAAACTGGAAGCTCATTACTTAGCACGGGGCAATGTGGAACGCGTGGTGAATGCGCTGATTGCAGCCCAGCGGGCTGGTATTCCCTTGGGATTCGAACGCGCAGCCGCCATTGACTTGGCCGGGCGGGATGTCTTGCAGGCAGTCCAGATGAGTGTCAATCCGAAAGTGATTGAAACACCGGTCATTGCCGCTGTGGCAAAAGATGGGATTGAAGTTAAAGCAAAGGCTAAAGTAACGGTGCGGGCCAACATCGAACGTTTGGTGGGGGGTGCTGGTGAAGAAACCATCATCGCTCGGGTGGGTGAAGGTGTGGTTACCACGGTTGGTTCTGCGAATTCTCATAAAGATGTGCTGGAGAATCCAGATTCCATTTCCCGGACTGTGCTGAATAAAGGGTTGGATGCTGGAACTGCATTTGAGATTCTTTCCATCGACATTGCGGATGTGGATGTAGGACGAAACATCGGGGCTGAACTTATGAGTGATAAGGCTGAAGCGGACAAGCGAATTGCCCAGGCTAAAGCGGAAGAACGGCGTGCCATGGCCGTTGCCCGGGAACAAGAAATGCAGGCATCTGTTCAGGAAATGCGCGCAAAAGTTGTGGAAGCGGAAGCCGAAGTCCCCAAGGCTTTGGCAGAAGCACTGCGTAGCGGTAAATTGGGTGTGATGGATTACTATCATATGCGTAATGTGATTGCCGACACCCAGATGCGGGATTCCATTGCCAAAGCAGGCGATGCCCCGGATGTGGGCAACGGTAAAAAATAACCGGCGGGAAGGAGTGTTACAATGGATCTCTTCATACCGCTGATCATCTTTTGGGTCGTATCTTCTGTGATTCGGGGCATGCAACAGAACCAGCGCAATCAGCAGGAAGGTCCACCGCGACCTCCAGTGCAACCACGACTCCCTGGTGCACCATCATCCTTGCCACCACGGCCAAGGATTGAGCCAGCGCGTCCAAAGCAGGCACCAGTTCAGACTAGACCAGTGCGCCAAGAAGCAACCCGTCCTATCCGGGGGAGCACCATGGAACGGGAAGCAATGCCATCTCAACGGGAAAAGCCAGGCCGAATCCCGGCACCTGATACTGCCGTGCGCCTGGGTACCATTGCCCCAGAGGGCTCTGTACCAGTCAAACCGGGACCAACATTTTCGGCCCCGGCAACAATCGGGGAGCAAAAAACGAGTCCTGCGGCCAGAGAGGTGTTTAAGGTATTAAAACGGAAAGACGGACTCGCTACCGCGTTTCTTCTCGCGGAAGTGCTGGGTCCGCCCCGTGCGATGCAACCATTCGAATTTCGCGGAGAACCTAAACAATGAACCTGCGGTAGGGATGCATAACGGTCCCTGCCGCTTGTGTTTCCCGTTTAAAAAGGAGAACAGAAGGGGCTGTCGAATATACAGTCAAGCGCCATATGAAGGAGGCTTAATCATTGACTGAAGAAACTGAAATCCATCTGCAGATGATATTTGCCGACAATACCGAGATGGCTGCGGTCATCGGACGCTTCGATGAAAACTTGAAACTGGCTGAAAAGTCGTTCCCTGTGCGAATTACCGCGCGGGAAAACGGGCTTCAGATCAGTGGCCAACGGGAGGATGCCTTGCGGGTGGAGTCTCTGTTCCGTTACATGATCGAAATGCATCGCAATGGTTCCAGTGTCAGTGGATCGGATGTGCGCTATCTCGTCCGAGTGTTACAGGACGGGACAGGTGAACGTCTTGATGAAATGATCAACCAATATCTCGGCAACACCTTTCGGGGGAAAAAAATCAAGCCGAAAACCCTGGGGCAGAAACTGTATGTTGATGCGATCCGGGACCATGATCTGGTATTTGGAATCGGTCCGGCAGGGACGGGCAAAACATATCTGGCGGTGGTTATGGCCATCAGTGCCCTTAAGAACCGCGAAGTGAACCGGATTGTGCTAACCCGCCCGGCGGTAGAAGCCGGCGAGAAACTCGGATTCCTACCCGGTGATCTGCAGGAGAAAATTGACCCGTATCTACGACCGTTATATGATGCCATGTATGATGTCCTGGGTTTGGAGGCCGTGCAGCGGTACATGGAGCGGGGAATTATTGAAGTTGCGCCGTTGGCGTACATGCGGGGGCGGACTTTGGATGATGCCTTCATCATTTTGGATGAGGCGCAGAATACCACATTAGAGCAGATGAAAATGTTTCTGACCCGGATGGGATTCGGCTCAAAGGCAGTGGTTACCGGTGATCTGACCCAAATGGATTTACCAGTGGGGAAATTTTCGGGACTGGAACATGCCCGTAAGATCCTGACAGGTATTGCAGGTATTCGATTTGTTTATTTTACAGAACAGGACGTGGTTCGCCACGAACTGGTTCAGAAAATCATCTTAGCATACGAGAACATGTCCACCATTGTCAATGGTGCGACTCCATCCCACAAGGATTATTAGGAGGATCAGCATGGGTTTTCTTGACCGTCTGAAAAACAGTTACCAGAGTTTTTCCAATACCAGGGTGGATTTGGATCTCACCAATCGCCGACTTTTGGGTGCATTGGCCATCACAATCGTCTTTGCCGTGGTGGTAGTGGGAAGTGTGATGCCGCAGCGGATTCATTTACGGGTCGGTGATGTGGCACCCTATGATATTCGAGCCCCCAAGACCGTGGTTAATCGAGTTGCCACTGAAACCCTCAAAGCTGAACGCGTGGCTATGGTTCCCATGGTCTACGATTTGGATGTCGCCATGATCGACGAATCTCAGGCTGACATCGAAGCGGTGTTTTCCCGGATTCGGATCTTAAAAGAAGACGGATCTTTGACGGTGGAGCAGCGTGTGAACCTTTTGACGGAGAGTTTGGACTTCGATGTCGAAGCAGCCACACTCACCAGTGTGATGCGGGCAAGCAACGCCAATATTGATTTGATGGAAACCGGTGCAAAAGAGGCGATCCGCCTTGCGATGCAGGGTGGTGTTAAGGAAGAGCAACTGAATGATGTCCGGATCCAGATGGCGGGTCGGATCAATAATCTGTCTTTGGATCGGGAATATCGAAATTTTATGAATGCAATCACCCGCTGGGTATTGCTCCCGAACATGCTGTTCAATGAGACGGAAACCAATCGCCGGATCCAGCTGGAAAAAGATGCAGTGGACCGGGATCCCATCATCATCTTAAAGGACCAGATCATTGTCCGGTTGGGTGATGTGGTCACGGCAGAACATATTGCCATTCTCGAGGATATCGGCCTCCAGCGACCCAGTGTGGATCTGGGGCGAGTCGCCGGTCTGATTTTGCTTGTGATCTTGTTACTGTCGTTGGTGGGAATCTACATGTTCCAAAATCTTCCCCAGATGTTTTATAATGAGAAGGACATCATTCTTTTGGGTGTGATCGGGATTCTCACCCTTCTGACCAGTAAGATCCTGGGCAGTATGTCTCCATACTTAGTACCCGTTGCCGGTGGTGCGCTGCTTGTGGCCATTTTGTTGAATTCTCGATTGGCCATGATTTTTACCGTGGTCATGAGTCTTTTGGCCGGAGTGGTACTGTCCAGCGATATTCGGTTTGTCATCATTGCCATGGTGGGTGGGTTTGTGGCAGTGTTTTCGATCCCAAAACTGTTGCAACGTAGCGATATGACCCGGGCAGGCCTCAATGTATGTGTTGCCAATGTGGTTTCCATCCTGGCTGCATCCGCTATTCCAGGCATCTCCATCATGGATATTATGGCTGAAAGCTACTGGGGGTTCATGGGGATTTTAAGTGGTTTGGTCTCGGCCGTCCTTGCCATCGGCGCCATGCCGTTTTTGGAAAATACATTTTCCATCACGACCCCGATGAAACTGGTGGAGATATCAAATCCCAACCACCCGCTTTTGCGACGATTATTATTGGAAGCACCGGGTTCGTACCATCACAGCATTATCGTGGGCAATCTGGCAGAAGCTGCCGCTGAAGCCGTCGGTGCTGATTCCCTTTTAGCACGGGTGGGTGCATATTTCCACGATATCGGCAAGATTCGCCGGCCCCACTTTTTTATTGAGAATCAGCTTCCGGATAGTAATCCTCATGATAAAGTCACTCCGAATTTAAGTGCGATGATCATCACATCCCATATCCAAGACGGGGTGGAACTGGCTAAGGAATATCGGCTGCCGCAGCGGGTCACGGATATCATCGAACAGCATCATGGGACCTCGCTGGTTACCTATTTCTATTACCTTGCATCTGAGAAGATCCAAGCAGAAAAGGTTACAGAGGAAGACTTTCGGTACGAAGGACCGCTGCCCCAAACTAAAGAAGCAGCGCTGGTGCTGCTGGCAGACTCGGTGGAAGCTGCCGTGCGGTCCTACCCAAAGGCGGATATTGCCAAACTCGAGCAAATCGTCACGAAAATCATCCGGGATCGTTTAAACGACGGACAACTGAATGACTGTGATCTGACTTTTAAAGACCTGGACCGGATCGGGAATACATTTACGCGCCTCCTGGTGGGAACATTCCACTCGCGGATCGAATACCCGAATTTGGATGAGACGGATGTTAAGGAAGAAGATGATATTTTTGAAGATTTACCTGAACAATCAGCAGAATTCAGCGATTTGGACCACTGAGATGGAAACTGAACTTCTTCGGGTCGCCGGGGCAGTACTGTCGGCAGAACACTTTGACGGGCCCGGTGAGGTTAGCATTACCTTGGTGGACAATGCCACGATCCAGACATTAAATAATCAGTACCGTCACAAGAACCAGCCGACGGATGTACTTTCTTTTCCTGCAGATCCCCAAACTATCTCTTTACCGGACGGAACATCCATGACTTTGCTGGGAGATGTGATTATATCCTTCGAGCAAGCAGCCATTCAAGCGGATGAATACGGGCACAGCTTGCTTCGTGAGACTGCTTTTTTGTTGACCCATGGCCTGCTGCATCTGGCAGGTTATGATCATGCTGATCCAGATCAGGAGGGGATCATGCAGCAACGCACTGAAGAGCTCCTCTGCAGTCTTGGGATCGAAAGGGATGGGATTGGCTCATGATATTGGGCAAGGATCGCCCCCTGATGGAGAGTTTTCAGGATGCGTTTGCCGGTATCGCCTATGTGCTTCGCACACAGCGAAATATGCGTATCCACAGTATGATGACTGTTTCGGTATTGGTTCTGGGATGGATTCTGCATGTCTCTGCAATGGAGATATTGTTTTTACTATCCGCCGTCGTATTTGTAATTGTGACCGAAATGCTGAACACTGGGATTGAAGCGGTAGTCGATCTTGTCACACCCGACTACCATCAGCAAGCCCGAATTGCAAAGAATGTGGCAGCCGGGGCTGTGCTGGTTGCCAGCATGTATGCTCTGGTCGTGGGGTATCTAGTACTCGGATCCCGCATCCTGAACATGCTGGGATTATGACAATAAGGAGTGTGCCGGACTTGACAACTCAAACCAATACCTTTCGGTCTGGTTTTGCATCCATCGTTGGACGCCCCAATGTTGGGAAATCGACTTTGATGAACCAGCTTTTGGGGGAGAAGTTCGTGATCGTCACGGATAAACCCCAGACCACCCGCAACCGGATCCGTTGCATTCTGACCCGGGATGATATGCAGGTGGTTTTTATTGATACGCCTGGGATTCACAAACCGCATCACAAACTGGGAGAGTATATGGTCAAAGCCGCGCTGCGCACTTTACAAGAGGTGGATGTCGTGGTCTTGGTTGTGGATGGAACGGAAGCCATGGGACGGGGAGATGACTTTGTTTTAGAGCAGTTAAAAGGGTTGCGCACCCCCGTGGTATTACTGTTGAACAAGACGGATGTGGCCGACCCCAGTCATTTGGACCGGTTGGAGAAGGCTTATCGAGACCGACATCCATTTCAGGGGGTCTATCGGGTTTCCGCCCTATCAGGGGATGGAGTGGCGCCATTTTTAGACGGAATCTATGAGCTTTTAAGTCCAGGGCCTATGTACTATCCAGAGGACATGGTGATCGACCATCCAGAGCGGTTTGTGGTGGCGGAGATGATTCGGGAAAAGATCATTCAACTGACCCAAGATGAGATCCCGCATTCGGTGGCTATTGAAATTGAGGAAATGGTCCCTCGTAGCGATGATATGGTATTTGTTCGGGCAATCATCTACGTGGAGCGAGATTCTCAAAAAGGCATTGTCATCGGTGCCGGGGGTCAGCTGTTACGGCAGATCGGTCAGCAAGCCCGGGAAGACATTGAAGGACTGTTGGGCTCCCGTGTGTATTTGGATCTATGGGTCCGTGTCAAAAAGGATTGGCGGAGTAAGGATGGAAGCTTAAAGGAACTCGGGTACGATTAAGGGCGGAGAATATCGAGCAGCAGCAGTTGTCATTCCATACACGGATCTATCCATGAAAAATCGCCAAAACATAGCCAGAATTGTCAATCAATGCTTATATATATATAAGCATTTTTTTTGTTATTGTTTGTATCTAGAGGGAACCATTTTAGTTTTAACGTTCAAAATGAGTGCTCTCGACAGAAAAAGGGGGTATTGGTATGAATGAAGATATCTTGAAAGGTAAATGGAGCGAACTGAAGGGTGAGATAAAGAAACAGTGGGGAGAGTTAACGGATAATGATCTGATGGTGATCTCAGGAGAAAGAGAAAAGCTCATTGGGGCTTTGCAGACGAAGTATGGGTATTCAAAAGACAAGGCAGAGGAAGAGTACAAGACGTTTATGGTTGGGAGAAAATAGTAACTAGCACGGGTTCATTTTCCAGATGAGGCAGGCATTCACACATTCATCCCGATGCAACGAATGTGTGAATGCGAGTTGCCTCTATCAATGGTTATTCTTGCGTTTACATTTTCATGGAAGGAGTGAATAAATGTGAATAAAAAATCGAAGGCACACTATCGACCATTATTCATTGCATTATTGATCATGACAACTGTGGTATTGACTTCAATATCTTCCGTAGGCTTTGCGGCAGAACCAACCGTTAACCTCGGAACAGCCTCCAGCTTCGCGATATTGGCTGGGTCAACCATCACCAACACAGGGCCAACCACCGTCAAGGGGACTGCCGGGGGTAATATCGGTTTGCATCCTGGGGATGATCCCACAATAGAGACATTTCCGGGGCAAGTAGATATATCATTAACTGGAACGGTGCACTTGTTTGATGCAGTCGCGGAACAAGCAAAAGTGGACTTGGTCACAGCATATAATGACGCAGCCAGTCGCTCCAGTGACGAAACGATTTCTGCTGATCTTGGCGGACGTACGTTGACTTCTGGGGTATACTCATCCGCTTCGAGCATCGGACTCACAGGGACACTTACACTGGACGCCGAAGGTGACCCAAATGCTGTTTTTATTTTTCAGATGGGGTCAACACTGACGACAGCATCAAACAGTGAGGTCAGGCTCATTAATGGAGCGCAGGCTTGTCGAGTTTTTTGGCAGGTGGGAAGCTCTGCAACATTAGGGACTGATTCCTATTTTGTGGGTCACATTTTTGCCATGGAATCAATTACAGCAACGAATGGAGTCGAGGTCCAGGGGCAGTTATTAGCCCGCAATGGTGCGGTCACACTGGACACCAACATCATTGATAATTACCTCTGTTTAACACCAGGTTCTTTGAGAGTCACAAAGGAAGTGGCAGGACTCGTGAACGGGATGACACTGCCGGCCTTTGAAATCACGGTCACCGGGCCGTTTGATTTCAATGACACTCAGACGATCGCAGCGGGAGAATCCTATACATGGGATGGCCTCGCATCAGGTACTTACACAGTATCAGAAGGTGAATTAAGTACGGAGTGGGAAAGCAGCGGAACAGGCGAATACCAAGTGCCCATTGGTGAAGTGACGGATGTTACCATTACCAACACCTATACTGCTGATGAAACACCGATATATGGCGCATTGACTGTAACCAAGGTCGTTGCCGGAGATATCGGCGATATGACATTACCGCTGTATTCGATTACCGTCACGGGGCCGGAAGGGTTTACGGCGACCCGGACATTCGAAAACGGGGAGTCCTACACCTGGACGGATCTAGTCCCGGGCGTGTATACCGTGACTGAAGATAAGACTGGATTCAGCAGTGAATGGACAGTCAGCGGAGAAGGTACAGTGACAGTCACAGCGGACCAGACGGCAGTGACGACTATCGCCAATACCTATTCGGCTGATGAAGGAATCATCTATGGTGCTTTGACTGTAACCAAGGTCGTCGCTGGAGATATCGGCGATATGACATTGCCGGTGTATTCGATTACCATTACAGGACCGGAAGGGTTTACAGCGACCCGGACATTTGTAGATGGAGAGTCCTTTACCTGGACGGACCTGATCCCGGGTGAATATACTGTGACAGAAAACAAGACCGGATTCAGCAGTGAATGGACAGTCAGCGGGGAAGGCGGTGTGACAGTCACAGCAGACCAGACAGCAGTGGCAACCATCACCAATACCTATACGGCTGAAGAAGAAATCATCTATGGTGCATTGACTGTAACCAAGGTCGTCACCGGAGATTACGGCGATATGACATTGCCGCTGTATTCAATTACCGTCACGGGGCCGGAAGGGTTTACGGCAACCCGGACATTTGTGCACGGGGAGTCCTTTACCTGGACGAATCTAGTCCCGGGTGTGTATACTGTGACAGAAAACAAGACCGGATTCAGCAGTGAATGGACAGTCAGCGGGGAAGGTGCGGTAACAGTCACAGCAGACCAGACAGCAGTGAGGACCGTTACCAATGCATTTGTTGCTGATGAAGCGGAATTGCCCGCTACCGGTGGAGAAACTCTTTACACCGCTTACGCCGGCATCATCCTGTTCGGTTTAAGCGTATTGATGCGGCGCGTTAAGAAATAAGGAATGTGACATGAAATGATAGCGTGCATGGGTTTCTAAATTAACATGCAGTATGATTCAACCATGTCGTGCCTGAAAAGCTTGTGCTGTTCCGAAGCGAACGAACAATCAGGAGATCCAAAGATCGAATTGGTATCGCATAAGGCCTTTGATGATTTTGTACACAGATTGATCAGTGCACATTCATCGGGCAGGATGAAGTTGATTCATGGGATGCTAATCCTTCGAAATGACCATTATCACTTATACGATTATCAATCAGGAAGAACCAGTGGAACAGGTGGCATGAGTTGCCATTTGTTCCACGCTCTTTTTTCAACTAACTTCGGAGGATATAGATGAAGGTAGAGATATCGTCTCGGTTCTGGGTACAAACACATGATAATATAATTCGCCATGCCCTCATTCTTAGAAGAAGTATTTTCAACAAGGACAGCTAACTTGACTTCAATAATCCGGGGTCACCGCGGAATTTCCACTGATATGGATTTGACTCTGATCGGAGGAGATGTTATGCAGCTTACAACAAAAGTATATGATGGTTTACAACAGGTTCTTGATGATTTACCCATTCCCATGATCATCGGAAAGAGTCTGCCTGGCTCAGAAGGAATGCCTAGTGACTTTGAATATTTGAGTATCAATAAAGCCTATGAACAGAAATCCGGAATAAAAATGGATGCAATGATCGGAAAAAGGTTACATGAAGTATATCCGCATCTGGAAAAAGACCCGTTTGAGCGAGCGGAGTTCATTGCAGAAGTTGCTTATGGAGATAAAGAAGAGGATGAATTATCATTTTTTAGTCCTTCGTGGAATGGCTGGATTCAGTTAAAGGTCATTAAATTGGGTAATGGCAGGTTTGTTGCCATATACATTGATACTTCGCAGCTAAAGTACTACCTGGACAAACTGACTAAGATAATTTCGTCAATTGGGATCATTATTTCAAAAGGGATCAAAGATATTGACTATCAACATATAACAGACACTTTGGCAGAATTAACAGGTGCAAAACTCGTGGTTTTCAATTTATTAGACGATGAAGGACAAAAGTCTTCTACCGTTGCAATATCAAGTGATGCAGACATGATCAGAATGGGTGAAGATACCTTTGGTGGGACGTTAATTGGAAAGACATGGATAGAAAGTGATTCTACGAAAAAGGCGTTTGGTGCTTCCCTATCAAAAATGTATCATAAGTTATCCGATATTACAAAAACAGAGCAATTAAAGCGTAATCTAGAAACCTTAGAAGCTCAAATCGGCTTTGGGGCGACCATTATCGCTAAGATTAACGCTGGGGAGAAGATATTCGGCTACTTCCTTTTCATTATGCCGGAAGGGATTCCCTATAAAAGTCAAAGCATTGTGGATATTTATACCAGATTTGTGGGTTTGGCGATTGCAATTAAAAATAATGAAATCAGGATTAAAGAAGAAAAAGTGAGATTCAAAGCATTGTTTGAAAACATGGGAAGTGGCGCTAACATATTAGAAGTAAAAAATTCCGGTCAACGGGCAGAAGATTATGTGATCAAAGAAATGAATAAGATGGGGTTGAAAATTAATAATGTTGCAAGAAAAGATGTGATTGGCAGAACGATGCGTGAGCTCAATGAAGACTTTGATCGGACTGGGTTAATCCGTCGTTTGAAAGAGGTATGGGAAACTGGCAAAGACACCTATACCATCATTAACATCAAAAGTCACGATCGGCAGATTAAATGGTATGAAAGCCGATCATTCCGGTTGGCAGATAATGAGCTTGTAACGATGTATAATGACGTGACCGAAAGAATAGCAGCTGAACAAGCTTTGGCCAAAAGCGAAAATTTTCTAAAGAAATTGATCGACAACATGGAGCAAGGATTAGCTGTGTTTGAACCCTTGTTGGACACAAGCGGCGTTCTCGTCGATATTCGTCCTGTGATGATTAACCCAAGTTTTACAAACCTTATGCAGCTAAATAGTGGAGAAATTTTGAAGGAAGCATTCAAAGATGTCATGGTAAGAATGAACTTACATTGGTTCGAACGGTTTAATCAGGTTTTTACGACTGGGGAATCTTGTGATTTTGATGAGCATTCAAATATCTTGGGTAAGTATTTTAATGTTGTCGCATACCAGCCATTTAATGGCGTGATTACAGTAATCCTCACAGATATTACCGAGCAGAAACAAGTTCATGACCAGTTAAGGATTCGAAGCGATCAAGATTCTCTTACGGGTTTGTTCAACCGACGGTATTTCGATGAAGAGCTGGCAAGGCAGGATTATTCTGGAAATTACCCGCTTTCGTTAGTACTTGCTGACATCGATGACCTGAAGATGATTAATGACGTGCATGGGCATCAAGTGGGTGACAAGGCAATTCAACAAATAGCCGCTTTGATGCAAGCGGTCTGTCCGGAAGATTGTATTATCGCCAGGACAGGGGGAGACGAGTTTACCTTTCTGCTCATCGGACAAGATGAGATTCAAGCCGATGTCCTGATGACAAAAATCAAGCAAACAGCCGCCGAGGAGATTTCAGTGTCAGGGAAACCCCTTTCAGTATCCATGGGGTTTGCTACAAAGAAGGACCCTCATCAACGGGTCGGTGATATATTTAGGCAGGCTGAGAACATGATGTACAAGAATAAAATCATGTGGAATCGAAGTTCCATCGGATCTGTGGAAATGATCATGCAGGCACTGAGGGAGAAGAATGAACGGGAGCGGATCCATGCGGATCAGGTGGCACTGATATGCGAAGAAATCGGGATAGAGATGAGCCTTAGCGATGATAGCCTTAAAGAATTGATCACAGCAGCCCTTCTGCATGACATTGGGAAAATCGGGGTTTCTGAACAGATTCTTGACAAACCAGATAAGCTTACAGATGAAGAATATGCCATCGTAAAAAAACACTGTGAAAGCGGGTATAAGATTCTTGCACCAATTCCTGAATTAGAGAGTGTTGCCATCACGGTTTTGACCCACCATGAACGATTTGACGGCAATGGATACCCAAGTAATATTTCAGGTGAAAAGATACCGCTTCATGCTAGAATCATATGTGTAGCCGACTCCTTTTCTGCAATGATATCCAAGAGGCCTTATCGCGAAGAATTCAGTTTTGAAATTGCAAAGCAAGAGATTATGGATTGTTCTGGCAAACAATTTGATCCTGTCATTGTGGATGCGTTTATGAATCGGTTTACGCTTATCTGCAGTAAGATTCATGGTATCTGATATTGCTGTCCATGATCAGTCTAAATGCAGGCATGTCTGTTGCTACGATAGAAGTGATGGGTAAATCCTGAACAAAAGGTGATAGTTGATGGGTAATTTGAGTGCGTTTATGTCCAAGTAGAAAATATGAATGGATTTGAACCCAAGATTCATACGTTGGTTGATAGCATCATAAAAGAGATAACCCTCAAAGAAGCGTTTCCTTAGGGGTTAAAAAACCAGATGAACAGCTTCAAACGGCAGTAAAAAGAGGTCAACCATATCTAAGCGTAAAGGTTTGATGTGGCTGGCCTTTTTGTAACATTCAAATCTGCTTTTGTTATATACAAGCTTCTCGAATCCGTTTTCGTAACTTTGCTTAAAAGTCATTAAACATGTATCTATATCCATTTTAGCCGCCCTTTGGCATAACCTATTTCGTAATATGCTCGATTATTTATGCCTATTGTGAAAACGCAAATGTATATTTGGAAAGAGAAGATATGATGAGAGCCAATAGCCTGGCTATGAAAGCATCTAATTGAGAGAAGGGAGAACCCACCCAGTCCATCTCACATCGGTAGTTAAGAAGTGAAGAAGGTATCTGGGTGGGTTTTTTATTTGTTATGTAACTTAAAACCAAAACTATTGAATCAATACTTCGGATGTTGTTGTATTATTTCCTAATTCTAAATCCAAGCATGTGGAGGTAACGGTAGCCATGTTTGTTATTGGAGAAGTTACCCGGGTTACAAGCACCCTTATTTCAACCCCAATTTCGTGATTTGCTTCCATTTCACCCACATTGACGGTAATGGTCTTTCCTTTTAAACTGTATGGTAAACCATTACTTACTGTTACAGATAACAGCCTTGTGTTGTTTGCCAAGGTGTTTTTAATCGTGACTCCTTGAGCAGTGTCAGGTCCGCCATTGTTCACGCGGACAAACCAAACAATCTCATTAGTTACCGAATCGTATACTCCTTCTTGTTGAGAGATTTGCATGTCTGCCGTGCCATCAGTAACTGTGAGTTTAACTGCACTTGATGTGACGGGTGATCCTACGCCATTGTCTAGGATGACCCGATAGAGATAGCCATTCATCGCGATAGTCGCTTGTGTCACTTCATAAGAGCTTGAGTTTGAATCAGATATATTGCTCCATTTCTTCCCACCGTTTTTACTGAACTGCCATTGCAAAGTAGGATCTGGTTTGGCAGCGTATCCGACAAAGAAGGCTGCCGTTTCTCCCACTTTGACAGAAAGATCTTCAGGTTGATCAGTGATGACAGGTGTTGAATCAACAGGCAATTCAACGATAATATTCACGCTGGCAAAATATATAGCAGTATTCGCTTCTCCTATCCCCGTCTCTATTTTACCCATTAATAAATAGGTCCCGCTCAGTTCGCTGTTATAACTAGGAATACTATCTCCCTTCCAAGTAACCGGTAATGTAGTGGTACTGTTGTCTTCTAAGGTCACATTAACACTTAACGGAAAGTCTATACTGTTCCAATCTGTTCCAAGCGGTACAGTGATATCAGGCAGAGGATCAACGGAAATAATCTCCTTAGGTTCAATCCACACAGTAACCGTGATCATGGCTTCATGTCCACTTGAGTTTGCAATTCCATCCACTAAGGTTAGTGTCCCTGTAAAGACATAATCACCGGGTATATTACCGTCATACAATGGATTGCCATCATTCCAAGTCACTTGAATGGGAACAGTGGTGTTGTCATCTAAAAGCACAAAGACTGTAAATGGTAAATTCAAATCATCAAATGTTGTCCCATAAGGTACATTAAATGAAGAATCATGCAGCAATGAAATGATTTCCGCATCTGCAACATTTTGCATCAGGTATGGATATGACCCTTCCTCTATTCCCCAAATCCTATCAAAATCCCATTCGGTAAAGGTTGCTTGTGTCTTCATTTGCTCTTCTGTTACGACTTCTCCGAAATCATTATCAGGCCCTAACGAATAGCTTGATAGAATAGGAGCGCCGGTATAGTTGTCACCAAGCAATCCGCCGTGTCTATAACCGGTTCCTGTTACAAGCCCTACGGCATAGCAATTTTCTATCGTGCTTGCATAGTCATTTAACCCAACAAGGCCTCCAACTGCTTTGTTTATATCATCAGCAATACTTGAAACATTGCCCGAAGCAAATGAGTTAATCACTTTGCTATTCAGTGAATTCGATCCGACTAAGCCCCCCAACTGCTCTGTGCCATTTACGACGCCGGTTGCATAAGACTTGTCGATAGTGCTGTAATGGCCGTTTAGACCAACAAGTCCACCAATAAGGGAGGAATCTGATGTGCCTGTGACTGAACTTTCGGAATGAGATTCAAATATGGAACTACTATAACTTTCTCCTACGAGACCGCCTACAGAATTATTTCCTCCCACAATTCCTGAATTTGAAGAATTTCTGATCGTGCTATCAACAATATTCCCAACTACACCACCTGATCTGCATTCGGCATAAACTGATCCAACAAAGCTAACATCAGACATGAAACATTTATATGTATACCCAGTCAAACCGCCTGCATACTCATTACCAGTTACAGTTCCTGACACATCAATATTGATTAAAATTGAATAGGCTGCATTACCCGCTATGCCACCAACGCAATCATAGCCTGTGACATCAACTTGAGCTAAATTAATATTCTTGATGGTGGCGTTATAGACTTCACCAAACAAACCTAAAGATAAACTATCAGTCTCATCCCATAGAACTGGTGCGTCAGGCATGTTGATGAATAGTCCGCTGATAGTGTGGTTATCACCATCGAAAGTACCCTGGAAATTACTGCTTTCCGAATCCCACCAATCACCGATTGGCTCCCAGCCTATCCCTGTATTATATGGCTCAATATTTAAGTCGATATCGTCGGTCAAAATGAAATGTTTGTCGCGATTATCAGTTCCTAAATAGTTTCTTACATTATTCAATTGTATTGCAGATGCAATCTGCCATGGATCAGCTTCTGTCCCCGAACCGCCTGCAAATTCAACGTCCGCAAAGGCATAACAGACATAATTGAATCCAAGAAGACTAACGAGCATCGTCAAAATCAAAATGAGTGAAAAAATTTTACGTGTCATTGTTCTGATCAACCCCTTTTTAAAATTTTGTTTTCGTAAACTGCAACTTACTTATGTTTACATCCACTCCTAGGCCCTCCCTCCTTCAAACCGGGAAACGTTAAGCTGGTCCGTTATCACGGACAGCAAACCTTGCATCGACAACTCTCGTAGTTGTTGGCCGACCCACACCTTGACGATGTTGGTATCCGGGCTGACGCCGATGAGCAGGAGTTGAGACCAGCTCTCTGACAGGGAGGAAATAAACTCCATATGGGGTGTTTCCAGATCGAACAGGATTGCGTCGGGTTTCATGGGTTCCAGCTCTCGGATATCTTTTGGCAGCGCCAGGTTGGTCAGATCAAACTGGCCACCGCGCCGTAAGCTTTCGCTGAGGGCGCCCAGAATCAGGGAGTTACCCAGAATGAAGATGTGTTGCCGTTTTCCCATGAGCTTCACTTTCCTTTCCCGTTCTTTCGTCATCAGTATATCAGCGATTGAACCTCCTTACACTCGCTAAAACGGCATAAAAGTGACAGTCAGCCGACTGTCACTTTTATCAATTGGGGACTGTCACATGTGACAGTCCCCAGTCATAGATTTATTCATAGAATCATTGATCGTCTTCATCTCTGTTTCATTGATGGCTTTATCTTAAAGCATAGCGCTTATTTATCGGATATTGGATTATCCTACTTCGGAGTTATATCCTGCCCCAAGCCGAGACGTCCGGCATAAGCCAGGACCTGCGCCCGGTTCTCCATATGAAGCTGGTTCATAATCTCCACCATATGATATCGGACCGTTCGTGGGCTTATGAATAGCCTGGCACTGGCTTCCTTGTAGGAAAGACCCTGAGAGACAAGGGTCAGCACTTCAGTTTGTCGACTGTTCAATCCTCTGGCCGGTAACACATCCGAGGATTTAGCCGGATTTGCGGGTGAGTCTGAAGCGGATGGCTCGCGGAGACGCGCAAATTCCTTCAGCAGTTTTGCCGCCAGGCCGGGAGAAAACGGAGGGATGCCATCTTGTGCCTGTATCAATGCTTCGATCAGTGTGTCGGCATTGATACTCTTTAGCAGGTAGCCACAAGCACCGGACTTCACGGCCTCAAAAAGGTCCTGGTCGTCGTTGGATGTCGTCAGAACAACAATTTTCATTTCCGGCATTTCTGCTTTGATGAGGCGGATAGCTGTTAGCCCGTCGCATCGTGGCATGCTGATATCCATCAGAATCACATCTGGCTTGTGTGTTCGCGCCATGATAACGGCCTGCTGTCCGTCCATCGCCATGTCTGCCACTTGTACACCATGCACCTCCAACAGGTTTTGAAGCCCCTCCAGCATGAGTCGGTTATCGTCGACCAGTAAAACTTTCATACCGCTGCCTCCTTGTTTAAGTGCCGAAAGGCACATCTAGTACGACTGTGGTTCCTGATCCTGGCTGAGACTCGATGTTGACAGTGCCGCCAATTTGTGCCATCCGTTCTCGCATGAACATCAAGCCGAAATGCTTGCCGGTCTCTAGAACCAAATTAGCTTGATCAAAACCACTGCCGTCATCAGAGATGTTGATATTGACATGGCCATTTCCTTGCACAAACACAACCTTCACGTTATGGGCACCGCCATGCTTGCTAGCGTTGCTCAAAGCTTCCTGAATGACGCGCAGCACCTGAATTCCAACATCAGGATTTAAAAAGTCTTCACCCAGTTCTTCGGGTAATAACAATTCTGTGCCAATGCCGAAGGAAGCGTGATAGTGAGCGAGGTATTTCCGCAGAGCATGGGGGAAAGACCATTCTGGTGCCATCCCGGTCCTAAGGCTAAGGATAGAATCGCGGACGTCGGCATGGGCTTCCTGGGCAACTTCCGCCAGGCGGCTCAGGATAGGCACTGTTTTTCCAGTGTTGCCCGCCGCCGCCCATTTTTGAGCAGCCTGGGCCTGCATGCTGATATAGCCGAGGATCTGTCCGATACTGTCATGCAATTCGCGTGCCAGACGCTCGCGTTCCTGAAGCGTGGCAACGACCCACTGTTGCTCCATCAAGAGCTCATGTGAACGTCTTTGCTCAGTTGTATCATGAAGCAGCAGAAGATGTCCAAGCGCTTCGCCGCTCCCATCCAACAGGAGCGTGAGGCCTAAAGTGTAATATCGGGTAGCATCGCCTATACCTAGACTGATCTCAGATTTTGTGAGTTCTATTTTGCCGGGCTGCACCTCGATTCCGGAATCGGGGGGCATCATTTCCACGACTGCCCGTCCGCACAGACTGGAAGGGGGTTTATCAAATATTTTCGTGGCGGCAGGATTTATATCGACAATATGTCCCTGCATATCCAGTACAAGCATACCGTCGATCATTTGCTCAATGACAACGGTGCGAGCCAGATGAATTGGATCCAAAACACGGAAACGGAATAGGGCAAAGGCATAGAGGGAACATGACAGGCCTAGTACGACAAGGACTGATTCGCCCGGGCTGAAAAGCTGATTATAAAGATTGTCAAGTACATACATGATTCGACCGGAAATCTGGCCAAGCAACATGAGCGCTACTGGCCAGCGGGATCGGGGAGATCCAATTGCCAATCTCAGCAATACAATGAGATTCACTATGCCCAGTAGATTAGCATACCAAATCGATATCCAGGTGCCAATACCATACTTGGCAATGACATATTCATCAAAGGAAAATGAAGTCCAAATCAGATGATGATAATTGTCAGTTACCATCAGGCTAAATACGATCAGTGCGGGGATGGATAACAGGACCAGATTCCGGCGTGTGAGGAAACGACCAAGCCCCGCATATTCAAGAAAAAAACAACATAGTGCAGTAACCGTGGGGATTTGCCATAAGGCGTGGAACTTCAACCAAAAAACCTTGGTTGAAAAGTCCAATGCCGCAATTTCCAAGCTCGACCCGATTGCCCACAACATGGCAAAAAGACATCCGATGGCAAATGCTTTGGCGCCAGGTACATTTCGCCGGTTCCAGCTGTAAAATCCGAGGAAAATGGTCAAGGCGACCGAAATCATCGCGGGCCAGAGATCCTGATTATAAGCATAATACCAAGTCACAGGCAATCCTCCCTACGATAGAAAGTGAGTAAAGGAACACTTAAAATATTACTTCCGCATCTTCGGGTATTGAAAGCACTCAATAATTCCATATTTCCATGTAATCATCAAAAGCAACGGACAAATTTTCTCTAAAAGATTCACTTACTTTTCTATGAGTAGCATCCAACTTGGTCTTGATTGATAAATCTTTCTATCTTATTGGCTGTGGTGCAGCGCTACTGTCACCGCCATTTATTGCGTATCACAGGATACCTTCCTAGTACCTAAATGTCGTGGTGATGAACAAAAAGATACTTATCATCGCGTTTTCCCCCGTATTCATTCCATGATACCGCATATATTGCACTCTGAAGTGGTGTATATTATCTGGAGTATCTCCGTATTCACATTTTCATTTCATTGTTATCGGGGCAAAAAAATCGGGTAAGAGATGCAGATCTTTCTTTTTCATGGTTTTATCAATCAACAGTTTCCAGAGCTTGTTATAGCAAATCGCCATTGTTTCATTTCCCGTAAATTGATTTCATTATATCGCAAAATCGAGAAAACAACAGTAATATTTAATATCGCGTTTTTTTTGGCGGATTGCAGTTTTATGAATGTATAATACTGAAAAAAATCCCTTCATCACAAGTGGGATATTATTTAGGATCGTTTCATGGAAAGGGGGTGATATGTTGAAAACTTGGACTGGGGATATTCGTGCTGTGTGATGCATGCGACTTATAATATTGTCGATCCATCGCCAAAGACACATGGTTGTTACATAAGAATTGGTTACTCTAAACAAGAGTGGGAACCAGGTGAGCATGATGCTAATGTTGACATCATTATGATTACAAATTCATGTTTTAACCAAGGCGGACAAACGATGTGATTAAATTTTGCAAGTGCAGGAAATTTTCTCTCAAATATCAGACGCTTTCCAGTGCATCGATGGCTATATTACCATCCCTCGATAGAGGGGTCGTATTTTACATTGAGAAGTTCGTCTATTATATGGTATATTATGAGTGCAGACCAATAGTGAAAATCGACAATTAAACACAACAAACAAATGACTCACAGACCCAGCAATAACAAGGAGGTTCATATGCAACTATATCAAGTGCACGCACTCGTGTTGCGCGCTCGTGGATTTATGGAGGCAGACCGGCTGGTGACCTTGTTTTCCCGGGAGCGGGGTAAGATTCAGGCCGTGGCTCGGGGGGCTCGACGACCCCGAAATCGCCTCAGCGGTAGTACCGGCATGTTTACCTTTGGTATCTACCAGCTGTATCCGGGACGAAATCTGGCCAACATATCTCAATCGGATGTGATTGAGCCATTCGGAGACCTGCGGGAGCATCTGGACAAGATTGCTTATGCCACCTATTTTGCTGAACTGGTGGATCGAGTCACAGATGAAGAGCAACCCCAAGATGAGTTATTCACACTATTGCTGAAAGGTTTTCATGTAATTGACGCTGGGGAAGCATTGGAGATAGCTGCCCGAGCATTTGAAATGCAGCTGCTGGATATATTGGGTCTCAAACCAGAGATGGAACGATGTGTCCGCTGTGGAGGTGCCTTGGATCAAACCAACGGTCAAGTAGGGGTCATGCCGGTCATGGGTGGCATCATCTGTAACCGTTGTCTTCTGGATACAACCGGGTGTATGCGCATCAGCCGGGGTGCATTAGAAGCCTTGAAACGCATGGCAGCACAAGACCTGGGTCGTTTGCATATTCTCAAACTGTCCGGGGAGATCCAGGCTGAAATGGATCGAATGATGCAGGCGTTTGTTGGCTATCATATTGATGGACATTTACCCTCTAGAACCTTTTTGGAGACCGTACGGCTGGTATCATTTGATTAATAAACGGAGGTGGATGGAATGACGGATCTGGAAAAAATTGATTTGATTCGAGAGCGAGCAGGAGTCGGGTATCGCCGGGCGCAGGAATTGTTGCAGGAAGCCAGTGGAGATGTTGTCAAAGCAATGGTTTTAGCAGAAGAACAAGATAAACCGTGGAAGGAAACCATGCAGGTCAAAGGCAGTGAACTGGTGGATCAGGTCAGGGAAATCATTAAAGAAGGCAATGTGACCAAGATACGGGTCAAACACAAAGGAAAAACCATTGTTGAACTGCCAGTCACCATCGGAGCTGCAGGGGTTTTGATCGCACCGCAATTGGCTGTGATCGGCGTTTTGACAGCATTGCTGACAAAATGTACATTGGAAATTGAACGGAATAAGGCAGTGGAGAACCGCGCCGATTCTCCTGAAACAAAGTAACAGAAGCCGGGACTGCCATGTCCCGGCTTTCGACTGACAAATTGAAATTGATCGTTGTCGAATGCAGGGGGAGACGGATAAATCTGGGTGATTTCTATAAAGGGATGCTGGACCATTTATACGACGGGGTGTATTTTGTTGATCCTGATTGTACAATAAGCTACTGGAATCTAGGCGCACAGTGTATTCGATGGTTTATCCCGCCGATGAGATGGTCGGCCGATATTGCGCTGACAAACTGCTCAACATGTTTCTGAGAACGCGACAGCGCCGTGTCAATCCGAGTGCTCAATGGTAGCGACGAGAAGATGGGATGATACGGGATGCAGCCCGCAGTTGTACTGCTTTGCACGATGGGGGAGGATCGTTTTTCGGGATGATTCCACGGGCAGATGTAAATACATTACTCCAGGTGGGCGAGAAACTCCGAATCATGGTAGCTGTATCCCGTTTACGGCTGGATGATCTTGATCTGACCGTGACCATTTCTGTTGGAGGTACCATTTAGCAGCCGAGTGACACGGCAAAATCCATACTCCTCCGTGCAGACAACATGTTGCTGTCAGCAAAAAATGTGAGTCGAAACCGCGTACGCGTGACATAAAATGTGGATTTAATAATGTGGAGAGCAGGAAAATCATGACTGATAGAGTATATACTATTACAGGATTTATGAAGTAGTAGTGTAGCATATTCCCTGGTTGGAGGTGAAACGGTATCGAACTATCCCCACGTCAGCAAAAAATCGTGGCCATTGTGAAGGAACATGAACCCATTACAGGCGAACAGATCGCCGACTTTTTATCTGTGACCCGGGCAGCCATTCGTTCCGACTTGGCTGTGTTGACCATGTCTCGAATTCTGGACGCCAAGCCGAGAGTGGGTTATTTTTTTACGGGACGGCATGCCGATTATTTTTTAGGCCAACGATTTCGGGAGATGAAAGTGGGAGATGTCAAATCTGTGCCAACGGTGATTCGGGATGAGTCATCAGTTTATGATGCGCTGGTGATGCTATTTTTAGAAGATATCGGCACGTTGTTTGTTGTTGATACAAACGGGAATCTGGCGGGTGTGGTGTCGCGAAAAGACCTTTTGAAAGCAACCATGGGGCAAGGAGACATCCATCGGATGCCCGTAGGCGTCATTATGACCCGAATGCCCAATATCGTATACGTGACCTCGGACGAGTCTGTTCTGGACGCAGCCAGGAAGATTGTCACCCGTGAAGTGGACGCACTGCCGGTGGTGCGGCAGCGGGACGCGGTGGACCCGAAAACCGGTCATTCAGAACTGGAAGTCGTGGGACGTTTTACGAAGACCACCATCGCCCGCCTATTAGTGGAGATGGCGGAAGGCCGGAGGGAGGAGTAACAGCATGGATCAAATCAAACAGCCTGTCGTATATGTCATCTCCGATTCAATTGGGGAGACTGCAGAATTCGTTGTACGGGCAGCGGCCAGTCAATTCAACCATGGGGGTATGATCATCCAGCGGATTCCTTATGTAAGCAGCGAGGATCAGATCAGTGAGGTCGTGGCCAAAGCAAAAGAGACCAATAGCCTGGTGGCGTATACCCTTGTCCTGCCTGAGCTGCGAGGAGCGATGGAACGCGAGGGGCGTATCCAGGGTGTCACGACTGTGGATATTCTAGGGCCTGTACTGGATGCCATTACCCAGAAGATGACGGCCATGCCCAAACTTCAGCCGGGTCTGGTGCACCGGATCGATGATGAATACTTCCGCAAAGTGGAAGCAGTGGAATTTGCCGTGAAGTATGATGATGGCAAAGATCCGCGAGGATTAATGCGGGCGGACCTGGTGTTGATCGGGGTATCCCGAACATCCAAAACGCCACTGAGCATGTACCTGGCGCACAAGCGGCTGAAAGTGGCGAATGTGCCATTAGTGCCGGAGGTACCACCTCCGGATGAACTCTTTACCGTACCAGCTTCCCGGGTGGTGGGTCTGACCGTGAGTGCAGAACAGCTCCATCATATTCGTCGAGAGCGACTTCGATCCATGGGTTTGACCGCCAAGGCTGAATATGCTGACTTGAAGCGCATCCTGGATGAATTAGATTACGCCGACAGCATTATGAAACGGATTGGCTGTCCGGTGATTGATGTGACGAATAAAGCAGTTGAGGAGACGGCAGGACGAATTCTAGAGATATTTAGCAGGAGGGAAATATATGACCGGTAAAAAATTTGTGTACAAATTCGCAGAAGGCCGCGCGTCCATGAAAGAGTTGTTGGGGGGAAAAGGAGCCGGATTGGCAGAGATGACATCCATCGGTCTGCCTGTACCACCGGGGTTCACCATCACTACCGAAGCCTGCAATGAATACTACGAAAACGGGCAAGCATTTCCGGACGGATTGGAAGACAGTATCATGATACATATCCGGGATCTGGAATCACAAACCGGCAAAACCTTTGGTGGTGGCGAAAATCCACTTTTGGTGTCGGTCCGATCGGGTGCAGTGTTTTCCATGCCGGGGATGATGGATACCGTGCTGAATCTGGGGTTGAACTCGGAAACGGTGGCCGCATTGGCAAAGCGAACGAATAATCCCCGGTTTGCTTTCGATTCTTACCGGCGGTTTATTCAGATGTTCGGCAATGTGGTGTTGAAAGTGGAGCATCACGAGTTTGAACATATTCTGGAGAGCACGAAAAAGAAGCGGGATGTTTTGCTCGATACTGATTTGGATGCAGAGGATATGGAAGGGTTGGCTGTGAAATATCTGGCGCTGGTGAAAGAACGTACCAAAAAAGACTTTCCTCAGGACCCGACAGAGCAGCTGAAGATGGCGGTGGAAGCTGTCTTTGCTTCATGGAATAACCAGCGCGCGATTACTTACCGGAAAATCAACAAAATCCCTGACCATTTGGGTACCGGTGTTAATATCCAGTCCATGGTCTTCGGCAATATGGGCAATGACTGCGGCACAGGCGTGGCATTTACCCGCAATCCTGCCAATGGCAACAAAGAGCTATACGGGGAATACCTGATCAATGCCCAAGGGGAAGATGTGGTGGCCGGGATCCGGACGCCTAAACACATATCCACGCTCCAAGAAGAGATGCCTTTAATCTATCAGCAGTTCATCGAGATCTGCCACCGTTTGGAAGCCCATTACCGGGATGTTCAGGATATAGAATTTACCATTGAAGGAGGCATCCTATATATCCTGCAAACCCGCAGCGGGAAGCGAACTGCAGCTGCTGCAGTGAAGATTGCTCACGACTTCATGGTTGAAGGAATCCTCACCAAAGAAGAGGCCGTTTTGCGGATCGATCCGGACCACATCAATGCCTTGATGCACCGCCGTATTGATCCCAATGCTCGGGTGGACGTCATCGCCAAAGGCCTGCCGGCTTCACCGGGTGCGGCATCCGGCAAAGTCGTGTTCGACGCAGATGATGCAGAAAAAGCGGTGACGCAAGGGACAAAAGTGATTTTGGTGCGTCCGGAGACCACCCCGGATGATATTCATGGCATGGTTGCTGCGCAAGGCATCCTGACCAGTCGCGGAGGGATGACCAGCCATGCGGCTGTGGTTGCCCGGGGAATGGGGAAACCGTGTATCAGCGGATGTGAAGAAGTGAAGATTAATTTAGCTGCCAAAGAATTCACGGCTCGGGGAGGGATTTTGATCAAAGAAGGGGATGAAATCACCATCGATGGTACCCTCGGGCAAGTATACCTGGGTAAAGTCCCTATGATCGATCCTGAATTGACGCCGGAATTTGTGGAAATGCTCCAATGGGCAGATGATATCCGCCGCTTGGGCGTGCGGGCTAACGCAGATACCCCGGATGATGCCCGCCGGGCTCGTGAACTGGGTGCGGCCGGTATCGGATTATGCCGGACAGAGCACATGTTTTTTGGTGCAGAACGGTTACCTGTGGTTCAACAGATGATTATGTCAGAGACGAAAACTGAACGAAATGCGGCTTTGGACAAACTCCTGCCATTCCAGCAGAGTGATTTCGAAGGTATTCTGGAAGCCATGGATGGTTATCCGGTGACGATCCGCCTGTTGGATCCGCCACTACACGAGTTTTTGCCCAATGCTGAAGAGCTGGCAGTAGAGATCACTACTTTAAAACTCCAAGATGGGAGCCCTGCAAAGATCCATGAGCTGGAAACATTGCAGCGCAAAGTCAGGGCTCTGGCTGAGTTCAACCCCATGCTGGGTCTACGGGGATGCCGCCTGGGCATCATTTATCCGGAGATTTATGCCATGCAAATCCGGGCCATTCTCCAGGCGACATTGAAATTGTTAAAGAACGGCTTAAATCCCATGCCGGAAATCATGATACCCCTGGTCGGTCACGAGGAAGAGTTGCGGATCAATCGGGACATGGTCATGGATGTGGTCAGTGCCCTCGAGGAAGAAACCGGCATCCGATGTGATTATCCGGTGGGCACCATGATCGAACTGCCTCGGGCTTGTCTTGTGGCTGATGCCATCGCCCGGTATGCTGATTTCTTCTCATTTGGTACCAATGATTTGACCCAAACCACCTTTGGGTTTAGTAGGGACGATGCGGAAGGGAAGTTTTTGTTTCGGTATATCGAAGACAAGATTCTGCCGGACAATCCCTTTGCAGTATTGGATCGCACAGGGGTGGGACGCCTGGTACAAATGGGTGTAGACTTGGGCCGGAAAGAACGCCCCGGTTTAAAAATCGGAATCTGCGGTGAACACGGGGGAGACCCGAACTCTGTGGAGTTCTGTCATCTTGCAGGATTGGATTATGTCAGTTGTTCACCTTTCAGGGTCCCCATTGCACGTTTGGCTGCTGCCCACGCGAAACTGAAGAACTAACCATCAGGGCTCTTCGGAGCCCTTTTTTTTGTCGGGCGTAAGGGGCCATCGTCGAATGTTTTCTTTTTCGTGATGATGCTGCTGCCGATGCACAAAACCGGACAACAGGATTCCACTGCTGCCCGTCGAATGTGTCTTTTATTGACAGGAGGAAGCGCTATGGATCAAATCGGGAGCGGTCGTTCAGCTGCGGTGTTCCGTACGGATCGGAACACCGCCTTAAAACTTTATGATGATCGAGTACCGGAGACACAGATTCATCGGGAAGCGGATATGGCCGCGAAAGTCGCATCCGTTTGCTTACTTGCACCTGCTTTTTATGGTTTGGTGAAGCATCAGGAGCGTCTGGGTGTGGAGATGGAATTGATTGAAGGAGTGAGTGGATCGGATGCCCTCAAACACCGCTTCTGGCAGGGACGCACCTTGATTCGACAATTAGCTGATGTGCATCGGCAGATTCACCGTCAGGAGATTCAAGGCTTGATGGGTCCGTCCTCTCGGTTTTTGCAGCCGATTCAATCAATGCCCGGATTGGACAATCGAGTCAAAGATGACTTAACGGGACTGATTGCAAGAAGTCACTCCCTGCGACTGTGTCATGGAGATTATCATCCGGAGAATATCTTGATCACCCCCAATGGCATGATCCGGGTAATCGATTGGATGGATGCGTATCAAGGTGATCCCCTGAGTGATGTCGCCCGGACTCATTATCTACTTCGGTTCGGAATCTCACCCCACGAGAGTCCTTTGATGAATCACCTCCTGAATGGGATTCGACCCTGGATGAGTACTAGCTACGTGAAGGCTTACTTTATGGGACCTCCTCCGGACCCCGCCTTATGGCAAGGGTGGCAGCTGGTGATCGGGCTGCAGCGGATGAAAGAAGGGATCAAAGAAGAGATGCCAACGCTTCTGAAATGGATCGATTTCCTGTTCATGGCGCGGTACAGACGGACCGGTCTGCTAAATCCGCACCAGGATTAACGGATGTTTCATATATTTTTGCATATGAAGAAGGAATTTATTTGAATGCCGCGAATTGCCTTTTAGTATCTGCAAAAAAGGGGGAGGGACCATGCGAATCCTAGTGGATGCGGATGCGTGCCCATTTCGGCATGTGATTGTTCGTCTGGCGAAACAACACCAAACCCAGGTGGTATGGATTCACAGTCTGCCCCATTGGACGGATTTTCCTGCAGAGCATGAGGTTGTTTGTGTGGATTCAGCACCTGAAGCTGTGGATATGGCGATTATCAATCGGATCAAAACTGGTGATGTGGTGGTCACACAGGATATCGGTCTGGGCGCTTTAGCCCTGGGGAAGAAAGCCAGTGCTTTATCACCTCGGGGATTGATATATACAGAAACCAATATGGATCAGTTACTAACAGACCGATATTGGAGCAAGCGAACCCGGCAGGCAGGGGGAAGGACGCGTGGTCCCCGACCCTTGGATCACCAGGATGAAATGCGTTTTGCAGCTGCTTTGGAACAACTTTTGCTTACAGATACTTAAACCGGCATGCGTGAAACCGCCGACAGGTAAAAAAAGGGAAATCATGATTTCTCACGAATATATCCTCATATGTTTTTCAGGTTGAATGAAAATGGACAGCGGGTGGTTGGAATGTCAAAACCGTTTGCGGATGCACTGATTGAGGAAATCCGCAGCAAAAACGATATCGTTGCATTAATTTCTGACGATATGGTCTTGCGGAAAGCGGGACGTAATTATGTGGGGCTATGTCCATTCCATGGTGAAAAAACACCTTCATTTACGGTGTCTCCGGAAAAGCAGATTTTCTACTGTTTTGGTTGTGGCGCCGGTGGCGACTGCTTTTCATACATCATGAAGCGGCAGAACTTAAATTTTGCAGATGCAATCAAGGCATTGGCCACACGGGCCGGCATCACCCTCCCGGATGAGATCCAGTCTCCTCGTGAACGGCAGGAGTACCGGGAGAAAGAAATGGTTTATGAAGTGAACAGACTCGCGGCGGACTATTTTCGCAATCAGTTTTTAAACCATCCGGCTGGCAAGATTGCACAAAAATACCTTTCGGACCGGGGGATCCGCCCTGAAATCATGGAGCAATTCTATCTGGGTGTTTCTCTATCAGATTGGGATAGTCTGCTCAAGACTATGGTACGCAAAGGGATCAGCGCAGAAGCACTGGAAACGGCAGGATTGGTGGTGTCTCGTCAGGATACATCTGGCCACTATGACCGCTTCCGGAATCGCCTGATGTTTCCCATCTATGATAGTGCCAATCGGGTGACCGGATTTGGCGGACGGGTGTTGGATGATACCCAGCCAAAATACCTGAACTCACCGGAAACCCCTGTGTTTGATAAAAGCCGAAATGTTTACGGCATCCATCTGAGCCGGCATGCCATGCGCAACCAGGATCAGGTGATATTGGTGGAAGGGTATATGGATGTAATCGGTTTATTCCAAAGCGGAGTACAAAATGTGGCGGCTACTTTAGGGACTGCCTTAGCAGAAAGTCATGGGCGTATCCTGAGCCACTACGGGAGCGATATCGTCATCGCCTACGATGGTGACCGGGCAGGGCAGGCAGCAGCCATGCGAGGGGCGGCGATCCTGCAAAAAGCCGGATGTCTGGTCCGGATCGCCCGGATCCCCGGAGAAGAAGATCCGGACAGTTATGTCCGAAAAGAAGGGAAAGATGCATTCTTGCATCTGGTGGAAAATGCATTGTCATTGACTGCGTATCAGTTGCAGGAAATCACCATCACCGGGAAGAAAAGTACATCAGATGGAGTCACGGATATGTTGCGGAAGGCGATCCCCATCATTGGTGATGTATCCAGTGTCAGTGAGCGGGAGGTTTTCATCCGAAATTTCGCCCGATCGTTGGGAGTCAGGGAAGATGCTCTCCGGGCGGACGTGCAGCGATATCTGCGAAAAGGTAACAAATCCATGAATAACCCGGAAGCGGCGCAGTCACCACCTGTGCCCCGGCAGACATTGCAACCGGCTCATCGGACTGCTGAAGCCATGTTGCTGCAATTGATTCCGCTGGATCCGGAGGCGTGGTGGGAAGTCCGTCAAAAGATGAACCCGGATGATTTTATCGATCCAGCATGGGCAGTGGTTGCCCGGGCATGTTGGGAGATGGACCAGCAGGGACTTCATCTGACTGTGGCGAATTTATTGGACTACATGCAGAGGAATTACCCGGAACATTATGGCGATGCCGCGCGTCTGTTTATCGAAACCGAGGATGTGCCACGAACGACGGCCGCAATTGATGACTATATCGAAAGCATCAAAGGACATAAACGGAAACTGGTGAAACGTGCCCTCCAAGATGAGATCCACCTGGCAGAACAGGCAGGGGACAAAACCAAAGTGGAGGAATTGCTGGCGAAGTATCGAGATTTGCTGGAGCAGGACGGCCAGCGTTGATAGGTGGAAAGCCCATCAGGAACACGGGGTTTTCCAGAGGAGGTTGGACAGAGTGGACAAGAAGTTTGAAGCACTGGAGAGTGTCAAGGAACTCATATATCGGGGTAAGAAAAAGGGGATCCTGACCTACGGGGAAATTATGGATGCCCTTCAGGAAGTGCCCCTGAGTGCTGAGCAGATCGATGAGTTTTATGAGTCTCTGACTGAGATGGGCATTGATATTGTGGAAGTGATCCCCGGTGTCGATGAGCCGGAGCTGGTGGATGAACTGGATTTAACAATCCCCGACGGTGTCAGCATTGACGATCCGGTGCGGATGTATCTGAAAGAAATCGGACGGATCCCCCTTTTAAATGCCAATGATGAAGTGGATCTGGCCCAGCGAATGGAAGTCGGCGATGAAGATGCGAAGCGGCGTCTGGTGGAAGCCAACCTGCGACTGGTGGTCAGTATCGCCAAGCGATATGTCGGCCGGGGGATGCTGTTTTTGGATTTGATCCAGGAAGGCAACCTGGGTTTAATCAAAGCGGTGGAAAAATTCGACTATCATAAAGGGTATAAATTCAGCACATATGCCACATGGTGGATTCGCCAGGCAATTACCCGTGCCATTGCCGACCAGGCCCGAACGATCCGGATCCCGGTACACATGGTGGAGACCATCAATAAATTGATTCGAATCAGCCGTCAGTTGCTGCAGGAACTGGGTCGGGATCCAACGCCTGAGGAAATTGCCGGTGAAATGGATGTGCCGGTGGAACGAATCCGGGAAATTATGAAAATCGCCCAGGAACCGGTATCTCTGGAAACCCCCATCGGGGAAGAGGAAGATAGCCATTTAGGGGATTTTATTGAAGATGTGGATGCTCAGGCGCCGGCAGAAGCCGCTTCCTTCACCCTGTTGAAAGAGCAGTTGGAAGATGTGCTTGAGACACTGACTCCCCGGGAAAAGAAAGTCCTTCGCCTCCGGTTTGGTCTGGATGACGGACGCGCCCGGACCCTGGAAGAAGTTGGTCATGAGTTCGGTGTCACCCGGGAGCGGATCCGGCAGATCGAAGCCAAAGCTCTGAGGAAACTCCGCCATCCCAGCCGTAGCAAGAAACTGAAAGATTATCTGGACTAGGGTGAAGGGTATTGACTCGATCCGAAAGGTACAGTATAATATGTTTTGCATTGACTGACACCGTTCCTCGATAGCTCAACGGTAGAGCACTCGGCTGTTAACCGAGTGGTTGTTGGTTCGAATCCAACTCGGGGAGCCAATCAGGGCCCATAGCTCAGTTGGTAGAGCTCCCGGCTCATAACCGGTTGGTCCCAGGTTCGAGTCCTGGTGGGCCCACCAATTACTCCTTCATATGGCCCCATGGTCAAGCGGCCTAAGACACCGCCCTTTCACGGCGGTAACCCGGG
>CAZRKC010000019.1:0-39178 GCA_964600665.1 uncultured Candidatus Sumerlaeota bacterium
CCTTGTAGATCATCTTTAATGAATTCGATGGTCTACTTTGGGAGGGTCAGTTCATCACAGGGCTCTTAGAATTTTATTGAACTGCCGTCTTGAATCTTATGTTATGCGATAAATCTGAAAAATTAAACCAGAGGTAAGTTCGCATTATAACTCATAATTGCATCCTTGGCTTGATTGACCAATCGTGCATCCGGAGGCATGACACCTTCGAGCTCATAGTCAAACCGTAAAGCCTTCCATTTGTGAACCCCCATGCGATGATAAGGCAGTAATTCAAGGCGTTCCAGATTATCCAAAGTGGACAGAAATTGTGCCAATTGGGTCAGCTGCTTTGGATTATCAGTCCAACCGGGTAAGAGAACTTGCCGTACCCATAAGGGGGTCTTCTTCTTGGAGCTCAGGCGAGCAAATTCCAGAACCGGCGTATTGTTTTGACCAGTTAGCCGAATATGTGCATCTGCGTCCATGTGCTTGATATCGAGCAGAATCAATTCAGCAGCAGAAATCAAGCTTGACGCAGTGTGAAGTGACATAAAACCCGAGGTGTCCAATGCGGAGTGGATACCTTCTTGGCGGCATGTTTCCAATAGGCGAAGGCTAAAATCTGGTTGCAGCCCTGGCTCGCCACCAGATAAAGTCACTCCGCCTTTTGATGTTGTATGGTATGTTCGATAGCGGCGAATGTGGGCCATTAACGCTGAGACCGACCAGGTTTCACCACCGATTGGATTCCATGTGTCTGGATTATGGCAATATTGACATCGAAGCGGACATCCTTGAAAAAATATTACGGTACGAATACCAGGGCCGTCCAATGTACCTAAAGACTCGATGCTGTGGATTTTCCCTTTCGCCTCCATCGTTTTCCCTCCTTCGATTCCTGCAGATAGTCTGTCAGATTGTTAACGCATCGGATGACATGAATGTGTCATGATATCGAACTATGAAAAGTACGGGCAATGACCTCTTGTTGTTGCTGTCGCGACAATTTGTGGAAGTGAACCGCATAACCTGAAACCCGGATCGTCAATTGAGGGTGTGCTTCGGGGTGATCCATGGCGTGAAGAAGCGTCGTTTTGTCAAGGACATTAACATTCAGATGATGGGCTTTCTGAGAAAAGAAACCGCTTAATACGGAAGTCAGATTATTAACCTGCTCAGATTGAGTCCGGCCAAGTGCTGCTGGCACAATGGAAAATGTGCAAGAAATTCCGTCAAGACAATGCTTATATGGAAGTTTTGCCATGGAATTGAGCGATGCCAATGCACCCTGCCGATCCCGGCCATGCATGGGATTTGCACCAGGGGCGAAGGGTTCTCCTCGTTTTCTGCCATCAGGAGTTGAACCCGTTTTTTGCCCATATACCACATTTGAAGTAATGGTTAAGACAGATAATGTTGGACGCGCTTTTCTGTAAATCGCATGGACATGCAATTGAGATTCGAAATAGGATACCAAATTGCAGGCAATCTGATCGACTTGATCATCATCATTACCAAAACGAGGATAATCACCATGGACTTCATACTCAACAATGAGACCCTCCGGGTTTAATACCGGTTTGACAGAAGCGAATTTGATTGCACTGAGGGAATCTGTCGTAACAGATAAACCCGCTATACCAAAGGCCATGAAACGGCTTATTTGAGAGTCATGTAATGCCATTTGGAGTGATTCGTAGGCATACTTATCATGCATATAGTGAATGATATTCATGGTATTCACATATGTTTTGCAAATCCAGTCCATATAAAACTGAAATCGTTCTGAAACATCCTTGTAATTAAGGTAGTTATCGTTCATAACCGGCATCTGAGGTCCGATCTGTTCTCCAGTCAATTCATCTCGTCCGCCATTGATCGCCACAAGAAGGAGTTTCGCCAGGTTGCATCGTGCACCGAAGAATTGCATCTGTTTACCCAGTTTCATCGCGGATACACAGCAGGCGATTCCATAATCATCTCCAAATTCAGGGCGCATTAAGTCATCGCTTTCATATTGAATCGCGCTAGTTTTCATAGTAACCCGCGCGCAGTATGCTTTAAAGGTATTTGGTAGTTGATCGGACCAAAGGACTGTCAGATTAGGTTCGGGAGCAGGCCCCAAATTCGTCAAGGTATGCAAAAAGCGATAGGATGTTGGTGTGACGAGCGGGCGACCATCCAACCCAATTCCACCAATTGCTTCCGTGATCCAGACAGGATCCCCCGCAAACAGTTCGTTGTAATCTGGTGTTCGAAGTTGGCGCACCAGACGGAGTTTAATGACAAGTTGGTCAATGAGTTCTTGAGCAGCTGTCTCATCAAGATAACCGCTATCAATGTCGCGTTGAATATATATATCCAGGAATGTACTGGTGCGTCCAAAGGACATTGCGGCACCATTCTGTTCTTTAACTGCCCCCAGATACGCAAAATAGAGCCATTGAATCGCTTCACGGGCTGACACAGCAGGGATACTGATATCAAAACCATATCCTGCAGCCATTCGTTTCAACGCATTCAATGCCTCTATCTGATCGTGAATTTCTTCCCGGTAACGGATAATATCTTCAGTCATTGCTCCATCATTGCAATCTGCCAGATCGGTCTCTTTTTGTTGAATCAGATAGTCCACCCCATACAATGGGACACGTCGGTAATCACCAATGATTCGACCGCGCCCGTAAGCATCTGGCAAGCCGGTGATTAAACCCACCTTGCGAAGTTTTAGAATTTCTGGGGAATATACCGCAAACACACCCTCGTTATGTGTTCGTCGGTAATGATTGAATGTGGATCGAACATGCGGATCGACTTCATACCCGTAGGCACGACAAGCTTGTTCAGTCATTCTGATGCCACCATAGGGGTTTATCGCGCGCTTCAATGGAGCGTTTGTCTGTAAACCGAAAACCAATTCTTTATGCCGATTGATATATCCAGGTTGGTGGGTATCGACACCCGTTACGGTCACTGTATCGACATCCAATACACCACCTCGTGCTTGTTCGGCACAAAGAAGCCTTTCACAATCTGCCCATAAAGATCGCGTTAAAGGGGTTGGATCGGAGAGAAAACCTTCGTCACCATCATACGGGCGATAGTTGTTCTGAATGAAGTCCCTGACATCGACTGTTTGCATCCAAATGCCTTCTTTGAATCCAAACCATGCTTTGGTCAATATATTCATCCCCCTATTCAGTCTAGGCGGATAAGAAAAACCGCCCGGGAATATAATTGCCCAGGCGGTCGGCATAGCGTACAGATCGCACTCCCTGTGGTTATATCCACTTCCGCCAGTTATGCGATCCTTTGTTCGTTTATACCATTAGTATACCATGATAAAACATGTTGTCAAGTTGCTGAAGTGATTAAAAAGTGAATAATTCATGTTAACATTCGGTTAATGTTCGGTAATTGCATTGACAAATGCGGCTTGAAATTGTTATCATGAAGCAAGAGGAGATATTCTCCGAACATCAATCCATAAATGAGGAGGGTAATCGATGCAGGAAGTCAAAGTCGGCATTATCATGGGTTCAGATTCAGATCTGTCCGTTATGAAGGATGCTGCAATATTTCTTGAGACACTTCAAATTGGTTATGAGATGACCATAGCTTCAGCACACCGGGTTCCGGAAAAGGTCATGGATTATGCCAAAACTGCTGAGAGCAGAGGTATCCAAGTGATCATTGCAGGTGCGGGTAAAGCAGCCCATCTACCAGGTGTAGTGGCGGCATGCACCATACTGCCGGTGATCGGTGTGCCCTTAAAGAGTTCATTTGGTGATGGTGTGGATTCACTTTATTCCATCGTTCAGATGCCGTCAGGCGTACCGGTAGCAACGGTTGGAGTCGACGGGGCTAAGAATGCCGGAATATTGGCTGTGCAAATCCTAGCTCAATCAGATCCAGATTTAAAAGTGAAGTTGCATCAATTCAAAAAAGAGATGGCTGCAGAAGTTGAAAAAAAGGGAGAAAAGCTTAAACAGATCGGATATCGGGATTATCTAGGACAACCCGGAAAATAACCGCGCTTGGAGGGAGTTTCATGATAGAGCGTTATTCACGGAGATCAATGCAAAGTATATGGAATCCGGAAAATAAGTACAAGAAGTGGCTGGAAGTGGAAATACTCGTTTGCGAAGCATGGGCTGAATTAGGCGTGATTCCCCTTGATGCGGCGCGACACATCCGCGAAAAGGCCACTTTTTCTATCGATCGGATTACCGAGCTCGAAGCCGTTCTTCGCCATGATGTGTTGGCTTTCACAACAGCCGTCGGAGAGACAGTAGGTGATGTGTCTCGGTATATTCATTTGGGTCTGACTTCATCGGATGTTTTGGACACAGCTCTTGCCTTGCAGATGGTTGAAGCGGCGGATCTTATTCTCGAGGGACTTGGGACTTTGGATGCGGCAATTTTTGAAAAGATGGAAAGCCACCGAAGAACTGCTATGGTCGGACGTTCACACGGGATTCATGCTGAACCGATAACAGCCGGATTAAAGTTTGCGGTTTGGTTATCTGCTATTCGTAGAAATCGAGAGCGTATAAAAATCGCCAGAGAGAGCGCACGAGTTGGGAAAATATCAGGAGCTGTGGGAACATATGCAAATGTAGATCCGCGCGTTGAGGCATTTGTCTGTGGCAGGCTGGGCTTAAAAGCGATGGATATTTCAACTCAGATCGTACCGAGAGACATCCATGCTGAGTTTATGTCGGCGCTCGCATTAGCCGCAAGCACACTGGATATGATTGCCACTGAAATTAGAAGCCTTCAACGTACTGAAATCCGAGAAATGGAAGAACCCTTTGTCAGCGGACAAAAAGGCTCATCTGCGATGCCCCACAAACAGAACCCCATCACATGCGAACAAATCACCGGCCTTTCCCGAGTGATCAAACATAATGCATCGGCTGCACTAGACAATATCGTACTCTGGCATGAACGTGATATTAGTCATTCATCTGTTGAGCGTGTCATCTTACCCGACAGTACCATTTTGCTGGACTACTTGATTCACAAAACATTCCAAGTGGTCAAGGGGTTACGGATCTATCCCGAACATATGGAAAGAAATTTGAACTTGACTGGCGGACTCATATACTCCCAGCACCTCTTGTTGTCACTGATCGAAAAGGGTATCAGTCGAGAAGAAGCGTATGCATGGGTTCAGCAGTATGCACTTCGCGCATGGGAGAGTGGCGAAAATTTCAAAGATATGGTTAGTAGGGACATACGATTTACCCAGATTCTTCCCGAGCTGGATACGTGTTTTGATTTAGATTACCACATGAAGTATGTGGATACGATAATCGATCGGTTTAAACAATCATAATTGACAAGGGGGCGTTTGCATGAAAATTCTTCAGCAAGTCTATGAAGGCAAAGCGAAAATTGTGCTTGCCACTGAAAATCCAGACGAAATGGTAGTACGTTACAAAGATTCAGCCACGGCATTCAATGGGGAAAAAAAGGGGATCATCACCAACAAAGGCATCTACAATCTTAAAATTTCTGAAATTTTCTTCAAACTACTGGAGGATCATGGCATCCGTACTCACTTTATCCGCACTTTAAGTGAACGGGATATGCTGGTCAAACAGCTTAGCATCGTGCCCGTTGAAGTGGTTGTCCGTAACATTGCGGCTGGTAGTTTAGCCAAGCGGTTGGGATTAGAAGAAGGAGTTCTCATGTCCACCCCGATTGTGGAGTTTTACTACAAGGATGATGCACTGGGTGATCCCATGATTAATCACTACCACATACGCGCTATGAATATGGCATCGTATGAGACAGTTGCCAAAATGGAAGAGGCTTCATTGAAAATCAATGATATCCTAACCAAGTTCCTTCGCTCTCGCGGGATCATTCTGGTTGACTTCAAACTCGAATTTGGTCTACATCATGGGGAAGTCTTATTGGGCGACGAAATTTCTCCAGACACCTGTCGCTTTTGGGATGCATCAACAAACGAAAAAATGGATAAAGACCGATTCAGACGAGATTTGGGAAAAGTGGAAGAAGCATATATTGAAGTGTTGCATCGTATTGAAGGGGGCGAGATCCATGGTTAAGGCGAAGGTGTATGTCACATTGAAGAAAAGTGTATTGGATCCTCAGGGAAATGCGGTTCGAAGCGGACTTGAATCGATGGGGTATCATGAAGTGATGGATGTCCGGGTGGGGAAATTCCTGGAGCTGGATTTGGATTTAGAACGGGAACAAGCCGCAATCCGAGTCAAGGACATGTGCGATCGTCTGCTTGCAAATCCTGTAATCGAAGAATATCGCTTTGAGATAATGGAGGGAGAATGATGAAATTCGGAGTGATCGTTTTCCCAGGAACGAATGGTGATTTTGACGCGTACCATGCGGTTAAGAATGTTCTCGGTCAGCCAGTGGACTACATTTGGCACACCACGGAGAATCTGGATGCGTATGACTGTGTCATCCTGCCTGCAGGATTTTCTTACGGAGATTATCTCCGGACGGGTGCGATCGCTCGCTTTTCCCCGGTAATGCGTGGAATTGAGCGCAATGCTGAAAAAGGAAAACTTGTGCTGGGTATTTGCAACGGTTTTCAAATCCTTCTGGAGGCAGGATTGCTGCCTGGTGCAGTGCGAAGAAATGCCAGCCTTCAATTTAGGAATATTTTTATTAATCTCCGTGTGGAAAACAATCAATTGCCGTTTACCCACCATTATCAAAAAGGGCAAGTTCTGAAGCTTGATATTGCGCATGGTGAAGGCAACTATTATGTGGATGATGCGACACTGCAGGAGCTAAAAGCCAATAATCAAATCGTTTTTCGGTATTGTGCTCCAGATGGTGAGATCACAGATATTTCTAATCCTAATGGTGCTTTGGATAATATTGCCGGGATCTGCAACAGAAAAGGCAATGTTATGGGAATGATGCCGCACCCTGAACGTTCCTCAGAATCGATCATCGGATCTGATGATGGATTCAAGATGTTTTCATCAATATTGGCTTATTGGGAAGGACGGGTTAATCATGGCTGAAAAACCACGATGGGCACAGATGGGGCTTCGTAGTGAAGAATATGAACAGATTCAAAGAATTATGGGACGTGAACCTAATGAGGTGGAGTTGGGTATGTTTGCAGTGATGTGGTCAGAGCACTGTAGTTACAAACATTCCCGTCCAGTGCTGAGTCAATTCCCGACTTCAGGGGAGCGGGTCTTGCAAGGCCCAGGAGAGAATGCTGGTATCGTTGATATCGGTGATGGATGGGCTGTGGCCATGAAGATCGAAAGTCATAACCACCCTTCTGCCATTGAACCATATCAAGGTGCAGCCACGGGGGTCGGGGGAATCATTCGGGATGTATTTACCATGGGCGCAAGGCCAATTGCGCTATTGAACTCACTGAGGTTCGGTCGTTTGGTAAATGTCCGCCAACAACGATTATTCAGCGGTGTCGTCTCCGGGATCGGTGGTTATGGTAATTGTATGGGAATCCCGACCATTGGAGGCGAGACTGTTTTTTCGAAATCCTATGAGGGAAATCCATTAGTGAATGCCATGTGTGTGGGAATTATCCGACATGATGCAATTATCCGCGGAGTAGCATCCGGGACAGACAACCCGGTGATGATTGTGGGTGCACGGACCGGTCGGGATGGTATTCACGGTGCCACTTTTGCTTCTGAGGAGTTAGGAGAAGAATCAGAAGAACGTCGGCCAGCAGTTCAAGTGGGAGATCCTTTTATGGAAAAACTGTTGATGGAAGCATGCTTGGAGTTGATTGGAACCGAGTTTGTCGTCGGGATCCAAGATCTGGGTGCAGCCGGACTGACCTCTTCTGCAAGTGAAACTGCAAGTCGGGGGAATGGCGGTATCGTAATTGATGTGGCCAAAGTGCCTCGGCGAGAAGAGGGAATGACCCCCTATGAGGTAATGCTTTCGGAATCGCAAGAACGGATGCTGATCATCGCCAAGGCTGGATATGAAAATCAGGTTGAGAAGGTGTTTGGAAAATACGGATTAACCGCCGTGGTAATCGGAAAAGTAACAGATGATGGTTTGATGCGTATCTTGGACCATGACATTGAAGTCGCCGCAGTACCGGTATCAGCGTTAACTTCAGATGCACCTACCTATTACCCGGAAGCAGTCAAACCAGATTACCTAATATCGGCATGGGCATGGAATATTGACGAGATTCCATATCCGATTGATTGGAATAAAGCCATGATGAGCCTATTAACTTCTGAGAATATTGCTAACAAGGAATGGGTTTATCGGCAATATGATAGTAGTGTTTTGACTAATTCGGTGATCCACCCTGGGGCAGACGCGGGGTTGATTCGACTGAAAGGAACGACAAAAGGGATTGCGCTAACCACGGATTGTAACGGGCGTTATTGCTATCTTGATCCTTACAATGGGGGAATGCAGGCAGTGGTCGAAGCGGCGCGGAATTGCGTGTGCACCGGAGCACGACCAATTGCAGTCACAGACTGCTTGAATTTTGGCAGTCCGGAAAAACCGGAAATTTTCTGGCAGTTCAAAGAGTCAGTCGCTGGGATGAGTGCCGCGTGTAAAGTTCTCGACACACCAGTCATTAGTGGGAATGTAAGTTTTTATAATGAGAATGAGGGGGAAGCAATTTATCCCACACCTGTTGTCGGCATGGTCGGATTGCTGGATGACATTGAGCGTAGATGCACTGCAGGGTGGAAATATACGGGAGACTCGATCATCGTCCTTGGGGTAAGTCGGGATGATCTTGGGGCCACTGAGTATTTGGATGTCGTGCATAATCGAATTACTGGTAAGCCACCAAAGGTCGACTTGCAGCATGAAAAACTTCTCATGGAGTGTGTTCTCAATTTAATTCATGATTTTCGAATTAATACAGCCCACGATATCAGTGATGGTGGCTTGGCTGTAGCATTAGCAGAAAGCTGTTTCTTGGCGAACCCTGGTGCTAAGGGAGTTGAAGTCAGTCTTGAGGACAACATTCGGGATGACAGTGTTTTGTTTGGTGAAACGCAAGGGCGGGTAATCGTGGCATGTAGTCAAGAAAACCTGGATGAAGTTTTACGAATTGCAGGTCAATGGGGTATTCCCGCTACCGTAATTGGGCGAGTTTCGAATAAAACATTCTCCATTACGGTAAATAAACAGACCCTCATCAATCTGGACACAGAGACAATGGAGGCTGATTGGAGGGGAGCGATCGAGTGGAAAATGAAATGAACAAACGATTCCCAGATAAAATGGAAGAAGAGTGTGGAGTTTTCGGTGTCTATGCCCCCGGACAGGACGTTGCTGGGATGACATACTTAGGGCTATTTGCCCTGCAACATCGTGGGCAGGAAAGTGCAGGTATTGCCGTCTCAGATGGTACAACTATTCATATGCATAAAGCTATGGGTCTGGTCTCTCAGGTCTTTGATGAGAAGACCATCGCTAGTTTGCAAGGAAATATCGCATTAGGGCATGTGCGCTATTCCACCACGGGATCGAGTCTCGTCATAAACGCACAACCATTAGTGGCAAAATATCGACGAGGGATATTAGCATTGGGCCACAACGGCAATTTGGTCAATGCCCTAGATTTAAGGTTGGAGTTAGAGGCCAAAGGTCATATTTTCCAAACGACGATTGATAGTGAAGTGATTGCCAGTCTGATTGCGCAAACTGATCGGGAATTGGTGGAAGATGCAATCGCAGATAGCATGCAGCGTGTTGCAGGGGCTTACGCGTTGGTTATCATGACAAAGGACAAGCTCTTTGGGGTCAGGGATCCTTATGGCATTCGTCCATTGGCGATCGGCGTGCTCCCGCAGGGAGGATATGTGTTATCGTCAGAAACCTGTGGTCTGGACGCAGTTGGTGCAGAATTTTTGGCAGATGTTGAGCCGGGTCAAATCGTGATCATCGATGAAAATGGTTTACGAACACGTACTTATGGCCAAGCGGGTAAGAAGAGTCTTTGTGTTTTTGAATTTATCTACTTTGCCCGACCGGATAGTGATATCGATGGCCACAATGTTCATTTAGTCCGCCGTAAGTTCGGTGCACAACTCGCCAGAGAACACCCGGTTGAAGCGGACATTGTCATTCCAGTTCCTGATTCAGGAATTTCGGCTGCCATTGGGTATGCCCAAGAATCGGGCATTCCTTATGCAGAAGGTATGATTAAGAACCGGTATATTGGCAGAACGTTCATACAGCCAGATCAAAACATGAGAGAAACATCGGTTAAGATTAAACTGAACCCAATTCGCAAAGTTCTTGCTGGAAAGCGGGTGATCGTGATCGATGATAGCATCGTAAGGGGAACCACCAGTGCAAAAATCGTGCAAATGATCCGCGATGCCGGTGCCGCAGAAGTGCATATGCGAATTGCTTCTCCTCCCGTTACCCATCCATGCCATTTTGGAATTGACACCCAAACCAGTGAAGAATTGATCGCCAGCAGGCATTCAGAAGATGAGATTCGTAATATTATTGGTGCGGACACATTAGGATATTTGAGCATAAAGGGAATGTATGCGGCATCTGGTCTGCTGATGGAAGGCCATTGTGCGGCATGTTTTGACGGAGATTATCCGATCGCTGTGCCAGCGGAGGATCATGATAAATATGCCTTGGAGAACAGAAACGTATAAGGGAGGGGGCAGTTTTAATGGAAGATAAGAAGGGATTGAGTTATGCCGACTCCGGAGTTGATATCGATGCCGGAAATGAAGCAGTTCGATTGATTAAACCCCATGCTAAACGTACTTTTCGACCAGAAGTACTTTCCGATATTGGGGGTTTTGGAGGATTGTTCGGGGTTCCGGGAGGATATAAGGAGCCAGTATTAGTCTCAGGTACGGATGGTGTTGGGACTAAACTTAAAGTTGCATTCATGATGGATAAACACGATACGGTAGGCCAGGATGTCGTTGCTTATTGTGTTAATGATGTTATTGTCCAAGGTGCAGAATGTTTGTTCTTTCTAGATTACATCGGAATCGGGAAGTTGGATCCGGTTAAGGTTGAAGCCATTGTGAAGGGTGTAGCGGATGGATGTGAATTGGCAGGATGCGCTCTTCTCGGTGGGGAAACTGCTGAATTACCGGGGTTTTATGCTCAAGGTGAGTACGATTTGGTAGGATTCTCAGTTGGGATAGTCGAAAGAGGGAAAATCATTGACGGGTCCTCAATCAAGGCAGGAGATATCATATTAGGGTTAGCGTCAACTGGTTTACACAGTTCCGGTTATTCTTTGGCAAGGAAGGCAATATTTGAGCATGCTGGCTATGCTGTCCATGATTATGTGTCAGAGCTCGGGCAAACTGTCGGAGAAGAAATGTTGATTCCAACAAGAATATATGTAAAATCAATTATGGAACTACAGCGCCATATATCAGTCAAAGGAATTTCCAACATAACAGGGGGAGGGTTCTACGATAATATTCCGCGGGTACTCCCTGATGGGGTCAAGGCCGTCATTCACAAAGGCACTTGGCCAGTACAACCTATTTTCCCATTTATTGAGCGATGTGGTGATGTGGCTGAGCGAGAAATGTATCGTACTTTTAACATGGGGATTGGCATGGTGGTAATCGTCGCACCTGAAGATGCAGAAGTCGCTAAGCGGACACTAATTGAAGCAGGTGAAAAAGTTTACTCCATCGGACATATCGAGTCAGGAGAATCGGTGGTGGAGATATGGTAGATGAGGCTACAAGCAGAAAGGTGAAAACGGCTGTTTTGGTTTCTGGGGGGGGAACAAATCTGCAAGCATTGATTGACTCAATTGAGGCAGGAACTTGCCCTGCAGAAATCGTGATGGTCATCAGTACTCGAAAGACAGCTTATGCCTTAGAACGAGCACGGTTACATGGGCTTCCTTACCGGGTTATTCGACCCAAAGACTATCTTCATGAATCTGATTATGACCGGGCTTTATTGGAATGTCTGGATGAATGTGACGCACGGCTAGTCTTATTGGCGGGTTTTCTTGCTGTTGTTGGTCCGGCAGTTGTCAGAAGGTATCCCAATCGGATTATGAATATCCATCCATCATTAATTCCAGCTTTTTGTGGACCGGGTATGTATGGGGAACGAGTCCATCGCCAAGCCTTGGAGTATGGTGTTAAAATTACCGGCTGTACCGTGATGTTTGTGGATGAAGGAGTCGATTCTGGTCCGGTCATCTTGCAGAAGGCAGTTCCTGTTTTAGATGATGACACCGTTGAAACATTATCGAAGAGAGTCTTGATCGAAGAACACAAATTATATCCAGAAGCGGTGCGGCTTTTTGCGGAAGGGCATCTTGAAGTAACTGGCCGAAAAGTGCGGGTATTGGATGGAAATATCAAGTGTCATCAGTAGATATGAAAGCCATGCGGGATAATAGAATCGACTTGTGGGCACAAGTCAAGGAGGTTATATGATGATCAAGCGCGCATTAATTAGTGTATCTTCAAAAGACGGTATCGTGGATTTTGCAAAAGCGATAGCGGATTTGGGCATTGAAATCATATCAACAGGTGGCACAGCCGCCCTCCTGGCGGCAAATGGCATCCAGGTTCGCTTGGTATCGGATTTGACAGGCTTTCCAGAGATTCTCGATGGTCGAGTGAAGACGCTTCAACCATCGATTCATGGCGGCATTTTGGCCATGAGGGACAACCTGGAACATATGGATACTATACAAAAACATCAAATTTTGCCCATCGATATGGTCGTTGTCAATCTATATCCATTCAAAGAGACGATCAGTAAGCCTAATGTACTACTTTCAGAAGCTATTGAGAACATTGATATTGGTGGTCCCGCTATGATCCGTTCTGCGGCAAAAAACTATCGAGATGTAACAGTGCTGGTGAATCCGGCGGCGTATAGCGAAGTCATCCAATCTATTAAAGATAAAGGGGACACAGACATCACTCTGCGGTTTCGACTTGCAGTAGAAGCTTTCAGCCACACCGGTCAGTATGATGCGCTGATCAGTCGATATTTGTATCTTCAGGACCCTGAGTCTGGCCCGTTTCCTCCAGTTTTAAATCTGAGTTTAGAGAAAATTTCAGATCTTCATTACGGAGAGAACCCTCACCAGCGAGGTGCATTTTATAAAGAGGCATTTACCGCTGAACCATGCATTGCCAATGCGAAACAGCTACATGGACGGGATCTGTCATATAATAATGTGAATGATGCCAATGCAGCGCTAGAACTGGTGAAGGAATTTGTTGAACCGGCAGTTGTAGCAGTCAAACATGCAAATCCGTGTGGTGTTGGCATCGGTACTGATTTATGTGAGGCTTATCAGAAAGCGTTCGATTCGGATCCAATTTCAATTTTTGGAGGAATCATCGCGGTTAATCGAACCATGGATGCGGATTGTGCCAGAGAGATCCATAAAATTTTCGTGGAAATTGTGATTGCTCCAGGATATACTCCGGAGGCTATCGCTATTCTAACGCAAAAGAAAAACATCCGTATTTTGGATGTAGGGCCTTTCAGTGGGTTGAAGGATCGAGCCTTTTGGGATATGAAAAAAGTTAATGGCGGTATGCTGGTTCAAGATGCAGATTTGGCATTAACCGATTTGCAGACTTGGGTCAATGTGTCGAAACGTACCCCTAATCAAACTGAACTGGCGGACCTGGAATTTGCCTGGAAAGTTGTCAAACACACCAAAAGCAATGCGATTATCTTTGCGAAAAATGGTGGAACAGTGGGAATCGGAGCTGGTCAAATGAATCGGGTTGGTTCTGCACGGATTGCCGCCGAACAGGCAGGAGAAAAAGCAAGAGGTGCTGTGATGGCATCTGATGCATTTTTCCCCTTTCCTGACAGCGTCGAAGTTGCGGTTCGAGCCGGAGTCACGGCAATCGCGCATCCCGGTGGATCTGTTAAAGATAAGGAGTCCATTGAGGAAGCTGACCGAGCGGGCGTGGCAATGCTCATCACTGGGATTAGGCACTTCAGGCATTAAAGCAGGGGGGCGAGGTCATGAAAGTTCTTGTGATTGGAAACGGTGGGCGAGAGCACACACTCATCTGGAAGCTGAATCAAAGTCCTAAAGTTTCGAAACTTTTTTGTGCGCCTGGCAATGGCGGAACGAGTGGTTTAGCTGAATCGGTCCATATAGATGTGGATGATATCCAGCAGATAGCAGATTTTGCCCAATCGGCAGGGATCGATCTGACTGTGGTGGGACCGGAGGCTCCTTTGGTAGCTGGTATCGTGGACGAATTTAATAAAAGAGGAATGAGGATTTTTGGTCCTACGAAAGCTGCTGCACGACTTGAGGGCAGTAAGGTATTTGCTAAAGAATTGATGGCAAAGTACAAGATTCCAACTGCATCGTTTGAAGTCGCGCGGTCACCTCAGGAGGCAAAAAGTGCGCTTCAGCGGTTTGGGCTACCGGTGGTCATCAAAGCTGATGGCTTGGCAGCCGGGAAAGGTGTTATCATTGCCAAAACCAAACAAGAGGCAGAGGGTGCAATCGATTTAATCATGATCGAAAAGGAATTTGGGACAGCTGGAGATATGATTCTCATTGAAGAGTGTTTGACGGGAGAAGAAGTCTCGATTCTTGCATTTACAGATGGACATACTGTAATACCCATGGTGTCTGCGCAGGACCACAAACGAGTTTTTGATGGCGATCAAGGACCTAACACAGGTGGCATGGGGGCTTACTCACCGGCGCCTATATATACGGAAAGTTTATCAAAGCAGGTTGAAGATCAAATTTTGTTAGCCACTATTCAGGCGCTCAAAAACGAAGGGATTTCATATAGCGGCGTGTTGTATGCGGGTCTAATGTTAACAGAAAGTGGGCCGAAAGTACTCGAATACAACGCACGATTCGGTGATCCAGAGACCCAAGTAATCTTACCGCGACTTATGACAGATTTAATGGACATTTTACTGGACGCAACAAGTGGAACATTAGATCGCTGTCATGTGACCTGGAACGAGAACCCCTCTGTCTGTGTCGTGATGGCTTCAGGTGGATATCCGGGTAAATATCAAATCAAAAAAGAGATTTTTGGGCTCGAAAATGTGCCAACGATGAAACAAATCATGATTTTCCATGCCGGCACGACTGCTGAAGATGATCGGATCTTGACTTCAGGGGGACGTGTTTTAGGAGTAACAGCAATTGGAGAGACCCTTCAAGCTGCGATTGATAGAGCATACCAAACCGTTCGGACGATCCACTTTGATGGAGCCCATTATCGTAACGATATCGGTTACAAGGCGCTAAAATAATAAACAAACCCGTCGGATGCACATGCCGCCGGGTTTGTTTATTATACATTATTCTTTAGACAACTGCTCCCAAAAGATTTCAAGTTCATCCTGGAGTCCATCCCAAATTAGATCACTGACCTCGTTCAAATCCTCGAGGCGCTTGACTCCTTCAAGATATCTGATTTCTGTCTTTTCCAGCTTTTTTGCTAGATCAGGTTTCTCTTCTGCCGGAGCATTACTAAGTTTCAATTTTAGTATGTTGATTGAAGCCTGCATATCTTGAAGCCGTTCTTCTACCTTCTTGAGAAATTCATGTTTATCGGACATCATGTGATATCTCCCCCTTTGCTTATTTTTGCTATGGGTTCAAAATCATTCTCAAAAAAAGATAAGCTTCAATATTATTATAGCGAATAACACAAGAATCGTCAAATTAATAAGATAATGGTTCTTAACAGAACTTAAGGGAACTTTATTGACCAAGTTGCCGTCAAATGACTAATACTTGTATTGGAGGCGGTTTTATGAAAATTTTTTTTATAATAGTATTAGTGTTGATTGCGTCTTTAACGATAGGTGGCTGCATGCAAGCAGAGAGCCAGACATTTGAGTTCGATTTTTCAAAAGGAACCCATGACTGGACAGGGGATTTTGCAGATTATCCACCCGGGGAAGAGGTCGATATATATGAGTTGGAATTTGGCTATGACATGTTACCACCTGAACTGGGTAAAACGGCGAGGGCTTTAAAATTGCAAGGACACAATCGGAGCGATGATCTTTTTATGTTTATTAAAGGACAGATTGCTGATCTAAAACCAGATACGAGGTATCAGGTTGTAATCGAAGTTGAGTTTGCTACAGATGCACCTGCGGGTGCAGTCGGTATTGGAGGCGCTCCAGGTGAATCAGTGTACGTGAAAGTCGGAGCAACCACGCAAGAACCAAAGCCTGTTCTGACTGATATGAGCAATGTACCATTCTTAATCATGAATATTGATAAGGATAATCAAAGCGGTTCAGGTCGGGATGCAATAGTGGTGGGGGATGCAGCAAAAGTTGATAATGATGAGTTTGATGTCTATGAGTTCAAAACACTTAATAACAAAAAAAATCCAATGACAGTCCACTCTGATGCTGATGGGAAAATGTGGATCATCGTTGGAACCGATTCCGGATTTGAGGGGCGGACAGTCATATACTACTCGTCTGTAAAAGTAACCGTTACAGAAAAGTAGTCACAAAGTTTTCAGAAAGCCGATCCGATATGGTGTCGGCTTTTTATTTTGCAGGAATGCCCGCATAGATTCGATAAGATGAATATTTAATTTCATTAATTTACGTATTTTACTGAGAATTGGCAGGAAGTATGCTAATAAAATAGAAAAAAGTATGGGTATTGAAACGGTCGTATAGATATTGGTGACCGGGCGCGTTGTTATGGAGGAGGTAAAAAATGATCAGACAAATGATATTCGAGCTGATCGGTGGATTAGGGATGTTTTTGTTCGGTATGAGTCTGATGGGTGATGGTCTACAGAAAGCTGCAGGGGACCGCATGCGTCGCATTCTTGAAGTATTGACTGTCAATCCCTTGATGGGTATTATTGCAGGCTTGGTCGTAACAATGCTGATTCAAAGCAGCAGTGCAACGACTGTAATTCTGGTCAGTTTTATCAATGCTGGGCTTTTAACACTACACCAAGCAATTGGTGTCATTATGGGAGCAGCAATTGGGACCACGATCACAGCACAAATTATTGCATTCAAACTCAATGACTATGCACTTCCAGCCATCGGGCTCGGCATGATTTTGTACCTTTTTGCAAGAAAACGGCAGCTTCGTAATTGGGGTCAGATCATTCTCGGGTTTGGCTTTTTATTTTTGGGCATGACATTCATGTCCGGAGGAATGAAACCCTTGCAAAACATGCCATGGTTTACTGAATTAATGACACGGTTTTCCCATGTACCTATTCTGGGGGTTTTTGCTGGGGCTGGCTTGACTGCTATCGTACAATCTAGTAGCGCAACCATCGGTATCCTCCAAGCACTGGGCGCATATGGTCTTGTTAGTCTTCCAGTTGCACTGCCGATTCTATTTGGTGACAACATTGGGACAACGGCAACAGGTTTGCTGGCGAGTATTGGTACCACCGTCGGCGCAAGGCGAGCGGCAGTTTTTCACTTGGTGTTTAAATGTATTGGCACTCTCTTATTTCTACCTGCCTTACCCCTATTTATTACGGTTGTTTCGCGAACATCGACAGATATTGTTCGTCAGATAGCCAATGCCCACACCATGTTTAATGTTGCGGCAACAGTTATCTTATTTCCGTTATCAGGTTTGATGGTCAGGTTTGTAGAGAAACTCGTTCCAGGAGAAGAAATGAAGATATTGGAGAGAGATCTGAAATTTCTGAACGAAAGAATTCAAAGTACGCCATCAATTGCTTTGGGGCAAGTAGTCAAAGAATTGGCTCGAATGACCCACATGTCTTTAGATGCATTACAGCAGGCTGTCGATAGTTTTTTACGAGCGGATTTACGGCAAGCAAAAATGGCTTTACAGACTGAAGGAGTGATTAATGAGTTGGAGCATGGTATTACCACTTATTTGGTCGCATTAGCGCAAAAGTCACTGACTGAAGAACAGTCAGAGCGATTGACTGGTCTACTAGAGGTTACCAGTGATGTGGAACGTATCGGTGATTTAGCCGAAAACATTGCTGAGTTTGCTGAATACCGGATCGACGCAAGTTTGCCGATGACTGAAGTTGCTATTGGGGAATTGAACGAGATGTATGATATTGTTAAAGGGAATATTGAACGGTGTATTAAAGCCTTAGAGAACGACGATCTTGATATGGCGCGTGAGGTTCTGGTGCAAGAAAAAGCGATCGATCAGATGGAGAAGGAATTGAGAAGGAATCACATGATGCGACTTAATGTTGGTTTATGCAACCCAAGTTCAGGAATTATTTTCCTTGATGTGATCAGTAATCTGGAACGGATTGGTGACCATACTGCCCATATGGCAAACATAATTTTGGGTAACGAATGATGAGAGGGGTATAAGTGATGGCAATAGCTCAGATAAGTATAACACCTTTAGGCACACAGACTCCGAGTGTCAGCAAGTATGTGGCCAACTGCCATAAGGTTCTAGATCAAGTTGAGGGAATCCGGTGGCAACTGACACCCATGGCAACAATCATTGAAGGAGAAGTGGATCAAATCCTCAAAGCAGTGCGATTAATGCATGAAGTACCCTTTACTGAAGGAGTCATGCGAGTTTCAACCCAAGTTAAGATCGATGACCGGAGAGACAAACCGGGAACGATGGAAGGAAAGATGCATTCGGTCATCTCAAAACTAAAGTAGCGTATGAGCAAAGACCACGAGAAATCGTGGTCTTTGCTCGGCGAAACACAATAGGTAGTATTTGAATCAATTTATTCTTCAAAAAACTAAGAAATGTTGATTATTCCAGAAAGGTTTCAGCTGTCCATGTCGAAATAGGATGGCATGATCCTAAACAAGGCAGGTGGCCTTCATTGGCGTATCTTGATCCAAGGGGCATCGTTGAGATGCCATCTTCATTTATCCATTTGCATAATCATACTGAGTATAGCCTGTTGGATGGAGCTAGCCGCTTGACTGATTTGATCAAAGCAGCCAAAGAAATGGGTATGCCTTCCCTTGCCATCACTGATCATGGCGTCATGTATGGCGTCGCACCTTTCTATAAACTTGCGCGAGAAGCTGGTATAAAGCCCATTATTGGCTGTGAGGTATATATGGCTCAAAGAACCAGGCATGATCGAGTTGTCCAGCACGATAATTCACCCTATCACTTAGTTCTCCTTGCTGAGAATCTAGAGGGGTATCGAAACCTACTGAAACTTGTTTCGCTTGCATTCACGGAAGGATTTTATTACAAGCCGCGAATAGATTGGGAATTACTAGATCGATACCATAGTGGAATTATTGCATTAAGTGCATGTCTTGCCGGTGAAATTCCTCAGACTATTTTGGCTGGTGACATCGAAAAGGCAAAAGAAACCGCGATGCGATTCCAGAGACTATTTGGATCAGGAAATTTTTATCTTGAACTCCAAGATCATCGTATCCCGGACCAACGTATCGTGAATCAGGCTCTCGTATCGATCAGTAAGGAAACAGGCATTCCCCTGGTTGCAACAAATGACCTGCATTACACTAAAAAAGCAGATGCAAAAACACATGATATTCTACTGTGTATTCAGACAGGTAAAACTACCAATGAAACAGGGAGGATGAGATTTCCAACAGAAGAATTTTACCTAAAATCTGCTGAAGAGATGGCTCATCTTTTTGGTGAGTGGCCTGACGCACTCCGGAACACCGTAAAAATTGCTGAACGATGCTTGGTCAATCTTGGTGATGATCAGATGCATCTTCCTCAATACCAATTACCTGAGGGATACGATGCTGGTGGTTATCTGAAGATGCTTTGTTATGAAAGACTCCAAAACCGGTATTCCGAAGTTAATGACGAAATTCGTGATCGTCTCGAACTTGAACTCAATGTCATTAATTCCATGGGTTATCCGGGTTATTTTCTCATTGTGTGGGATTTCATTCGTTTTGCTCGGGAAAAGGGAATTCCTGTGGGACCTGGTCGGGGTTCTGCTGCGGGGAGTATTGTTGCATATCTGCTAGAAATTACAGATTTAGATCCGTTGAAATATGGATTATTGTTCGAACGGTTTCTAAATCCAGAGCGCATCTCGATGCCAGATATTGATGTGGATTTTTGCTTTGAGCGTCGTGATGAAGTGATTGCTTATGTGGTGGAGAGGTACGGTGCAGATAAAGTTGCACAGATTATTACGTTTGGAACCATGGCAGCAAGGGCGGCAGTTAGGGATGTTGGACGAGCACTTAATATGCCATATTCTGAAGTCGATAAAGTTGCAAAAGCAGTTCCGGACATCATTGGTGTGACACTGCAGAAAGCGCTGGAAACCACATCAGAATTACGGGAAATGTATCAAGGGAATCAGGAAATCCGCTTTTTATTGGATACTGCTATCGCTTTAGAAGGGATGCCGAGGCATGCTTCTATGCATGCGGCAGGAGTTGTAATCTCTAAGGAACCCTTAACGGATTATGTGCCATTGCAGAAAAATAACGATGGGTCAATTGTAACACAGTTCTCGATGGATTTATTGGAAGAATTTGGCTTATTGAAGATGGACTTCCTCGGTCTTAGGACCTTAACCGTGATACATGACACCTTAGAAGGAATTAAAAAGAATGGTGGGCCGGTTCTTGACCTTCGCCGGATGGAGTTTGATGATCTAAAAACATATGAAATGCTTGCAGAAGGTCATACAATTGGTATTTTCCAATTAGAAAGTACTGGAATGCGTGATTTAATCCGAAGACTCAAACCAACAGCATTTGAAGATATTATTGACTTGCTGGCATTATATCGGCCTGGACCATTGGGTAGTGGGATGGTGGAAGATTATGTCCAGCGTAAACACGGACTAAAAAGTATCGAATATGTTCATCCCAGCCTGGAACAAATATTAAAGGAGACTTATGGAATCATCGTATATCAGGAACAGGTTATGAAAATCGTCAGTGTCATTGCTGGTTTTAGTCTGAGCCAGGCTGATTTATTAAGACGTGCAATTGGGAAGAAAAAAGCGGAAGTCCTCGCCGATCAGAAAGAAAGCTTTTGCGCCGGAGCAGCTGTAAAGGGAGTATCACGAGAAATTGCAGAAAATCTGTTCAATCTGATCATGCAATTTGCAGACTATGGCTTTAATAAATCCCATTCTGCAGCATATGCGGTCGTCGCTTACCAGACAGCTTTCCTGAAAGCAAATTACCCTGTGGCGTTCATGGCTGCGCTGTTGACCAGCGTCATGGGGAATACAGATAAGGTAGCGAAATATATTGAAGAATGTAAACGGCTTGAAGTCGAAATATTACCTCCAGATGTGAATGAGAGCCTAGTGAATTTTACGGTTGTTGGACAAAAAATCAGATTTGGTCTGGCAGCAGTAAAGAATGTTGGGAAAGGGGCTATTGAAGCCATTATTGATGCTCGCGCAACTCAAGGAGCATTTACTTCGTTACGAGATTTTCTGGAGAAAGTGGATTTACGTGTTGTGAATAAACGAGTAGTGGAAAGCATGATCAAATGTGGGGCGTTTGACTCATTACGGTTGCGTAGATCCCAGCTTTTGGCAGTATTGGATAAAACCCTCGAAGATGTTCATAATGCCGTCAAAGGGAGAGAGAACGGTCAGGTTTCATTTTTTGATATTGTTGATGAGCCGTCGTTGTTTGTGCATGTTGAGGATATCCTTCCGGATATGGAGGAATTTCCGGAGCATGTATTGTTAAACATGGAAAAAGAAATGCTAGGATTATATATCAGCGGACATCCATTGGATCATTTTCGTCGTGAACAGAAGGTTATTGCCAGGCAAACGACTGCAGATTTGTCAGAGCATAAAGATGGAGATCAAATTAAAATCTGTGGTTTAGTCACGACCAGCAAGATGATTACAACCAAAAGCGGTGATCCGATGGTGTTTTTCACTTTGGAGGATTTTGAAGGAACTGTTGAAGTTATTGTTTTTCCAAGGACATATGCAAAATGCGGTCGATATGTCCAACCTGACCATATAGTTATCGTCAGTGGGCGAATCAATCAGAATGATGATGCAATTAAAGTTATCTGCGATGAGTTATATCCATTGTCACCGAGAAAAGTAAATATCCGGATTCATCAGGATCAAGCCAAAGGGCAAATCATGCAACATTTAAAACGTATCCTTATTTCCCACAAGGGGTATGTTCCAGTATATCTATACATCATGCCAGAACGCAAAGTAATCCTCACTGATCAAACATACTGGGTCGATGAAAGTACTGACTTAATTGAAGAGATTGAAGCTTTGCTGGGAGAACAATCCGTGAAAATCAAAGATACCATGGACGATTTGGCTGGGTAAATCACATATAAATAACTTGAACTTAACATATGCTTCGCATATCCCGTATATACTAATATCAGAGACAATAAAGGGGGGATATGAATGAGAATCGAAGCGGATTTGCATACTCATACGATCGTCAGTGGCCATGCATACAGTACGGTGGGAGAGTTAGCTCAAGCGGCACATGATAAAGGATTGCAAGTGCTTGGCATAACAGATCATGGAGTTAATATGCCCGGCGGCCCGCATTTGTATTACTTCGGGAACATCCATGTCATTCCATCTACCATTATGGGAGTTCAAATCCTCAAAGGAGTCGAAGCGAACATCATAGGGACTGATGGGTCTTTGGATATGCCAGATCGAATCTTAACCAAACTTGATTTGGTTCTAGCAGGATTGCACAGTGAGACGGGATACTCGGGTGTAACGGTTGATGATCATACAAACGCCGTTATTAATGCATTGTACAATCCATTTGTGCATATCATTACGCATCCGGGTAATCCAGCATATCTTCTGGATATGGAGGCAGTTGTTGTTGCAGCAAAAGAGACAAACAAGGCATTGGAAATCAACGATAGCTCATTTAGAAACAGCAGACCCGGGAGTCTTCCGCGGTGCCAAAGACTCGCGCAAATGGCAGCACAACATGACATATGGGTATCTGTTAATAGCGATGCTCACTACCATGGCAACGTTGCACAATGCGACATCGCTTTAAGGACTGCTCTTGATGCTGGCATAAAACCGGAGAGAATTTTGAATTTGTCAGCAGAAAGAGTCCGCTGGTTTCTGGATACTCATCGCATACAGAGACAAGAAAAAGCTGTCTGACCAGGCAGCTTTTTGTGCTATAATGAAGAAGAAATCATCAGAAATCGGAAGGAAGTGGATTTAGGTGAGTTTTATCGAAGAAGCATTAGAACTTCATCGGAAACATCGAGGAAAGATTCAAGTGGAAAGTAAAGTCGCTGTTGCAAGCGCAAACGATTTGTCATTAGCCTACACTCCCGGGGTCGCAGAACCGTGCAAGTTGATTGCGCTAAACAAAGATGAAGTCTATACTTATACATCAAAAGGGAATATGGTAGCAGTTGTGACGGATGGATCTGCGGTTTTAGGATTAGGGGACATCGGCCCGGAGGCGGCGTTGCCTGTAATGGAAGGGAAAGCCGTTCTCTTCAAAGCTTTTGCTGGCGTGGATGCATTTCCAATTTGCTTGAAAACAAAAGATGTCTCTGAAATCGTGAAGGCAGTTCAACAACTTGAACCCGTTTTTGGCGGTGTGAATTTGGAGGATATCGCAGCTCCCCGGTGTTTTGAGATAGAAGAACAATTGCGTAAAACACTTTCCATACCGGTTTTCCACGATGATCAACACGGGACCGCTATTGTTGTGTTGGCTGCATTAGTCAATGCTTTGAAGGTTGTCGGTAAAAACATTGAAGAAGTTAAAGTACTCGTTAATGGTGGTGGTGCTGCTGGCACAGCCATAACACGCTTGTTGTTATCGGTTGGCGTTGGTGATGTGGTGGTTTGTGGCAGAGAAGGAGCGATGTGTAAGAACTCGCCTGGATTGAATGCAGCTAAACAAGCATTAGCGGAAATTACTAACAAGGATCAGATTGAGGGAGCATTAAATCAAGTAATCACTGGTATGGATGTTTTTATTGGTGTTTCCGCAGCACAAGTGCTGAGTGCAGATATGGTGTCAAAAATGGCACCGAATGCTATTGTGTTGGCCATGGCAAATCCGGTTCCTGAAATATGGCCTAAAGATGCAAAAGCTGGTGGAGCGAGGGTGATAGGTACCGGTCGATCCGATTTCCCAAATCAGGTAAACAATGTGCTTGCGTTTCCAGGAGTATTTAGAGGTGCACTCGATGTCAGAGCTTCTACGATCAATGAGCCGATGAAAATCGCAGCAGCCATGGCAATTGCCGGTTTAGTTGAAGCAGAGCAGTTATGTGAGAATTTCATCATGCCAGAGGCTTTTGATCCGCGGGTTGCGCCAGCAGTTGCTTCTGCAGTAGCAAAAGCAGCCGTGGAAAGTGGTGTGGCTCGCTTAAAGAACAATTAGTATCCATTTTGTCAGCAAACAACACCCACTACAGACTTAATTACAGCGACAAGAAATGTGAGGTGATAGTCAATGCGGCGAACAAAAATTGTTTGCACCATTGGACCGGCAACAGATAGTTTTGAGAAAATGCAACTCCTCCTTCGGGCGGGTATGGATGTTGCGCGTTTGAATTTCTCTCATGGGAACCATGAAGAGCATGGGCGTCGGATTCAGATGTTGCGAGAGGCGGCGGCAGCAGAAGGGAAAAATCTCGCCATTATGCTTGACACAAAAGGTCCTGAAATTCGCATTGGTACATTTTCAGAGGGGAGAATCTGTCTGCATGAAGGCGATCGGTTTGTCTTAACCACACGGGATGTGGTTGGGAGTCAGGAAGAAGTATTGATCACTTATAAGGAACTCCCTCTGGATGTGCGGAAGGATTCAAGGATTCTGTTGGCAGATGGAACCATCGAATTGTGTGTTGAAGAAGTTATCAATGGCGATATCGTTTGCAAGGTTGTTAATGGAGGGATTCTTAGTGACCGTAAAGGGGTTAATGTTCCGGGCATACCAATCCGATTGCCTGCAATTACCCCCCACGATATCGCCGATATTCAATTTGGAATCCAGCAAAAAGTCGATTTCATCGCCGCATCTTTTGTCAGCCAGGCTGGGGATGTTCTAACTATCCGGCGGATTCTGGAAGATCTTGGAGCAGATATTGACATCGTATCCAAGATTGAACGATATGACGCTGTTCAGAATCTGGATGAAATAATCCGGGTATCGGATGGTGTGATGGTTGCGCGTGGGGATCTTGGTGTTGAACTGCAACCGGAAGAAGTTCCCTTGATTCAGAAAACGATAATTGACAAGTGTAACAAGGCAGGAAAGCCTGTAATCACTGCGACACAGATGCTTGAGTCGATGACCAGTAATCCTCGACCGACTCGAGCAGAAACGAGTGATGTTGCGAATGCCATTTTTGACGGGTCTGATGCGATTATGCTATCTGGTGAAACTGCAGCAGGCGAATATCCTATTGAGTCAGTCCAAACAATGGCAAGGATAGCAACCAGAACAGAAAGTGCTGTGAAATACGATGAGTTGTTGATCCGCAAAGGGCGAACAGCTCAGCGTACAGTTACTGATTCCATAAGTTATGCCACCTGTCAGGCAGCAGAAGATCTCGGGGCTTCGGCGATTATTACTGCTACAACATCAGGCCATACTGCTCGTATGATATCGAAATACCGGCCACGATCACCAATCATTGCGGTTACTCCGTTGGAGAAGGTCGTAAGGAAACTTTCACTTGTATGGGGCGTGACACCGTTACGTGTCGACTCTATGGATAACACAGATGAGATGATCGAAACTGCTGTGAATGGGGCACTTGCAACTCATCTGGTGAAGCCAGGGGATTTGGTCATTATCACAGCGGGTGTGCCCTTAGGAATTACCGGTTCCACGAATCTCTTAAAGGTCCATACCGTCGGATCTGTGATTGTTCGTGGCACTGGGATCGGTACCGGTTCTGTAACAGCAAAGGTTCGAATTGTCAAAAAACTTACGAATGCTTTGGAGGATTTCCAGACAGGTGAAATTCTTGTTGTAAACGCAACTGATCGCGAATTTATCCCACTGATTGAGAAGGCTGCGGCTGTCATCACGGAAGAAGGTGGATTGACTTCCCATGGGGCAATCGTATGCTTGAATCTCGGGATACCTGTGATTGTTGGGGTGGATGGAGCAACTTCATTACTTCAGGACGGTATGACAGTTACCTTGGATATTAGCCGAGGTTTGGTATATAAAGGGCATGCAACTATTCGTTAGGAGGCATTTGCTTGTTTCCAAAAATCGTCGCCGTGTTTATTATTGTTCCAATCCTTGAAATGTACATGCTAATTGAAATTGGCCGATGGGTCGGAGCTCTACCCACCATTGGTCTAGTTGTTCTGACCGGCTTGGTGGGCGTTTCGCTTGCCCGGGCACAGGGTTTTGCCGTTTTGAGTCGATTAAAGAAGAATTTAGATAGCGGGATTGCACCAACAGACGAATTGCTCAGTGGAGTCATCATACTCGGAGGAGCGTTATTACTATTGACACCGGGTTTGATCACCGACACAATTGGTTTTATTCTCTTGATACCCTACTCTCGGAGTTATTTGGTTACATTCTTGAAAAGGTACATCACCAACAATATTCGATGGGTGAATCGATAAATATTCGCATTCTGTAACCAGCGTATGAATAATTGTCATTTTGTTATCAGGTTGGGCAGTAAATTCCTCTGTTTTATCGATTCGATATCACAAATTGTAAATTAATAAGAGAAAATCCCGATTTATTTGAAAATTGTTATTGCAATTTTCAGACGTTTCAGTTATAATGAACTAAACCTAGAGATGAAGAAGATATTTGAAACGATCAGAATAGTGTAACGAAAACAGCTTAACAAGACAATTCTGTAACACCCAACAAGCATAAACCTGCCTTTCTCATAAAACCTCCTTTATTTTGCCGCCATTGGCGGTCTCTTTTTTTGTATAATAAATGAAGGCTACCATAAGGCAGCCTTCATTTATTTCATAATTTGCGGAAATATTACTTGTGATATGCAATTTTCCCATCGATCACTGTCAAATCAACAGTTAAATTCTTAATTTCATCCTCAGCTACGGTTAAAATATTGTCAGAGAGGACTGCCATATCTGCGAGTTTGCCGACTTCGATGGAACCTTTAGTCTTTTCTTCAAACGTTAACCACGCGCCATTAATTGTAAAAAGTCGCAGCATTTCTTCTCGGCTGACTTTTTCCTTTTCCCCAAGACTGCGTCCTTGGGATGTTTTCCTTGCAACTACAGAGTACATCCCATAAAATGGATCATAATGGGCAGAAGTCATGTCCGAGTTGCACGCAACTTTTATTCCATGGTCCAGATAGGTTCGAATAGGTTTAAAGTAATGAATTTGCTCTTCTGTTAATGCATCCCAGTAAATGTCTCCCTCGACGTACATGAAACCCGGTTGTAATGACACAGCAATATTATGTTTTTTCATAAGGTCAAGCGAGTACTTTGTAGGGAGATACCCATGAATGATATTGTGCCTTACATCATCCCTGGGATAAGCAGAGATTGCTTTATCGAAGGCGTCTACTGCAATATCCTGAGCCATATCGCCACAGGTATGAATCCCAATGGACCATCCCAAGCGATGGGCTTTTATGAATAACTCCCTCATGACATCCAAGTCCAATCGCAGAGGTATTTCACTCTTAGTCCCATCAACCCACGGGCCATTCATCATAGCGGTTTTGGATCCAATCCCACCATCCATAGCAAACTTAAGTGCACCAATGCTAAGCCATTCATCACCAAAGGGAGATTTGATCCCGATATACTTCAATATGCCCTCAGTATCTGAAGGGTCGCATTTGTCAGAGAAGATGGCGGCTAAACCGTATGCTTCGGGCATCATATGAACACGAAGCGGCATTTCTCCTTTTTGGTACACGGATTGGTATGCGCGCATGAGTGATACGCTTACGCCTGGGTCCAGGACGCTTGTTATCCCCCAACGCACATACTCGTTCATAGCCAATTTGATCCGTCTTTCAATCATTGCTTGAACATCTTCAATTTCTCCCCGGGGAATAACACGGTGAATCAAACCTTGTGCGCCGTTTCGGAAAACACCCGTCAGTTCACCAGTTTCTGGATCTCGATCCATGCTTCCCCGTTTTGGCTCTGGGGAGTCTTTTGTAAGTCCTGCTAGCTCTAATGCCTTACTATTACATACACTTCGGGCGAATAGTCTGTTGAGTACGACAGGATGGTCGGGTGCAACCTCGTCCAAATCCCATCGGGTTGGCATCCGGTATTCTTTAAACTGACTTTCGATCCAACCGCCCCCCTGAATCCATTCATGTTTGGGGGTAATCTTGACTTTTTCGGCAATGACTTGCTTGAGATCTTCAATACTTGCAATGCCAAATAGCATAATACCTTCCATTAGTGTCCCAGCATCAAGAATATGATTGTGAGAATCGATAATTCCTGGTATCACTGTTTTTCCGTTCAGATCTACAATCTTCGTCTCACTACCTGCCGTTGCCATGACCTCTTCATTGGTCCCAACAGCACAAAATCGGTTCCCTTTGATTGCGACACTCTGGACAATGGAATTTTGATCATCCACTGTTAAAATGTTACCATTTTTGTAGATAACATCGGGTTGAATGCCTTTTAAAATTCGCTCAGACAAAAAAACACCTCCCAAACTCAAATATGTTACCCCTCATATTTCAACAAACGTGAAGGTATTCCTGCACCTAGATTCAATTCAGCTTTCATATGGGACATGCACCCAGATGATTTCGGCAGTATCAGCCGAAACATTTTTCCACGAATGGGCCTCGCGGGATCGAAAGTAAATACTCGAATTCGGCTCAATTCGATGGGTCTCGTTGGAGTTAAGAACCATCTCGATCGTACCACGTACAACAAAAAGGAATTCTTCTCCTTCATGAGTATGAGGATTTAAAATACCGCAGCCAGGTTTTACGCGATAATACATCGGCTGCATGATATGATTTTTTAACCCGACTAAAGACTCGATCGCGACCCCTTTTGTCTGGATAGGGACCTCTTCACGCATCTCCGGTAAAATGTGTTTTGTTTCTGTTGCACTCATAAAGAAATGCAGAATATTTTTGTGATAAAAATCAGCTAAACTTTCCAAAATTTCCATGGATGGATTAGCAACTCCATTTTCAATTTTGGAAAGATAGGATAAGGATATTTTGGTACCGCTGCTCACTTCTTCCAGAGTCAGCCCAGCTTCTTCCCTAGCTTCTTTCCATCGGCGACTCATGAATCTTTTACTGTAACGGCTATCCACTTCTTCATTGGATTCTCGAGTTGCATAAGATGTATGTAATAGGCTACGAATACCAGATGAGTTGATTTTTTGCTCCTGGAGATAATAACGAATTTTCTCAAGCTGCTTGATGTCATCAAAATTGTAGATTCGATAATTATTACTTCCTCGACGTGCTTTATACAAACCCTGCTTTTCCCAATTTCGTATAGTAGCAGGCGTAACACCAAGCAACTTAGCCACCTCTTTGATATTAAAAGTAATTTCCTCACTACTCATCAGCGACACCCCTTTGATTATCTTAATCATATTATACTCATATCACCATGAAAAAAATAGATTTCATAACAGATATTTTACTAAGCATAACACGTATATTGAAAATGTTAATAAAATAGAGTATGCTAGTGATAGAGTAAAAGAAATATAAACAAGGAGGCGTTTTCATGAGCACACCGTGGATGAAAGAAGGAGAATGGTGGGTTGCTCCCACAAATTTTGCGGACGAGGTAGTTGCCCAACATCAATTCCCAAAAAACATTGAGATACTCGATACATCCTTGCGGGATGGTGAACAACAGCCAGGAATCACATTCACAAAGGATGATAAGGTTGCCATTGCAAAAAAACTTGCTGCAGTTGGTGTTCATAGAATCGAAGTGGCGACGCCAGCAGTATCAAAAGCTGATCAAGATGCAGTCCGGGAGATAGTTGATTTGAATCTTGGACCGAAAATATTTGTGTTTGTCCGTAATATGGTTGAAGACATGAAATTGGCAAAATCCCTGGGAGTACATGGTGTTATTGCTGAAGTGCCAGGTAGTGAACATCTGTTAAAATTCGGCAAAAATTGGACAGCTGAAAAGGCAATAAAATCGGCAATTGAGGCAACGGGTTTTGCTCATGAGGAAGGACTTTTCGTCAATTTCTTTCCCGCTGATGGTTCACGTGCGGATTTGAATTTCCTGATCGATACGGTTGGACAAGTTGCAGAAGGTGGGCATATGGATTCCCTCGCACTGGTTGATACATTTGGAGCTTATTCTCCTGAGGGAGCAGCATATACGGTGCGTAAATTGAAGGAGACATTCAAACAGCCCATCGAAGTTCATTTCCACGATGATTTCGGACTTGGAGTCGCCAATACAATTGCTGGGCTGGCTGCTGGTGCGGAAGTCGCTCATATGACCATTAATGGTATTGGAGAACGCGCGGGGAGTGCTAGTTACGAACAGCTTGCATTAGCGATGAAGGTTCTTTATGGTTATGATCTGGGTATTAAGTTGGACAAAATGATGGAACTTTCCCGTTTTGTTGAAGAGCTATCGAATTTTAAAGTTCAGCCGAATCGGGCTGTTGTTGGTGAGCGACTATTTGGTTGGGAAACCGGGATGCCGGTCAGTTTATGGGTCAATAGCCGGGACAAAGGTATGCCATTGGCAATGTTGCCGTATATGTGGACGATGACAGGTAATACTGAACCCAAAATCTACATGGGAAAAAAGAGCGGGAAAGACAATATCAAAGAGTGGTTGAAGGAATTGAATGAAGAAGTGACAGACGAGCAAGCAACTGATTTACTGAGTCGCGTTAAAGATAAGGCGTTAGAGTTAAAGAGAGATCTGACTAGATCTGAATTCGCAGATCTGGTGAAAGCGGTCAAAGCGTAATTAGCTTTACTTCAAGGTTCGTTCCGTCAAGGAACGAACCTTTTTTATTGACAGAAGAATAGTTTTCTATTAGAATTAAATTGTAGAACAAAATTGATGAACAAAAGGGGGATTTCAGATGAACGTTGCAGTGTTAGGTTCCGGGGCTGGTGGCCATTCCGCAGCGGCGGACTGGGCTATGGCGGGGCATGCAGTCTCCATATTTGATTTTGAGGAATTTGCGATACAAACCGATGGGATTATGCGTTCAGGCGGCATTCAATTAGAGGGAGAACTGAATGGATTTGCCCCCATCGTATACGCAGGCCAGGACATCGCTCGCGTCTTAAGTGGTGCGGATTTAATTCTTGTGGTAGGCCCAGCCTACAGCACAGAGCCATTTGGAACTGTTTGCAAACCATATTTGCGAGAAGGGCAAATCGTTATTGTGTGTCCAAGTTCGTGCGGTGGCGCATTGATTTTTAAAGAAGCAGCTGGATTAGATAATAATCAGAATAGAATTATTTTAGCTGAAACATCCACATTACCGTATGCTGCTCGGCTTGATGCTCCGGGTCAGGTTCACGTATTTTTGAAGCTTCGAGGAGGACTGTATGTTGCAGCACTTCCAACCCAAATGGGTCCAAAGGTATTCGAGATCTTTGAATCGGTATACCCGGGTTCTGAATTAGCTCAGAATATGTGGCAAACGATGCTTCAGAATAACAATCCCATCATTCATCCGGCAGTAACAATTCTAAATGCAGCTTTGATTGAACGAACAGGTGGAGATTTTTACTTCTATGAAGATGGCGTGACACCAGCAGTGGGTCGATTAATTCAGGCAGTGGATGAAGAGAAAATGCTCATTGGGAAAGAACTCGGCGTTCAAATTATTCCGGATCATGAATTAGGTGTCATGCAAGGTTATATGATTGATGCGTCTTATGAAAATGGATATCGAACCGCACCTGGATTTATGGGAATACGAGCACAGAAGAAACTCGATCACCGATATCTCAATGAGGATGTAGGCTATGGCTTGATTTTCTATCGTGATCTTGCCCATGCACTTGGAATCCAAACTCCAGTGATGGACGCGGTCATAAAGATTTCTAGCATAATCATGAAACGAGATTATTTGTCAGAACAAGCAAGGACTTTGGATAGTCTCGGTTTGGGGGGGCTTAACTGCAAGTCAATTAAAGAAGGCATTCGAGTCAGATTGATGATGGCTTATTCATTAATAACGTATTTTCTGAAGAAGGAATTAACCCGTGGTTATGGAATCCTATGACCAATATACTCAGAAAGGGTTACCAAAGTGGCTATAGAAAAAAAAGAAACTAGGGAATCCTATGTTTATCGTAAATTAAAAAGTGCCATCCTAAGTCGAAAAATTGCTCCTGGTCAGCAATTACTAGAAGATATGATATCAAAGACATTACAGACCAGCCGCACCCCGGTTCGGAACGCTTTGCAAGCATTACATGAAGAAGGCCTCGTCGACTTAGTTGCCAACAGGGGTGCTTTTGTTGTGGACCCATCTACAGAAGAAATCGACGATGCATTTTTTGTGCGAGAAGAGTTGGAGGTCATCGCTTGGAGTGCTGCTATTAATCGATTTGATGTAAATCATATCGCAATATTAAGGGGTATCATAGCTGATGAAGCACGCGCAATCGCGAACGAAGATTTTTCGCAATATTTAGAAAAAAATCAAACACTGCATCTATACCCTGCTATAGTTTTGCATAACATCTACCTTGAAGAATTTCTCAGTAAAATCATCAATCGGACCAGCATATTTTTAACTTTGTATGATGTCTTTTTTGATCGTCATCCATCAGAGATTCGATCACTAACGGATCATACAGCTATTGTTGAGGCGGTTGAGAAAAAGGATATTCACCAATTGATCAAAATCATTCGTGAGCACATCAAATCAAGCCACGATGATCTACAGCTCCGGAATTTGCAGTATGTATCGCTGGAGAAAGCAATTATCGATTAACTCTGGCTTGTGCTGATTACGAGTCGGTCGGTTCTTGCTTTTATTTTTTCTTTTGATATAATGGCAATGAGGGTGAAATCAATTCTAAGGGGTAGCTCATGTATAGAGACAAATTATTGGCTAGTCTAAACCACGGTGAGATGACGGATTTGCAGCAATGCCACTTAAAGCATGAATTTACGAGTTCATTGGAAGAATTGGGCTTTGTACTACAGAAAAACACCAAGAATCATGTAGCTTATCAACATCAAGTGCATCCAGAGATCTATATCGTGCTTAGTACGGATCCAAATAGCAGTCTAAATACAGAAACCCTCCATAGGCTGCCATGGGGATACTGGGAGTTGCAAGACAGCAACGGGCTTTCAATTCACCACAAATGCTGTGCAGACCCAGGGCGAAAGGAATCTTGCTGTCAAGGATTTTGGTTGGATGGTGTGGAAGCTATTCGAAGTTTTCTCACACTCCAGACAGAAGCGAAGCACTCATAATTATTTCTTTCCCGCTGCCGCTGGCAGCCTTTTTTCTAAGGAGGAATCATGGTGGCAAAATATCTGTTCCTGTCTGACTTTGATGGTACAATTACATTAATAGATACTGTTGAGGCGATGGTTGATCGGTTTGCGCGAGGTGAATATGCCCAAATTAACCAACAATGGAGAGACAAAGTGTTGGATACAGAAACAACCGCAAAACGAATATTGGAGATGTTTGCCGCTACAGAAGATGAGTTGAGGGAATTTCTGAATAATATCGCAATAGACCCCTTTTTTACAGAATTTGTCCATGAGGTTCAAGCGCGGGAAGATCGGTTGATGATTACGAGTGACGGGTATGATTACAATATTGATCTGATTATGAATCGCGAAGGCTTGGGGCATATCCCGTTTTATGCAAATCATTTGATTATCCGTGAACATGAATTTTCAATGAGTTGTGGTTTTTTTAATCCACAATGTGGGTTGTGTGGGACTTGCAAACGGCTTCTGATGGACCGGCTACGAAGTCAGCATGAAATCGTAGTCTATATTGGTGATGGTTTTTCAGACATGTGTGTATCGGAATATGCAGACATTGTATTAGCAAAAGGACGTTTGATTACGTTCTGCCGGGAAAACAGGTTGCCCTGTATTGAAGTAGAAGGGTTTTCTGATATCCTGGAATGGTACCGTACAGTGGACTGAAATGAGAAGGATTCACAACTTCGTTTGTGGAATAGGTCTTTAGGCAATGAAAACCCAACGAACTGGAGGCGGTTTAAATGGTCAGTCAAATGGGAGATACCGGTTGTGTTCATGAGGAGAGTTCCTCATCCTCCCAAGGAAATGTTGTCCGTATCGCTTGCCCATGCGGCCAGGAGTTTCATTTTGACGCTTCGTCCATGGAAATCCATTGCCCTGCGTGCGCACGCGCGTATTCGGGGGGATTTAATATTGAAGCAGAATTGATGAGCATACGGAGCGGCATGGTCCTTGAAATTGTTCGTGGAGGGGGCAGAGGGGATAACCCTGAAGAAGTGATCGACAAAATATTGAAAGAAAAATATACTCCAGAGAAGCTCGCGTCATGTTTCTGGAGTATCATCAAAAGCGAACCATCGGTTTTTCTGATGGAATAGTTACTGTCGCTTTATACTGCACCAGATGGTGCAGTTTTCATATAACCAGTAATTACGATTGGGGTGTTATGATGAGAGACATAACTCTGTTGGACATTTTTAATGCGTACACAAGAATAAAAGATATTGTCAGGCAGACGCCATTTGAAGAAGTGGTAACAAGCGATCAGAATGAAGAGGGCAGGATTTATCTGAAATGTGAGAATCGCCAAATCACAGGATCTTTCAAAATTAGGGGTGCCGTCAACAAGATTGCTTCATTATCTGCTGTTGAGAAAAGCAAAGGTGTGATTACCGCATCATCTGGGAACCATGCCCAAGGAGTGGCATATGCTGCCCAAATGTACCGGCTTCATGCGAAAGTGATTGTTCCCATATCAACTCCGATTAATAAAATTAATGCGACTAAAAAACTTGGTGCAGAAGTAATTATTGCCGGAGATACTTATGATCACTCGGAACTCATAGCTCTGGATCTAGCAGATAGAGAGAATATGACATACATCCACGCATTCAATGATCCAGAAGTGATTGCTGGACAAGGAACAGTCGGTTTGGAAATGATGCTGGAGCAACCGAGTCTTGACCAAATCATCATCCCCGCTGGTGGTGGGGGATTAATGACAGGAATTGCGATCTGTGCAAAATTGATAAATCCACATATAAGAATCATTGGTGTGCAATCAGAAGCTTCAGCACCATGGTATTATGCCATGAAAGCTGGACGTGTTGTTGATGTTGCGTATGAAGAAACGCTGGCAGACGGTTTAGCAGGGAAAATACTGGATGAGACTTTTCAGCTTGCCCGTCAATATATCGACCAGATTGTATTAGTCAAAGAGACCGACATTGCCGAAGCAATTCGATGGCTCATGAGTAAAAAACAAATTGTTGAAGGTTCTGGTGCAGTTGGTATAGCTGCTCTTCAAATTGGAGCCGCGCCATTGATTGGCCGAACAGGAGTTGTACTCAGCGGTGGTAATATCGATTTGGATAAGCTACAGAAAATTTTAAATGGCACAAATAGTCAGTAGGACAATGAACAAAATTGAAGATTGGATGACCGAGGAGGGAGTAATATGTTAAGCCATGTTCAAAAACACTTAAATATTGTTGCTTTGATCGTTTTGGTTAGTATCGCATCTGGTTGTGTTAATAAGACAGAAACGACCTTGATTAATGCTGCTGCTGAAGGCAAAGTGTCTGTTTTAGAATCACTCCTTGCGAAAGATATTGATGTAAATTTGAAGGATGAGCAAGGGAATACTGCTTTGGTGGCAGCTGCAAAAAATGGGCAGAATGGTGCAATCCAAATTTTGATCGAACATGAGGCCGATATCAATAGTTCTAACAATCAAGGAGAGACTGCATTAATGGTCGCATCCGAGAAAGGGTATGCTGCTGTTGTACAACTATTACTTGATCAAGAAGCCGATGTTCATATAAGAGATAATCTTGGAAAGACAGCGTTGATCTTAGCTTCTCAATTTGGCTATGTCAACGTGGTCCAACTGTTGATTGACGCAGGCGCTCGATCAACAGATCGGGACAATACGGGTGATGATGCTCTACTTAAGGCAGCAAGTGAAGGATTTACAGGTGTCATTCAAGTTTTGCTCGATGCCTCAGCGTCCGTGGCAACTCGTAATAATGATGGGGCCACAGCCCTGATGGCTGCTTGCACGAATGGTCACTCCGACACGGTTAAATTACTGATAACCCGTGGGGCAGATGTCAACGTACGCACAAATGACAGCAAGACTTTGCTTATGGTCACAACAGAAGCATCACAACCTATTATTGCTGATATCCTTCTAACTGCAGGATCACGCATTGATGATCGTGACAATGAAGGTCGTACCGCACTCGTTCATGCAGTACTCAAATCAGATAAGGCGATGGTGCAGATGTTATTGAGTAAAGGTCCAGATCGTAATGCACGAGATAATTATGAGAAAACTGCATTGGATTATGCGAAGGAAATCGGGAATGCTGACATCATCGGTTTACTGGAAGTCCCAGTATCCGTCGATGAACAAGGTGGCAGTTAAATCCGCTGAGGTCATCAGGTAATTACAACGAACCGTCTAAGTAACGAAATGCCTGAGTCATCTTTGGAGTCATCCTGAGAACTCGATATCCGTTGTTCAGTTAATGGTTTCATGGTGGGGAGTCGTTTACACAAACAGATCCCGACAATAAAGGCAATTGAAAAAAAGGGAAATGTATTGATTCTGATGAAACAGTTGTGGTCAACTTAAGCTGGAGGGATAGGTGTGCGGAAGTATCTTGCCCCGATTGTGATTGTTTTTCTGGTTTTATCCTGGATTGTTTTTCAAGGTTTTAGCTTATTATTTTTCTCAGAACAAGTGGGGACACAAATTCCTGTAACAGTAAAAATTATTGGCTTGGGATTTGTGACCTTGTTTAGTGTAGCGATAATTACCGTTTTGATCCAGCGTATGAAGGAGATCAAGGAGGATGATAAGGATGATCTTAGTCAATACTGATTACATTCCAGGACGAGAGTTTAAAGTTCTGGGAATGGTAAAAGGGTCCACAATCCAGTCAAAACATCTTGGGAAAGACATCATGAGTGCTTTAAAAACTCTGGTTGGTGGTGAGTTGACTGCTTATACTGAAATGATGTCAGAAGCACGGGCAAAGGCCACAAAAAGAATGGTAGAAGAGGCACAATCTTTAGGTGCTGATGCAATCATCAACATTCGATATGGTTCCAGTGCCGTTATGTCGGGTGCAGCTGAAATCATGGCATATGGTACAGCCGTCCGATTTATCTAAGTCAATGAGAGACGATATGTTAAGAACATCGACATTGATTAAAGGCAGCCTGCCTTGAAACTCAAGTCAAGGGTCGAACATGCTGTTCAAGGAGGCACATGGTATGGGGCAAATCAAACTCGTAATGCTTGATTTGGATGGAACAACATATCAACGCGGAAAACTCATCCCTGGAGCGATTGATACAATCGAAAATCTCAAAGTGAATGGCTTCAGGAAAGTATTTCTCACGAATACGGATTCGGTGCCACCATCATCAGTGGTTTCCAGATTAAATAGACTTGGAATTCCAGTTGAAGCACATGAAGTATTTTCACCACCCGTTGCTGTCGCGAATTTTCTGACTCGTAATCGAATGGAAATGAGTTTCTTTCTGGTTTCAGAAACGCTAAAACCATATTTCGCCAAGTTTCCGCAAAGTGACAGTGATCCAAAGTGGGTTGTTGTTGGTGATTTGGCACAAAAAGTGAATTATCAAGACCTTAATCAAGCTTTCCGGTGTTTGCATCAAGGAGCCGATCTGATTGCGATGAACAAAGGACGCTGGATCGACCGATCGGACGGTGTCCATCTTGACACCGGACCATTTGTAGCACTATTAGAATTTGCCAGTCGAAAAACAGCACGGATCATGGGAAAGCCCTCGGTGGATTATATGACTGAGGTGATGGATCTATGCAATGTTTCCCCTCAAGAATGTGTAATGATTGGTGATGACGTGGAAATTGACATTCGTGGCGCTCATGAAATCGGTGCAAGTAGCATCCTCGTTCGGACGGGAGCATATAATCAACAGATTCTTAATGATTCACCTTGGAAACCCGATCGGATCATCGATTCCATTGCAGATCTTACCCATGTGATTGCTAACTGGTCATGATCACTACATTGCTTAATAGGTAATAGAAGGGTTATTCAAAATTATAAATTAATCCAAGGTATTTTGACCTTCCGCGAAAACAGACGCCTTTTTGAAATATCGAATTTAATTACGGGAGGTGATGATATGGTTCTAAGTATATTTGCGTTGATCAGTGAAAAGATTCGTAAACGAAATCAAAGCATGGACATGGGACGAGCGGCTCGAGCAAATGAATGCGAAGAAATTCGTCGATTAGTCACAGTCGACGGAGTCGATCCAAATATCCTAGATGGAGAAGGTTCAACTCCATTGATGCAAGCTGCCGGTAGAGGGAATTATGAATGTGTGAAGCTTCTGCTGGAACTTGGAGCAAATGTACAGATGAGAGAAACGAGAAAAGGGTTGAGCGCACTCAAATTTGCCTTAGCGAGAGGATATGAGGATGTTGCCCGCCTGCTATTGGACCATGGCGCAGACCCCAACGAAACTGATAACTTAAATCGCACTCCGCTCATATTTGCAGCGGGGCAGGGCAACATTGAGCTGGTACGTTTGTTGTTGGAGCTTGGAGCAGATCCGAATATCAAGGATGGGTATGGGAATGCACCGATTACGGTTGCAGAAGATACTCACCATATGGAGATCCGTGAGCTTTTACTGGAGCATGGAGCACAGCCGGTAGAACGGTTTTATCTTGGGGATGAGACTTGATAATAATCATTTGATCTTTTTATGATAGGTCGCCAATAGAATTTGGGAATAGGGGGTTCACATGGATAACACGAAACGATTGACACTCTCTTCAACAGATAGAAGGATTTCCGGGGTGTGTGGAGGGATTGCAGCGTATTTTAATGTAGATTCGACTTTAATTCGCCTGTTGTGGGTGGCTTTCAGCCTTGCATACGGAAGTGGTTTAATTATGTATATTATATGTGCACTGGTGATCCCCAAAGAATAAATTATTTGAAAATGAGTACAAAAAAGGTGCCCAAGACTGAACTGACCCTCCCAAAGTAGACCATCGAATTCATTAAAGATGATCTACAAGG
>CAZRKC010000020.1:0-39068 GCA_964600665.1 uncultured Candidatus Sumerlaeota bacterium
TAATGTGATGATTTCGTGGTACAATTATTCTGACTCATAGGATACCTCCAGTAAATGTTTGTTTCGCACACTTACATTATATCTGGTGTTCCTATGAGTCGTCACTTTCTAATGCACTTGATTTTTCATTTCACCATCACTTCATCACTATTGAGAAAAGGTAAAATTTTCTTGCAATTCGAACTTATCAGCTATATAATTACAATACGGGATAGAATGTTCGACTGGAGGTGTATATGATATGAAAAATTCCAAGGGGATTGCACTCCCATTAGTTCTAATTACAATGCTTGTTCTCGGTGTACTTGGGAGTGTTGTCATGCAGTTTGGTGTGACGGATACTAAACAAGTGGCACGTGATTTGTCAAGGACCCAGGCTTTTTACGCTGCAAGAGCAGGGGCGGATGCGATGGCTGAATACCTCATTAAGAACCCATCTACAGCTGCAGCGACTGTCAGTAAAACCAGCCCAACAAATCGTGCAAGCGGTGATTTGGGAGATGGGCGGACTTTTTCCGTTTATGTAGAGGGAACAATAGATACCGGCTTGGCCATCACTGCACAGGGGACAAGCAATGGCGTTGTGCAATCAGTGCGACTGGATGTAGGTCGCGCAGAACCAGCTGCGATTTTTGAGGATGTAATATATACCTATGCGGATTTGGATGTTGCATCCATGAAAACGATTATTGGCAGCGTTACATCAGCAGGAAATATCACAATTCCAAATAATTTCGGGTATAACCATTCTCCTTACACATACCGTTATTACCCGTCACCAATCATACCCACCTTGCCCACTGACTTGATTAACGGCACTTCAATCAGTATAGGTAATAACCAGACAAAAACGATCAATGATTCATATGCATACACTAGTATCACAATGTCTCCCAATGGCACTTTGGTTTTTGATGTCGGAGACCGTGTGATGAAAGTAGTGATTGATAATTTTGAAACAAAGGGCAGTGTATTTGTTAATGTGACTGGTAAGGGACGTCTTGAACTGTACATTACTACCTCTGCTGATATCCAAACACCGTTAGTTTTGAATGATGGAAATCCGAACAGCCTGTTCATTTTCCTTAAAGACGGTGCCAGTTTTAATATGACAGCAAACGGAACAACCAATGCATATATATATGGTCCATATGCTGAAGTTGCAATCCAGTCCGCTTTTTCCACCATTCGGGGAGCGATTATCTCTGATGTGGTTGTCAAGATGCCGAACGGATTACAACCCAGCATCGGGAATGTGATTTATGCCCAGATCGATACGGATCTTGATTTTCTGGATGCCATCGTGATTTTGCGAAGGAACGAATGGAGAGATGCGCAGTGACCAGACTGATGCAATTTAATAATCGGAATGGATTTTCCCTTGTGGAACTGATTGTTGCGGCAGCCATCTTAGCCATTGTAGCAGCTAGCTTTGTGGGGTTATATACAACAGGCTTTTTTGGTGTTGCATCCGCAGGACTGCGGAGTCAAAATATTTCGCTTACTCAGGAAGAAATGGAGCGGGCTATTCAAGTCGGTACGAATACGGCAAATTCCCTTACTTTGACATTCAGTGACAGCACGACTGTTACTGTTCAGGGCGAAATCATAGAGTTCACCAATGACAATGTTGCAATTCGGACCTTCTTGCCCCGAAAATAATCGCGGATAGGGGATGGTGTTATGAGTCTCAACAACAACATTAAAATGAAACAAAAAGGGTTGACTCTGATTGAGCTGATGATTGTTTTATCGTTACTCGTGATTTTATTGTCAGCTGGCTACCTTTTGTTCAGTTTTGGCTATAACACCTTTTTCATTGCACAGGGACGTTCAGATGTGCAACAGAATGTGCGTATTGTTTCTGATTTTTTGACCCGGGAGGTCAGGAATTCTACCTCGGTCACACTGTTTGATAGTAGTGTAACGGTACCTGCGCACACGGCCTTAAACGATGATGAACACTATATTTTCCTAAATAGTGACGGGAAAATTGAGTTTCGTTCCAACGAAGGTACTTTTCTTGTTCCGCAAGGGATATCCGACCGGATCGCATTTGACGCTGCTTTTTCGGTCAGTGTAAGTAATAATCGGATCGTTACATATCAAATTATTGGAACTCGTGACTCTGGTCAGACAGACACTTTGATTTCCGAGATATTTATTGAGAATCTAGCATTCCAAAACCGGTCAATTACGACAGTGGGTACTGACCTGATTGGCATCTACTATATCAAAGAACCGGCTGCCAGTTTAGTGGCTATGACGGTTGATCCTTACCGGATCGAAGAGAATCTATACATTGAGAAAGATTTTGTTTTGACATTGACTTTGATAAACGACACATTTAAAGATGGTGTCGCTTCATTAGATGTCTCATTGGGTGATGATCTCACTGGTCTGAATGTAGGTTCAATGACAAAGATCAGCGATAATTCGGCTACACTTGTAATAAGGGGTAAATTAGAGCTAATCGCAGGTGTTGGGGCAGTTCGTGTCGATGCTAATGGGCTAACAGGCGGGAAAAGTCTGGAAGGCAAAGTGATTGTTCAGAAACCAGTCGGATATCTTTCAGCCCGGCCAAGTGAGGTCATTTCGAATCCCGGTGGCGAAATGGACTATGTATTCGAACTCGAAGTTGTCAGTAATACTTTAAAGAGGGATATCGATACTGATGATGTTACATTGGATGGCGATTTTCTAACATCCAATATGACTGTAGTCAGTGCAAGCAGAGTAAGTGCCACATTAGCAACCGTGACGATTCGCGGAAATCTGGAAATGGTGGTGCCAGACGGTGGTGGTTATGGTGCTGCTTTTATTACTTTGGGGGGGGATACTGAAGGGGATGTGTTTACAGCTGGTTATGGGTTAACCGCGCCTGTTGTGGTGCTTCCTGAAGATTTTGATTTAGCGCGAACATTAAATGTATCTACAGTTGGAAACGGAACCACATCGATTACTGGAACCACCAGTTACCCAAATAACACTACGGTGACGATTACTGCAACAGCAACTGGAGACTGGGAGTTTCTTAAATGGACTGTCAATGGGAGCGAGGTAGCCCATTTGAATGGTGAAATAAGTATCTTGATGAATGAAAATAAGACAGCCGTGTCGCATTTTCGCCTCCCATACGATAAAATTCCACTGGGAAGTTATGTGCGATATAGTAATAAAGAGTATATCAAATTAACCCAAGCGAGATTAATGGATCGGTATCCTTCTTCGGGCACCATGAAGTGGGATGTTAATGCAGCATGGCCAACCCGTGCAGAGTTGATGGGGATATCACAAGCTGCCAGAGCTGGAGCAGGTAATTACTGGACAGGTACTTCTGGGAGCGGCAACGATGCATATTATGTGGATAACAATGGAGCTATTTTGCTTCGGAATAAAGCCCCAGGTGTCAATCAGCGGCCGTGTATTTCGATTGTGCCCAGTGGACTCTATGCGTACTCTGGTGACGGGACCGCAGCAAATCCATATGTTGTTTATTAATCGTTGGCTTGAGAAAAAATCAATGAGTGCGAGCACACCCAAGCCACGATATGCGGCAGAAGTGATTTGTGGTTCGAACTTGTGTATTGTGCAATCTAGATTTGGCCTGACGAGTGTAATTTCGAAAATATTTATGGATAATCAGCATAATTAATCTTTACATTAAATGCATATGGGCGTATAATAGTGTCACCGGGTTGTCGTAACTTGCGTTTGCGACCGATGGTGATTCTCTTTTTCAACAATTTCCGACAAATATCTACAATCCATATAAATCAAGGGTTTCAAAATCAATCACGGGCAAACCACTATATGTAGTCACATATTTACGAGGCAGCCACTACGCTGCAGCAATGTATATTATTCCACTATATTGTATTAAAACACATATTCTCATAAGAGCTCTCTCTCAAACCGTTTTGAGATATGGCTTTTTGTTTTTCTAGGGGCAAACGAACCTCTGTTCGCTATCAGAAATGAGGTGCTTGCAGGAATGGATCAACAACTCGTCGTATTCAGGATCTCAGATGACCTGTATGGGTTTGACTCGGACTATGTTACCGAAATCGTTATGACCGACAACTTTAGACAACAACCGGATCTGACAGATGAAATCCATGGTTTCTTGAACATTCACGACGAGGCGATTCCTGTGATTGATTTCCGGAGAAAAATTGGCATTTACACTAAGTGTCATTCTGAGGAAAGCTGGGTTATGATCGTCCATGCTGATAACCAGACTGTGGGACTCATGGTCGACGGGGTGGTGGAGATGTGTCAAAAAGACATCTGCGAGATCCGTCCCATGCAATCCCTGCTCCACACCTGCCATACCCGTTTGATTAAAGGGTTTGGCTACCTGAACGGAAGAAAAATCGCTTTAGTGTGTCCCAATGCGATCATCCAAACAGTCAATTTGCCGGTAACGGCTCATGCAATCTAATCAGAGAGTCAGGTGATCAATATGTCTGTGGATTTTTGCCCGCAGTGCGGGACCCCGGTGGTGGAATCCATTCGCACTAGCTTTGATACTTTCGTGGAAGGGTATGTGGTTTGCTGGAAATGCAAATGTCGGATCAGTCTGGAAGTTGGAAATCCGGGCACGCAAGAACCGAAAGAAGAATAGCGAAGGATACCGGCGAGAGCCGGTTTTTTGTTTGACTTATTAATTATTTGATGATAAAATCATTTTGACTATCGCGAATGAAGGAGCTGGAATCCGTGGCCCAACCACATATGATGAATGACTTGACGAAAGGCAGCATCCCCCGACATTTGGTTCGCTTCGCCATCCCCATGCTGCTGGGGAATTTACTTCAAGCCCTATACAACACCGTGGACAGTATATGGGTGGGCCGATATATCGGGGCAGAAGCCCTGGGGGCCGTTTCGGTCAGCTTCCCGATTATTTTTGCCTTGATTGCGCTGGTGATGGGTATTACTATGGCGACGACCACTATGGTGTCTCAGTATGCCGGTGCTAAACAGTATGATATGGTCCGGAAAACCATCAATAATGCCGTGCTGGTCCTGTTGATCGCTGCGGTTTTTCTGACCGGGATCGGCATTCTCTTGCATAAGCCCCTTCTAAAATTGATCAATGTGCCGGAAACCTTGATGCCTATGGCATCCAGCTATATGATCATCTTCCTCAGCGGCATGATCTTTATGTTTGGATATAATGTGCTGGGAGCTATTCTCAGAGGACTGGGGGATTCCAAGACACCTTTGAAATTTTTGCTGGTGGCGACCATCGCCAATATCATCCTGGATTCACTTCTCATCATCGGTGTGGGACCTTTTCCCCGCATGGGTGTCGCCGGTGCTGCATTAGCCACGGTAATTTCACAGGGGTTATCGACGGTGCTCGCCCTCAACTATCTGAATAAACGTGATCATTTAGTGGCGGTACGCCTGAGTGAGCTGAAATACGATGCGCAATTGACACGGACTACGATTCGGATCGGCCTTCCCTCCGGAATCCAGCAGACGGTGGTTGCGGTGGGTGGTTTGGTGATCAGTGCCATCATCAATTCCTTTGGTCCGCTGGTAGTTGCGGCTTATGGCGCTGCGATGCGGTTGGATCAGTTTGCGTTTATGCCCTCCATGTCCATTGGCCTTGCGGTCTCGGCATTGGTGGGACAGAACATCGGTGCCGGCCGGGAAGACCGGGTGCAGGCAACGGTTTACTGGGGCAGTTTGGTTTCGCTGGGCATTACCAGTGTAATGACATTAGTTGCGGTTTTTTCACCCAAGATTTTATTGACCCTCTTCACATCTGATGCCCAGGTGTTGGAAATCGGGGCTCAGTATCTCCGAATCGTGGGGTTATCCTATATCCCCTTTGCGTTGATGTTTGTGATCACTGGTGCCCTACGGGGAGCGGGGGATACACTGCCGACCATGGTCATTTCCATTGCCACCTTGTGGCTGGTGAGACTTCCTCTTGCGCGTTACCTGTCGGCCATACCGGATTTAGGACCTAGAGGGATCTGGATCGCGATTGCAATCAGCTCTACTGCGGGGATGCTGGCAGCCCGGATCTATTATGCAAGCGGCCGCTGGAGAAATAAAGGGATCATTAAACGACGATCGCCGATCGAAGCAGAACAAGAATTGGAATCACCAAATGAGGTATACACAGAAAATCATCAACTGGATTTCAGCCTGGATTCGGACTGAAAGGGGTCATGATATGAACGACCGTGAACTTGCACGCCTCTTCGACGCATTTTTCATGAAGGCAGGGAACTGGTTCAAACAACAGTTCCAACAACAAATGAAGTCAAGAACTCCGGAATTGACCCCGGCGCAATATCGTATTCTGTTCATTATTCGCCGGATGCAGCCTTGTAAAATGAGCGACCTGAGTGAAGAAGCCATGGTCAGTTCTTCCAGCATGACCATTATGTTGAATAAAATGGTGGACGATGGCTTTGTGCAACGATTGTCTTCAAAGGAGGATCGGCGGGTGATCCGGGTTAAGCTCACGCCCAAAGGGGATGCGACTTTGAATCAGGTCCATGAAGGGTATCTGGATCAACTGGAGCAAATCTTTGCCACGATTTCACCAGAACGCAAGGATCGGATGCATGCACTTTTGCTTGAAGTCAATGCCATGATGGGCCATGATAGGGAAGAAACCCGGAACTGAGGAAGGAATGAATGAGTACCCGTTGAATTCTATACCTCACGAGGAGGGATGAACATGTTGGATGTGCAACAGATACAGGATATTCTACCCCATCGCTACCCATTTCTGCTGGTTGACCGGATCCTGGAACTGGAAGCAGGCAAGCGGGCTGTGGGGATCAAGAATGTGTCCATCAACGAGCCGTTTTTCCAAGGGCATTTCCCCGGATACCCAGTGATGCCAGGGGTGCTGATAGTGGAAGCTATGGCACAAGTGGGTGCCGTCGCCATGCTCAGTCTGCCGGAGTTCCAAGGGAAGATCGGTCTATTTGCCGGGATTGACAAGCTTCGGTTTCGGCGCCAAGTAGTTCCCGGTGACCAGCTTCGAATTGAAGTCGTGATGGAGCGAGTTCGCGGGCGGGTGGGGAAAGGACTGGGTACAGTGTATGTGGGGGATGAAAAGGCAGTTGAGGGTGAACTGATGTTTGCCATTTCGGATAAGGTGTGATCATCGACTGCGGATCATGGCAGCAGTCTTTTAGGCCTGTTGATGAACAATATGAATGTCAATCGGAGAATATGTGAATCGCCGGCCCATAACCGGCAGCAGGACATCATCATTGCACAAAAATGGCAATTTTTATAAAAAAATGACTGTTAATTATTGACACCCGCTGTAAACAGTGATACGATGAGCGTAACTGGATACAATTCCAGGATTAAAACTGGGACAGTGGTATTTTGCAGTGAGCAATCGCATTTTCCACCAACGGGTCCATGGAATGGCGGGTGGTGCAAATGATCTCCGGAACTTCAATTTCCAGAGAGAGTGATGCTGAAGCAAAATTGCGCATGGAATTGGAAGCGGTTCGCAGCCGGTTGTACCGGTTGATTCAAGGGGACCGTGAACAGTTGGGGCGGGATGATGTATATCGTCTCAGTGAGCAGTTGGATCGATTGATATTGCAGTACATGCGGTATAGCAACTAAACAATTAAATACTTTTTGAAAAAGGCAAACCTGTTGAAAAGCAGGGGCGCAAAACTACAGGGTCTAAGGTCGAGAGACTAAGATAGCCAGTTGCCAAAAAGAAGAATGGTCCACAAGATCCGTCTTTTTGGCTTTCTGCCTGGGACGGATTTTTTAATCCCTTTACTTTCGACTCGGCCCTGATCATCACGATGGGGGGGTCAATCATGGAAAAAAGTAAAGGGATGTTTATTTCTCAGGACAGAAGTTGGACGGCTACGGGGGACATGTTACTATTGCAGCTGATGGATGAAGAGTACAGCATCAACGGCATCTGCCGTTTCTTAAACCGCAGCCGGGAGTCAGTGGAATCACGGATCCGGTATCTATCGGTCAACCGGGAGCATCTGCTGCATATTCGCCATTCTCTGCGGAAAGACAGCATTGATGATGTTGCCTGGGCTGGAAACCATGGCGTGCATACAGGTCGGCTGAAGATTCGCTAAATGATACGAGTGGATTCTGCCGCACCGCGGAGGGACTCTGCGAGATCTTCCCGTTCGCGACAAGTGAGCATCACTTGCCGAATGGCTGCTTCATCCCGAATAAAACGGGTCATTTCTTCAGGTACTCCCCGATAATATTGGGCCAGTTCCTGCAGAATGGAAACCATTCGGGAACATTGGAGGAGACAGTTGGCGATCATATCCGTGGGTAGCAGGTCCGGGTGGGTGCCCTGTTGCGTGAGATGGTCAATGATGTCCGTACTGATGGTTTGGATTTCGTTAAGCATTCGCTGCAGTTCATGAATGGGAACACCGACTTTACGTTTGAAGCTATTTCGTGCCATGGTGCGAACAAAAAAAGGCAGTTTGTTAAATTCACTGTCGGTGGACGCTACTGCATCAAGCAGGCTCCGGCTGTAATCCCGGACGGCGGATAAGAGTTCACCCAATGTATCGCAGTCATATCGGATGGTGTCATCTTTGGTGTTTGCGTCCAGATGAGCGTGGAGGATGGGCAGAATATCCCTGGCGGCAACACGCTGGTTATGGTAGAGAGGCGCATGGATGATCAGATAGGCCAGACTCAATGCACCGTCATATATTGAAATCAGTTCCTCATTTGCTGAGTTGAAGTCAGTGTCGTAAAAACCGTCTTTGGCAGGATCCTGAAATCGAGCTCGATCCTGGATGGCAGTTTCGCCACCGGGTACTGACGCCATTCCCGGGTGATAGGCGATGACATGAATCGCATCATCTCTTAGCTCGCCGGCCAAAGAATGGACCAGTGAACAAAGGGCTTCCGTGGAAGCCGCATAAGCTGCCATATAGGGTATAGCGGGGACTGCAACTAGGTTCACGATGGTGCCCGATCGGCGGGTCTTCATATCCTGGAGAGCCATCCGGATGCAGTTGAAAGAACTGTTGAGGTTGGATTGGAGCACCGCATCCCACTGGGTCGCATCCATTTCATGAAGAGGTACCACCGGACCCATCCCAGCCTGGTTGATCAGCACATCCACCGGGCCTTCTTCATCCCGTATGGTCAAGAATGCCTGTTGGATCTGCGTAGCACAGCGGATATCCAGAGAGAAGAAACGGGGCTCATAACCGTCATGGGGCATCGGAGCCGATCCATTCGCATCACCTGTGGCCTGATCCAGGATCATCACGCGCGCGCCCAGTCGGGAAAGGATCCGGGCCAATTCTGCACCCAAACCGCTGCCGCCACCGTTGATCACTATGATCTGACCCTTTAGCCCATGAACGGGAAAACCCAAAGCATCCAGCGGGTGGGAATCCAGCGGTGTGGTCATCATCATTCTCCTTTCCAGATGTGAAGAATAAGGATAGATTCGCCATTCAAGAGTGGATTTTCCTGTTTGTGTGCATAAAGGATTCACGGCCATATGAGAAGAGTCCATGATTCTGGGGGAACAAAACATGAAACGATACACCATGAAAATGATCATTTGGATCTTGATATTGAGTGTCGGTTTAGTCCCAGTCATGCCTCGTGAAACTTGGGCATCCGGGATTACATTGGTTTTAAACGGGAGCATCCTAAAGACCGATGTAGCCCCAATCATCATCGGGGGGCGGACATTGGTGCCGATTCGGGTCATTTCCGAAAATATGGGGGCACAGGTGGGGTGGGAGGATGCCACCCAAACCGTGACTATCAAACAAAATGGCTTGGCCATCACCATGGTGGTGGGGAACCCGAAGGTGACAGTGAACGGAGTAGTCAAAACCCTGGATACCTATCCGAGAATCATATCTGGACGAACCATGGTACCCATCCGGTTCATATCCGAAACATTTGGTGCCACGGTGGATTGGATCGACAGCACGCAGACAGTGGTCATCCAAACCAAAGGCCGGACCTTGAATCAGGTGGTATGGACCCGTGAAGCCGGCTACGCCCAACTTCAAATAACATTGAGCGAAAAAGGTGAGTTTATGGTGGCAAACCCTGAACCCGGTTTATTGGAAATCCGGATGCCCCGGACCATGCTGGGGATCGCCACCGGCACACACATTATCCAGGAGGCAGGGGTTGAGGATTACACCGTTATAGCATCAACCGCTATGGATGCCGTTGTCCGGATCCGGATGGAGTCACAGCAGGCGTGGCGTCAGGTGATGCAATCGGACGGTCGTACATTACAGATTCAATTTCCTGGTCGGATTACTGATGTGGGCATGACATCCCTGTTTAACATGGACGGGATCCGGATTCAAGGCACGGGACCGGTCACATACCGAGCATTCACACTGACAGACCCGCTGCGGGTGGTGGTGGATGTACAGGAAGCGGTCTTAACCGGGTCACAAGCGCCGATTTCTGTGGGCAATCAGTGGCTGGAACAGATTCGGATGTCGCAGTATGATGCTTCCACCGTTCGCGTGGTGGCAGATTTAAAGCAACGGGTGGGATTTTCTGTCCATAACATTGAAGGGGGCATATTCCTGGGTTTTGCCCCCCTGATTCAAGCCATGACCTTGAATGAAACGGATCAGGGGGGAACCTTGTCCATTGAATCCCATACCCGTTGGGTCGGACCGTCTCCGGTTATGTTCACCGGGCACATGGAACTATCCATCCCCAATGGTGCCGTCGATTCCCGTACTCAGATCCAGATCAATCACAAAGACGGTCGCACGGTTGTCTTTGACCTTGCGGCGTTGATCGCAGGTGTTCCCACGGGCAATCCATATATGACCAAAATCAGAGTCGATCCATCGGATCCAAAGCAACTGGTGATCCGGGTCGATCTGGCAGGAGATGGGGCCATGACTAAAGCATCCGTGAACCAGCAGGAAGTCGCATATGGATTTACAGTGGTATCGCCGTTGCCGTTAGCGGGAAAGAAAATTGCCATTGACGCCGGTCATGGGGGACGGCAACCGGGTGCTGTGGGTGCTGTCGGTTTGTTGGAAAAAGATGTAAATTTAGCAGTGGCACTGATGCTACGGGATCTCCTGGAAGGACAGGGTGCGACGGTATTCATGACCCGGGATCGGGATATGGAACTCACATCCACGGAGCGGGCGTTATATGCCAACAGCACCGGGGCTCATCTTTTTGTCAGCATTCATGCCAATGGGGCCGAGAGCCCGGCTGCCAACGGCACGGAAACCTACTACGCCGGCAATCATGCCGACAGCAGCCGTCTGGCTACGGACATCCAGCGAAAGATGGTGAAGCACCTGGAACGACGGGATCGAGGTGTGAAGACGGCTTCATTCACCACCATCGCACTGGCATCCATGCCGGCATGTCTGGTGGAGTTGGCATTTATCACCAATCCGGAAGAGGAACTGCTGCTGGCGAGCAATGTGTTTCGCCAAAAAGCGGCACTGGGTCTTCGAGACGGGATTCTGACCTATTTCGGAAAGTAAGCGTTGAAAGCAAGAAGTCAGGCGCCATGACGGTGCCTGACTCTTTTCGTTGCAGTTATTTTTCCTTATTTCGCCGGTAGGGAAGGGGAATATAATCCACCGACGGCTGACGCGACGGCTGGGGATAGAGATCCATCAGTTTATAAATGGAATCTGGAATCCGGCACGCCACCGGCAGACCCAGCTCCCCGATGTTGGAACAGACCAGGGCAAAGTCATGGGTCCAGCGGCCTTCGCTGAGGAGAATGGCTAATTCTCGGGCTTTCTCCGGGCTCATCTTATCAGAGAGGAGGTCGGTTGCCGTATTTTCGATTTGCCGTAATGCCTTTTCGGCCATGTCGGCATACATAATCGTCTGGTCTTCCACTTCCGCAATGGGCTTATCTTTCATCACCCGCAGGATGGAACTGGCGGGCATTTGCCCGATTTGGGGGTCGATGGGTCCCAGCATGGCATTGTCGTCCAGGAGGATTTCATCCGCCGCCAGGCAAATCAATGTCCCGCCGGACATGGCATAATGGGGCACAATCACCGTGACTTTCCCGGGATGTTTCTTTAATGCCCGGGCAATTTGTTCAGAAGCCAGCACCAAGCCGCCCGGAGTGTGCAGAATCAAATCGATGGGCATATCGTCCGGGGTAAAACGGATGGCTCGCATGATTCGTTCAGAGTCTTCCAGATTGATGTAGCGGCGAAAAGGAATTCCCATAAAGCTCAGGGCTTCCTGACGGTGAATCATGGTGATGACCCGACTGCTTCGTTCGGTCTCGATGGCACGGATGGTGGCAATTCGTTCCGTTTCAACTTGTTTTTGCTTAAAGAACGGCATCAAGGTAAAGATGAGAAAGAATATCCAAAAAAAACTCGTGAACGACGGCATGGCAACACCTCCTGAAGATATCATCAAGCAAATCTTACCATAAACCCGGGGCGGTGTAAATGATGCCCCTTGGGTTTCCACCCCGAACAGGCAGGAGGGAAGGGCATGGATGGAGAACTCTATCATGGCAGTTGAATAGGGGGTGGCCTTGTGAAAATCAAAGAAGCGGACTTACCAGGGATCGGGCGAAAATATAGTATGGAATTAGTCGATGGCAAAGCATTAACCTTGATCATCCATCATTCCGGTAAACGGGAAGTGTATGTCATGGATGATCCGGACGCTGATGAGCCCGAAAGCATCGTGGTGTTGACCGATGATGAAGCCCGCAAGTTCGGCTCCATCTTGGCCGGGTCCGATTATCAGCCGGTGACGGATGAGCGCCTGGAGCTTCTGTTGAACAACCTCTTTGTGGAATGGCTGAAGGTGGGTGAGAACTCCTTATTCGCAAACTTTACGATTCGGGAGACCCGCATGAAGAATGTCTTTGATGTAACGATCATTGGTATCCAGCGGGGGGAAGACATCATCGGCAGTCCGTCTGCAGATGAGATGATCCTGCCGGGCGATCTGCTGATGGTGGTCGGTAAACGCGAGAAGATCAAGAATCTGGAACATCTGTGTCTTCAAGAAAAGCTTTGCCAGATTTCGGCAGGGTGGAAGGCATGACCAGCTGGACTTTTTTAGTTTTGGGCGGCGCCCTGTTGCTGCTCTTTTTTTTCATCGGCGCCATCACTAACCGGATCCGGTTTCCGACTGCATTAGCTTTCATTCTTCTGGGGATCATGCTGATCCGGTATTCGCCGGCTCAATCCCAGCCGTTACGGCAGGCAGCTCAGATTGGTATCGTGCTCATGTTTTTTCTGAGAGGACTGGAATTCCCTGTGGAACGGATGCTGCAGATTGCCCGCCGGGTTTGGCCTGCAGGACTGATGGACCTGATCCTCAGCTTTGGCGGGTCCTATTTGATTGCACGGCTTTTCGGGCTTGATCTGATGACATCCTTTATCCTTGGATCGGTGGCATATGCCAGCAGTTCCTCCATTATTATCAAAATGATGGAGGATAATCAGCGGCTGGCAGCTCCGGAATCGGAATTTATTCTGGCGTTATTGATTTTCGAAGATCTGATTGCACCGGTATTGGTGTCATTTCTGGCAACCATGGCCTCAGGAGCGGAGCTTACCGCCGGTCAAGGAGGATTGATTCTGGGGAAGGTAGCGATTTTAGCCATCAGTGCCGGTCTTTTAGGGCGATATGTATTCAAACGGGCAGGAGGATTTTTTGCCCGTTACCTGGATGGCGACATCATGCCTTTGTTTACCGTGGGGTTGGCCCTGCTAGTGGCAGGGTTTGCCATGTACATGGGTTTGTCTGAATTTCTGGGCGCATTTTTAGCCGGTGTGATGTTGTCTGAAACGGGACAGGCTTCTGAACTGGATCATCTGCTGTTGCCCATTCGCAATCTGGTCTTGCCCTTTTTCTTTTTCTGGTTTGGTGCCAGCATTCAAGTGGGCCAGGGGATCCCCATGATTTATGTGATGATTGTGCTGGTCATCTGGTCTTTAGTGGGGAAATTTGCCGTCGGGTATGCAGGGGGTCGGTTATACGGGTTAAACAAATTGCGCTCTTTACGTGCTGGGCTCTCCTTGATCCCTCGGGGAGAATTTTCTGCCATTGCCGCGGCTTTCGCCTCTGCATCTCTACGAATTTTTGCCGGAGTCTATATTCTCGTCACCGCACTGCTGGGCATGGTTTTCTTCATGCGGGCATTTCCGTTGGCGCGCCGCCTGGCGGGACTTCCGCCTGCGGAAGAGAAACGTCGCGATGAGATCCGGTAAAACCGGATTTTTTGACGTCCAGGGGAGATTCTCCGTTGTAATGACAATGCAGGTCGGATGGATGATGAACATCGAGTTGGCTGAAACCAGCAATCATCCGGCATGGGTCGGTTTTATAAAGGGCTGCATCCATTCACTTATTGACTGGGTGATGGGATAAGTGGATTCACCGGGTGGACCTGTCAGGTATAATCAGTGAAACCAGGGAATGAGAGTCCTTTGCTAGGGGCAGGCATCCGACCGCAACGGTCTCTTTGATGCATCGAACACGAGGAATCCACCCCATCGAAGCATACATGTTTCTCTTCATACGCCCACATCAGGATGGGTTGATTGTTTTCTCCATGGCGGACTTGATGTCTGAAAGGTGATTAATCGGTGTCTGACAGGAAAACCCGTGACACAAATGGAGTATGAGAAGCTTGTCTTGAACAGGAAGGCCGGCGGGGAAAGGGGTCAGTGTCCTCCAGGGATCTATCCGGGTCAATGTGGTGGCAAAAGGTAAAAACCTGGAGTGAGTCACCTCCCAAAAGGGTTGGTCCTCAATCGTCTCAGGCACCCTGATCACCACATTGGGTCCTGGATGCATGAAGGCTATATAGGCAGATCCGGTAGTTGCGTGCGCTCGCAACCGGTTCCGACAGGACGCGATCCACGGATTGTTTCCACGGGTGAACCTGCAGACAAATGAAGAATGGTGCGTCCTTCAAAGTTACCCGATGCTGTGACGCCGAACGGTCGGCTGAATCGGGTCCCGTCGACTTTCCCCAGTACAGCTGTGATCTCAGCAGGTGTCCAGGTATAAAAACGTCCCGTCTCACCTTCGGAATCGGCATCCTCTGCCGTATAGAAGCACCGTCCGGGTCGATGAGGAATCGGTCACGGATGTTGACGCTGCCTTCTTCATCATAGACTCCGCACAGCGTACCGATCTTGCTCCCCTGAACAGCTAGCATGGCAAAGAAACGCCACCATCCACCATATTGGACAGTTCGGTTTCGTTCCAGACCTTGTGAGGAATACGCTGTCAGTGCTCACCGGCATGACTTCTACATCCAGTGCGATCAGGGTGTCATAGCCCACGGCTATGTGTGAGATCTCCGTGGGTCAGACAAATGTGAAGTCACCGGGGTAAAAACACAGAACCACCCATTTGCCGGCAAAATCACTCAGTTTGACCTGCTTGATCTCGCCCTTTGTGAAATGCTTTACTGTAAAGTCGGGTGCCTTTTTCGTAACGAGCTTTCATTTACTCCCTTCCCAAGATAGATTTGCATTGTCACTATTTCAGAAAAATCAGAAAATCGCAAGTGCAAGGAGTTCGAATTATCGCGAAAATGAAATCGTTTCATTATGCAATTGCTGCCAAAATAGTCGAAACTCTTGACGATTCAAGGGATAAAGTGTTTACTTAAGATAACAGAACTCAGGAGGGAGCGATATACCAATGCATAAGCAGTTTAGTGGATGGATTTTGGTGATGATTTTGGTACTGGTGCTCAGTGGCTGTACCCCAAAGGATCCTCTTGACCAACCATTGGAAGGGTCATTCAGTGATTTGGCTAGCGCATTTGTGGCAGAATTGGCGGCAGAGGATTTTGATGCAGCCTATGGGTATTTCAATAAGACCATGCGAGAGGCGATTTCCAAGGAGCAGTTGACGGATCTCTGGGGGGATTTGATCGACCAGGTGGGTGCGTATAAAGAGGAAGTGACGCAGGTCCAGACTGCGCAGGACGGGTTTGACATCATCATCGTCACGGCTCAGTTTGAAGTGACATATTTGGATATCCGGGTGGTATTTGACAGTGATCATCGGGTCGCCGGATTGTTCTTCCAGGCATCCAGTTACACCCCCGGTTCGTAAAAAGCTTTAAGTTTCGAGAGGAGTGGCCGGTATGCGCAAATGGTTGGTGATTTGGCTTCTGGTATCCATCTTGGTGACAACCGCAGGCTGCAGTCTTTTTAGCCCGAAAGAGGAACCGTTGACGGGTGAATTGCCGGATTTAGCCAGTGCTTTTGTAGCAGACCTGGCTCATGAACGGTTTGATCAGGCGGTTACATATTTTGATACGGCCATGGGGAAGGCGATCAGTGAAAGCCAACTTCAGGAGATTTGGGGCCAGCTTCAAGGGCAACTGGGGCCTTTTGAAGCGGAAGTGGAGCAGCGACAGGAAACCCAGGACGCTTACCAGGTGATCTATGTCACGGTCCGGTTTGAAAAATCATATCTGGATGTTAAACTGGTCTTTAAGACCAACAAGCGAATTGCCGGACTCTTTTTTGCCCAGTCTGACTATCTGTCCCGGTTCTATGAACCACCTGACTATGCGGATCCGTCTCTATTTACCGAAGAAACGGTTACGGTGGGGAGCGGTACCTGGGCATTACCGGGTACTTTGAGCATTCCCGTGGGTACCGGGCCCTTCCCGGTGGTGGTCCTGGTCCACGGGTCGGGACCCCATGACCGGGATGAGACCATCGGACCCAATAAACCATTCAAGGATTTGGCCTGGGGGTTGGCGTCCCGACAAGTTGCCGTGCTGCGTTACGAAAAACGGACAAAAGCCCATGGTGATAAAATGGGGCTTCTGGCCAATGTGATCACACCGAAAATCGAGACCGTGGATGATGCGGTGCTGGCCGTGGATCTGTTGAAAACCGATTCTCGCATCGACCCGACCCGGATCATCGTCATCGGCCATAGTCTGGGCGGTATGCTTGCCCCTCGGATTGCCACAGAAGGAACAGGGATTGCCGGATTGGTGTCTATGGCAGGGACGCCCCGGGGTCTGGAAGACCTGGTTTTAGAGCAGGTGAAGTATCTATCCGGACTGGATGGAACTGTCACCGTCGACGAGCAGGCACAGATTGATGCTCTCGCAGCACAGGTTCTTAAAGTGAAAACGGGACTCTCCAGCGGAACACCAGCCACAGAATTACCTTTGGGGATCCCGGCGGCTTACTGGCAGTATCTTCAAGCCTATGATGCCGGCCAGGAAGCCCGAAATGCCGGATTGCCCATGCTGATTCTCCAAGGAGAGCGGGATTACCAGGTGACCATGACGGATTTTAATGCCTGGGCATCAGAATTGGCTCCATTATCCCGGGTGACTTATCGCTCATTCCCCGGATTGAATCATTTGTTTATGGCGGGGAGTGGGGCGCCTAATCCAGATGAATATATGGAACCGGCGAACATGAGTCTGCAAGTGATCGAATCCATTGCGGACTGGATCGGCACATTGTAGGGGAGGCTGAGGCATGCATCAATCTGTCGCGACCATGTGGGCGGATTATCTGGCAACGATGGGAGAAACACCGGAAACAACAAATTTGACATATACCGCCTGGCATTTTGAGATCACACCGGCGGGAGCAGACAAACTGGCAGCGTTGGTGCTGAAGGGGCAGAAACGTGGCACGGCATCGTGTTTGTGGGTGTACGACGCTGAAGGAGATCCCATCCCGCGACCCGGCGACCTGAGCATAATCACCAACTGGGAGGGAGTCGCCCAGGGCATCATTCAAGCGGAATGGGTGATGCTGGTTCCCTTTGCTGGTGTGAGTGTATCACTGGCACAACGGGAAGGAGAAGGGGATGGCAGTCTGAAATACTGGCAGGATGTGCACATTCCTTTTTTTGAAGCGGAATGCCGCCAGATCGGGCGTGTATTCACGCCGGACATGCCGGTGGTGTTTGAAGCATTCAATCTGATCTATCCAGTCAGAGCCGTATGACAGCGGCTCTTTTTTTGTTTAGTCTGCTGGATAGGAAGGGAGATGGCTGGAAAAGAGAGAAAAAGAAGATATGACCGCAAAGGGGGAATGGACATGAGCGTCTACCTGTATCACCGGTCCGCCGATACTGTTATCCGCAACGCCCATATTCTGACTGTCGATGGGCAGAACGCTCAGGTGACAGCCGCGGCGATTAAAGATGGCCGTTTGATTATGACCGGACGTGAAGCACAGATGGAGCCGGTGATGGGGACCCACACCCGGATCATGGATATGGGTGGGCGTACTGTCATACCTGGCATCATTGACTCCCACAACCATGTGCATCCGGCAGGGGTTTTGCTGGATGGCGTGATGCTTTTCGGGGTGCAAACCATAGATGAATTGAAAGCCAAACTGGCACAAAAAGTACAGCAGACACCCCCTGGCGAATGGATCAAAGGAGGCGGCTGGATCGAAAGTCAGTTTACAGAATACCGGATGCCCACTCGATGGGATTTGGATGAGGTCGCACCAGATCATCCGGTGATTCTGGATCGGCTTTTTGCCCGGTGTGTGGTCAACAGTAAAGCGCTGGCGCTAGCGGGAATTAACCGGATGACACCGGATCCAGCCCGGGGCACCATCGACCGGGATCCTCAGACCGGCGAACCAACGGGGGTGTTGCGCAATGGCGCCTGGTCTTTGATTCATGGGGTCATGCCACAACCATCATTGGAAGCTGAGATTCAGCGGACGGAATACTATCTGACTTTAGCAATGAACGAATATATCAAGTACGGGATCACCAGCATCATCGATCCCGGAATTGATGTCACCACCATGCGGGCTTATCGGAAGCTGCATAAAGCAAAAGCCCTTCCCATTCGCATTGACATGATGCCGGAGTGCTACGGGATGCAAGGATACGGTACCGAAGAGGTGGATGGAATTCTTCAATATATCGGGATCGACAGTGGTTTTGGCGATGAGTGGTTGAGTGTAGGAGCTTTGAAAATGGCCATCGACGGTGGTGTCGGCAGCAAAACCGCCATGATGTATGACCCGTGGATCGATGGGACGATCAGCAAAGGCAATCCCCGGTTTAAGGCGGATGTAATGCAGGATCTCTTCAATCGGGCCCATCGCCGTGGCTGGTCTGTGGGGATCCATACTTGCGGGGATGAAGCACAGGATATTGCGGTGGATGGTTTTGTTGCAGCTCAGCGGGCATTCCCCCGGGATGATGTGCGCCATAATATTGTGCATGGTTATTTACCGACGCCACGAGCACTGGCGTTGATGCAGGCGTATCGCATTGCGGTGTCACTGCAGCCGGGATTTATGTATGTGGAAGGCGATATCTATTTTGATGTTCTTGACCAGCAACGGATCGACCATTTCAAACCATTGCGGAGTTACCTGGATCATGGCATCATGGTGGCGGCCAATTCCGATATGACCTCCGCCCACTATGACCCGTTCATCGGTATGTATGCTGCAGTTGCCCGCCGGACCAGTCAGGGCAGAAGTCTGGGAGACCGGGAGAAAATCAGCCGGCAGGACATGTTGCGCATGTTTACCATTAACGGTGCCTGGCTGGCAGGTAAAGAAGACCTGACGGGGTCCATTGAGCCGGGGAAAGTCGCAGACTTGTGTGTGCTTTCTCAGGATATCATGACATGCCCCGAAGATGATATCCTGAAGACGCAAGTGGAGATGACCATGGTGAACGGCCGGATCGTGTATGAGAAATAGGCAGGATGGAAGTTGGGATCGGTTTTGATCTATACAGGTGTCTTTTCATTACAGAGGCATGATATAATACTGGCGAGGCATACGAGGAGATATCAGATGAAATACCCATTAAGGGGAGATAATGCAAAATTCCTTATCATTGTGTTCATGATTTTTATGTTTACTGGTATGAGTGTGCCATCGCTGTATGCCGAAGAGGCGACACCAGAACCAATCATGTCTCGCTTATCGGGGGTTTATACCAGTACGTTTTCTTTATCCATTGAGACTGTTTCCGAAGCTAGGATATATTTTACTTTGGATGGGACAGAGCCTAATGAAGAATCTACTCTTTATCAAGGACCAATAGAAATAAAAACGGGATCTCCAACTGGGATTGCATATATCCCAACCACAGGGAGTAATTCTGGGTCGAAGTGGAAACCGCCTCATTCAGTCCCTTTCAGTGGTTTGGTGGTTCGTGCCCGGGCATATATGCAAGATGCAGCTCCAAGTGAAACGGTTACTCGGACTTATTTTTTGATTCCCAATCATACGGCTAGCCGTAAGCTGCCAATTATTTCACTTGTGACGGAGCCTGATGGCATGTTCTCTGCCGAAGATGGGATTTATGTGCCAGGAATACGCTATAATCCTGATTCTTTAGCAGAAGGCCAATTTGGGTTGCATCAAGCAAACTATATGGAGAGGGGTATGATGTGGGAAAGGGAGGCGTTTTTGGAGTTTTTCGAACCCGGTCTTCCTGCTTCATTATCTCAGAACGTTGGTATCCGAATTCACGGATCATGGAGTAGAGGATTCCCCTTGAAAAGCCTTCGGATCTATGCACGTTCTGAGTATGGAGATGGGACTTTTAATCATACTTTGTTTGGAATTGAAGGATCTGACATATATAAACGATTTCTTCTGCGCAGTGGTGGACAGGATTATTCAGGTTCATTAATCAGAGATGGTTTGAGTCAGTTGTTGGTTCGTGATCTTCATGTCTTCAGTCAGGGATATCGGCCATGTTTGCTTTTCATTAATGGCGTATTTTGGGGGATTCATGGTATACAAGAGTATTATAGTGCGCCATATTTTGAACAACATGCACAGATTCCTGAAGAACAACTGGTGCTATTGGAAAACAATGGAGTGATGAAAGCAGGACAGCCGTCAGACATAGTTTTATGGAGAAATTTCATGAGCTTTGTAAGATTGGGTGACTTTCAACGACCAGAGCAATATGAAAAGATTCAAACCATGATGGACATTGATAATTTTATTGATGTATGGCTCATTTCGATTATTACGGGGAACAAAGATTGGCCTGGTAATAATGTGCAATATTTTAGAATACGCGAGCCAATGAATAATGGTAATCCCATGGTGGACGGTAGGTGGCGATGGGTCATCAATGATTTGGATGCTGGGTTTAGATCATGGGATCATCTTACTTGGAGCCAGGGATTGGCTAGGGAGGATCAATATCCGCATCCGGAATTCAGCACTGTTTTATTCCGTAAGCTGATGGAGAATGGAGATTTTCGAGAGCAACTTCTTTTACGGCTTGATTTTTTGCTTAATACAACTTTTCGAACTGATAGGATATTGATTCAATTGGACGAGCTTTATGATCTGCTGAAACCGTGGATATCAGCTCATATTGAGCGTTGGGGTTATCCTTTGAGCCTGCAAAAATGGGAAAATGAAATTGAAATCATTCGCCGTTTTGCACAAGAGCGTGAGAGCCATGTTCGGCGGGAAATTGAATCTTACCTGAAGTTGCCAGAGTCGCTTAGCATCACATTTCATGGTCCTTCAGGATCTTCAGTGCAAATAAACGGGATCTCATTATCGAATTCAAACCCAGAGGCACGGTTTTTTTATGGATCACAAATTACCATTGATTCTGTATCACCAAAAAACTATGTGGTTTTAGATTGGGGAAGTCCGTCACTTAACGATCTCATGATGCAAGGGAAACCGTTTATGTTGACAGAAAATCTCCAAATTCGCCCTGCGATTCAATTGACCACTGCCGGGTACATAGCACGCTATTCAAGATTAATTGCTTTCATTGCAACAGTTATAACGATAGTGGTTTTTGTTTTGGCTTATCGCTACAAAAAAAAGGTATTTAGTCACTTCATATCTCACCATCAGGATATCGTAAAAGATTAGGACTTGGGAAGGTTCGAAGGAGGATGTATGGAAACTATCTGCGGGGTTGTGGAACATATCACCTACCGAAATGAGGAAAACGGGTTTACGGTGCTGAAAGTGAAGGTTCGGGAATACACCGATCTTGTCACAGCCGTGGGCAGTCTGGCGACTGTCAACCTGGGCACGATCCTGACACTGACGGGAGAATGGAAGATGGATTCCCGCTATGGCAGGCAATTACAGGTGGACCGCTATACCGAAGAGCTGCCGGCCCATGAAGGGGATATGGAAAAGTATCTGGGTAGCGGGTTGATCCGCGGCATCGGACCGGTGAATGCGGCCCGGTTGGTGAGATATTTCGGAGTGGATACCTTTCGGGTAATCGAGGAAACCCCGGATCGTTTAGAGCAGGTCCCGGGAATCGGACCTAAACGGGTGCAGATGATCTGTGATGCCTGGCAGGAGCACAAAGCGGTGAAGCATGTGATGATGTTTCTGCAAAACTACGGTGTTTCCGTGAGTTTTGGGGTGCGGATCTATAAAGTATACGGGAGTAACAGTATTTCGTTGATTCAGGAGAATCCCTATCGCCTTGCCGATGATATCTGGGGAATCGGCTTCAAAACTGCTGACCGGATCGCCCGGAGTATGGGATATGATGACCGTGCATACGCACGTCTGCGGGCAGGTGTAATTCATACCCTGAATGATGCAGCGGGTGATGGCCACTGCTATTTACCACGGGAAGAGCTGATCGATATGGCTGCCCAGATCCTTGAAGTGGATCAGGATGAGGTGGCACCTGTTTTACCCCGGATGGAAGCCGAAGAAAGCATCCACATTGAAACCGATGGAGCTGTGTATGTTCCAACTGCTTTTTTCAGTGAATCCGGTGTGGCCAGACGCATCCACGAGATTCGAACGGCGCCTTGGCAAAGCCGGATTCTGGATGTGGAAGGGACCATTGGGGATGTGGAAAAAGAGTATGCTGTCGTCTATGATCCGGTGCAAAAAGATGCGATCCGTTTGGCGGCAGAATCAAAATTCATGATCCTGACCGGCGGTCCCGGCACGGGGAAAACCACAACAGTGTTGGGGATCATGCGGGTATTGGAGAAAATGGGGGCCCGGATTTTACTGGCAGCTCCCACCGGCCGCGCTGCCAAACGCTTGGCTGAAGCCACCGGGAAAGAAGCCAGGACGATTCACCGGCTGTTGGAATTTAAGCCGCCCCAGGGGTATCAACGTCATGAGCATAATCAGCTAGAAGGAAATGTCTTGATCATAGACGAAGCCTCCATGATCGATATTTATCTGATGTACAGTCTTTTGAAAGCGGTACCGGACGCCAGTGTCGTGATTATGGTGGGAGATGTGGACCAGCTCCCTTCGGTGGGGGCGGGCAATGTCTTGCGGGACATGATCGACTCTGCCACCGTACCCGTGGTCCGCCTGACCCGGATCTTCCGGCAGGCCGCCGGCAGCATGATCATCCGTAATGCCCATCGCATCAATCAGGGGGATTTTCCCATGTTGAAGAATCCCCCGGATGCCGATTTCTTTTTCATTGAAGAAAGCGACCCGGAGAAATTACGGGATTTGATCGTGGATCTTTGCCGGGAGCGGATTCCGCGACGGTATGCGCATCTGAAACCGACGGATATCCAGGTGATCAGCCCGATGATTCGGGGGACTGTGGGTGTGCAGCATCTGAATGAAGTGTTACAGGCTGCATTGAACCCAAACCCGCCGGTGATCCGGTTCGGGGGCATGCAACTGAAAGTGGGAGACAAAGTGATGCAGATCCGTAACAATTACGACAAAGATGTGTTCAACGGGGATATCGGTCTGGTGCAGACCGCAGACGACGAACGTATGACGGTTTGGTTTGAAGACCGGGAAGTCCCGTATGAACGATCAGAGTTGGATGAAATCGTGCTGGCATATGCTGCCACCGTGCATAAAAGTCAGGGAAGCGAGTATCCCGTGGTGATCGCACCCCTGGTGACGCAGCACTACATGATGCTGCAGCGGAATCTGTTATATACCTGTATCACCCGGGCAAAGCAATTGATGGTGCTGATCGGGACCCGGCAAGCGGTGGCCATCGCCGTACGAAATAACCGGGTGGCCAAGCGTAACACGCGACTGGCGATGCGGATGAAGGCGTTTTCATTGACGCAGGACTGGGGGAACGAAGATAAAGGGGGCGGTCATCATGGATAACCATCGTAACGGACCGACATCTGAACAAGAACAGACCTTCGGCGATGATCCCTGGTATCAGGCATTGCTGACTGCTTCCCGGGATGCCGTGATGTTGCTGAGTATGTCAGGAAACCTTTTAGATGCGAATCATCACGCCATCGATATGGCCGGGTGGCATGATCGGGAGTGGAAAGGGGTGGCATTGGCGAATTGTCTGTTCTTGATCCATCAAACCTCCGGTGATCTTCTGACGCCGCATCTGGTGAAGGCATTGTCTTTGGGTGTGGGCGCTGTGATCCGGGATGGTACTGTGATGGATACGTCCACAAAGGGCAAACGTTTTGTGGGAGGCACCCTGTTGCCGGTGCGCCAGGCAGCCCATCTGCAGGGGGGTGTATTGGTCCTGCATCATGGGAACCCAGAAACGGAGCTGGTCAGTTGGGATCGAGTGCCGCATGAATATGACCTGGTGTTCAATTCAGTGCAAAGCCCCATGTTTATTATGACTGTGGATGCAGACGGGCCATTTCGTTACCGCCGTGTAAACAAGGCCGAAGCGAATCTGGCACAACGCCCGGCAGAAGAGGTTGTGGGCAAGACACCCCGGGAAGTGATGGGGGATCTGGTCGGCAGCCAGATCGAAGCTCGGCTGCAAGCGTGTGTAGAAGCAAAACAGCCGATCACCTATATTGCCGACCGGACATACCCGGTGGGTCGCAGTGTGTTTCAGGTGGTGCTGACCCCCCTGATGGTGGAGGATGAAGTGGTTGAGATTATCGGCAGCCTGCATAATATCTCAGAACTGAAACTGATGGAGGAGAGTTTGCGAGAAAGCGAAACTCGCTATCGGGCCATTTTTGATCATGCCCGGGATGGAATCGTCATTTTCCCTTTGGCAACAGATGGTCCATCTCAACCCATTGTGGATGTCAATCAAACCATCGTGGAAATCTTAGGTTACAGCAAAGATGAGTTATTGGCCATGTCCATCGGCGATACGGTGGTTCCTGATGAACGGGATCGGTCGTATGCCCTGCGCCAGGAACTGGTGGCCAATGGTCAGGCCACCTACGAACTCAACTTGCAGCGAAAAGACGGTTCGATCATCCCTGTTGAAATCAGCTCCCGGGTATTTGATATGGCCGGACAACGGCTGGTTGCGGCCATCGTCCGGGATATCACGGACCGACGGAAAGCAACGGAAGCTATGAGGTACCGGCTGATGGTGGAACAGGCGGTGGCAGAAGTGTCCACATTATTAGTGACACGCCTGGATGTAGACTTTGATCAAATTTTAAAAATTCTCGGTGAAGGCGTCCATGTCAGCCGATCTTATCTCTTCCGGTTTGATCATGACACGGAAACCATGTATAAGGTGCATGAGTGGCGGGATGCCGGAGTCCCCAGCCGGATGGAAGAGACGCAGGGGGTCAGAATGAAGGAAATGGCCTGGTTTTATGAACAGCTGATTCGTCATGAACCCGTGGTCATCGATGATGTGAACCAAATGCCGGATGATGCACAAGATGCCCAGGAATTTTTGCGCCGGCTAGGAGTGAAGTCATCCTTGAATGTCCCGGTTTTCTCCGGTGAGACATTTTATGGGATGTTAGGTTTTTCCCAGACGGATGATATACACCCGTGGCATAGCGGGGATGTGGATTTGCTCCTGGCTTCATCCCGGATCATCGGTGGTTATATGGATCAGCGGGCTTCTCAGGAGAAGATCCGGTATCTGAGCTTTTATGACAAACTCACTGGGTTGTACAACAAAACCTACTTCGAGGAGGAACTGCGACGGTTGGACGTCCCCCGCCAGCTCCCCATCAGTATGATCGTGGGGGATGTAAACGGGCTTAAGTTAGTGAATGATGTGTTCGGGCATCAGGTTGGTGATGAGATGTTGTCCAAGGTTGCCGATGTGTTCCGGCGCGCATGTCGCCAGGACGAGATCATTGCCCGCTGGGGTGGTGACGAGTTCATGGTGCTGCTGCCCCAGACCGACCTGCCGTCTGCTTATGAGATCATCGGCCGGATTCGCCGAGGATGTGCAGAGGTTAAGGATGCGGTGATTCAGATGACAGTGGCTTTGGGGGCAGCAACCAAAGAAATGGCCGGTGTGGATATGCATTCGGTGATCCGGGCAGCGGAAGAGGATATGTACAGCCGCAAGATGCAAGAGAGTGACTCCGTGCGGGAAACGGTGATCACATCCTTGCAGGTGAAACTCAGCCAGGAGGGGTATGAAACGGTCGCACATTGGCAGCGCCTCCAGGCACTGGGTCTTAAGTTTGGCGGTGTTTTAGGTCTGGGTGCTTTGGAGCTGGAACACTTACGACTGTTAGCATATTTACACGACATCGGGAAACTGACCATCCCTGCGGCGGTTGTCCACAAAGCAGGTCCTCTGGATATGGATGAGTGGAAAATGGTGCGGAAACACCCTGAAGCCGGTTATCGGATCGCCCTGTCATCACCACAGCTCACATCGGTGGCTGAGTATATCCTGACGCATCATGAACGCTGGGACGGCCGCGGGTATCCCCGGGGAATTTCCGGCCGCAGCATTCCCTACGTGAGCCGGATTTTTGCCTTGCTGGATGCCTATGACATGATGGTGAATGAGCAACCGTATCGGTCTGCCATGAGTCGGGAGGCCGCTCTGCAAGAAATTCTGGACAACGGGGGGCGCCAGTTCGATCCGGATCTGTCCCAACGGTTTGTCGACATGATGGACAATACAGATGAAGAAACTGACAAGTGAGGGGGTTTATGAATGGATCTATCCACAGTCGAGGGGAGTATGAGCTGTCGGATCGGCGGAAACCTGGTGGGGTGGGATTTGAAACTCACCATGCAAAATGGCGGCATCACCGGGCGCATGGGGGGAGGTTTGGTCGGCCGGGATATCCGCCTGGCTACTGAAGGGGATCGGATCTACGGACGGGTCGGAGGCAAGTTGGACGGGAAGAACATCAATTATGTGCTGGAAGAGAATCTGCTCTACGGTCGCGTGGGTGGTGATCGGATCGGGGTTTCCCTCCGCATCACTCATGAAGGGGAAAGTGTGTTCGGGCGGATCGGCGGTGATGTCATCGGTAATGACATCGCAGTCAGTGTTGCCAATGGGGAGATTACGGGACGGATCGGCGGACAGGTGATCGGGGCCAATACCGTGGGCGCATACCACGGGATTCCGCCGCTGGTAGCCGTCGGCTTGGCTGCTGCTGCCCAGTATATCTTTGAAGAGCAGCAAAATCGCAATAACAATAACCGGGGTGGCCGGTAACCACAGGGGGGATGCATAATGGGCGGTAAAGAATTCTATATTGTGGATGTGTTTTCTGACCGGCGGTTTGCCGGAAATCAACTGGCAGTATTTACTCAGGGAGGATCATTCACCGATGCTGAAATGCAACAGATCGCCCGGGAAATCAATTTCTCCGAAACCACGTTTATCTTTCCGGAAGCCAGCAGCGGGAATCTGTTTCGCGTGCGGATCTTCACACCGGAAGAAGAAGTGCCATTTGCCGGGCATCCCACCTTGGGGACGGCCTATGTGATCCAGAAGGTTTTTCTGCAGGAAACGGTACCGGAAATCCGACTGGCGCTGAATGTCGGTGAGATCCCAGTGACCATGGAGTACGATGGCGAAACCATCGTGAGAATGACCATGAAGCAGAAACCGCCGGTATTCGGTACGCAGATCGACCCCGGCAAACTCGCCGCTGTCTTGTCATTAACAACTGCCGATGTGGATGAACGGTTTCCAGTCCAGGTAGTGTCCACGGGTTTACCCTTTATCATTGCCCCGTTAAAAACCATGGCAGCGGTGCAACGCGCGCGCCTACACAAAGACCTCTATGCAGAACTGATCCAGGATCTGGACGCCAAAGCGATTCTCTTTTTCGCACCAGAAACACTGATGCCGGAAAACCGTCTGCATGTGCGGGTCTTCACTGAATATTTCGGTGTACCGGAAGATCCGGCCACAGGGAGCGCCAATGGCTGCCTGGCGGGTTATCTTATCCGGTACGGATATTTTGGTCAGGAGGCACTGGACATTTCCGTGGAACAGGGTTTTGAAATCGGCCGGGATGCCATCCTTTACTTGAGTGGCTATCAGGATGCCCATGAGATCCATGTGTATGTGGGCGGTCAGGCAGCTATGTTTGCCAAGGGCGAACTCGTTTGACATTTTTCATGAACAGGGATTGACACGGGTCCAAAATCAGTATAAAGTAATGCACATATATTAAAAAGATGATGACGGGAAAAGAGTAACTTTGCCAGGCAGGAATACAGAGAGCGGGGCATCAGCTGAAAGGTCCGCACCAGGCAGCAAAGTGAATACCCCCCGGAGTTGCCTGCTGAAGGGAACCGGAAGGTCCTGTGTAAGCGTGGACAGTTGCCCCTGTTACCGGGCTACGCCCTCGGTTTGTTAGCCGGCGGCGGAAACAGAGTGAGGCAGATGCCTAATCAGGGTGGTACCGCGAGAACATTCTCGTCCCTTTCGGGACGAGTTTTTTATTTGCGGCAGGCAGATGCATAACAAGGGTGGTACCGCGGAGTGATCCGTCCCTTTTGGGATGGGTCCTATTTTTTTTGAAGGGGGGTGGACACCTACAGCTATGTCGGGAATGACCGGGGACTGAAGCTTAGAGAAAACGGAGGGGAATTCAATGAAAACCAATATGAAACGCATCATTGCACTCTTTTTGATCATCTGGCTTTTGGGGGGCTGTGGTGCCGCACCCCAGGGAGTACCGGATACCATCGTCATTGCCCAGGGGGTGGATGCCACCACCTTGGATCCCCATATGCATGCGGAGACGACCACGGCCAATGTGGTGATCCAAATATTTGATCGCCTTTTCATGCGGGACGATCAAATGGTGTTGCAACCGCATCTGGCCGAATCAGGGACAGCCATCAGCGATGTGTTGTGGGAGATCCGCATTAAAAGCGGTATCCAGTTCCACAATGGTGAACCGTTTAATGCCGAGAGTGTGAAATTCAGTATTGAGCGCATTCTGGATCCAGAAACCAAGTCTCCCCAAATATCCAATTTGAATTTCATTGAGAAAGTGGAAGTGGTGGATGATCTGACGGTGCAGATCACCACAAAGATGCCATATCCGCTGACACTGAGTCGACTCAGTCTGGAGATGGTGCCGCCGGGTTACATTCAAGAACATGGGCAGGCATATTTCGCTCAGCATCCGGTGGGAACCGGGCCGTATCGTTTTGTCAGCTGGGTGCGGGATGAAGAGGTGGTCCTGGAGGCCAATCCGGATTACTGGCGGGGTGCCCCTGGGATCCAGCATGTGAAGATTCGTGCAATTCCGGAGAATGCCGTTCGCATCGCAGCGCTTCAGTCCGGCAGTGTGGATGTGATCGTCAATGTACCACCTCATCAGATGGAAACGGTGTCCCAAGCAGACGGGTGCCGGATCGCCAGCACTCAAAGTGGCCGGTTCATATTTTTGCAGATTGTGGCGGACCGGGGTGGGATGCTTGGGGATCCCCGTGTCAGGCAGGCTCTGAATCATGCCGTGGATGTACCGGCGCTGATCGATACGATCTTAGGAGGGCACGGGTACCGGAGCACTCAGCCCTTGACATCCCTTGATTTTGGATTTGATCCTGCGGTCACCGGGTTTACATATGACCCGGAAAAAGCCAAAGCGTTGTTACGGGAAGCAGGTTTTCCCGATGGTATCGACATCCAGTTGGACGCACCATCTGGCCGCTATGCCATGGATCGAGAAGTGGCCGAAGCCATTGTCGGTCAGATGGCAGTCGCTGGAATCCGGGTGAATCTGGTGATCAACGAGTGGGGGGTCCATATCAAGAAATTGCTGGACAAGCAAATGACCCATATGTTTTTTATTGGCTGGGGCAGCTCCCTGTTTGATGCGGATGCCACTCTCTTCCCCCAACTGCGGACGGGGCAACGGCTGACATATTTCAGCAATCCGGCTGTGGATGTCTTACTGGATGCCGGCCGCAGCGAAATGGACCCAGCAGCGCGAGGGGAGTTGTATCATGAAGCGGTGCAGATCCTGCAGCAGGATCCCCCTTTTGTGCTCCTCTACCAGCAGGAAGACATATATGGTGCGGATGATCGCCTGGATTGGTCTCCCCGTCCGGACGAACTCATCAATGTTTATCAGATGAAGTGGAAACCTTGAGAATTGCATTGAATGGAATCCCACCGGCCGGATGGAAAGAAATCCGGCCGGTGACTTGCCGCAGGGAAGGAAACTGGCCCTGTTTATGGAATATCAAGGTAAAAGACCCACGAGGAGGCGGGGGACATGCTGGGAAGACGGATCCTCACAGACAGTGAAAAAGATCAGGTCATGGAACATTGGCATTATCAGTGCTATATCTGCCGCGGCGATATCATTAATATGGAGCAGGCGGAGTTTGTCCATATTACGCCTCTGGACCAGGGAGGATCCTTTGCCTTGACCAATTATGCCCCCATTCATGACTACTGCTATATCAAAGCAGGTGAGCAGGAGCTGGATTCTGCCCGCAGTGACAATCAAATCGGACCTGGCTTTTCGCCGGATTTTGACCAGATCTTCAGTGGTCAACGCACAGAACCCATGATCCATATCGATCCGGAACGAATGGTGGTGGTGTTTGACAATGAGGTGGTGCGGTTGTATCAATGTCCCAACACATCCACCTACTATTTCTACCACTTGATTCCTATGGGATATCTACAGGGAGATCGCGGATTGCCGAAACGACCCATGCGGCGCAGCCGGGTGGTGGATCTGGCCGAGCATATGGAAGCCCATGTGCAGATGGAGCCGGTGGTATGCCGATACGAACAAGGCCATCTGTTTGTGGTCTCCGGACATCACCGGGCGACTGCCCAGTATCTGGGGAACAAAAATCTGAAAGTGGACTGTAAAGTGCTGATCGGCCCGGATATCCAGATGCTGGAACGGGCTTTGGAAGCCACGCACAGCAATTTGCGGGCATCAGCCCGGCGGTCATCCCCCTTCAGTCGCTGGCTGCAGGCAGAATACGGTGATGAGATTGCAGCCTGGCAGGAATTCCATCCTGATGATACCCCCACTGAGACCCGGATCTTCAGTGAAGCATTGAATCTTCCGGACGGTCAGGCTCGACGGGCCATTGAGTCCTTCTATGGCGATCTGGTCATAGAACAGGGAGACATGGCTGCCTATTTGAGCCGGATCAAAATGGTGGAGGTGCCTTTATCCGAATCCATGTTGAACAGTTTGATCAAAGCCTTGATCCAGTCCGAACCGCAACCGGTGGAGCTGGAAGGAGACGCAGACAAACGGCCGGAGGAGGCGGACAATCTGCAGGCAATCCTGGCTGTGATCCGCGAGACAGCCCTGGAAAACCGCTGGGACTCCCATCATCCATCCCGTCCCGAGCATCAGACGGCGGTCACTCAATTCCGGGACATGGCAGTCCCCGTCTGGATCAAATTACTCACGGATGCCTTGCGGATCGTTTTAGCCAGACGGCCGGAAGACGGCATTTGCTATGGACCGCAGATCAGCAGCCGGCAATTGATCCGGATCCGTTCCATGGCCAAACGACTCTTCGATCATCCTTTCTGGCAGGATACCGAGCTGGACAAAGCGTTGCGCAGTGACGATGCGGCTTATGTCGCAAAAGCGCTGGACCGCTGGGGATTGAATCACTTGTATCTGATCCGGTCCTGACCGGACGTTGCGTAATATCCATCGTCGGCGTATAATGGGATCAGGAGGTGATTCCCATGTGGAATTGGCGAATGGTGCAAATCCCCACCTGGATGTGGGGTGCAATGGTGATTCGATTTATAGCCGGACTGGTCCTGTTCGGTTTAGTGGTATATGTGGTCGTCAAGCTGACCCGGGGTAATGCAGCCCGGACGCCGATGGCGGTAGAACGCAAACAAACTGACCGGTCATTGGAAATACTCAATGAGCGGTACAGCAAAGGCGAAATTGATGATGAAGAGTATCAACGGCGGAAACAAACCCTTTTAAGCCCGTAATAGACAGGAAATACTCAAACGGGTCTTAGCAGATTGGATCCACAGATAAAATCCTTCAGCTGGTGAAGGATTTTTCTTTTGCATGAAGAAACTGTATCTATGCACGTGTTAGTCATCGGAACCTAGATGAAATCATAACAGGTAGGTAAAAACAAAGGAGGTTGATGTTTGTGTCTAAGTTTGCGCATCTTTACTCTGGTGTCGTCTCGGCCGTCAAGCCATCTCTGATGAATCAGATTTTGGCAGGTCAGAAACCCGGAGCTATCCACCTGTCCGGCGGTTTCCCGGATCCCAATTATTTCCCCCGGGAAGAAATCAAAGAAATCACCAACTATGTCATGGATAATGAAGCTGCCATGGCCCTCCAGTATGGTGACCCGACCGGCTATCGCAAGTTACGGGAACATGTGGTGGAAATCGCCAATTCCAAGAACCAGAAGGCATCATTGGACAATGTCATGATCGTCAATGGTTCGACGGAATCCTTCTTCCTCATGTGCAAGTTGTTTGTCAATCCGGGCGACTATATCATTGTTGAAGAGCCCACCTATTCCGGAGCCATTCAGTCCTTCAAACTCCATGGTGCGAATATGTTGACGGTGCCCATTGACGATGATGGCGTGATACCGGAAAAGGTCGAAGACGTTCTGGCAGCAAAGAAAGCGGAAGGCATTCAAGTCAAGTTCATGTATATTCTCCCCAATTACCAGAATCCTGCCGGTGTTTCCTTGAGTCTGGAACGGCGGAAGAAGCTTCTGGAAATCGCCCAGAAATATGGCGTCATCATCTTCGAAGACGATGCCTACATTGAATTCCGTTATGAAGGGGAAGAACTTCCCACCATCAAATCAATGGATGATTCCGGTCTGGTTGTCTACACCACCACCTTCTCCAAAACATTTGCCCCCGGCACCCGGATCGGCTGGGTCGTGGCAGAACCCGAACTGATCAAGGCATTGACCATGATCAAGGGTGGCACCATTCTCATGTCTAGTCCGTTGACTCAGGCATTGGCTGCTGAATTCAGCATTCGTGGTTATCTGACCAACCATGTGGAACGCTCCAAGAAACTCTACAAAGCTAGAAAAGATGCCATGCTGGTTGCTTTGGATAAATACATGCCTGAGGGCGTCACTTGGACCAAACCCCAGGGTGGATATTTCCTCTGGGTCACCGCACCGGCCACCATCGACGGCGTGCAAATGCTGAAAGATGCTGTGGAAGCCGGCGTATCCTACCGACCCGGTCCGTCCTTCTATGTGGACGACAGCAAGGGTTGGCACCAGGCACGACTTTGCTTCACAACGGTTGATGAAGAAACTATCGACCGGGGGATCAAAATCTTCGCAGACGTGATCAGAAAGCTGATAAAATAAGTATGAGCCGGGCCTGATTGATTTGGGCCCGGTTTTGTTTTATCATAAAAGGAGGTGCAAAAATGGAGAGTTACCGAGAGCAACTGAAAGACATGATGGCGATTCGGGAAAAGGCGATTGCCGCATTAAGGGAGCTGCCGGACAGCGCCCTGAAGATCGCTCATCCAGAAAGTAAACGAACGGTGCGGCAAATGGTGAGTTTGTACTTCAGCCATGAACGCAATCACATTGTGCAGTTGGCGAAAACACGAAACGCCATTGGCTCCCATCCCACTGAAGTTGAATTGCTCCTGGCTCAGGCGATGCAGTCCCGTGGCGACTTGCTCAGTACATTGATCGGGGTGACGGATGCCCAATGGGATCAAAAACCCAGTGAGGATGCATGGAGCATCAGGGAAATTCTCACCCATATGATAGAGGTGGAGAACCGGCTGTTGACGGGGATCACGGAACTGGTGAAATCCCATAACGGATGACAACGCGGCATCATCAATCCATTGCGCCGGGATGCAATCTGTCCATGGCGTATTTTTTTGCAGGAAATGGTGATATGATCAGGGAATTGAAGGGATGAACATGCTGAAAGGGTGTTGATAGTGATGACCCAGGTGATCATTCCGGTTCCCCCATACGATTTTGAATTAGCCTTATGTTATCTCCAACGCTCAAACCTGGAAATTGTGGAGCGAGTCATGAAGGGATCCCTGGTGGGTGTATATCATGGTCCGGACGGGTGGGCGCAGGTAACATTGACCAATGCCGGAACGGTGGATGCACCGAAGTTGATTCTTTCAGCCGATAGTCCCACCGGTGAACATGTCCACGAAGACTACTGGGCAGCATTTTGGACGCGCCGTCTCCATTTGGACTGGGATATGTCCCCGTTTTTTGCAGTCACGGACCGGGACCCGGTGATGGCTGCCCTGGTGCGACGGTTTCGGGGTCTGCGGCCGGTGACAGCAGCATCCGTATATGAGTCGTTGACCTGGGGGATGATCGGTCAGCAGATCAATCTTCGGTTTGCATATCAACTTAAAGGTACCCTGGTGGAGCTGGCAGGAGAACACATCGTGACCCCGGAAGGATCTCTTTGGGGGTTCCCACAGCCCAAGGCGGTGGCAGCCCTCCAATATGAGGACCTGACCCAGCGGCAGTTTTCCCGGCGGAAGGCTGAATATGTGATCGATTTTGCGCGATTGGTGGATGGCGGTCAGCTGGATCTATCCCTGCTCAGCCACATGGATATGGAGACAGCGATCGATTTCCTATGCCGGATTCGGGGGATTGGGCGATGGACAGCGGAATATGGTCTCCTGCGGGGAATCGGGCATCCGGATGCCTTTCCAGCAGGGGATGTGGGCTTGAAAAATGCGGTGGCCCGCTTTTTCCAGATGGATGGGCAACCCACAGAGGACACACTGAGACGGATCAGTGAAGCGTGGTCCGGCTGGCGAGGCTGGGCAGCCTTTTACTTATGGTTTGCACAATCTCAGGTGAAAAACGGCCGGTTCATCGCTGACACTGCGGACAAAAATGAGTCCCGCGACCGGCAATGACGATGCGGATAACGGGCGTATGGCAGCGGGGGCATGGGTGTCCGTCCCGCTGGTAGACGGATAAATGATCCTGGTAGGTACCGGTGCGGCCATCGGCATCCATATAGGATTGAATGGATGTGCCCCGGTGGCGGATCCCGTCCTGGATGACCTGATTGATCGCCTGGTGCAGTGCAGCCCATTCATGGAGCGTTAAGGATGACGCAGGGCGGCTGGGGGCGATGCCAGCCAGAAAGAGACTTTCATCGGCGTAAATGTTGCCAACTCCAGCGATCAAGGCTTGATTGAGTAAAATGCTTTTGATCGGTGCATGTCGCTTGCCGGCCACACGGATCAGGTGTTCCGGGGTAAACGCTTCCGATAATGGTTCCGGCCCCAGATGATCAAACCCCGAAGGGTCAAAACAGCCGTTTTGTGCCAGCGTCATTGTGCCGAAGGTCCGTTGATCATCAAAGACCAGATGACAACCATTGTCCAGAAAAAACTCCACCCGGGTATGCGGTCCTGCCACCGCCGGTGTGCTCGTGCATATAAAATGCCCGGTCATCCGCAGATGGACCCGCAATGTCCAACCTTCGGATAAGGTGATGAGCAAGTATTTCCCCCGTCGGCCCAAAGCGAGGACCTTTTTCCCCGTCAGGGTGCGGATAAACGCGTCCGGGCTTAAGCCGGTTACGGTTTTGGACAGGTGAACCGCAACCGACTGAATGGTACGGCCAAGGATGAACGGTTCCAGACTGCGGCGGATGGTTTCGACTTCCGGTAGTTCCGGCATAAGATTCCCTCCAAACTAGAATGGACTGTGAATTGGAAAAATGATATAATTTGGCATGGCAATATTATACACAAAAAGCAAGCATCAGCCAACTGGGGGTGACTATATGCCGGTCATGTCGACTTTCTCCATTGTTGCCGCCAACCCGGATACCGGTGAACTGGGTGTGGCCGTTCAATCCAAATTTTTGGCAGTGGGTGCGGTGGTTCCTTGGGTCAAAGCAGGTGTGGGCGCCATTGCTACACAGGCATGGGCCAATACCAGCTATGGACCGAAAGGACTGGACTTTCTGCAGGGAGGATTTACACCTGAAGAGACGGTGATGCTCCTGACTCGTTCCGACAGTCGTGCCGCCTTCCGGCAACTGGGTATCATTTCCGCAGACGGGCGCACAGCCGCATATACCGGAGAAAAATGCAGCCCTTGGGCAGGGCATGCCCAGGGGATCGGGTATGCATGCCAGGGGAATATCCTCACAGGACCGGATGTGGTCACGGACATGGCCCGGGGGTTTGAGTCCAGTTCCGGAGATCTGGCAGAACGAATGATTTGCGCCCTGGAGGCAGCCCAAGCAGCAGGGGGCGACAGTCGGGGCATGCAGTCTGCTGCCCTGTATATCGCCAAAGATAAGGGTGGATACGGCGGGCTCAATGACCGCTTCATCGACTTGCGGGTGGATGAACATACCGAACCGATCCAGGAATTACGCCGAATCATGGGGGTGTACCGGCTGTATTTCTACCCCACGGACCCGAACCGCTTAGTGCCATTGACAGATGATATCGTGAGGGAGATTCAATCCATATTGACTCGGATGGGCTACCCTGGGCTACCCATGGATGGATCATTGGATGATCCCACCCGGGACAGTTTGAACCGGTTTTTCCATTTAGAAAACTTTGAGGGGCGGATCCAACCAGGTGATGTGTTGGATGGAGATGTTCTGGCGTATATGAGGGAAAAATATGGAAAGTGAAAAACAAATGCCGGTGGTCGAAGAGAATAAAGCCGTCAGTGCCCGACGAGTCGCCTGGGAGACATTCATCCAGACGGGTATTTTGGATGAGGAAAAAATCAGCCCCCTGGTGGCGCAATGGTGGCGACGGAGCCGGGAATTGGGGGTAGATCCGTATCGTGTGTTAGCACACGACCGGCTGACATTCGCGGAATTGGCAGAACGCAAGGCACAGCGTAAAGAAATGCTGGTTTTTTTGCGGCCCGTGGTGGATCATTTACTGGATACACTGGGAGAAAACCCGTATGTCCTGGCTGTGGCCGATCACGAAGGGTATTTACTGGAGATAGCCGGGGATCCGGAAATCCTGAAGAGTCAAGACCAGATGGCATTCTATGTGGGGGCAAACCATTCTGAGAAATATATGGGCAACAATCCCATCGGGACCACCCTCTACCAGGGAGAACCGGTGTACATTCAAGGGGGCGAGCATTACAACCGGCTGATGAAAGGCTGGACTTCTGTGGGAATCCCCATCCATGACCGGATCGGGAAGATTCTGGGGGCTGTGGGATTTTCAGTCCCCAATCGGTATGCGAATATCAATCTGTTTTTAACAGCCATATTTGCGATTCAGGCTATGGAAAACCGACTCATTTTCAGCAGTAATCCGGAGATGGAGGGGATTCGGGAGCATTTCTATCAGAAAAGCACGCTGTTCATCACCGTCCTGGACAAGGATGGACGCATCAAAGACTTCAATCGGGAGACCAGCGCCATCAGCGGCAAGCGCCGGGAAGAGCTCATTGGAAAGTATATCTGGGATGTGTGGTACGGTGGAAAGATGCATAAAGAAGATGGGAGCTATTGTGCCTATTCTGTCGAGTCGTTGATGACGGGACGATATATCCGGGGGAAGGAATTCAGTTTAAAAGACCGGGAAGGTCGGCCCCGCTGGTTCCTGATTGATTCTTTCCCCTTGTATGACGGTCAGGGGCATATCAGTGGATCCATGTCGATTCTGGAGGACATCACGGAACAAAAATACCTGGAAAACCAGATCTATCGGTCTGAAAAATTAGCCACCCTAGGGCAGCTGGCAGCCAGTCTTGCCCACGAAATCCGAAACCCTTTAACGGTGATCAAGGGATTCATTCAAATGCTGGAAGAACACTATGGTGATGAGTCCATGCGGGAGTATCTGCCCCTGGTGATGGAAGAACTGGAGCGAGTCAATCGGTTGCTTAGTGATTTCCTGTCCTTTGCCAAACCCACCGCCCCTATGATCAAAGATACGGATATGCGCAGACTGGTGGAATCGGTGGCAGATTTTATGCATGGAGAAACCGAGCGCTGCCAATGCCCGCTGGAAATCCGCCTGAAAGGGAATTTATTCAATGTGCGGGTGGATGAACAGCAGATTCGCCAGGTGTTGGTCAATTTGATTCAGAATGCCATTGATGCGACACCGGACGGAGGCCCGATCCTGATCACATTGGATGGGACCCGGATGGACTGTCTGTACTTGAGTGTCGAGGATAAGGGAGGTGGAATCGGGGAGGAGAACTTGGCGAAAGTGTTCGACCCATTCTTTACCACAAAAGATAACGGCACTGGTCTTGGCCTCTATGCAGTCCACCGTATCGTCGATAACCATGGCGGTCAGGTAGATATCCGCAGCATCCAGGGGGAAGGGACCACCATCGATATCCGGTTGCCGTTTACCATGCCAGTCGCCAGTATACCGCAATGAGCCCAGGTCGGGCTTGATCAAACGAGATGGAAGGGATCAGAATGAAAATTGGAATTATTGTGTATTCACAAACCGGAAATACCCTGCATGTGGCGAATGCATTAAAAGAGCGTTTGGAAAAGACCCATCAAGATGTGACGGTTGAACAAGTGATCATCGATGGGAAGCCGACTGTGAAAGGACCGGTGCAGTTTGTCAACATGCCCGACACCCGGGGTTATGACGTGCTGTTTTTCGGAGCACCCGTCCAGGCATTTACCCTGGCCGTTCCCATGGTGCGCTATTTGGAACAAATGGCTGATCTCGCGGGCAAGAAAGCGGGATGTTTCATGACCCAGCAGTTTCCCAAGCCGTGGATGGGAGGAAACCGGGGGATGGCTGTGCTGGAAAACCTGTGTCAGCAAAAAGGAGGCCAGGTTTTTGCCAAAGGGATCGTCAACTGGGGGAACAAAGACCGAGATGCATTGATGGCGAAGGTCGTGGATGATCTGAGTCAAGTGGTGAAATGAAAAATCAAGTGCAATAGAAAGTGACGACTCATAGGAACACCAGC
>CAZRKC010000021.1:0-37867 GCA_964600665.1 uncultured Candidatus Sumerlaeota bacterium
CATTGTTCTTCTTTAACATTGCCAATAAGAATTCAATATTGGTGGATTTATTGTCGAAACTGTACATTTTAAACTTTGTGACGATTTTGATGTAATTTACACCATTATGATAATGCAGAATATCTGCGTATTTTATTGTTTGCTTTTTTCCTAGTATCGGAACATTAACCATATAATCCTCGCTTCGGAATATGTGTATCCGCCAGCGGGATGCCGCGAAATACAAATACAAGCCAACTAAAGCAAACATTAACACAGCCCCAAGGGACCAGCAATCTACAGAGTCATTCGGGTACATAATTGCAAGTGCATAACTTGCTAAAAGGATTGATGATCCAATAAGTCCAATCCACTTGTAGGCACTTGGCATCTGAATAATGATATGTTCATTGCTCAGATTATTAATGACTGAGTTGATTTTTTGTTTGAATATCTTTGTCAATAAGATTTGCAGACTGAACCCGATTAGTATGACGGATACGGCTCGTAATATAAGAGTTTCCATACTCAATATCCTAATCCATATCGGACATCGGTATTTGTGAGAACTCCTCCAGTATACCCCCCGATTTCGGTAATCACTGCACTTCTTATCGCACCCATTTCAGCTGAGTATTTTGCGATTTGCTTCGTACCATATTTTACATTTGCCCGTCGTAATTCCCTTGTTACTCCTTTTCGAGCACTTTCCCAATCAGGCTTTAATCCCTTTCCGCCAATAGCTCCTCCAATGCCTCCCGCAATGGTTCTAAATATAAGTCCACCAGATGCGATTTCTTTGCCTTGTACATGATGGGACTTAAGCATATAGTCCACTCTCCTTGAACACATGATATGCTGTCGGCTTTTTGATACTATTCAGTTCAATTATGATACTCCCTGCATTTGCCAGAACATCCAGCATAATTTTGTTACCTTCGGGTTGCGTGGACACTTATGCTTTCTCAAACAAGATGCCCGAAATGTTAAATATTGCCTGAGTCTGAAATTTCGACTAGCACCTAATTTCACCTGCCTGAAAATTCAAAATATTATTCGACAGACTTTGACACATATTTTCTCTTAAGATCATGACTCACCATCATAACCTATAAAGAAAAACGACGAATCCCTCGCCGTTACTTGATCTCTATGATCGGAGTTGAAGGAATCGAACCTTCGGCCTCTTGAACCCCATTCAAGAAGGGATTGAGCTGTATCAATGGTTTGCGCCTAATTTGATGGCAATACGATGACAATACATTCTAATTCAAAGTATTTAGTTGGCTTCAGACAGATGAGCTTCATACGGTCGTTTCAAGATCATATATGCTTTTTCATTCAATCACATTGGTAATTTCAGCATCTTGAAGCTGCTGCAAAAACCATGCTTCCACCTCTAATCTTGCTCTTTCCCCATCTTCTGGTGTATATATCTCATCTTTGAAATACCAGGGAATCACTTCTTTTTGTACATTCAAAGCAGTCAGCATATTATACGCATGATATTTTTGATATACATTCCAGAACTCATCTTCAGTTAATCCCCATTCTTCCATGATAAGATCAATCATGGCCTTGCCTTCGTCGTTTTCTTCCAGTCCACTTTGTTGCTTTTGTAAATACTCGTTCACCTGCTCTTCTGTCGGATACACTCCGTACTCTTGGGCTTTTTGATAGAAAAGCGCATACATAGTAAGCCTTTCCTTTACTTCTTCTAGTGTTGTACCAACACCTCCTGCCAGATCAACACCCAAAGACATCATCACTTCATCATGACTCACGGGAACATCATTAACATAAAATGAAATGCGCTCATCAGGAATATCCCTCGAAATGCTTAACCCGTTTAAGAACATTTCGCGATTTTCTTTAAAAAACTGACCAGTATTAGCAATAACTGCCTCCAGATCTCTTTCTTCTTTTGATTGTACGCTAGCATTATTTTGATTGAATATGAAAAGAATTACTAGACAAACAATTATAAATCCAGGAATTATTCTCTTCATCGGTATCTCCTCCAATATTACACTTCTTATTCATGACCTTCATCATTATTTTTAGAGACTCCATTCAATACTAATTCAAATACCTCTTTTGGCGAAGATGTGGTGCCCCCAGACGCTTCTCTAAGGTACTTCAGTATGTCTGCCCAATGTAATTCCGTCCAGACAGTCCTTTTAGAATCATCCCTATCCACATTAATAATACGCATAAAGTCTTTCCGGAATCTTCTGCACGCTCTTAAATTCATTGGTATTCCGTTGTTGTAATTAATAGCATCCTTAGGGTACCAAGCCTTATGGCTCATCTCGCCCACAACGCAAGGAACTATGGATACATATTTCTTATCCAGCCAATGCGCAACTGACAATAAAATCTTAGCAGGCGTCGAAATCTCTTCCACTAGATACCAGACGATCAGCATATGTGAGAATCGCTTTTTTTGATCAACTTTAGTGTAAACAGAGTTTGGCAATTGGCTTACTAACTTCTCATATTTTGAAAGATAGCCCGAAATGATGTGGGGAATCGATAATACATTAGTTTGGATTATGCATACTACTCGTAACGTGCCATTATTCAAATGATAGAACGATTCTTGGCATTCCTCAACGGCAACACGGTCTATTCGCCGAAACCCGAAATCAAACAGACTCTGTTCTAAATTTGTGCGTACATGCCCTTTCCACTCAAACGGTAAATCAAATTCATCGACCCCGCGAAGGCGTCCAAATACTTCTTCGGAAGAACTGTTCTTATCATAATACGGTTCGACAAAATACAAAGCAATTAGTCCGAAGAAGAAAAGAATCCACCCTAGTCTAGTACAAACAATATAGCCTCGTCCTGTATGAATGAACCAGTCTGCATAACCCAAAAAACCAAACCAATTAGAAGAAATAGGATAGATGATCTGATGGCAATACTGCTTAGTGATGCCTTTGTCTTTTCTTTGTCGTTCATCTCAGAAACCGACTTACTCAAACAACTTCACCCTTCCTGTAGTGAATACATGAAATAACGAAAATCAACAGAACCATAGCCTGCGAGATATTAAGCAACGCAATATACATTATTCCATCATTCGAATCATAAAGGGGGAAATTTATAGCAAATCCACGGCTTAATCATAAGAAGAAAGTGACGCGAGACTTTGATCACCTTTATACAAATGGGCATACGATCTGATTCGAAGAGACAATAAAATGATGGACGTTTTGAGCTTAACAATCATAATCGCTGTTGACCACCGTGATTACCACGCTCTAACTAGAGAGTCATAAATGTAAAACTCCTTAATTGCATTGTATACGGAGTCAGAAAGAAATTCTGCACAGAAGACTGACAGGCATACTCAATCAGCTTTCGCTCCGTTTCCCTTATTGGGCGTGCTTTTTCAGCAAGTTTCCCAGTTGCCATGGTCAATATTCCATTGATTGCGGTCTCAATACTGATCCTTTTCAATGACTCGCTGCCATCTCCCCGCAAAGAATTCCTTTCCCTTGACCAAGGCATGTATCTCGCGATTTCATTGATGCTTGACTCGATCAACGCAGAACTATATGAAGCGGTTGCAATATTTCCCCCACTATACAAAGTTATCGCACCATAAGCAAACCCAACTGCGAATGCACCAATCACCCCGTAAGTACTGGATCTCCATTGTAAATATTAGAAAACATCTTCGACGCAATACCAATAACGCCACCCGCTATCCAGCTATGATGAAGTCAGCAATATTGCCACGTGGGTCATGCCGATTGACCAGATTGTTGTCACAGTAGGCAAACAGATTCTTGTCTGTCAATCCCATGGGATTGACCCCCGTCACCGATACTTCATCCGCATTGATAAACCGTCCAACCTCCGGATCGTAGTAGCGGCTGTTCAGGTAATAAAAGCCCGTCTCATTGTCGTAGCGGTAGCCTCGGTACCGGTAAGGATTGGCAACCCCTAATGTAGTAGCAGCTGACCCTGTGATGCTGACCAGTTTCCCCCAGGTGTCGTAAGTATATGCCACGACCACACTGCCGTCGTCATCCACGATCTGGATGATGTCCCCCTGGGCGTTTTTGATATAGTAGTATGAATCCCCATCCCACCGGATCCCGACCAGTTCACCTGTTGCACTGTAGGTGTAGTACTGAGTCTGGATGCCTGTGGTCTCTGCTGTCACCCGGTCTCCGACCAGATGGTACTTCGTCTCAGTGGTACCAATGGTCTTTTTGATCCGAATCCCTTGATCGTTGTAGGCATAGGCTGTTGTGCTGCCGACTGTCGCAAGCTGCCGTCCTTTTGTCCAGGTCATACTCAACCCGTTGATGTATTCGGTCGGGTTCCCGATGGCATTCGTTGTGTTCGCAGACCCGTCATAGGCCGTCAGTTTGTCTTTCCAGTTGCTGTCTATAAAGGATGCATCATTCAGTGTTGAGTTTTTGGTGCAATTGCTGAATTACATTCTCATCATCACCGTCACAGGATAAGTGTGAGATATTTTTTATCGCAAAGGTGGATACTCCATCACTTTCACCATATTCATTCAGCATCGAAATAGTACAGTACCCTTCATTGATACGTTCAACAAGTCCGCTAACATCATTATTACCGCTATCAAACAATTCTATAGTCACAACTCTTTTCGCCTCATAAGCATAGTACAATACCGTTGTAAAAGCATCCTCATTGATTCGAGTTAACGGATCATGTTTCGCCCCATTTATTAGACTAAGCACCTGTATTTTATTGGCATACTTCGACCCAGCTTCAATCCGATAGATATCATCAATCCGCTTAACAAAATATCCATCATACCGTCCGTTGGGAAGGCAGTGCCCAATAATGACAGCATCATCAAATATCTCCTTTATTATCCCCGCAGAGAATTTCTGTGATTGCTCTTTATCAGTATAGAGTAAAACGATATCTCGTTCTTTACCCAAATTTCCTAAACACGATCGGATATCGTCATTTTGGAGTCCTCTTGTTTGGGTTCGGTGTTCTTCTGACATCACCTATCTCTCCCCCTTTATCTTTGTTTTTCGCGTATTACCTTCTTCATGTTTTGATTTTGTGCTAGGTCTTGCTCCTTTTGTGTGCTCCTTATAGTAGTAAATTGTTACACCAGAAGAAATCACAACTATTGTTCCAATTATTACCCAACCAATCGGGGTAATTGCACCGAACCCTGTTAATATTGTAAACCCAATGTAACCCCAAGGAACAACAGTCCCCCCACCAGCAAATGCAGCCTGCCATAATTCACCATCATAATCAAACCTCACAACCGGGTTATTGTCGCAATAAGTAAACAAAATTTTTATCTGTGAAATCATCCATTGTAATAGAAAGAATATCAGTGTCATCCGCATTGATAAAACGTCCGGTCTCCGGATCGTTGTAGCGGCTGTTCAGGTAATAAAAGCCCGTCTCATTGTCGTAGCGATAACTTCGGTAAGGATTGGCGATCCCTAATGTGGTGGCAGCTGATCCTGTGATGCTGGCCAGTTTCCCCCAGGTGTCGTAAATATATGCTACGACCACAATGCCGTCGTCATCCACGATCTGGATGATGTCCCCCTGGGCGTTTTTGATATTGTAATAGTTAACTCCATCGAGAATCGACCCAAACAGGTCACCTGCACATTAAGAAATATCCACTTTAATCATTCTGCTCTTTGTAACCACCCTTCCACACATTCAACGCCTTGTGCACTGCCATTACCAGATCCTTGTATTGCGGAAATTCATGCTCGATGTCTTTCCACTTAACATCTTTCCAAACATGTTCGGGTTTCTCAAAGTCGACAAAGTAATTCTCCAACCAGTTGATTCTATCTTCTCTTGTTGAGTCTTTTGGGAGTACTTTGACATATACCTTCGATTCTTCTCCAACTATTGCGTATACTTGTCCATGAACAACCTCCGGTAAACCAATTTCCCTCCCCAGCATATTTCTTGCGCTCAACAATACTTGTAATGGAAGTGACATTTTGCGAACAAAAATCACTGTCCGCAACCTCTTTTTCCACTCCCATTTGGGATAGCCTGCGTATTCTGTAATAAAACTCTTGAATAATAGCATATGTTCTAGCAGTAAGTCTTCAGTGAATACTTCTGTTTCGATAATCAGGACCGCTTCTCGATTGAGTTTCAGGCTGCGTACATATACCTCTATTTTCGCATTGAATTGGTTCTCGATCCATCCAAAAAATTCAAAATTATCTTTTAGAATGCTTTTTCTATAGCCAATTAAGAATTCTTCCATGCTTCCCTTAACAACGTCATATCTGTAAGCGCCACTCAACTTATACTCTCGTCGTTCGAAAAATTCATAAGGATACTTCCATCTCAATACATTGACTGCTAACTCGAAAAAAACAAGTGTACAGAGAAGTGGGAAAAATGATTTAACAAAGAATTCAAGCATTCGGTTTCCGACTTCACCAAGGGATGTTGAGTAACCAGCCCATATCGAAACCACAGGACCGACCAAAAGTATTACCAATAAGACATTTCTAGAAACACGAACAAATCTCCCTATAACTCGTATGTTTAGTCCATGCTGAAAAAGCAATTGATTACCTCCTATCCGTCACCTAGACTCCCCATCTCGCAATCTACATGTCGCCGATGTGATGAATCATCAAGTGCCCTAAGTCCATGGAAATCTGTGGCAAAGCAACGATCTCTTATGCTTTCATTTCATGCTAATCATAAGCGGCAATAAGCTCCATTCATTTTAACAGCTACTCAAAACTACCACCAGATCGAGCCTAAGAATCAACGGCAGAGGTAGTTTGCGAAAATAAATCGATACTGAAAAACAGGGAAATAGCAAGCAACATATTAAAAATACTGCCTTCATATGAACCATTTAGTTTTTACCCGGTCATAAGAGTCAGGATTACTGGAATGAAGGAATATATGTATATTGCCAGTCATTTCCTCTTATCCGCAACTCTATTCATAACTTCAACCCTTTGAGAATTCCTTAATAGACCCTCATCCTAACACTGTAACCGGTTCTTTGAATAGTTATTCAAGTAAACTTTACAAAAGTGGTCCTATATTTATTACGAATAATTGCTTTAACGATTTCTTTAGCTGCTCGTTCTTCAGCAGTTGCTAGACCAGTATGTGTTAGAATTAGCATCCATCGTGATCGCAGACCCGTCATAGGCCGTCAGTTTGTTGTTTTTAGAATTCAAAACTCGAACTACAGTAATTTAAGATCTGTATCCATCTACTCAAGACGCTCTCGATACATATTCAGTGCTTTATGGACAAGGATAATCATGGCTTTTTTGTCCAGGTGTAACTCTTCGATATCCTTCCAATCCACGCCTTTCCACACATGCTCCGCCACTTGGCGTGTTGTCCCGATGAAATAACCTTTCAGCCACGGTGTGACTTCATTGAATAGCATTTGTGGCTTATGGGCTTTTGTGTAGACGGTCATCTCGTTTTCTACTATTGCATATACTTGCGCTCCCTGATCATTAGGTATCTCTTTGAAGTGGATTTCTCTGGAACTTAGAAGTATCTGCAATGGAACCGACAACTCCTTGACAATAATTACTGTCCTCATTCGTTTTAACCATTTCAATCCGGGTCTTTTTGTGTAATCCTCAATGAAATCTTTGAACAGATATCGATGCTGCAACAGCATGTCCATCGTAAATTGATCTGTCTCTATCATCAGCAGTGTTTCCCTTTTAACCTCGATGTCCCTAGTATATACAGCCATTAAGGCCCCCAGGGTATTCTCAATATTACCGGCATATTCAAATCCATCAGCTCTTAACTTCGTGTAAAAGTGATCTTCAAATGCATTTCGATTCTCGAACATCGTTCTGTATTTGTGAGCACCATAGAGATTCCCTTCGTTCCACGCAAATGTTACCACATCGTATGGATACCGAATCGCTAACCACTGTAATCCTCCATACACAGTTAAGATTATCACTATTAAGAGCACAACAACCCCAAGTAAAGAATCAACCTTACGGTACTCCGCAAAGAAAAGAGTAATGAAGAGTAAAACACCTGATATCATTAATACACCTAACAAAGCAACCGAATAACGGTAGACGTTGTTTCGAGTAATCTTCATAAGCATACCCCCGAGTTTTCGCTCATTTGTGGATGTTAATTGTTTATCGCCGTTTTCAGTGTTCTCGTCACACACTTAATAAAGATACTTATGCTCTATATACCGCGAAATGAAATATTCGGCAATAGCAACCAATGTCAGCAAAATGATAATTATTGATACTCGATCCTCTGGACCATGATCAAGGGTGTACTTCGATAAACCCACAAGTACAATGAACAAAATGACAAATAGTAGCTTGCCTAAACGAAGGAGTTGGACAATATGTCTTTTTCTAGATTGTTTCATTCTTGTCACCCACCCATTCCGACGTGCTAGTGCATCACATGGACCTTTGAGCTTTTTTCAAACAAAATGTCCAAATTGTTAAATATTGCCTGAGTGTGAAATTTCGACTAGCACCTGATTTTACCTGCCTGAAAATTCAAAATATTACTCGACAGAGTATGACACATGATTTCTCCTAAGATCATGATTCACCATCACACCTTACAAAGAAAAACCGGCGAATCCTGCGCCGTTGCTGTATTTCTTTTGTGGAGATAAGCGGAAGCGAACCGCTGACTTTTTAAATGCCATTCTGATAGTATAGGCTTTATACAGTATTGTATAGACCCAAGAGTGATTATTCTATAAAGGGTTTTGTCGATCGTATGATTACTGCAACCCACTCTTTTCTACTCCATGCGGCGCAGTCTGTTAGCAAAATGGTTCGCAACTCATAATAAATAACGGTTAGTGTTATTGAGAAACGTGGCAAAGATTTGGCAACGAATCAACAAAAGAGCCTTGCGGTCATTTCCGCAAAGCCTTGATATTACTGGAGCCGATGATGGGATTCGAACCCGCAACCTGCTGATTAAGATTCAGCTTAAACCAATCTTACATATGATTCGCTATCATAATATCTTTGTAAATCAATGGTTTGAACATTTTAACTAATCGTGAAATCACTGCTATCAAAGAAAAATGGCAACGATTTGGCAACGATTCATTTCCATCATTAACACTGTTGTTGACCCATTTATTGGGTAAGATTGTCAATACAATTTTTCAACAAGCGTATATAGGCGGCCCCGTCTTTTGCGACTAGGTCAATAGTGTATAGACGATCATCTTTTGAAGGGTAGCCCTTCAAGTGAAATTTCAAATCGGCAGTAAGTATCCCCTCTGAGTGCTGAGTTAAGCAATTTAACGGTTAATGGCTGTTCAAATATAACTTCAAACGGATATTTTGCAAATCCACCACTACAATAACACCAGTTCTCTGAAATTGGGCCATTGGCAGTGGGTTTTAGAATTGATTCTCTGACAAACGGACAATGACACGCGTAATAGGCTTGCATGTGCGGATCCTTGGTTTTAAGAAAATTATCTGGATCATATGGGATTTTAGTGGCATAAAGTTTATCGCCTACTCGGACCGCAGACATGATTTCTTGATTGCTTTTAGCATAATCCACCACTGCCTGAGTAATGGTTTGTTCATACCATATGGTGTTGGTATCGCAGTGATGTTGCAGTTCAGTAATTTTTCTTACTTGCAGATCTGCTAAATAGTCATCTAAACTTTGGGCAGCTTCATACAGTGCCTTCTCTTCCAAGAATGCCTCTTTGGGGATACCATGGTGGTTGCCTGCCATGACGCTGACTAGGCGATTTTTTGGTAGTAACGTTTCTAGTGTATCTATAAAATCTTGGGTTTTACAAGGAAACTCATCTGGAGTAAGGCCGAATTCGGGTAGGGAAACTGAATTTTTTAATTCTTGGGTCAATTCTTGGCCCTCTTGCTCTGTCAATTGAGAAAGGATGCTTTCAATGACCCCGATGCTTCCCAAATATTTGAGCATCTGAATAAATGGTCCATTGTATTGCATCAACCTTAAGTAGCGGGCTACTCCCAAGAAAGCCTCTTTAGAAAAGTCAGGAGACTTGCGCCAAATTTGGATATGTTCGTTTAAGTGTTCGGGGGTTAACTCTGATAGTCTTGACAAATCCCCGTTGTTGGGATCAACCCGTAAACTAAGCTTCTCAAGCTGAACCATTACTAAGGGTAGGCTTGTGCTATCCAGCTGACGCTCCTGATAATGCTGCTGAAGTTTTTCCAATGACATGTTGACCTCCTTGTGTTATCTCTCACACTTAAGTGAGTTTAGGTGCGAGATCTATTAACAACGTTTGTCGCTTGAAGCTTAAGTTAGGATATTTTTAAGCCAATTAAGGGTGTCTTCTTCTTTTTCCTTTGATTAAGTGCTTGCAGCCAAGAGACTCGATTGTTTCGATGACTTTTTCATCGAAGTAACCACTGTCCATTCGAAAAAAGATTTCTATGTCGTCTGTTTTTAGGTTGGCTACGACTTCTTTAATCAGTTCAGCAGCACCATTTGCAGTATAAGTATTGCCATTCTAACAAATCCAGTGACGTATGCTTTTAATTCGTCGCAAAATGCAAACTGGATATTGTAGCACTTGTTGCCTAGCCTTTTAGGATTGCATCCTTCTGTAGCCCCTTCTTGATGGCCTTCTACGTTTATAACACTGCTATCAATATCAATCGTGATGGATGTCAGTTTGCTTTTCAAAAGTAGTTTTTTAAACACTTTGAAGTTGATTTCTCTAAACATTTGCGTTGTCTTAAAGTTGAATTTCCCCAAGAATCTTGAGACTATTCAGGTTTTTTTATGGAGATATCGAATTCATGTACGAGAGGGTCATTTTTTAAGAGCTTCAAACGTTCGAGCTTATCGATTCCGATAAAATGGCCACAGAGCATGGTCTTAATGTGATCCATTAAATTTTGTTCACAGAGTCACTTTCAAAGACGAGATCACTTTCAATCACCTCAAAAATGGCATTGTCTTTTGCATTCTATAGCAGAAGGAAAAGGCCTGCAATTGATGTTAGATTCTTAGCATTAAAATCAATTTTATTAATCATAGACCATCTCCTTCGCAACGTTTCTATTGCAATATTCTTACCCAATGAGCAAGGTAAAAACATATAAATAGGATCTTTCTGCTGTAATTTCCTTTCACCCAATGGGTGAAAGACCGGTTTTGGCCTAATCATTATAAATGCTTGCTTAAAGGACTACGGGGATATCTTGCACGTAGAATCTAGGTATATATACTCCTGCATGCATATTTTTATATTTTTCTACAATTTATGGCAGAAAAATACCCCTACGTAGAGGGGGTTAGTGTCAAGTATTGTTCGTCCATGATTCCCGTGCGATATTAGTCGATACCTCAATGAGGGGTAGCAGAGAGATGGTTACTTCGGACAATCCCCTTGATACTCACTTAAGATTACACTATAAGAATAAAAGTGTTCCAAAGAATCGCGATGGAAAACATTTGCCCGCACACAGACACAAATAGAGGAATTGAAATGTTGCTCCCAATCCCTCAAACCCTTGTCAAATATGGAGCCGATGATGGGATCCGAACCCGCAACCAGATCACGGTCTAGCTAAAGGGGTATTTTTCGTATTATCCATTACACACATATCTAGATATATCAAGGGTTTGTGCAATACTATCACATCATAAAACATCAGATGTTTAGGAAAAATGGCAACGGTTTGGCAACGGTTTAACAAAAAAGCCCTGCGGCCATTTCCGCAAAGCCTTGATATTACTGGAGCCGACGATGGGACTCGAACCCGCAACCTGCTGATTACAAGTCAGCTGCTCTGCCAATTGAGCTACGTCGGCAAAATAAACACCTTTTGATATTATATATCCCATCTTATTCAGAGTCAACCCTTAAACCCCGGATTTCAGCTCTGATTGAGTTGGTTGTTCCGATCTTCATTTTCTTCTTTCCGGTTGTCCAGATACCGCTCCAGCTTCCGCTTCACCCGTTGCAGGGCATTATCGATGGACTTCACATGTCGGCTCAGATCACAGGCGATTTCCTGATAGGACTTACCATCCAGATAAGCCATCAACACCCGCCACTCCAACTCACTTAAGATTTCACCCATCTTTTCTTCAATATCGCCGAATTCTTCCCGGCTGATGATCAGTTCTTCCGGATCTGAAATTTTGGAACCTGACAGGATGTCAAGCAACGTCCGATCCGAGTCTTCATCATAGATCGGTTTATTCAACGATACATACGAATTCAACGGAATATGCTTCTGCCGGGTTGCGGTTTTGATGGCAGTAATAATCTGCCGGGTAATGCACAATTCCGCAAATGCCCTAAATGACGACAATTTATCACTTCTAAAATCCCTTATCGCCTTATATAACCCGATCATCCCTTCCTGGATGATGTCTTCACGGTCCGCGCCAATCAAAAAATAAGAACGCGCTTTCGCCCGAACAAAATTCTTGTATTTATTGATCAGATATTCAAGAGCAGCGTTATTCCCCTCTTTGGCTTTTTCGATGATCTCCTCATCGATCATTTCTCCGTAACACTCGCCAAAGTCACCCTGCATGCTGTAATTGACAGTCACTCATATCGCCCCCGTTTTAAGAATAGACCTGCCTTCGGTGAGGGAAACTTTGGGACATGAAGCGTTTTTACTGCAAGTCAACATAATACACTGTCATTATACCCTACGGGATATATCCCGTCAAGACCGGCGATATCGGTTCAAATCCTTGTCGTATCTGCTTTTCCCATTCTCTGGCGGACTGCTTCGTAGAGGATGATCGCCGCAGCAGCCGATGCATTCAAAGACTGGATCTTACCTCGCATCGGAATCGACACTAAAAAATCGCATTTATCCCGAACCAACCGGCTCATTCCCTGTCCTTCACCGCCAATGACGATGGCCAATGGCCCGGTCAACCGATCCTTTCCACCATACAGAGCATCCCCGGATATATCGGCACCTGCCACCCATACACCCTTTTCCTTCAATTCATCCATCGTCTGGGCGATGTTAGTGACCCTGGCGACGGGCATATACTCAATCGCACCGGCCGAAGCTTTCGCCACGGTCTCGGTCAATCCGACTGCACGATGCTTACCGATAATCACGCCGTGTGCGCCAGCTGTTTCTGCACTCCTCAGCACAGACCCCAGATTATGGGGGTCTTCCAAACCGTCCAGGATTACGATCAGCGGATCTTCATTTTTAGCTTTTGCCGCTTCCAACATGGTTTCCCATTCCACATACTCTTTAGCTGCCACATAAGCGATCACACCCTGAGGTGCGCTCGTCTCGGCCAGGGTTTCGATGCGCTTGGGATCGACTTCCTGAACCAGGATGTTTCTGGCATGAGCCAGTCGCAGAATCTCACGCACAGATCCCTGTGTTCCCTTGGCCAGCAGAATGCGATGCACCGGTCGTCCTGCCCGCAAAGCCTCTAAAATCGGGTTCCGCCCTTCCAGTTTGCTGCTTAATATCTCCTCCGGCACCGTACCCTCATGCTTTTCCATAGGCTGCTCGCACCTCCACCATCTTGCCGCAAGACATGTTCCCTTCCTGGCAAGGTTCCGTCAGACAAGCAGGTCCGGCATTTTTGAATAGCACCGGCGCCGCCGCCTTCGCTAATCGCAGCATCTCATCTGCCAATGCCCGGATTTCCCACTGTGCACGGCGGCAGCAACGGACTCGAAAGAAGTGCATCAGCTCCCGGGCATTCATGGTCACCATCATTTTCGTCTCCGATGCATTGGGCAACACAAACCGGGCATCTTCATTGGCCGATTCCCCCGAGCCGCCCAGCAGCATCTGCCACTGATCGTACCAGACCTGCATCTGCTCCATCTGCTTTTCGAATATTTCCGTATATTCAACCCCCAGTGCTTCAATGCGCGGCGGGATGATGTAGCCAAAAACCGGGTCTTTCTCGCTACTCTGTTTACCCACATAGCGTTGGGATTGAACACTGAAACTGGCGATCCGATGACGGGTAATCTGGGCCAGCAAGCTGCGAGATACCCCTTCAATGCCAAAGGTAAAACTGGCATGCTCAATGGGGGAATAGTGCCCCATATCCACCAGCTTCTCAATAAACCCGGACTGGTCCCTTTTTTGGATACCGGTCATCAGCGTATCGATATCCGCACCGGAATAACAGAGTTTTGCCCCCATGGCAATGATCTCTTCACTGTCAGGTGTATAGCGGAGTAGTTCTACATGCAATGTTTTTCGTCCCATGCCTATCCTCCTTCGCGGGTTATTCGCCAGCTACCGGTTCTGCCTCCATCTTGGTCAGAGCGGTTTCCAGCAGCTCCATCATCCGGGCTTCCTGTCGAGTCAGATACAAATAACCCAGCAGTGTTTCAAATGCCGTGCTGTTTCGGTAAACCATCACCGAACTCCCCCGGGTGGACGAGCCGGATTTATTATTTCGGCCTCGCCGGACCATGTCTTTTTCCGATTCCGTCAAAAATGGTTCCATGTACGCCAACACCTGGACCTGGGCATCTGCCTTCACCCGGGTCACCGTAGCCTGGTGCAGCGCGTTGACTTTCTGATACTGGCGCCTGAGCACCCGCATCCGGATATATAATTCGTAGACCGCATCACCAATATAGGCCAGCACTGCCGGGGAGATGGCATGGAGCGGAACGCCCCGCCATTCATCCACCGCCTGCAGCAGCCCCGTATCGGCCAGTGGGTCGTTGGTTTGTGCATCCATACTTGGCAAATCTGCACCCTCTTTCATTTGCTTCTTTCCCTCATTATATGTTCTGCACGCCTTAAAAACAACTAGGGAGCGGATATTCCGCTCCCTGGGGACTCAATTTTTCCGTGCAATGATTCGCGCCCCTTTGGGGGTATCTTCAATGGTGATCCCCATCTCTGAAAGCTGCGCTCGAATCCGGTCCGCTTCCGCCCAGTTTTTCCCTTTCCGGGCTGCATCCCGCTGTTTGATCAGATCCTCCACGGCATCATCCAACACGCTCGCTTCAGATTTTCGCTGCAACAGCCCTAGTATCTGACCCCACTCCTTAAGCTGTTCCATGGTTTTTTCCATAACCGGCACTGATAATCCCGCACTAAGTTGGGTGTTGACCTCCCGGGCAAACATGAACATGACTGCGGTCGCGTCCGCAGTATTAAAGTCATCATCCATGGCATCGATGAACTGCTGCCGGTACGCATCGATTTTGGCGGTCATCACACCATCTCCGGGTTTTTCGTCCCCACCTGCACTCGTTTTGGCATATTCCAGATTGGCCAATGTCGTATACAACCGCTCCAGGGCAATCTTGGCACTGGCCAGCTGCTCTTCACTAAAGTTCAAGGGATTCCGGTAATGGGCGGACATAAGGAAGAAACGCACCACTTCCGGGTCGTAGACCTTGCGAATATCACGCACAGTGAAGAAGTTCCCCAAAGATTTGGACATTTTCTCACCATCAATATTCAAATAACCATTATGCAACCAGTAACGGGCAAAGGGCTTCTCATTGGCGGCTTCTGACTGGGCGATCTCGTTTTCATGATGAGGAAACACAAGGTCCGCTCCCCCGGCATGGATGTCAATGGTTTCACCCAGGTATTTGGCCGCCATGGCAGAGCACTCGATATGCCAACCCGGACGTCCCTGCCCCCAGGGGCTGTCCCATGCCGGCTCGCCGGGTTTTTGCTTCTTCCAGAGGGCGAAATCGATGGGGTTGATTTTTCGCTCATCCACATCCACCCGCGACCCCGACTCCAACTCCCCGAGATCCTGATGAGAGAGTTTCCCGTACTCCTCAAAGCGTTTGGCATCAAAATAGACATCCCCGTCCACTTCATAGGCAAATCCCTTTTCCTGCAGCTTGACCACGATATCAATGATTTCAGGAATGTGTTCGGTGGCTTTGGGGTGATGATCTGCTCGCCGGACTCCCAGGGCATCTGCATCCTGGAAATACTCGTCGATATAGCGTTCTGCCAGTTCTTTGACAGTGATACCCAGATCACGAGCCCGATTGATCATCTTGTCATCGATGTCGGTAAAATTCTGCACATAGGTGACATCATACCCCCGATATTCCAGATAGCGCCGGATGATGTCGAACATGGTAAATGCCCGGGCGTTACCGATGTGAAAAAAGTCGTAAACGGTGGGTCCGCAGACATACATCCCTACTTTGTTGCCGGACAATGGAACAAACGCTTCCTTCTTGCGGTTTAAATCATTGTATACCTGAATCATGGCGATCCCTCCCCAATAAAATATGCCCTCGTTCTGAAAGCCAGACGCTTCAGAGACGAGGGCCCCGCGGTTCCACTCTGATTAGGCGGATAAACCGCCTCCCTTTACGGCATTGCTGCCAGCACGGTAACGGGTGCAACCGGTACGGCCTACAAAAATATTTCAGCCGCCAACTCCGGGGGGCACTTCATTTAGCATTGCGGGACCATTTCCACCGGCAGGTCCTCTCTGTTCGCATCCGCTAAGCTACTCTTCCCCATCATCGAATTATCAACCCCAAGGGGGTATATTTATTACTATTGTAGGATGAATCCCCCAGTCTGTCAAGTGCAGACCGTGCTGTTACCGGGCGAGGCGGTTCAGGACTTTCTTCCGGCCTAACAGCGGGATGATATGGTGCAATTCCGGGCCGTGAGTCTCGCCCGTCAGGGCAACTCGAATGGGCATGTACACCTTTTTCCCACCAAGTTTCAATTCCTTGGTGTAACTTTTCAGGATTGCCTGGATGTTTTCCGGTGTCCACTCATCCAGTTCCGTCAGTTTGTCCCGAAAACCCGCCAACACAGACGGCACGGTGTCTTCGGCCAAGACCGATACGCCCTCTTCGTTTTCGATATCCACCTGATCTTCAAAAAAGATGCGGGTGTGCACGACCACCTGACCCACATACTCCAGATGATCTTTCACGGTGGCGATGACTTTCAGCAACCACTGATGCTCATCCGCCGACACTGCATCGCCGACAAAACCCGCTTTCTGCAAATGCGGCATCGCCAGATCCAAGATGCGTTCATCACTGCTCTGGCGGATATAATGGCCGTTCATCCAGTTGAGTTTCTGGATATCAAAGACACCCGGGTTCTTTGCGATCCGATCCAGGGAGAACTGACGAATCAGGTCTTCCACGGGCATGATCTCCTGCTCCCCTTCCGGGGACCACCCCAGCAGCGTTAAAAAGTTGACCAAGGCTTCCGGCAGATATCCCGCTTCCCGATACTGACCCACAAAGGCTGCACCATGACGTTTACTGAGCTTGGTCCGATCTGGTCCCAGCACCATGGACACATGGGCAAAGTGAGGAATGGGGAAGCCGAATGCTTCATACAGCAGAATCTGTCGCGGGGTGTTGGAGATATGCTCCGCCGCCCGGATCACATGGGTGATCTGCATGTCATAGTCGTCAATAACCACTGCAAAATTGTATATGGGAATCCCATCCGGACGGACGATCACATAATCCCCCAGAATATCGCTTTCAAACTCCACCCGACCCCGGACCAAATCATCGAAGACAATATGCTGCCCCGGCGGGACGCGAAAACGGATGGACGGTTTAATTCCTTGAGCAATTTTCTCCGCCTGTTCAGCAGGGCTCAAATTTTGACACCGTCCACTGTAACGGGGAATTTCACCTTTTTCACTGGCGACTTCCCGTTCCTTTTCCAGTTCTTCCGATGAACAAAAACAGAGATAGGCTTTGCCTTCATCCAGCAATGTTTGGGCTCGCGCCTGATACACCGCCAGTTTTTCGGTCTGTTTATATGGGGGATAGGGCCCGCTGATATCCGGACCTTCATCCCAGTTCAAACCCAACCATTTCAGTTCATTGATGATGATCTGCCCGTACTCGTCCCGAGAACGAGCCAGATCAGTATCTTCAAAACGCAGGATGAACGCTCCTCCTGTGTGGCGGGCATACAACCAGTTGAACAAGGCCGTCCGCACATTGCCGATGTGAATCGGACCGGTGGGGCTGGGTGCAATGCGGACCCTAACTTTTTCGCCCATGGTGCCACCTCCTCAGTATTTTGAACTCCATCATTATACCATACTCCGCATCCATCCTCAATTCTTACACCATGCAAATACAAAGATTACCGCTGATCTTTAACGGTCCCAAGGAATGGAATCCAGGTTGCACTCTATCAGATGGATCCGTCGAAAACTCAATGCTGGACTTGAGGTAATTGCATCAATTGAAGAATTCGGCTAGGCAAATGATTCTAACTTGAAATCGCTGACCACATATTGGCATACCAGTGATGATTAATCCTCATTATTTCTTTCTTTTGGTAATCAACAGCACGCCACCTACCAACACCAATAGTCCAAGCCCATAATAAATGATGGTCATCATGGATGAATCATCATCGTCATCTGTCTCTTCGATAGCAACAAACGTATGCCCGTTATCGGAAGCATAGGTGTCCGCTGTCGAACCCAATATCCCGTATATCGTCACATCCTCAGGCTTCTCTTGATTTGCAGTAAATTGGGTTTCACCGATACTCATCGCCGGGTTAGAGATCGTCACCGACGCGAGCTCGTTTTGCATAAATGCACTTGACCCCATGCTGGTTACACTTCTCGGGATCATGATGGAAGTCAGCTGATTACCCATAAAAGCATATGAACCGATGGATTCCACTCCGCTGCCGATCTCAATATGCTCGAGGGCATTATTGTTAAACGCCCCTTCACCAATATTGATCACATGGTCAGGAATGCGTAATTCAGAGAGCCGATTCTCCGTGAATGCGTAATTGCCAATGATCGTCACACTCTGGCCGATGATCGCCCAAGTTAGATCGTGATTGAATGCAAATGCTCCATCACCGATTCGAATGATACTATCCGGAATCACGATGGAAGTGAGCCCTTTTTTCTGAAACGCTCCCTCTTCAATTTTCACAACTGGGTGGCCACCTAATGCAACCGGAATCTCGACATTCCCACCGGTGCCCTTGTATTCCATAATGACCGCCTTGCCGTCTTCAATAATGTATGAATAATCTCCAGAATAAGTGATGGGGATAAAGGTATGTCGATTCGCAGTTGCATAGATTTCGGCAGCTGAGCCGGATACACCATAGATGGTGAATCCCTCTATTTTACCTTTGTTTGCATCAAATGCAGCAATACCGATCCCCGTCACACTGGGGGGGATAATCACTTTTGTCAGTTGATTTCCGAAAAATGCAAATTCACCGATGATTTCCACACCATCCGGAATCATGATGGAAGTCATATCGTTTTGATAAAATGCTTCATTGCTGATTCTGATGATACCCTGTCCTAATTTCACGGCATACAGCTGGTTATCAGCGAATGCATGATTATCGATTTCGGTCACGCTATCTGGAATTTCCACGTATGACAATCCTTTGTTGTAAAACGCAAACTCCTCAATCCGCGTCACGGGATTGCCCCCCAATGTGGATGGAATGAACACATTTTCTCCCTCACCATGGTAGTCAAAAATGCTGGCATGTCCAGCTTCAATACGAAAATCGAAATCATCCGCAGCCCGCACACTGCCGGCTGTTAAAACAAAAGAGCTTATGGTAACCAAAAAAACCAGGACCAAAGCTCCCGCTTTCGTTCTCGGTTTCGTCCATGTCACTTCGGATCACCCTCTCATTTCGTTCATAATCTGAATGGCAACGATATGTCACGCTTTTGATAAGCTGCATGAACATGCAACCGTCAAGTTGTGGTCTACTTCTCTTTAATCAGGCGATTCCCTTTTTTTACATGAATATCCATGCACCTAAAGTGTCATCAGGATGCGACCATGACTATCATCATTAGAGAAGATGGAATGGGATTTCAATGCAAGATTCATATAACATGACCCATCATACTTACAGAGATATCAAAACCCAAAAAGGTCGATTTGTGATTCATGCTGAGCCAAACTGCTAACCTTGCCTGTGCCTTTGCATGAGCCCATGGATCGACACGGGTTTTTTGCAATCATCTTTGATCAAATTGCATGGGCATGTTTTCTGTCGTATAATGAATGCAGACCAGCATGTATTTGAGGAAATCCGAATCCATTTCGAGAAAGTGAGTGAGCCATGATGTTTAGAGATATGAGACGCAGCAAACAGGTATTGCCGGATGCCGACACCGCAGCCGTGCTGAACAGATGTACGCATGGAGTCCTGGCATGCTTAGGAGATGACGAATACCCGTATGCCGTACCACTGAGCTATGTGTATCATGGGGATAAGATTTACTTTCACTCTGCCAAGGCCGGCCATAAAATTGATGCCATCTGCAAAAACCCAAAAGTGTCTTTTACCGTGATCGATGACGACACCATTGTCAGCGCGAAATTTACTTCTTTCTTTCGCAGTGTCATTGTGTTTGGCAAGGCACGGATTGCGGAGGAAGCTGAATGGCGGGATGCATTTGCTGCTTTGATCGAAAAGTATGCCGGCGATCAGTCCCAAGAAGCCAAACAAAACGAACTATCGGTTTGCACGCAAAGTTATATAATCGCGATCGATATCCAACACATGACGGGCAAGGAAGCCATTGAATACGTCAATGCAAAGCATTCCATGGAATAGGGGTGACATAAAAAAGCAAGCATCATCTGCTTGCTTTTTTTGCATCCATCAACCATAGTTGCTGATGAGCTGGATATTAAATCGAACAGAATCTCCGCATATAAAGGTCTGTACCCAAGCGCGGAATCACCCATGGTCTCATTGGAGATCTTGGACTCGTCCCCAAGTCACTGACTTATGATACTTTGACGCCGGCTTTCGGGCCGGGGCTTTGACAATAGACCTCGTCAACTGAAACCACCAGCACCCCTTTTCCCGGTAACATAGCATTCACGTCTTTTGCTTTTTTGTGGCCTGCTTCAAAAATCGGCCCTGAAGTCAGATAATGACCCGTTCCTTTGAACTGATACCCCTCCAGATTGACCCATGCGGTAACTGCAACCTTTGGATTTCCCTCGATATTGCGCAAAGTCTGTTTCATAAAGTTGTCGACAAAAACAAATGTACGGTCATCCATCATTTCATGGAACCGGATCGGAATGGCGTTTGGAGTTCCATCCGGGTCCGCAGTGGCTAACACCCAAATTGGCGCATCCATCAGGATTTTCTGCATATCGTCAGTGATCAAAGCAATTCCTCCTTGAATAGTATTTGCTATGTATCATTCTATGCTTATATCATGATAAAGCAAGTACGCACTTTTAGGTAATTGTACTTTGACCCGGCGTTTTGTGAATCAATCCTGTGGGCAAGCGTGTGTTCATTCTCTTGTGCAGTTCAACACATGTTGACGCTGATCATCGAAAAACCTGAAGCAATCATCTCCGGCTACCCGTTATGATGAACACAATGAGATTTCAGCCCTGGCAATGCTCCTCCTTCATCAAAACAGCTGTTTCCATGGTCTAATCGTTGACGGTCACGACCACCCGGCATTCTGATCCCGCAAACAGGGTGCTTTCCATAGTAAATGATGCTTTTTCATCCAACCCTTTGATCATCCCTTCCATGGGATCCAGACAACCTAAACGGCACGGACTTTGTGATCCCATGCGCTTGGCAAATGCACACAGCATGCAGCGTGATGCGGTTGCTGTAAACCCGTCGCCGTTTTCATGGGGAGTCACTTCCCAATTAGCACATCCCATAATGTCGGAAAGCGTGGTAAATACGGCATCTGGACGGGTGATACCCATCTGGCCTGCCCGGATTTTCCCTCCTGCCAGTTGCTCATGTCGCTTCATGTCTGTGACTTTTTCCAGCACCCCTTCTTGACCTAGACGATAGACGTGGTCAGCCAAAGCACCTGCATAGATGGTTTGCAAAACGCGCACTTTTTCATTGAGTTCCATGTTTGTGATTCCTCCTTATATAACGTTAGATAGGTAAATATTAAAAAAATATGTCGGTGAAAAATACCTTGTGCAACACCAACTCCTCGACTCAAAATGAGCGGTTTCCCTTATGAAGTCCCGATCTGAAAGAGTAACGCAATTTGCCGCTTCAGCTTTTCATCTTCAAAGGTCTCATCCAGCAAAATGATGCGATTGATGATGTTTTCCATGTAATTGATGAATATCTCGGTGACATCTTCCCTAAGATTCTCATTCCTCACAGCTCGATTGATAAACACTTTGTTTGCATCCGCCCGCTTTCGTTCCCACTCCAGAATCTGATCCCGGGCTTGCCCCTCACCTTCAAAACCCAGCCAGACTTTGAGTGCCATTTTATACACTTCCCGATCAAACCCTTGCAATTCCATACGCGTTTTGAGAACATGAAGGTACAGTTCCTCGGGAGACTGATGGAGGTTGAGTTTACGGTTCATATTCTCTGTGATGATCATAAACTGGTGGACGACGATTTCCTCAAAGAGCTGGCTTTTGCTGTGATAATAATAGTAGAGGGTTGGTAATGAACATGCCGATGCTTTGGCAATATCACGCATGCTGGTGCCGTGAAATCCCTTCACACTAAAAATGTTGACTGCGTGTTTGAGGATTCGTTCCCTTGTATCCAAGTCGTCCATCATGGTCACCCCCATCTTGATATAACGTTCGTTATATTTAATATACTCGGATTTCGCCTGCTTGTCAACCCATAATTGTATATTTTTTTCGGTCAGGCCATTCCCACAGCTATGGAAAGATCAACGGGGCGCATTCGGAATTTATGGTGTCTGCAAAATCTGGAGGGTGACTTGGGCTGTCCCGGATCGAATCATGCCGATTTCTTCGGCGGCGCGACGGGACAGGTCGATGATCCGTGATTGAATGAAAGGCCCTCGATCATTGATCCGGACCAGGACACTCCGCTGATTGCTGGTATTGGTGACCAGGACGACGGTACCAAAGGGCAGTGTCCGGTGAGCGGCCGTAAGAGCATGCTGATTGTACGTCTCACCACTTGCGGTCCGCCTGCCATGGAAGTAGCCGCCGTACCAGGACGCTTTCCCTTTGTGAATGTCTTGGATATGACGACTGACCGCCCCTTCATCATCAGATAAAACATCATTCAGATTTTGCGCCCAGGCCAAAGCCAACTCGGTGGTGGTGACTCCTGCCTTGCTGGCCGATAAGGGGTCTACTTCCAAAAGATATTGGTCTTGCGCCAGGAGCAGAATCCGATCCTCATCCAATGTGACAGAAACATGGACCTCCTGAGATTGACTGGCAAACAACGCATTCAAGGTGGCGGCTGCCTGATACCCCCGGGTGTGGGCATGATAGCCTGCAACATCTTCCCACACGGTCAGCACCGGTTGCCGGTTCACCCATATTTCACTTCCTGTCAAACCACTTTCGGTAAAACGGCGGACCCCGGCGTAATTGGTTTCTCGCACCGAGATAGCCTCGGAGGTGCCTGTCAGCCAGAAAAACAGCAGCAGCGCAAGCAATATTGGCCCCCTGTATATCCATTTACTCATATCATTCCACCTTTTTGATAATAGAAAAGCCGGTGGTCTGTAACCACCGGCAGGATCAATCACAAATCAACGAGTCCCGGCAATTCCAGCATGGAGCAATGCCACCGCTTGGGCTGCGATGCCTTCTTTTCGGCCAGTCAGACCTAACCCTTCGGTGGTGGTTGCTTTGATGTGGACCTGTTGGGCTTGAACGCCCAATGCATCTGCCATGTTAGCCTCTATGGCATGCATATGGGATGCCAGTCGCGGCGATTGGGCCACCACCACTGCATCCACATTTCCCAATTCGTATCCGGCTTCCCGAATCAGGCGGCCGGTTTCAGCTAACAGCAAAAGACTGGACACGCCAGCATAGGTTGGATCGGTATCTGGAAAATGTCGACCAATATCCCCAAGGCCAGCCGCACCCAACAACGCATCGATGACAGCGTGAATCAACACGTCAGCATCGGAATGCCCCACCAGTCCAGTGGGGTGATCCAGTCGGACGCCCCCAATGATCAAGGGTCGCCCCGCCACAAGTTTATGTACATCGTACCCAATTCCGACTCGCATCAAGTGGGCTCCTTTCGAATTCGCGTCCATATCTCCGCCATGACCAGATCCTGTGGATGGGTCACTTTGAGGTTCCCCGGATCTCCCCGGATCACGGTGACCGGTTCTCCGGCCATTTCCAGCAATGCCGCATCGTCTGTCGCATTCCAACCGTCGCTAAACGCTCGCTGGTGAACTGCCCACAAAGCAGCAAAACGAAACATTTGCGGGGTTTGTGCCTGCCACATCGTCGACCGGTCTACCGTCTCGATTACTTTAAGTGACAGGGGATCCACCCGTTTGAGTGTGTCCACTGCCGGTATTGCTGAAAGGGCGGCCCCGTACTTCATCCCGGCCCGAATCACCTGTTCGATCAGTGAGACAGTGACTAGAGGCCGGACCCCGTCATGGATCAGGACCCACTGAGGGGGCTCATCCCGCCAGCTTAAATAGCGCAGCCCATTGAATACGGACATTTGGCGGTTCTCCCCACCCGGGATCACATCCGTTACCTTGGCAAAACCGTCTTGACCGATATAGGTTTCTCGACACAGGTCTAAATCATCCCCGTGGGCAATCACAATAATCTCATCGATCTGGCTGCATTGGCAAAGTGCTGTCAGCGCATGGGATAACATGGGCTTCCCATCCAGCTGCAACCACTGTTTATGGACTCCGCCACCCATACGGGTGCCGGTTCCGGCTGCGGGAACCAAAGCTGTCACCATGGGTCTCCCTCCCTTATACAACCGCGATTTTCAACTTGGCGAAAATCATTCGCCCAGCGGCAGTCTGCAGGACACTGGTGACCATGACCTCCACGGTCTCACCTAAAAAGCGTTTCCCACCGTCAACGACGATCATGGTACCGTCATCCAAATATGCCACGCCTTGTCCGGGTTCTTTCCCGTCTTTGAGAATATGGACCGTCATTTCTTCCCCGGGCAGAACCACGGGTTTGACGGCATTAGCCAGTTCATTGATATTCAGTACAGGGACCCCCTGCAACTCAGCCACTTTATTCAAGTTATAATCGTTGGTAATGACCTTGCCGTTCATTTGTTTCGCCAGTTTCACCAACTTGCTGTCCACTTCCGCGACATCATTGAAATTCTTCTCGATGATCTGTACCGGGATATCCAGCTCTTTCTGAATCCGATTGAGGATATCCAAGCCCCGGCGCCCCCGATTCCGTTTCAGCAAATCAGATGAGTCTGCGATATGCCGAAGTTCTTCAAGTACAAAACCGGGAATGACGATGGGCCCTTCTATAAAGCCGCTTTTGCAGATGTCTGCGATTCGGCCGTCGATAATCACGCTGGTGTCCAGAATTTTGCTGGCAGGCTTACTGTCCGTGCGGGTTGCCCGCTCCCGGCCACCAAAGATGGGGAGGGCGGTCAGAAAATGGCCGATTTCTTCACGTTTGTTCACGGCGACGCTGATTCCCAGATAACCGAGGATCACGCTGCTTAAGGGGGACAGGATCGCCCCCACCCACGGTAGCCGGGAAAAAGCACTGCCCAACAGATTGGCGATGATCAAACCGATGATCAAACCGACGGAGCCGGCGATAATGTCCTGGATCGGTGCGCGTTTCAACCGGGTTTCAAACCAGACGGTCAACTGCTTGACTCCTCTAATGATGGATGGCGCCAACAGATAGCTGATTAATCCACCCACCAGGGCACCCGCAGCCAAAAGGCTGCTCATGATCAATAGATCCATTTCAAACCCGATCAGTGCTGGCAACTGGGGTAATATGAAAAGTATGATTGCATAACCAATGGCCAGACCCATGAGTGTCAGCAGAATTCGGGCAGCTCGTTCTACTTGTGTCATGTTAATTCACCTCCTCTCATCCATATTGGACTCCTAAAGATCCTCAGAGGTTCCGTCTAAAAAAAAATACGTCAGGCGCATCTGACGTACCCTCAAGTAATGGAAAGCGTGCGCTATCCGATATACTCTTCCAGCAGTGAGGTGGCCGTTCCTTCTTCCATCCCTTTTGCCAGAACCAATTCACTCAAGAGAATCTGACGAGCGTTGTCCAGCATTTTTCGTTCCCCGGTGGACAAACCCTTTTCCTTTTCTCTCAGAACCAGGTTGCGGACTACTGCCGCGACCTCATACACGTCACCCGTCTTGATCCGCTCCAGATTGGCCCGGTAGCGCCGATTCCAACTGGTCGCCATATCACCGTCCCGGGTTTGGAGGATCCCAAAGACCCGATCCACCCCTGCAGCATCGATGACATACCTTAAACCAATCCGCTCAACATTCTTCAGTGGGATCATGACTTTCAGTTCACCGATTGGGAGCCGCATAATATAGTACTGCTTGGTCTCCCCCAGAACTTCCTGCTCCTCGATGGCCTCGATGACCCCTGCTCCATGCATGGGATACACGACTTTATCCCCTATATTGAACACGGGCACTCCTCCTCCAGGATAGAAAAATATTCCTTATACTCTTCCATGGTAACATATTTACGGGGGGTTGTCAAACCAGCACAGGTCCTGCTGACAATTGACAAATGCAGCTGTAACCCAGTATAATGAAGACAAATCATCATTCAAATTCTGACAGAAGAGGTGGGCACTATGGATGATCCCTGTTGCGTAAATTTCCAGGAAACGGTATCTTCGCTCCTCATCCGTCATCGCAGTATCCTGGATGTGCTATCTAAATTCCAAGAAACCAATGCCCGGGTCAACCGCTCCATCGTCAAAGCTGTCACATCCTGCGGCTGTCTGCGAATCAAAGCGGACAAACAAGCTTTTCCAGAGGATCTTCTTTTCTGTGATATCAGCAAATACATGGACGACCATCTGGAAGGTGAACTTTGCGAATCCTGCCGAGAGATCATCGAATCGGAACTGGGTCGGAACCTCTTCTACTTTACAGCATTATGCGATCTCTTCGGTTTCTCCCTGTGCGATATCATGGTGGCAGAACGAGAGAAACTCGCCGCATTAGGCCGGTTCACCCTCACTTAAAAAAGCCTTTTCAAGGCTTTTTTTGTTTATATCCCCAGCACCGCTTCCAAGGCCTGCCGCAAAGAGGATACCCAAACCAACTCCATGCGGGTGTCCAAACTTTCACCTTTTTGATTTCCCCGCGGAATGACTGCTTTTTTAAATCCCATTCGCTCTGCTTCCCGCAGCCGCTGGTCCAACCGGGAAACCCCGCGTACTTCCCCGGCCAGTCCCACTTCTCCCATGATCACAGTATCCGGTTCCACAGGCAGATCCCTGTGGCTAGAGGCTAATGCAATGGCAAGCCCCAAATCGATGGCGGGCTCGTCCACTTCGATGCCCCCGGCTACTTTAACAAAGACATCGGAAGCACCCAGATGCATCCCGGTCCGCTTCTCCAAAACCGCTAACAGCAACTGGATCCGTTTCATGTCCACGCTGTCAGATGTCCGTCGGGGCGGAATAAAGGGCGATGGTGACACCAGGGCCTGAATCTCCACCAGCAATGGGCGGGTCCCTTCGATGGTCGGCACCACCACACTGCCGGAGACATGAAATGGCCGCTCTTCCAGAAACACCCGGGATGCATCCGGCACATCCACCAGTCCCTGCTGACGCATTTCAAACAACCCCACTTCATTGGTCCCCCCAAAGCGGTTCTTGACCGCCCGGAGGATGCGATAGTGGGTATTCCGCTCACCTTCGAAATACAAGACCGTATCCACAATATGCTCCAGTACCCGCGGACCGGCCAGTGTACCGTCTTTGGTCACATGCCCTACCACCAGAGTGGTCATCCCCATGGTTTTGGTGAGGCGGAGCAGTAAGGCAGCGCTTTCCCGCACCTGGCTGACACTCCCTGGTGCCGACGGAATGTCCGGCCGATACATGGTCTGAATGGAATCGATGATCAACATAGACGGTTGCATCTTTGCCACTGCTATCTGGATCTCGTCCAGGTTGGTCTCACTGAGGACATAGAGATCCTGCACGACGGCATCCAGACGTCGCGCCCGCAAATGGATCTGACGGGTGCTTTCCTCACCGGTGACATAGAGGACCGGTGTTCCCCGCTTGGCACCATGAGCGGCAATCTGCAAAGTCAGACTGGATTTCCCGATCCCGGGTTCTCCCACGATCAAGACCAACGAACCGGGCATCAGCCCGTCTCCCAGGACGCGGTCCAGTTCCGGTGATCCGCTGGTCAATCGCGGAGTATCGTCACCTTCCATACTGTCAATGGCTACAGGAACAGCTCCTGAACCGATGGACAATCCCCGGGGGGCATCGTCTTTGATGAATTCTTCTGTCATAGTATTCCAACTACCGCATCCGGGGCATTTACCGCTCCATTTAACGGCATCATACCCGCAGGATTGACAGACGTAGACAGTTTTCCGTTTACTCATGGATGTGCCTCCTCTTGGGGTTGATCCACCACCATCATTTGATCGCCACCATATTCCACACCGCAACATACACCCATCTCATCGAACAGGGTACGTCCATCATTGCGGGCGGTCAGCCGGACATGGACGGTTGCCGACAGATTTTCTTGAACAAAGGGGACCATTTGATCATCTTGAGGCCCGGGAAGAAGAATGAAATCGTCTCTGCGGGTCAGTGTCTCCAATTCCAGGCGATACAATCGGTTTTCTGCCTGGATCACGGCATCTGCACCTTTCTGTCGGATCTTGAGTTTACTGCGGTTCATGGTGGTGAAGGCATAAAACTGATCCTTAACCGACAGTCCGATGAGAAATCCACGAAAACTTGATACCGGGAACGGGATATGCGCCAGTGAGCAGGAGATGGATGCCGGAATGGTATCAAAATGATTGCACTGGACCCAAATCCAAGAATACGGAAAAGTCTGCCCCCAGTTTTTTTCCACATATCCCCGCCCGCCAGTAAAATCCAAAGCTTCACCGTTGATGACGATCTGACCCGTCAATGCCATATCCATGGCACAGACTTGACTGTAACACTGCATATGGGGAATGTAGTTGTAAATCCCCATGCTGCCGGGATGCAGCCACGAATCCGGCCAGCGACTTACTTCATCGAACCGTAAGGTCCCCTGCAGGTTCATATCCGGTGTCTTCATATCCACTGACAGGCCGGTCAGGGAAAACCGGCTCCTCCCCACCTGGATATCAAAACGATCACGAGCAGCAGAAAAGTCACTTACAGGATAGCGGATATAATCCATATGCCCTCGATGCCCCTGCACCACCTGGATAAATCCGTGATGATGACCCGGATCTCTGCCCAGATAAATACCGGGGATCAGAACCAAAACTCGAGAGCGGCTGGCATCCACCAGCTTGTAATACCACCCTTCAAAAAAACGATGGCGTTTCCCGTGACCATGATACCGATCGGGATCCCGCAGCATGACCTTCCCTCCCTTTTCCTACGTATTGATTCGTAGCCGTCCCGGCATATCCCTGCAAAAAAAGAGGCTGTCTTGCGACAGCCTCACCAAGCTCATTTTTCTTTGCGTTCGAATGTGAATACGTCTTTGACGAAATCCACCTGGACCGTATCTCCGGCCGTAAACTGTCGCCGCAAGTACGCTTCCGAAAGGGGATCCTCCACCAGCCGCTGAATCGCGCGGCGCAAGGGACGTGCTCCGTAAGTCTGGTCATATCCTTTGGCTAGCAATTCGTCTTTGGCTGCCTGGGTGACAGTGATCCGAATATCATTTTCCAGCAGCCGTCGGCCCAGCTCATTGAGCATCAGATCCACGATCTGCCGGATTTCGTTTTCTCCCAGATGATGGAAGACGATGGTTTCATCTACCCGGTTGAGAAATTCCGGTCTGAAAGTCCGGCGCAATTCACCGGTCACTCGTTCTTTCATGTCATCATAACGGGCTAGTTCTTCTGTTTCCGATGGCTTAAATCCTAAAGCTGCTTCTTTTTTCAAAAGGCTCGCCCCCACATTGGAGGTCATAATCACAACGGTATTGCGGAAATCCACCGCGCGGCCCTGGTTATCGGTCAAGCGGCCATCCTCCATGATCTGCAAGAGGATATTGAATACTTCCGGATGGGCTTTTTCGATCTCGTCCAACAAAATGACCGAGTAAGGTTTACGGCGAACGGCTTCCGTCAACTGACCGCCTTCATCATATCCCACATATCCAGGAGGTGCACCCACCAAGCGGGATACAGAGTGACGTTCCATATATTCGGACATATCGATTCGCACCATGGCATCTTCGTCGCCAAATAGGGCTTCCGCCAATGCCCGGGCTAGTTCTGTCTTGCCAACCCCGGTGGGTCCCATAAAGATGAAGGAACCAATGGGCCGTTTCGGGTCTTTGAGCCCTGCCCGGGCCCGTCGCACCGCTTTGGAGATGGCCGTCACTGCTTCATGCTGACCAACCACCCGCTCATGCAGGAGATCCTCTAAATTCAACAATCGCTGAGACTCCTCTTCTGCAAGCTTTCGTACCGGGATCCCCGTCCAGCTAGACACGATGGAAGCGATGTCATCTTCTGTGACCTGGGCATAATTTGTCGTATGCTTTTGTTTCCATTCTGCTTTCTGCTGTTCCAGATTTTCCCTTAAAGCATGCTCCTGATCCCGAAGTTGGGCGGCTTTCTCAAACTCCTGGCTTTTGATGGCTGCCTCTTTTTCCATCCGCACTTTCTCTAGTTTTTCCTCCAGTTCTTTCATATCCGGTGGTGCCACCATGGTATTCAGGCGAACCCGGGATGCCGCTTCATCCACCAGATCGATGGCTTTATCCGGCAAAAACCGTCCCGAAACATATCGGTCTGACATGCGTGCAGCAGCGTCTAAGGCATCATCTGTGATTTTCACCCGATGATGGGCTTCATAGCGGTCCCGGAGTCCTTTGAGTATGGCGATGGTTTCTTCCACTGTGGGTTCATCCACCGTGATGGGTTGGAAACGGCGTTCCAACGCCGAATCCCGCTCCACATGCTTGCGGTATTCGTCCAGTGTGGTCGCTCCTACCACCTGCATTTCCCCTCGTGACAAGGCCGGCTTCAGGATATTGGATGCGTCGATGGCCCCTTCAGCCGCACCGGCCCCGATAATGGTGTGCAGTTCATCCAAAAAGACAATCACATTCCCGGCGGCTCGAATCTCTTCCATCACCTTTTTCAGGCGCTCTTCAAATTCTCCCCGGTATTTTGTCCCGGCGATGAGGGACGCCAGATCCAGGGATACCACCCGTTTGTCCTTCAAGGTTTCCGGAACATTGCCTTGCACGATTCGCGTCGCCAAGCCTTCGGCGATGGCTGTCTTGCCGACCCCGGGCTCACCAACCAAACACGGATTGTTTTTAGTCCGGCGGCTGAGGATCTGGATCACCCGCTCAATCTCGATGTCACGGCCGATGACCGGATCCAAACTGCCGGTCTTTGCCATTTGTGTCAAATCTCGACTGAAACTGTCTAATGTGGGGGTCGCACTTTTTGTGCCTGGTGCTGCTTTGGCTTGAGTTGCACCCACCGGTTCGGGCTGTAAGTCCCCCGCATCTGGGGCACCCAGGAGCTCCATCACGACCTTGTGCACCTGAGGCATACTGGCCCCCAGACCTTCCAGTACCCGGGATGCCACCCCTTCACCTTCACTGATCAATGCCAGCAGCAAATGCTCGGTGCCGACATAATTATGCGCTAATTTCCGCGCCTCTAATGGCGCCAGTTCCAATACGACTTTTTTGGCTCGGGGTGTAAAACCGACTTCGCCTTCAACCTGGGTATCTCCCATGCCAATGAGCTTTTCCACTTCGCTCCGCACCTGGTCGAGATTGATCCCCAAGACTTCCAGGGCTTTTGCAGCCACGCCGCTGCCTTCACTGATCAGTCCCAGCAGGACATGTTCGGTGCCCACGGTACTGTGTTGCAATCTTTTGGCTTCTTCCTGTGCTAAAAAGATAACACGTTGCGCACGTTCGGTATATCGTCCAAACATATCGTTTCCTCCTTTACTTCATTCCGTATGATGTGTATCTGAATTGTTGCAGAGCTTTTGCCGGATAATCTCTGCCCGCACCCAGTCCCGTTCTGTGGGATTTAGGTTGCGCCCGGCCAGCCATTGCAGGTATGCAGGGCGGGTTACGACGAGCAGTTCGTTGAGAATCCGGGTAGGAATCGGCGGCAGAATCTGCGTATCCGACCCTAAACGGACATCGGATAGCAGTTGCATCGCTTCCTCGGACTGGATGATTCGGGCATGAGACAAGGTGCCGAATGAGCGCCAGATCCGATCTTCCATGCTCCCTCGGGCATTGGCACACAGTGCCTCCCGGGCTGCTCGTTCCTGTTCCATGATCTGACCGGTGACCGACATCAGGTTTCCGATCATGTCTGCCTCCTCGTACCCCAATGTCACCTGATTGGAAATCTGAAATATATTACCGATGGCATCCGACCCTTCGCCGTAAAACCCGCGAACAGCCAGACCCAATTGGCCAATGGTGTTTAAGATCCGGCCGGCTTGCCCGGTGAGGACCAGCCCCGGCAGATGAATCATGATGGAACCCCGAAGTCCGGTGCCCACATTGGTCGGGCAGGCTGTCAAATACCCATAATGCTCCTGAAAGGCATAATCAATGGTTTCCTCCAGGCTGTCATCCAAGGCAGAACATTGTCGCCAGGCCTCCTCCAGCTGCAAGCCGGATTGCAGGCACTGAATGCGCAGGTGGTCTTCCTCGTTGATCATGATGCTGATGGTGCCGCTTTCATTCACGATGACCCCGCACAACGGGCATCCTTGACCCAATGCCGGACTCGCCAGATGTTTTTCCACCATAACCTGTCGCTCCAGGGGATTCAAATCAGGGTAGGCATAAAAGGTCAATTTACCCAGATGTCCCCGCTTGTTGATATCATCCATCGCTTTGCGAACAATAGCCAGCACTTCCCGACCGTTATCCGGTGTGAGAATATGGGGTAATGGTAAACTCGCAATATTCCGCGCCAGCCGAATACGGCTGCTGATCACAATATCACTGTGCGGTCCACCGCCTTCCATCCACTCGCTGATGGTGCGACCCAAAAAATCATGCAGCGCCATACCCTCACCTCCTATTCATCACCGAGATGTTCTGCTTGTTCCATATCCCGAATCTGATCTCTGACTTTAGCTGCTTCTTCAAAGGCTTCCTCGGCAATCAGCCGGTTCAATGTTTCTCGCAGTTGGCTGATTTGGCGGCGACGATGAGCGGTTCCCCCCAACCGTCGGGGAATCTTCCCTCGATGGACGGAGCTCCCGTGGATCTTTTTCAAAATCGGTTCCATCCGAGGGGAGAATACGGTGTAGCATTCGCTGCAACCCACCCGTCCATTCTGGCGAAAGTGCTCAAAGGTACAACCACAGTGGGGGCATGCCATTTCTTTTTCCACCATGCCCGGTTTGACTCCCATTCCTTTGCTCTGGTTTAACAACCCCGCCAGCAAGCTATCGATGGAGAAGGATGGTTCAAAGGCAAAATTAAAGCCTTGATGCTTTTGCGCACATTCACTGCACAGATGAAACTCTGTTTTTTGTCCATTGATGATGCGGGTCATATGAACTGACGCTGGGCGTTTTTGGCATTCTTCGCATAACATGGCAATCCCTCCTACTCGTTTTCCGAAGAAAACACAAGCAGTGATGTCAACATCGCTCGTAAAAGATGTCCCCGCAAGATATCCCGAACAGTCATCTGCAACGGTAATGTCTCTCGATGCACCGCCGCCTGGGCCATGGCAGCTTCCCGCTGGTTGAGTACGCCCTCTTTTTCAAGGCGATGAATGATGGCAAAGGCCTTTTCCTGGGATACCCCCCCGTCAATGCTGGCCAAGGCATCCCGGATCAGTTCCGTATCCTCGCCGGTGGGCAGTTTAAAGACACGGATATACCCGCCGCCACCTCGCTGACTTTTGACCATATAGCCCCGATCCACGGAAAACCGTTTCTCCAGGACATAGGTGATCTGGGATGGTACACACTGAAAAGCCCGGGCCAGATCTCCACGTTGAATATCAATGACGTCATCCATGGATTGTTCCAGCATCTGCCGGATGTATGCTTCGATCAAGTCGGCTAGATTGGGCACGGAAACACCCCCTTTCACATTGACTATCTTTGACCTTCAACCTTATTATACCGTATCGCCGGATAAAAACAATCGCCCCGAATTTGCGTAATCAGGCATATTTTTGCCTGACGGGCAAATACGGGGCTTTATTAACACTTTACAGCGTTTCCATATGGCTATCTAAATCAGAAAACCCGGAGCATGAAGAACTTCAAATACTGGGTTTCGCGACTGGCCAATAGTACCGGATGATCCTTCCCCTGGGAGCGTTTTTCAATGATCTGAACTTCTCGCCTGGCATCCCGGGCTGCATCCAGCAGCATTTCCTGGAACATCTCCTCCGATACATGGTGGGAGCACGAGCTGGTGATGAGATATCCCCCGGATTCCAGCAGCTTCATTCCCCGCAGGTTGATTTCCTTGTAGCCCCGCAGAGCCCCTGGAACCGAGTCTTTGTTTTTTGTAAACGCAGGCGGATCCAAAAGCACTACATCAAAACGCGCTTTCTCCTGATCCATGGTTTTGAGCAGATCAAAGACATTGGCGGTCTCAAAACGGATCGTGGGGAATCCGTTTAACGCCGCATTAGTTTTCCCCAGCTCTGTAGCTTCAGGTGAAATATCCACAGCCAGCACATCCCCGGCACCGTAGCCTGCAGCATGAACTGCAAAGGAACCCACATAGCTGAAACCATCCAGAACTCGCTTTCCTGAAACAAATGGTTGGATCGCCTTCCGATTCTCCCGCTGATCAAAGAAATATCCTGTCTTCTGCCCCTCCTGAATATCCACCATAAAGCGAAAACCGTTCTCCCGGATCTCCACCTGACGGGGGACCTGACCGGATACCAATCCTTTGACCTGGGGCAGGCCTTCCAGATTCCGCACATTTGCATCAGATCGTTCATAGATGCCTTTTGGTTTCATCACGTCCTGGAGTATTTCCATAAGCTCTGTCTTGCGGACTTCCATGCCTGCTGACAGACACTGTACCACCAGGTAATCCCCGTATTTGTCCACGATCAGCGCCGGTAACCGGTCGGATTCTGCATGGATCAGCCGGCAGGAATCCGTATGATCGTCCAGAATGGTTTGGCGCAGACTGATGGCATCCCGGATGCGCCCTTCAAAAAAGTTCCGGTCAATATTTTCATCTTTGCGCGTCAAGATTCGGACCGTGATTTGGGAGCGCAGATTGATGTAGCCTTTACCCACCAGATGGCCGGCATCGCTGATCACCGTGACGATGTCACCGGGCTGGCATTCTCCATCCATCCGCGCAATTTCGGACCGATACACCCACGGATGACCGGACTCAATGCGGTTATCTCTCCTTTTTTTCAAGTATACACGTACCATTGACCTCTCCCCTTTGGCAGACAATGAAAAAGGGAAGCCCGTGCCTCCCTTTTCTCTTTCGCTTGGTTATTGGGCATCCCGTTCTTTTTTTGCTTCCGCGATGATACCGTCGGCAATGTTCCCCGGGACTTCTTCGTAATGATCGAATGTGACGACAAATGTGCCGCGCCCCTGCGTCATGGATCGGAGGTCAGTGGCATATTTGAACATTTCAGCCATCGGCACCTGGGCACGAACCACCTGTAAGCCGCCTCTGGGCTCCATCCCCAAGATCCGTCCGCGTTTTTTGTTCAGGTCACCGATGATGTCCCCCATGTATGCGTCGGGCACCGTTACTTCCGCGATGACAATGGGCTCCAGCAACACCGGGTTCGCCTGCTCCATGCCCTTCTTGAAAGCCAGACTGGCAGCGATCTTGAAAGCCATTTCCGATGAGTCCACAGGATGGAAGGAACCGTCATAGAGGGTCGCTCTGAAATTAACGGCCGGATATCCCGCCAGAACGCCGTCTTCTTTAACTTCGCGCAGTCCTTTTTCCACCGCAGGAATGTACTGTCGGGGGACTGAGCCGCCGAAAATTTTGTCCACAAACTCAAAATCCTCGCCGGTATGCAGCGGTTCGAATTCAACCCAGATATGACCGAACTGACCCCGACCGCCGGATTGCTTTTTATGTTTACCTTCCACTTTGACCGAGCTGCGGATGGTCTCTTTATATGGCACCTTGGGGTTTTCCAGATTGACTTCCACCCCGAATTTCTTCTGCAGACGGCTGGTGACCACTTCAATGTGAAGTTCACCGATTCCGGAGGCCACGAGTTGCCCGGTGGTGGTATCTTTGCTGACTTCAAAAGTGGGATCTTCTTCTGAAAGCCGGGATAAACCGGATCCCAGTTTGTCTTCATCCCCTTTAGCCTTAGGTGTAAGGGCTAATTTCAGGTTGGGCTGCGGGAATGCGATGGGTGCATAGATAATGAGTTTGTCTTTTTCACATATGGTATCTGAAGTACTGGTTTCCTGAAGTTTGGCCAACGCCACGATATCACCGGCTTGAACCATATCCACCGGATCCAGATGCTTGCCCCGGGGGAAGAAGAGCTGTCCCACCCGTTCGGCTTTGCCTTTATTGGCATTGAAAAACGAGGTGTCGGATTTTAATGTGCCGGAATATACCCGGAACAGGGTCAGTTTGCCCACATAAGGGTCGGCCATGGTTTTAAAGACCAGCCCGCTGAAGGGTTCCGTCGGAGACGGTTTCCGGATCTCCAGATCGTCACTGCCGGGCTTCTTACCTTCCTGAGGCGCACAATCCGCCGGAGACGGCAAATAGTCCACGATGGCATCCATGAGTTGGGCAATGCCGATATTCTTAAAGGCAGAGCCGCACAGCAGCGGGGCAACCTTGCCAGCCATGGTCCCTTGGCGCAGGCCGAACTGGATCTCTTCATGGGTCAGTTCGTCCCCTTCCAAGTATTTCATGGTCAATTCATCATCGCCTTCGGCGGCCAGTTCAATCAGCTGCTCCCGATATTCCGCAGCCTGATCTTCCATGTCGGCAGGGATGGCGATTTCTTCAAATTTACCATTGGTGCTGTATTTGTATGCTTTCATATGAATGAGATCGACGATTCCAGTGAAATCTGCCTGGGAACCGATAGGCAGCTGAATGGGAACGATACTGGCGCTGAGGATGCTTTTCGCCTTGTCCACCACGCTGTAAAAATTGGCATTCTCCCGATCCATCTTGTTGATCACAACCATCCGGGGGAGGTGATAGTCGTTTGCATAACCCCATACCAGTTCCGCACCGACTTCGACACCGCCTACCGCATCCAGTAGGACTAATGCACTGTCAGCCACCCGCATAGAACTTTTGACATCCCCCACAAAGTCAAAATAGCCTGGGGTGTCGATAATGGTGATTTTTTCATTTTTCCAGGGAGCGGACGCGATTGCCGCACTGATGGAAATCTTCCGTTTGATCTCCTCGGCATCGTAGTCCATAGCGGATGAACCGTCATCCACTTTTCCCATCCGGTCCAATACACCAGCGTCATATAAAAATGCTTCTGCCAGGGATGTCTTGCCCGCTCCACCATGGGACACCAGGCAGATATTTCGCAGTTGTCCGGTCTCAAACTTTTTCATTCGTCTTGTTCCTCCTCATCATGTTAGTTCGTCGGCAGATAGTAGTTCTTTTCTGGTTGTTCGATATCCTCCTTTTGTGTATATATTCAACACCCCGAAGGGTTGTTTAATGTTCATATCCGCAAAAGCACCCAGGTCATTATACCAAAAAACACGCCATCTGTTCAATCAATGCCGGGATATAAAAAAACCCGAGCAAGGTCGGGTATCAATCCATTGGCTCCCCGAGTTGGATTCGAACCAACAACCACTCGGTTAACAGCCGAGTGCTCTACCGTTGAGCTATCGAGGAATAAAAAGTACTCTGGCGGCGACCGACTCTTCCGGGGAAACCCCAGTACCATAGGCGC
>CAZRKC010000022.1:0-37688 GCA_964600665.1 uncultured Candidatus Sumerlaeota bacterium
TCAGGATCCAAGTGCTAATTTGAAGTTATTGAATAAACTTAGTATACGAGGAGGGGAGATAATGGACATAATTTTTTTAATGGGATGGTATTACCAGGATGAAGAAGAAGGAGAAGTATATGCCCGTGACTTCTATGACCAACTCAAGCAGGACATTTCCCATTTCCCTTTAAGTGGTTATACTGAAATTGGACTCGTTCATGCATCGGCTGATGAACACTGGGCAGTCGCAATCATCGCAGTGGATGGCACCATAAACGACGACAGTGTTGAAAAAGCGCAACGATTGCATCAATGGTTTGACAAAGCCGGAGCGAAGGGTCAGGGTGCTGATAGCCGGATATCAAGAATAAAAGCAAAATCACTGGAAGAAGCATTGAATGCAGCGCATGGCGGTATTTATAAAATCGTCGAATCATTCCGTCGATGATTGGCAGTATCTAAACCATAAAAGGCATTCACTGTGTCAGGGCTTTAGCGTGCGGTTTTTAAAAGTCTGGACCTATCAACGAAATCAAGGAGCTTCGTACTCCGATATGATAATGTTCTAGATTTCATCGTATTTGCAGACGCTTGGCAGCTAGCTTGGGGTAACACATACTCGCTATACCGTAGGCTGACTAGATAACAAAGGGACATCTATCTGAGAGAATTAAACAAATGTCATATTTTACGGCCGCATTGACGGTTGAAAATATGACTAACAACGCATATAATAGTCTTGGAGGTGGGATCATGCCAGATTATCTGGGCCTTGGACAACGATTTAGCGAAATACGAATCATTAGTGGATTGACCCAAAGGCAATTGGCGGATTACTTGGGAGTGGATCAAAGCTACATTTCCAAATGTGAGAAAAATGAGCGTCAGTTTAGCGCAGATGCTATGGAAAAAGCGGCCAGCTTGTTTGGTTGTTGTTGTGGATACTTTCTCGGGGATCAGGTTGAACCAACCTTGATGCCTCTAAAAATGGAGGCCAAACATGTCACAGGATCAGATTTGGATGTGGTCGCAACGATCAATCGCTTGGCGCTGAACCTTTGGTACATGGAGGAGACCCTGAAAGGGGGATCGATATGATAGAACGAATCGAACTCAATGCCCTTGCCATTCGTATGAGACGCCAATACGGAGCGGATGCATCTTCGCCGGTACAAATCTTCTCGCAGATTCAAGGAAGTCAGGATCTCACATTGGTTCTATTTCCGATGGGGGGATTATTCTCGGGGATGTCCTTTCGTGTTGGGTCCGGCGGGCTGATTGCAGTTAATTCGAATATGAGCTATGGTCGACAACGACTTGCTGTTGCCCATGAACTGTATCACATTGTCCTGGATCCCCATTGCACACGAACCATTTGTTTGCAGAATTTAGATGTGGGTGATTCACAAGAACAGAATGCGAATGTGTTTGCCTCCTTCTTTATTGCTCCATATGAAGCATTAAGATCATATATCAACGAAGACTTAGGGGCGAAAAACCAGCCCATTGGAATTCATGAAGTGATCCGGATCGAGCAGCATTTTGGGTTCAGCCGACAGGGAATTCTCAAACGACTGACGGATGAAGGGATGCTTGAGCCAACCGACGCAGACAGTTTCAGGCAACCGGATTTGGATCAAATCGCTCGCTTGGGTTATGATTTAGATCTATACGCTGCATCCCCACCGGAACGACAATATCAAACTCTGGGGAAGTATATTAAACTGGCTGAAACGTTACGGGGAAGTGATATGATATCCCAGGGCAAATATGAGGAGTTACTTCTTGGAGCATTTCGGGCGGATATTGTTTTTGGCACGGAAGGGGATGATCCCCCTGTTGATTAAACCGATATTTTTTGATACAGATAGCATATCAGCTTTCTTGTGGGTCAAAAAAGAAGATATCCTTTTGAAACTCTATCCCGGGCGCATCGTACTCCCCAAGGATGTCTACAACGAACTGACAAATCCGCGTATCCCCCATATTGCTAATCGCATCCGTGAGCTTTATCACAATGGGATGGTTCAGGTGCGTGAAACATTGGTCGGCAGTGAAGAGTATGGTATGTTTTACGAGTTGGCGGTCAATCCGCCCAATGGCCAAAAGCGGATTGGTCGGGGAGAAGCTGGCGCACTTGCCATGGCAGGGGCATTTAATGGAATTGTAGCCAGCAATAACATCAAAGATATTGCGCCGATAGTGGAGCGCTGTGGCCTGGAGCATATCACCACAGGAAAGATCTTGCGGGAAGCCATGGAGAAGGGATTAATTACTGAAGTCGATGGGAATGACATATGGAAGCGCATGAAAGCAAAGAAAAGGTTGCTACCCAATGAGACTTTCAGCGGCTTCTTACAGGCAGGATAACGCAAAGTGAAGTGGACTCTGCAAGTTAGGGGTCGTTTAATGAAGCGCTAGCTGTTTCTTTTAATCAAAGATCCATTGCAGTCGTATATTTGGGTCTTTTTATTTTCTCAAATTTCAGTTCAATTCTCCTCAATCGAAGGTGCAGACAGAAATTTGGTTCCGATCTCATTGTGTATATTGATTGGGGACTGGACTAAACATGCTTGTATCTTCAGATTGTGGTCGCATGATGGGTCCCCGTAGATACTGTGGGTCGTGAGTCAGTCCGAAGTGATTTTGCTTTGGCAGTAAAGTCGCGAACCGAAAATTTTATGTATCGTGCCAAATGCCCCTTGACGAACAGTTTTTTTAATGTTACTATACTTTCAATTGCATATCACCCATCAATACGATGATCGGGAAGAGTACCTGATGAAGCAGGCTACAGCGAGCCGGGGTTGGTGAAAGCCGGTGCTGAGAACATCTGGGAAACACACCCGGGAGTGCAGACCGAAACAATAGGAGTAGGCTCTGACGGATTCTTCCACCGTTACAGGGAAGGGGATATAAGAACAGTAAAATCTGATCCGTATCCTGATTTGAGTGAGCGTACGTGACGTAGGCTAATAAGGGTGGGACCACGGGAAGCAACACTTCTCGTCCCTTTTGGGATGAGAAGTGTATTTTTTTTTGGAGGTGGGATAGGTGACTCACTATGGAAGTACTGCCGGAAAGTATTATTCGCCCGCAGAAACGGAGAAAAAGTTATTGTGTGAAATGAGCATGATGGAGACCTTCAAATCATGGGGGTATCGGGAAATCATCGTCCCAAGTTTAGAGAACGTATCTCCCCTCAGCGGTGCAGCCCATAGACATGCATATTTTGTTTGGGATCACAAAGGGACGCAAATGAAGTTGCGTTCTGATTGGACCGCATCAATCGGTGAGTTGATCCTAGCGCACATAAATGAATGGTCTTTTCCGGTTCGGGTTTGTTATCGGGGCAGTGTCTTTCGTGTTCCTGAGCGCGAAATCGGAGCACCCGGCGAATTCTATCAAGCGGGTATAGAGCTAATTGGGGCTAATGGATACATTGCGGACGGTGAAGTCATTTCCCTCGCAGTTATGGCGTTAATTCGAAGTGGGCTGAAAGATTTTCAAATTGGTTTGAATGACACGAGATTTTTAGAGGCACTGATGACTGAGAGTGGTTTGAATAAAGAAAGCCAAAATCAGTTGCGGGCTGCCTTATTTCACAGGGATTTTGTTGCTTTTCGCAGTTTAGTGAACCAAATGGACATTCCAGATCTATTCAGGAGAATTTTACTGCAACTACACGAGCTTCAAGGGACAGAAACAGTCTTCGCTCAACTCAAGTGCATGCATCCTGGAAGCCAATGTTTAATGGCGCTTGACTCGCTGCAACATGTTTTATCCAATCTCAAAGCAGCTGGGTTGTCTCGATACATCCACATGGACTTAAGCTTGGTCAGAGACATGGAGTACTATAGCGGTATCATTTTTGAGGGATATGCCCCCGGACAAGGCTTTCCGCTATTAGGGGGTGGGCGATACAGCCATTTTAAGGGTAAAAACAATGAAATTTTGTCAGCTGCCGGGTTCGGAATTCATATAGACCGATTGATGGCTACCCTCGCACATCAAGGCCTGAGCAGGCAAATTGAGATGATTGATTATTTAGTGGTAGCTGAAACGCAGTGGTATTCCGCTGCAATCCTGAAAGCAACCGAATTAAGAGCGTTGGGGTTTAAGGTCAGCTTGGGTATTTCATTGGAGAACCAAGATGTTCAGACATACGCCAGTTTAAGTGGGCACCGGACTGTATTAAATTTCAAAGAAGGAACCTGGTGTGAGATTTTGCTTAAGGGGATGTGTAGTGAGGGGGAATCAGCATGAATTGGTTTACCATTGCGTTGCCCAAAGGTAGACTTCTGGATGAGGCACTTAATTTGTTAGGTTGTTGTGGGATTGATGTTTCGGCTATCAGCGAAAAGACCAGAAGTTTGGTGTTTACCAACCCGTCAGATATGATTCGGCTGATCATGGTGCGGCCGGTGGATGTCCCGATCTATGTTGAGAACGGAGCGGCAGATATTGGATTTGTGGGTAAAGATATTCTAGTAGAAGGCCAACATGATGTATATGAATTGATGGATCTCCAATTTGGACGGTGCCGTTTTGTGCTAGCCTCACCTGATTGCGGTCAACCCATCAAGTCATCATCGGGAAGTGTTCGGATTGCTTCAAAATTTCCTCAAATTACAGCATCCTATCTGGCAAAAAGAGGGCTTCGAGGTTCGGTCATCACTTTATCAGGTGCCGTTGAACTGGCGCCGGCGGTGGGTTTAGCGGATATGATCGTGGATATCGTGGATAGTGGGCGGACTTTGCAGGCAAATGGGCTCCATGTGGTGGACGATATACTGACCTCCACGGTACGTTTGATTGCCAATCGTGCCAGTTATCGGTTGAAATATTCAAAAATTAATGAAATTCAAATCAAGCTGAACGACCAGTTGGAGAACAGAGGTGATCAACATGAAGATTTGGCGAGGTTTTAGCTTTATGCAACATATTACACCTATTCGCTCGGTCAATTCTGCAGAGGTGCAGCTTGTTGTCCAGCCGATTATTGAGGCTGTACGGCAAAGAGGAGACAAAGCAGTACGCGAATACACAGAAAAGTTTGATGGGGTACACATTGATGACCTCAAAGTACAGGCATCGGTTATGAAATCTGCATGGGATTCCCTCTCACAGACAGATCAAAGGGCATTAACACAGGCGGCCGAAAGGATTCGATCTTTTCATGAAAAGCAGATCCAACCTAGTTGGACGGATTCCGCAACCGATGGCTCAATAATGGGGCAACTGATACAGCCATTGGATCGAGTCGGTGTTTACGTACCTGGTGGCTTGGCTCCGTATCCTTCATCTGTGTTGATGAATGTGATTCCGGCAAAGGTTGCCGGAGTTAAAGAAGTGATTATGTGTTCCCCGTCACGCTGTGGAGGGGAATTAGATCGCGCTGTTTTAGGTGCAGGCTGGCTGGCTGGTGTGGATGAGCTCTATCGTGTTGGAGGAGCCCAGTCAATCGCTGCAATGGCATATGGGACGGAAACAATTTCGCGAGTAGACAAAATCGTCGGTCCTGGGAATATGTTTGTCACAGCTGCCAAGAAGATGGTTTTCGGGCAAGTCGATATCGATATGTTGGCAGGTCCGAGCGAAGTGATGGTCTATGCTGACGGTACCGTTCCCCCAGCATGGGCTGCTGCGGACTTGCTATCGCAGGCAGAACATGATGAGCATGCATGGGTAGTGCTGGTCACGATGGATCCAATATACGGAAACCAGGTCATTTCAGAAATTCGTACGCAAGTAGCCCAATTACCGCGTCAAGATATTGCGACAAAATCGATTCAGAATAATGGTCATATTGTCTTAGTCGACAGCCTGGATGAAGCGATTCAAGTGATTAATCATTTCGCCCCGGAGCATCTGGAGCTCCTGATGTGTCAACCAGACGAATTATTAAGCCAAATCAGACATGCAGGTTCCATTTTTGTGGGTGCTTATTCCCCCGAGCCAGTCGGAGACTATGTCGCAGGAGCGAATCATGTATTGCCAACAGGCGGGACGGCACGGTTCTCATCTGCACTCGGAGTCGACGCATTTGTGAAACGGACCAACCTGATCTGGTTATCAGAACCAGGGTTTGCCAAGATTGCCGATAGTGCCATCCACATGGCTCAAATGGAAGGCTTTGATGCACATCAGCGCGCGGTATTATACAGGAGGGGGTTAAGTAGGTGATTGCAAAGCAGATTTCTAATAAATTACGGTTTCACTCAAAATCAACACCAGTTCGGTTGGATGCTAACGAAAGGCCCTTTGGACCTAGCAGCGCGTTGAAGCAAAAAATCATCGATGCAATTATGGGTATATCACCTCAAAACTACCCGGACGAGAGTCCACTTATCGCTGCGTTGGCGGAGCAATGGAAATTGAGCCCGGAGCAAATTATCTTGGGGAATGGATCCGATGATCTGATTCAGTTGATGATGTTGGCGTGGGGACAAACAAAACGTGTCATGGTTCCAATCCCGACTTTCTCTATGTACCGGATCACAGCGGAATCAGTTGGTGCCGACATAGTTGAGATCCCATTGAAAGATGATTATGATCTGGATGTTGAGGCAATTTTGAATGCAACCGGCCCGTATGACAATCTGCTTTTCTTGTGTCAGCCCAATAACCCGACTGGTACTTTATATAAAGACACGGACTTGGAACACTTGATTGGCAACTTTCCCGGGATTGTTGTGTTAGATGAAGCCTACGGAGAGTTTTCCCATCAAAATTATCGCCCATTCTTGGACCGTTTTGACAACTTAATATTATTAAGAACATTCTCCAAAGCATGGGGATTGGCAGGTATCCGCATTGGATATGCCATGATGGGCACTCATCTATGTGAAAAATTGAGAAGTATTCGGCTTCCTTACAATATCAGTAATTATGCAATCCAAACGGCATTGACAGTGTTATCGTTTCCTGAAGAATGGGAATCATGGATACCCCGCATGGAGGAAGAAAAAAAACGGTTGTCGGAAACCCTTCAGTCAAAGTTTCAGTGCCATGTCTATCCCTCACGGGCCAATTTCATTTTATTTCGGCCGTCCATTCCAGGGCGATTTTTGTGGAAAGCACTTCGTGATAATGGACTTCTGATCCGTGATTTGAGTCAGAGTACAGGTACAGAAGGGTGTTTAAGAGTGACCATCGGAAACAGACGGGATAATGATTTGTTCCTGAAGCTTATGGGGAGAGTCTATCAGGATATAAGTAACAAGGGGGTCGATACAGATGAGGTGGGCTGAACTTAACCGCAGCACCCTGGAAACAAATGTATCTGTAAAGCTTGAATTGGATCAGAATAAACCAGTGGCAGTCAATTGTGGAATTGCGTTTCTTGATCATATGCTGACACTTTTCGCAACACACGGCGCATTTGGTTTGGCAGTCACCGGGAGTGGAGACATTCAGGTGGATGATCATCACCTGACAGAAGATCTGGGCTTAACAATCGGGAAAGCGTTTAATATCGCTTTAGGAGACCGAAGTGGAATTGGACGTTATGGGTGTGCAATCATTCCAATGGATGAAGCCTTAATCAGAATGGTTGTGGATATTAGCGGAAGACCGTTTTTCCAAAGCCAATATCGATTCCCGGCAGAAAAAGTTGGTACATTTGACACAGAATTAGTGAACGAATTTCTCCGCGGGTTTTCATTGGCTGCAGGGATCACAATTCATTTGGATATTCTGGCAGGTATGAATACGCACCATATCATTGAAGCTATCTTTAAGGCTTTGGGTCGTGCCATGAAAGAAGCGGTTCGTAAGACGGGAGACATAATCCCATCCACAAAAGGAATCATCGAGGAGGGATCGGATTGATTACCATCATCGATTATGGGGTAGGCAATCTCGGGAGTGTTGCAAAAGCATTTCGGTATTTAGGGGAAACACCCATGGTCACCAGTGATCCAGACCAGATTATCAAAGCAGACAAATTGGTGCTTCCAGGGGTAGGTGCTTTTGGGGATGCAATCAATCGTTTGGAGGTTAGTGGGATTAAAGATGCTATCCGGATGTGGGTAAAAAAAGGGGATTCATTTCTCGGTATATGTCTCGGTATGCAACTATTGGCAACCATTGGTGAAGAAGGAGGGACATTTACTGGGTTGAACCTCATTCCGGGGAAGGTAAGACGGATTAAAGAAGGGGTTAAATTACCACATGTGGGTTGGAATCAACTGGCTATCCTGCGGGACGAATTCTTATTCAAACAAACGTTGCCAAACCCACAAGTATATTTTGTCCATTCATACTGTTTTGACCCGGAGGATTTTCATGATGTGATGGCGACTACGGATTATGGTGAAACAGTTATTGCAGCCATCAAACGGGACAATCTCACCGGGGTTCAGTTTCACCCAGAGAAAAGCAGTCAAACAGGACTTCAAATATTATCAAATTTTATCAAAGGGGGACAATAAATTGATCATCTATCCGGCAATCGATATTTCTATGGGTAAAGCGGTTCGTTTAGAACAAGGAGATTTCAATCGAGCTCAGATTGTTGGCAGTGATCCGCTTCAGATTGCCAGAGATTGGCAGGCTCAAGGAGCGCAAGCATTACATGTTGTGGATCTGGACGGGGCTCGTGCTGGATTCCCCTGCAACTTATCATTAATCAAGAAAATAGCTCAAGAAGTGTCGATCCCCATTCAAGTTGGGGGTGGATTTCGCACTGAGCAAGAGGTATCCATTGCACTTGCAGGCGGGATCAGTAAAATCATAATTGGGACAAAAGCCGTGAATCAAATCGAATGGGTCAGTCAACTTGCAAAGCATTTTTCTGGTCGAATAGCAGTCGCGTTGGATGCCAGGGAAGGGAAAATTTCGCTGCGAGGCTGGCAAGATGAAACTGAAGTATCTGTGTTCGATATGGCAAAACGGATCAAGGATTCCGGAATCCCGGAGATAATTTACACGGATATTGGTCGTGACGGGATGCAAAACGGAGTTGATCTTGACGGAATCAGATCCTTATTAGCAGGAGGGGTCCAAGTCATTGCCTCTGGTGGTGTCAGTGGACTAGATGATATTCGTATGCTGAAAAGTCTTGAAAAAGACGGTGTAACTGGTGTGCTGATCGGAAAAGCGTTATACAGCGGACGAATACGGTTGCAAGATGCGCTTGCTTTGGCAAATTGTGGCGATGCGGGGGAAGAAGCATGCTAAGCAAACGCATTATCCCGTGTCTCGATGTGAAGGATGGGCGTGTTGTCAAAGGGATTCACTTTGTAAATTTAGCTGATGCAGGGGATCCGGTGAAACTCGCACGGCAATATGAACTTGATGGTGCGGATGAACTGGTCATTTTAGATATTTCTGCCTCTGTCGAGGGTCGTAAAACCATGTTGGAGGTGGTCAGAAATACGGCGGAAGAAATCTTCATCCCCCTCACGGTCGGGGGTGGGGTCAGCAGTGTCGAAGATATCCGCAGGTTACTTCTGGCAGGTGCTGACAAGGTTTCAATCAATTCAGCAGCAGTTGGTGATCCCAAATTAATTGAAATGGGTGCATCACGGTATGGTAGTCAATGCATCGTGGTAGCCATCGATGCCTCAAAAGCAAAGGGTCGACACGAGGCTTGGAACGTTCTGACCCACGGTGGACGTTGTAATACTGGAAAAGATGTGGTTGAGTGGGCAGTGACTTGCGCAGAAATGGGCGCAGGTGAAATTCTGTTGACCAGTCTCAATCGGGACGGGACTCAGAATGGGTATGACATTCAGCTAACAAATGCAGTTGCCAGCGCGGTGTCTATACCTGTCATTGCGTCGGGAGGAGCTGGGACACTAAATGATTTTGTAGCGGTGCTCACTGCCGGAAAGGCGGATGCTGCCCTGGCTGCGTCTTTGTTCCATTACGGCAAAATTCAAATAAAGGATGTTAAAAGCTATTTGAGAGCGCATGATGTCGAGGTGAGATCATGATGGTGTGGATAAATCAATTACAATATGATCAAAACGGATTGATACCGGCAATCATTCAGGATGCGTGTACGAGTGAAGTATTGATGATGGCGTACATGAACCGAGAGTCTCTCAAAGAAACGATTGCCACTGGGGAGACTTGTTTCTTTAGCAGAAGTCGGCAAACACTATGGCACAAAGGTGAATCGTCCGGTCATATACAACATGTCTTGAGCATTGATTATGATTGCGACGGGGATTGTTTGTTGATCAAAGTAAACCAGAAAGGTGCAGCGTGCCATACAGGTGAGCGGAGCTGCTTCTTCCAAAGGGGCATGGGTGAAGTCAGGGAACCAGATACAAGTATGGTGGACTTCTTGCCATATTTGGAATCTGTCATCGAAGAATATAAACATCATCCGCAGGAGGGCTCGTATACCAGTTCTCTGCTAAGCAGCGACATTGATAGGGTTATACAAAAGGTCGGTGAGGAAGCAATCGAAGTCATCATTGCAGCCAAAAGTAATGACAACCGCAATTTGATACTTGAAATAAGCGATCTGTGGTACCATTGCCTTGTTTTGATGGCCTCCCGGGATTTAAGGATCGCGGACATCGCAAACGAGTTGTTGGACCGGCATACACGGAGGTGCTCAGGCGCATGATGGATTATCACATCCATACCCTTGGGCACATGGACCGGGAGCAAACCGCCGATACCCTCCGGGCTTTCTTAGAAAAAGCACAAACAGCCAATCTTCGTGAATTAGGCTTTGCAGAGCATGAGGATTACATTGACCACATCAAACCGGATCTGATTCGGTGTGTGGCCGATGAATTCCCAAATTTGTCGGTGAAAATCGGTATAGAGGTCAATTATCGACCCGACCGTTTGACGGAAATTGAAGCTGTTACTCGCTATTTTCCATGGGACTATGTGATTGGTTCAGTGCATCAAATCGGTGATTGGGCCTTCGATCATCCTGCTGAAATTGAAGGGTATATCGGTTGGGATATTGATGAGTTATATAGGGTGTATTATCACACATTGGAACAAGCAGTCAGAAGCGGTTTCTTTCAAATTGTGGGACATCTGGACGTGATTAAAGTTTTCGGTTATCGTTCTCAAAAAGATCCGGTTCATCTGGCTGATCGCTGTCTGCATGCGATCAAAGAAATGGATGTGTGTGTTGAAGTCAACACCAATGGATGGTATAAGCCAGTCAGTGAGCTTTACCCAGAACCAAAGATTTTAAAACAGTGTTTCAATATGGATATTCCGATTACACTGGGATCGGATGCCCATCATGAAGATCATGTGGGAAGAGATTTTGTTTATGCGAAAGCGTTAATCGAAGCAATCGGGTATAATCAACTCGCTGGATTTCATCGAGGTATCAGATACCTTAGACCATATAGATAGCCGTATGTCGGTGCCAAATTATTGATATCCAGCTCAAATAATTAGCCATTTATTCCAAATCAAGGGATATGTCTGAAGATGACCACTAAAAAAATAGATACAGAAGAACAAGATCCACCTCCGTGATGAAGGTGGATTCTAATTTAATCATGTCTTAAATCTTCATTAAACGAAGGGGCTTCTTTGCGCTGGTTCCTGAGGGAAACAAGACGCTCAGGAAAAAGACACGATAGCTATACTCATGAGTATCTTCAATCGTGTCGAGTACTTGATCATCAATCCGCCAAAATGGGTATTATGACAACACACAAGAAAGATGGAATGGCAGCATTGCAGGCTCGGTATCCGGTACGTTATCACAATATCCCTCACATGAATTAGGAGCATCATATGATATTGTCTTAATCTGAGCGGGAAATCAGCCTTCGAGATAATCTGTGGGGCTTAATGATATTAACCCAAAATATGAATGTACACTCATCTTGCTCAAACCAGTCCTTTCAAAGGATCGATTTATGCTGAATTTGCAGGGATACTGCTTCTATCGGCGAAATTGTATTCAAAGTAATCATGGTCATTAGGAGAATGTAGATGCCAACAGAGAGTATTGTCAATAGATTTTACATCGGGGCACATTTATCCGTTGCCAATGGCATGGCGAAAATGATTCAGCAGGCAGTTGATATGCAAGCGACTACTTGTCAGTTTTTTTCACGTAATCCTCGGGGAACAAGCTCGAAGAAAGTCGATTTGCAGGATGTCTCACGGGCACATCAACTGATGGCACTAAACGGATTTGGACCATTAATTGCACATGCCCCCTATATTGTGAACCTCGCGGCATCAAAGGTGGATACATGGGAACTTGGAATTCGGATTATGGCTGAAGATCTTGAAAAAATTACAGCTTTAGGTGTTAATTATTTGGTGGTGCATCCGGGAAGTCGAACAATCATGACGATGGAGGATGGAATCCAACGAATTGCTGTTGCCTTGGAGCAGATCCTTCAACTGGTGCCGCATGGAATGATCTTACTTGAGACCATGGCTGGTATGGGGAGCGAAGTTGGTGGTGAATTTCAGAACATTGCACAAATCATTGCATCCGTCAGCGAACCGCAGAGGCTTGGGGTTTGTTTGGATACCTGTCACATGTTCGCAGCGGGTTATGCGGTCCATAGCGATTTCGGGCAGGTGCTTGATGATTTTGACCGAATCATAGGATTGGACAGGGTCAAAGCGATTCATCTCAATGATTCTTTGCTTCCTTTTGGGAGTCGAAAGGATAGACATGCAAATCTTGGGGAAGGGCAGATCGGCTGGGATGCCATTTATAAGATTATTTCTGAACCACGATTACTTGGGATTCCCATTAATCTCGAAACTCCAGGGGGAGATGAGAATTACCGGAAAGAAATCGCGATGATTCATGAATTTTGGAAGGATACGCCCTGCCATCCGCTTTGAGGATGGATATGGAAATTCTGATGGGAGGTGTGACCATGAAGGAGATAAGGAAAATTGGTATATTAACCGGCGGGGGAGATGCCCCCGGACTCAATGCAGTGATCCGGGCTGTTGTTAAAACTGCAAATATCCGATATGGTGTTCAGACTCATGGTTTTCTCGACGGATTCAAAGGGCTGGTAACGAACAAAGGCAGGGCGTTGACGATTGCGGATGTATCAGGGATCCTGCCGCGAGGAGGCACGATTCTCGGTACAACGAACCGGGATAATCCGTTTAATTTCTTAGTGATTGAAAACGGCGAAGAAATCTATAAAGACTGTTCCAGTTCAGTCATGGATAATATAAAGAAGTTGGATATCGATGCCCTTGTCGTAATTGGTGGGGATGGCAGCTTACATATCGCTCGGGAATTTCATCGAATGGGGCTCCCGGTGGTCGGAGTCCCAAAAACGATTGACAATGATCTCTCAGCCACGGATGTCACCTTTGGTTTCAACACAGCTATGAATACAGCTACAGACGCGATTGACAAGTTGCACACTACAGCAGAATCTCATCACCGGGTCATGGTTTTGGAGGTCATGGGGCGATATGCAGGCTGGATTGCGGTGGAAGCCGGTATCGCGGGTGGAGCAGATGTAATCTTAATACCAGAGATTCCTTATATGATGGACCGCGTATGCAACAAGATTGCTGAGCGGCAGAACCGGGGGAAATACTTCTCTATCGTTGTGGTGGCAGAAGGTGCAAAACCGAAAGGTGGGGAGATGGTTGTTCAACGGTATGTAAAAGATACAGCCGATCCGATCCGTCTTGGTGGTGTTGGGCATAAAATCGCTGCTGAAATTGAAGCATTGACTGGAGTCGAAACCCGAGTTACGATATTGGGACACTTACAGCGGGGGGGATCTCCATCGCCTTTTGACCGGATTCTGGCGACTCGCTATGGAGTCGGGGCTGTGGAATTGATTATGACAGGTCAATTTGGCCGTATGGTTTCATTGCAAACACCGAATATTGTCTCCGTTTCACTTGACGAAGCGGTGGAAAAGGCAAAATTTGTTCCGGCTGATGGTGATCTGGTCAGAGCCGGCAAATCAGTGGGAATCAGTTTTGGTAATGAATAGGATGTGATTGTATGGATACGATTGCTCGCAGACAATCTCTGGCAACGTTGCTGAAAGAAAGAGAAGGACCCGTAACTGGAGCGGAGCTGGCCACCGTTTTTGGGGTCAGCCGGCAAGTCATCGTCCAAGATGTCGCTGTGTTGCGTGCCCAGGGTGAGAAAATCATGGCGACACCTCAGGGCTATATTCACATGCAACAATCACAGAATCGATATGTAAGGACCCTTGCTTGTCAGCACACCTCTGAGGGAATTGAATTGGAGCTGGCATTGATTCTTGACAATGGTGGAATTATTTTGGATGTTGTGGTCGAACATCAAATTTATGGGGAGTTGAAAGCGCCCCTGATGATTAGAACGAGGCGAGATTTGATGTCTTTCATGGAGAAATTAAGAGATACAGGCGCGAAACCATTATCTCATTTAACTGGAGGCATCCATTTGCACACAATCGAAGCCGCATCGGAGGCGGTCTTGGATCAGATTGAGAGCGCACTCTCATCATGTGATTTATTGTGTGAGAATATTGACAGGCCCCCTGCGATTGATTAGAATAAGATCATGACAACTGACAAGACAGATGTAATGATCCTAAAGGGGGTTATCAATTGAAGAGTAAAGAACTTGCACTAGGTGGCCTTTTGACGGCGTTTGCCATCTTGATTCCACTTGCGTTTGGTGGCGTGTTGGGCGTGACGATTCCCCCTTTTTCAGCGACTTTGGCGTCCCATGTACCCGTGATGCTGGCCATGTTGATTAGCCCTGCTGTCGCAGTCATGGTTGGTTTGGGGTCCGGTTTGGGTTTTTTGTTAAAACTGGGGCCAATCATTGCCGCCAGAGCAGCCACTCATGCCATTTGGGGTTATTTAGGAGCAAAAATAATTGAAAACCGAATGCCGCTACGGACCGCTCTGATTATGACATTGCCAGTTCATGCGCTGATAGAAACAGGGGTCGTTGTCATTTTGGCCGGATTTACCCTGACTCATGCCTTGTATTTAGTGGGGTTGGGGACTGCCTTGCACCACATTATGGATAGTTTGATAGCCATTGGTATCGCGATTTCTTTGAAGGGATTATTCGGTAATCGCATTTTTAATGTTCGAGCCGCGAGTTTAGTGGATAAAAAAATCACTTGACAGACCTAACTCAATCCGATAAGATAATCTCTAAATCATAATGAAACAATCGATGAACAGGACTAGTATGCAATACGAAATGCCCCAGAGAGCCGGGGATGCTGAGAGCCGGCGCAGAACTGTTGCAAAATTCACCTGTGAGATTCCGGACTGAAATCGGAGTAGGTCTGGCGGTCTGTCCGGCCGTTATGCGGAAAGGGTATCCCAATAATGATGGCAGGATACTCGGAAGAAGCAGGCCTGGATTCAGGCAATGTGGGTGGTACCGCGGGTATATTCCCGTCCCTAGTGGACGGGAATTTGTGCTATCAAAGGGGATGATGCCAATCAACTTCAACGCGAACATGCATTAAATCATGGAGAGAAGAAAAAAAGGGGGTTGAAGAGATGAAAGCAGTCAAATGTGGAAAAGTGATTGATGGGCAAGGCGGGACCCCGTTCGTGGACGGCATTATTCTGGTGGACGGGGAAAAGATTGTAGCGGTTGGACCCGCAAATACGGTCAGTGTACCTGAAGATGCGGAAATCATTGATCTTTCGGATAAGACTGTGATGCCGGGGATGATCGATTGCCATGTACACACCAACAGTAATGGTGAACCGGCGACCGAGTTGAAAAATATGAAGGAATTGCTGCCTTTCAAAGCACTTAAAGCACTTAGTAATGCCCAAAAGGATCTTTATGCAGGATTTACGAGTATTCGGGATTGTGGTGCCAGCGGTTTTGTGGATCTCTCCGTCAAACAAGCAATCAATCAAGGTTTGTATGTTGGTCCGCGAATGCAGGTGAGTGGACCAATCATCTCAATGACAGGTGGTCACGGAGACACCCATCTAGCTCCTGAAGTGATCGTTGATCCGAGTATGCGCGCGGTGGTCGACAGTCCGGATGAAGCCAGAAAAGCAGCACGTGTTCACCTTAAGTATCATGTTGATCTGATCAAGCTTGCCGCAACCGGCGGTGTTTTATCAGATGGGACAGAACCAGGATCACAACAGCTTTCATATGAGGAAATGAAAGCAGCAATTGATGAAGGTAAAAAGCTGGGTAAGCCTTCCGCTGCTCATGCGCAAGGGACCAAGGGCATCAAAGATGCCATTAGGGCAGGAATCACCTCTATTGAACATGGCTGTTTTTTGGACGCAGAAGCAATCCAGATGATGTTGGATCACGGGACATATCTGGTTCCCACTCTTTGTGCTCCTTATCATATTGCAGAGCATGGAATCGAAGGGGGAATTCCGGAATACGGTGTCCGCAAAACAAAGATGGTGATCGCATCACATGTGCAAAGCTTTAAAGATGCTTATAAGGCGGGCGTTAAGATTGCAATGGGTACAGATGCGGCAACTCCGTTCAACTATCATGGCAAGAATGCATTTGAATTACAGTTGATGGTAGAAGCTGGGATGACACCGATGGATGCCATTTTGAGTACGACCCGGAGTGCCTCGGAATTAATGGGTTGGCAGGATCAGGTCGGCACACTTCAGTCAGGGAAGTTTGCAGACATTATTGCGATCGATGGGGATCCATTGGTGGATATTAAAGTACTTCAGGATGTCAAGTTCGTCATGAAAGGTGGCGCCATTATCAAGTCATAAGCAATGAGGCGGATTCCCCGCCTTTTTTGTTGCAGGGATATCGATGCATACAAAGAAATAGAAAAGAAAACGGAGGGATGAAACATGGAGATCATGGATGCCATCCGAGGGCGGCGGTCAATTCGGAAATTCAAAAACGAACCAATATCCTGCGATGTCATCAAAGATATTCTGGACGCAGCAAACTGGGCGCCATCCGGTCGTAATGAACAGCAATGGGAGTATGTGGTGGTTGGGGGCCACACCAAAGCGAAACTGGCCCAAGTCTACCACCGTTTGACTGAAGAGAATATGCCCCCTGTTTCAGAAAGGAATCCTCGCCAGCAATACTTTGCTGATTGGGCAGAAAGCTTGGGAGGAGCCCCGGTGGTGATTGTGGCCATGTGTCGGCGGGAAGTAGTGCCCGGGTTGTATAAAATGGTTTTAGAGAGTGTGGCGGCATCTTTCCAGAATTTACTCCTTGCAGCTTATGCCAAAGGATTGGGTACCTGCTGGATGACAGGTCCATTGAGGGCTGAAGATGAGTTGAAAGAAATTTTAAATATCACAGGCCTTTATGAAATCGTGGCAATGACACCCCTCGGTATACCCGATGAAACACCCGAACCTCCCGTTCGTAGCGATCCCGAATTGAAAACGAAAGTGAAATGGATTGAATGCGATCCTAACTGATCAATAAGGAGTGATGTATCATGCCCATTTGGCAAAGTGATCAAGAGCTATTTGCCTTGATGGAAAGTGAACTTTTCACTGCTGTGGTTGGAGATATTATGGATAGTATGGGTCTGATTCACCAGTTTCTCCCTCCGCAGATCAAACCAATCGCACCGGATATGATGGTAGTGGGACGAGCAATGACTGTTTTAGAAACGGATACAGTGCAAGGGGATTATCCTGGAGCGAATCCATTGTTGAAACAGCCATTTGGACTAATGCTCCAAGCTTTAGATGGACTCCAAGCAGGGGAAGTCTATATATGTACCGGCTCATCCCCTGAATATGCGTTATGGGGAGAATTGATGTGCACCAGAGCTCATATCTTGGGGGCAGCAGGGGCAGTTTTAAATGGTTACCATCGAGATACAAAAGGGATTATAAGTATTGGTTTCCCTACATTTTCATATGGATGCTATGCACAAGATCAAGCACCTCGTGGCAAAGTGATTGACTATCGGGTTCCTATCTTGATAGGTCAAGTATGCATTCAGCCCGGGGATATTGTATTTGGCGATTTGGACGGTGTACTGATTATCCCAGCTGTTGTTGAAAATGAAGTCGTTGAAAAAGCACTGGAAAAAGCCAGAGGAGAAAAGGAAGTTGAAAAAGCAATCAAATCCGGGATGCCGACAGAAGATGCTTTCCGTAAGTTTGGAATCATGTGATTATCGTCCTGATGTGGATCCTTTCATCATGAAAGACATAGCGCAGCATCTATCTGCATCATGGACATCATTTATACAGGCCAGAAATGTAATAGTAGGGGTACGGACAAAAGCAAAATGATGATTGAAAGGGGGAGACCTAACCGCCAATAATCAGAAAAACGATATCCACCCGGACCCATGACCAATGTGTTAGATTGATGCCCGATGGGGGTCATAAAGGCACATGATGCACCGATCGCGACCGCCATTAGAAACGGATCCATGGAAAAGCCCAGTCCTTGTGCCAGATTGATTGCAATGGGTGCCATCAGTAGAGTGGCAGCGGCATTGTTGACAACATTTGATAGGAGCATGGTGGTTAGGATAAGAACAGCTAAAGAAGGACCGGGACCTATGCCATTGATTTGATGGAGCAGGAAACGGGCGATCACTTGAGCCCCACCGCTGGTATCAAGTGCCTGACTGATGGGTAGCATCGCACCAAGAAGAACAATAACAGGCCATTCGATGGTGTCATACATGTCAGTTAGAGGGACAAATCCAGCTAGGACCATTATCAGTGCGGCTAGGGTAAAAGCGATCTGAATTTCTGCCATTCCAGTTGCGACCATGATAATCGCACCGCCAAAGATTGCACCGGATAATGCAATTCGGCGTGGTTGACCTAAGCTTAGATTTCGTTCTGCCAAAGGCAATAGCCCGAGTTGGGGCATGACTGCTTGTAAAATTTCGATCCCTCCTTGCAGTAAAAGTACATCACCGACTTTGAGGGGGAGTCGATCAAGGCGAGTGGAAATCCGGGATCCTTGTCGGGAAACTGCTAGCAAATTAATTCGGTATCGGGTGCGGAGGGATATGGTGCTAACGCTCCGGTTCGCCATCAGTGACATGGGCTTGATGGTGGCTTCAGCGAGTATGATCTCCTCGGATAAAATGTCTTCTGCGTGATGTTTGTCCACCTCTGCTAAAACTAACCCCAAGCGTTCAACAATTTCTCCCAGCTTTTCAGCGCTTGCCTGAATTAGAAGATGGTCGCCAGCTTCGAGGGTACGATAAGGGGAAGGGGCAACCATTTTTCTTCCATTGCGATAGTGGGCAGTTACCAGCCACTCTCCGCTAGACGAGATCTCTAGATCGCGGATTGAGGCACCAACTAATTTATGCTCGTCAGGAATAATGATTTCGCTGATATAGTCATCGATTCGGAAGATGTCTTCTCGGGATGCCTGCCCCTTGCGATAAGGGAGCAGTCTCCAGCCAATGAGTACGATGAATATACACCCGGCCAGTGCCAAGAAGAAGCCAACTTTTGTGAAGTCAAACATTTGAAACGAATGTCCGCCGTTTTCGCCTTGCCGGATTAATGAAATTATGATGTTGGGTGGTGTTCCGACTTGTGTAATCAAACCACCTAAAAGGGACGAGAAGGCGAGGGGCATTAGGAAAACGGAAGGGGAACGTTCGCTTTTACGAGCTCGTCGAATTGCAACGGGCATGAATAATGCTAATGCACCGACATTGTTCATAAATGCAGAAGACGCAGCAACCAGTCCATTCAAGAAAGTCATCTGTAGAAGTAAGTTGTTTCCAGCTCGCGAAATCAGTATGCAAAGAATGTCCACAAGACCTGAATTGAGTAACCCGCGACTGACTATGAGGACAGCCGCTACAGTGATCACTGCGGGGTGGCTAAATCCTGAAAAAGCATTTTCAGCCGGTACGATCCGAAGGAAAACAGCAGTTAGCAATGCAGCCAAGGCGACGACATCATATCGCCAGCGACCGTAGATCATTAAACACAAAATGGTAAATAAAATCACCAGAATATAGATCTGTTGGGTATTCATATGCAAGCACCCCCACATTGTTTTCGTCGACGGACAAGGTTCTCCTGCACTTTATGATGCATTAACAGAACAGGACACATCGATTTTGTAGATATAATCAGGCTGAAAGAAGTGGTGTGATGGATAGTCGATCAATAAAATCTTTTCTCTACAATCTGGGTTTTTCACCTGTTGGCATTGCTGGAGCAGAACCATTCGTCAAAGAGAAAGTCGTGATCCAAGACCGATTGGCATGTGGGTATATAACCCCAGGCATGGTGAAGGATTGGCAGGTTCGACTCCACCCAGAATGGTCATTACCAGGGGTTAAATCGATCATCTCAGTGGCAGCGAGTTACTTCACTGAGTATCACGGGGTGAATGAAGGGAGATTCGCGCGGTATACATGGGGTACAGACTACCATCGGAAATTGACCCAATCGTTGCAGGTGATGGAAGCATGGTTTAAGTCAATACAACCTGACATCCATACAAAGATATGCGTCGACACAGGTCCCATATTGGACCGGGCGGTAGCAGCCCGAGGGGGGATTGGCTTCATCGGCAAGAACTGCTCCTTAATTACCCCTCAGGCAGGTTCTTGGGTAGTACTGGGCTCAGTGATGACCGATTATGAGTTGGAGCCGGACGTCCAGAGCGTTGTGACATGCGGGGATTGCAGAATCTGCCTTGACCATTGTCCGAGTGGGGCACTCGTGGCACCATATACATTGAATGATCGGCGTTGCTTGAGCAAAATCACTCAAGATAAAGGGGTTATTCCAAGAGCTTGGCGTAATTTATTGCAGGAAAGATTGTGGGGGTGTGACACATGTCAGTCTGTCTGCCCAAAAAACTCTCAAGCATTTATGCACTCTTCACCCATCTGGAAAGATGATGATTTTCAGGATTTTCCCTCCGCAGAGGAGATTATTCAAATGGATGAGAAGCACTATCAAGCAATCTTTCGAGATACGCCTATCGCATGGCGTGGAAGAACTGTTTTGCAGCGGAATGCAATTGTTGTATTAGGTTGCCGGCAGGATGAAATGACACTGCCATTACTAAAACAGATGGCATGTGACCCGAGATCATTAATTCGTTTGCATGCAGCCTGGGCATTGGGACAATTTGTCCAAGGATCGGAAATATTGTATCAGATGAGCCGAGGGGAACGAGATCCACGGGTGATTGAAGAGATCAATATCAGTTTGGGGGAATGAGGACGGAAATATGGTAGAGAAAATTATCGCTCTTTTAAAAACTGAATATCCAGATGCACGCTGCAGCTTGATTTTCCATAATCCATTGGAAGCACTCATTGCGATTCTGCTGTCTGCACAATGCCGAGACGAGCGCGTGAACGAGGTAACCAGGAAGTTATTCAATCATTACCAGACTGCTGAGGATTATGCGGAAGCGGGACCTGGGGAATTAGAGGCGTATCTGCACACTCTAGGACTCTACAAGAACAAAGCAAACAATATCCGGAGATTAGCTCGGGTTTTAATGGAACGGTATCAGGCTCAAGTTCCTGATTTGCCGGAAGAATTGATGAAATTACCGGGAGTCGGCAGAAAAACGGCGTTATGTGTACTGCAGGAAGTATTCGAAAGGACTTACGGAATCGTGGTCGACACACACGTAGCCAGGTTATCCCGGCGACTTGGGTGGACGCAATCTGATGACCCAGTTCAAATCGAGAAGGATCTTAGGGTGATGATACCCGAAGAGGATTGGAAAAGCATCAACCATCTGCTGATTGCACATGGGCGAAAGGTGTGCATGGCTCGCAAACCTATTTGTGGGGGATGCGTCCTCGCGGACGATTGCCCCTCGAACATAAATGTAATATGATTTATGTGAAAATGAAATTTTATGCAGGAAAATTAATTACCATCCCGAACTTTTATGAAAATCAATAACATGATACTTAACGGTTATTACAGGAGGTGGATTGTCAGTGAATGAAACGAACAAGCTTGAAAATGCAATACAACCCAAAGGATGGTATTCTTCCCTTCCGCGGGCAATCTATGCTACTTTAGAGAGGGTGCCGGTCAAGAACGCATGGTTTGAGGTTTATAAATTACCCCATGATGTATATGCGATTTATGAGCCGGGCCAATTTCAAGAAGTTATGTCCTTTTTAATTCTTGGATCTGACAAAGCGGTCTTGGTGGATACAGGGATGGGCATGGGTAACATCAAGTCGGTTACTGACGAACTGACGGATATGGAAGTTGAAGTGATCAATACCCATACTCATTTTGACCATTTAGGGGATAACCACCGGTTTAGTAAGATTTCTGTATTTGATGATGAGGAAGCTATTGCCACGATGAAAAATGGGGCTGATCATGCCCATATGGTCAAAAATATCATTGGAGATTCGGTCTGGAAACCTTGGCCAGAAGGATTTGATCCTGAGCACTATGTTGTACCTGGATCAGTGCCAACACAGCTTCTTCATGACGGTGATGTGATCGATCTCGGGGATCGGACACTGGAAGTGATTCACTCACCAGGCCATTCTCCGGAAAGTATCTGTCTTTTAGATCAGAAAAATGGTATTCTTTTTACCGGTGATGTATATTACCCTGCACCAATGTATGTGCATTTACCAAACTCAAATCTGGATGATTATGTTGTGACCATGGAAAGACTGGCTTCAATCCCAGATCTGAAATATGTATACCCGGCCCACAATGAACCGATTGTCAAACCAGAAGTATTAGGGAAAGCTGCTGCAGCGTTGAAGTCCGTTCAAAAAGGTGGACATCCCTACAATGTGGATAGCAATGGGTTAAGGAAATATTTGTTTCCTGACAATATTTCTGTGATTACAAAGGATAAATGATTGTCAAAAGGGGAGGAGGCGGATCATGGTAGCACCGCGAACCGGTGATTTGGCCTTATCGTTTCAACTGAACGGTAGTTCTCATGTTTCAATGGACGAATACTTAGGTCGTCAGACCATTTTATTGGTCTTTTTCCGCGGACATTGGTGAAACCCGTGAAGAAGACAGTTGGTGCAGTTGCGCCAGTTCATGAACACCAGAGAAGATGATGACTTCCAGATTATTGCCATCAGTGCGGATCCCCTTGAAGAAACACAGGCGTTCTCCAAACGGATGGAACTGAATTTTCCACTGCTCAGTGATCCGGATTTGGAAGTAATCAACCGGTATGGAGTATATCATGAAGATGAGCCTGATGGCCGAAAAATTGCCAGGCCATCCATTTTCGTGATCGACCATACGGGAATCATCCGGTATCACTACATTGGGCAGCATTACGATGACCGTCCGCCGTTCTCAGTGTTGACCTATGTATTAGATAGGGTGATGGAGGGATCAAAATGAAAAAAGCCCGTGTCAGTTTGGTAAAAACATCCGATCGCGCCTTTGGGGTGACAAAAGCTATTGATTTGCTTGAACCAGATGGAATCCGTGGAAAGCAAATTCTTTTGAAACCAAATTTCAATACTGCAGACCCCACTCCTGGATCAACACACAATGACACTTTGCGTCAGTTGATTATGGAACTCAAAAACCGGGATGCACGTAAAATTTCGATTGGAGAAAGAAGCTATCATCTCACCGAAAAAGTCATGGAAGAAAAGGGAATTTATTCTCTTGCCCATGACCTGGGTGTGAATATCATCAACTTCGATCATCTGAAACCAGAAGACTGGGTACTGATCAGACCAGAACATAGTCACTGGAAAGATGGGTTTCGAGTTGCACGTCCCATACTGGAAGCTGAATCAGTGGTTACAACGTGCTGTCTGAAAACGCATCGTCACGGTGGTTTTTTTACATTGTCACTCAAGCTTTCCGTCGGGACATTACCAATTCGCGGCTACCCTTACATGGATGAGCTCCACAGCTCTGTTGATCAACGAAAAATGATAGCAGAGTTGAATCAAGCATATTCTCCAGTCCTGATCGTGCTTGACGGTATCGACGCTTTCGTTGACGGGGGGCCTGATAAAGGAACCCGAAAATCAGGTAATGTGATGTTGGCTGGCTCAGACCGGGTGGCGATCGATGCCGTGGGAGTCGCGATCCTAAAAGAGCTGGGGAGTAACGAAGCCATCATGAGCAAGAAGATATTTCAACAAGAACAGATTGCCAGGGCTGCAGAGATTGGCCTTGGTGTCAACGCTCCAGAGATGATTGAAATCATCACAGGAGATGAGGAAAGCGAAACATATGCAAAGGGGATCAGGTTGATTCTTGCCCAAGGGTAAAAAACAGCGAAAAGAGGCGAACTTTCGCCTCTTTTAACTTTGTACTGGAGGGAGGAAAAACCCGCCTAATAGCAAATATATGGGGATGGGCATGAAGGAGGGGTTTCATTGACGAAAATGGCTGCGCTAGTGATGGCATTCACTGCCGGGCTATTGATGAGTATACAGCCGGCAATTAATGCGGGTCTTGGCAGACGGATTGGCGTGTTTGAAAGCGCGTTGATATCGTTTCTGGTTGGGACCAGCGCCTTAGTGGTGATCGTGATTTTTTTGGGAAAAGGGAATCTAGCAGAAGTACGGAATGTGCCATGGTATTATCTTACTGGTGGGTTAATGGGTGTGTTTGTAGTGACAACCATGATTCTCATTATCCCCAAATTGGGCAGCGGGGTCGGTGCAATCACATTACTCTCCGCACAAATGCTGATGGCGATGATTATCGACCATTATGGTCTATTGGGTGTGGCGCAGACACCGATTGGGCCCAACCGGATCGTTGGGATTGTTTTGTTGTTTATCAGTATGCGATTTATTATCGGAAAATTTTAGCATGTTTTAGTGTTAAGCAGCATCTGATTAATAATACGGTTTATCTTCTCCAATAGGTAAAAAATTGGCAAACATCAGAATATATGTGTTTGCCAATTTTTTTATGTCATCAACGCTGCCAGTTAACCGATTCGGTCGAAGAAACCTTCATCCATTTCGTAGATCATATCTTTCCGTTCGACAACAACCCGAGCATGGGCCCGGATCATTGGATCCTGACTCATTCGCATCAACAGTTCACGGGTGGGATTGACAGCAGTGGGAAAACCGACCATTTTAAACATCGAGAGATCTCCTGCGGTGTCCCCGTAAGCATATGAATTGGATAGATCAAGACCGTATTGAATCGCAAAATTACGGATAGCTTCGGCTTTGTTGTCACTATCCCACATCGGAATAATTTGACCCGTAAAATAACCTTCCGAATTTTTAAGATAACGGGTTCCAATATGATCATGGAACCCATGTTTTGATGCCATCTCACAGACGAGTTCTTCAGGAGAACCAGAAACAGTGATGATGATGTGACCCATTTCTTTGTGAAACTGGATTCGGTCACGGGTGTAAACGTAGACTCGATCACCATTTTGTTCCACTACTTTTTTCGCAATCAATTCAATTTGGGATTGGTGGAGCCCCGCAATCGCTTCAACATAAATTTCAGCCATCTTTAATAAATAATCATCGTAGTTACCAACCCTTCGATCCCATCGGTTATACCGCTCCTTGACCTCGTTGTGCCATCGAACTTCATCAATGATTTCGGATCGAATGAGTTTTTTGAACATCGCTGTAATTAGGCCTTCTCGGTACAAGGTACCGTCAATATCAAAAAACGCTGCAATCGCCAACATAAGTCACCTCCCATACACCCTATGCAATGAATTTGATGGTCATATCTTGATTCGGTCAAGAGGATTTGTGATTAACGATCGTGGCACCCTTTCTGCTGACACAAGAGGCCATTGTGATCATCTTATGGATAGAGATGGATGATTGCATAGAAACTAAAAAATCATCCGGTTACTCAATCATATCATATCAAAAAACTCCGACAAGATGGTGATAATAATTAGAAGAATCCAAGATTATCAACCCTAAATCCGATAGTCTTTCCTTGATAAACATAACTGCACCTGGTTTCTTTGGAGCATAATTATATCAAATATCTCTATTAAGTTATTTGAATTGAGTTTTATTGATTTTGGTGCTTGGGATACGCATATTTGCACCATCTCGGCAGGATAGGCGTAATTTATGTCGTAAAGATACCGTATGAATGTACCGATTAGCCTAGGGGGGTATACCATGGAACTCAAAAAGCTGGACGCAATTGTTGAATCGATGCGGAATGATATCATCAAAGATACACAAGAGATTATAAAAATTCGGAGTCTGGAGGCACCTCCCAGTGGTCCTGGGCGGCCATTTGGTGATGCTGTAGCCGCATCGTTGGAATACGCTTTAGATGTGGGCAAAAAGCTAGGTTTAAAGGTTAAGAATATGGATGGATATGTAGGTTATGCCGAGTACGGACAGGGTGAAGAAATGGTTTCTGTCCTTGTTCATGTGGATATTGTTCCCGAAGGGGACGGATGGACACATCCTCCTTATGGCGGCGAAATCCATGATGGTAAGATTTATGGGCGCGGTGCAGTGGACAACAAAGGGCCGGCAATCGCTGCGCTCTATGCAGTAAAGGCCTTGATGGAATCAAAAGTGCCTGTGAAACGGCGTGTCAGGGTGATTATTGGAGCGAATGAAGAATCGGGCATGAAGTGTATGAAACATTATAAAGAGCACGAAGAAATCCCCATGTGTGGATTTGCACCTGATGCCGACTATCCTATCATCAATACAGAGAAAGGTATCATGAGATTTTCATTAAAGAAAGCATTTGATTCAGGGGAAGAGGGGGATGTCGCCATTCTATCTGTCAAGGGCGGGACAGCACCCAACTCGGTGCCAGACTACTGTGAGGCTGAACTTCAAGCCAACCATTCCGGTAGGCATGCGATCGAAGAGTCCTTAGCACACATGACAAATATACAAAAGTTTAAAATGCGTCTTGAAAGTCAAGGTGATATGGTCAAGGTTGTTTCTGTCGGTGTTTCGGCCCATGGCAGCACACCAGAACAAGGCCAAAATGCAATTTCGCAGATGATGCTGTTTTTGAATACGCTTCCATTAGGCGCAAACGATCAGGCAGCATATATCAGCGATTACGTCAGATTGATTGGAATGGAGTACAATGGGCAATCCATCGGAGTGGAATTTTCAGACGAATTATCAGGACTTCTCATCTTTAATGTGGGTATCATAAATATGGATCAAGATAGTGGAGAAGTGGTCGTCAACATCCGCTATCCGGTTGCGTATACAGGGCAGCAGGTCGTAGACGGTGTCAAAGGAGCGCTGGTGGGTACTGGAATCACGTTGGAAGGTTTATCGGATAGCAAACCCCATCATGTGCCTGAAGATCATTTCCTGATAAAAGCCCTCTCAAAAGTTTATGAAGAGATGACGGGTGAGCCTACTCGGTTAATTGCAATTGGTGGTGGAACTTATGCGAGAACCATGCCAAATTCAGTAGCTTTTGGACCCGGTATACCGGGACGGCCGGATGTAGCCCACAAGGAGAATGAAAATATCCCCATCGAGGATTTGATACTGAATACAAAAATCAATGCAAGAGCGATTTATGAGCTAATCAAATCAGAATAAATAAATCCGGCAGGGTCCAAATCCATGGATCCTGCCGGGTTTATTACTTAAGATTGTGTGCAGCCTGCTCAATTATGTTGACCAAATCAATTCCATTTTTCATGTCTCTCCGCTTCATGATCATGGCTTCACCCATTCGCAAAGCCATTCGTTCTGCATCAGCCCGTACGGACTCATCGGGGATGAAACGGAAATCTTCTACCTGCGCTCGTCCGATCCTGCGGATGGTTTCACAGCCTGCAAATCCAGCACCGTCGGATAAAAGGCGATGGATAAAATGGTCTTTGTATCCTTTTACTCCTGCAGTGGTTTCTTGGTTGAATGATTCCCAAAGTCGGCTGAACTCATTGGAAAAAACATCCCAAGTTTTGTGAATGGTTTCTAAAAGGTATTGCCGATGGGACATCCGCTGATCCGCGCTTTGACTATGATACTCATGGGCGGCATAATTTAAAACCAAATTGCCGATCATCAAACCCAAATCAAAGCCCATGGGGCCATAGAACGCAAACTCCTGATCAATTGCCTTCGTTGTCTGATCTGTAACAAATACGCTCCCAGTGTGCAGGTCGCCGTGAATAAGTGCTTGAGCATTCGTTAAAAATGACTCTTTTAACAAGGCCACTTCAAATTTCAGTGCATCGTTCCTGCGCAATGCTTCACCCGCAGCTTGGGATTCAGGCATATAGTGAGTCGTTTGGTCATCATAATATGGGACGGTAAAAATCAATTTCTCTGTAATTTCACACATTTCAGGATTGATGAATCGAGCCTGCATGGCTTTCTTCTCTTTGCCGTCCAGAAAGAAATCGGATGTTTTATAAAGTGTTTGTGCCATAAATACTCCGATATGCTCGGCAAAATTCGGATACTGTTTGCCGTCAATCAAACCTTTGCGCATGATGACATGGTTTGATAAATCCTCCATGACAAACAGGGCTCGCTCATGATCCTGATGGAATATTTTCGGTACAAACTGGGGGCAGAATGAACCTTGGATCGCCATTGCTTCCGCTTCAATACGGATTCGATCTGTCGTCAGCAGGCGATTTTTCCCTGATGAGCGCAAATACGGCATGGCTTGTTTGACGATTACACTTTTCCCTGTATTGGTGTCCTTTGCCTGATACACAAAATTGATATTTCCGTCTCCAATCTCCGAAATAATCAGAGAAGCACCGTCTGAGAATAAACCTGGTATTGATAGAAGATATGCGGCAATATTCGTTTCATTCACACTTTCATATTCCATCACGATTCCTCCTCGAAAGCAAGCATGTAATCTTTTCATATTCTACACCATTTACCCACAACTGTCACCATTTCCATGACATGCAGGGATCAATGGGAGCAGGAATTTATTGCATAGGACATGAATATATGAAGAAATGGCGAAAGATAGTCTGAAAAGGAGATGGGATCATGATCAAAAAAATCGAGCACATCGGGATTCGGGTCAAAGATCTAGAGCGTTCGGTTTCATTTTATTCTAACGTCTTAGGATTTATGGTTAGAGGGCGGATGGAGAACAAAACCACTGGATTGAGAATTGCTTTTGTAAGGGTTGGAGATAGCGAGATTGAGCTCCTGCAATATCCTGATCAAGGCGAGGAGCCGCTGCCAGCCGGTGTTATTGCCCATATTGCATTCAGAGTTGATGCGATTGAGGATGTATTGGCCCGGTTAATGGAAGCCGGCGTGGAGTTACGCGATCAACAACCCAGAGAAGTGTTTGGGGATACAAAGATTGCGTTTTTCTATGGTCCTGACGGGGAGGTTCTGGAACTCTATCAGAAATAACGCAAGGGAGTGTCGCTTATGGCAAAGGATGCTTTTCAAGTTGAAGAATTCATGGTTGAACGTTGGATGAATACCTATGAGAACGATGCGATCTATAATCTGGCGGAAACCGATGCAAAGCCATTAACATTACATGAGTTGCTTACCATGGGAGCGCCTAATCAATATTTGGATGGATTACTGGGTTTGAAGGTTTCGTATAATCCAACGCTGGGAAGTGATCATCTGAGAGGGTTGATTGCTGCCCAATATCAAGGCGTCTCATCTGAAGATATCCTGGTGACATCAGGGGCAATCGAGGCGAATTTTTTGTTGGCCAATGTGTTGATTCAACCGGGTGACACAGTGATTGTCCAGTCGCCTGCCTATCAAGCCTTGTATTCTGTAGCACAAGCACGAGGTGCCCAGGTCAAACACTGGGTCATGCAAATCAAAGATCAATACCAACCCGACATGGATGCACTGGCAGCTTTGATTGACAACCGGACAAAAGCGGTAATAATCAATGTTCCTCACAATCCAACCGGGGCGGTCATCAGTCCAGAGAACTTGAGAACCATCTTAGCATGGGCTGAAGAAAAAAACTTCTGGGTTATTTGTGATGAGGTGTACCACGACATGGCGATTGAAGCCAATGTACTACCACCTCACGCTCGCAGCATAAGTCAGCGTGCAATCAGCGTGGGTAGCTTATCCAAATCATTTGGTTTGTCAGGGCTCCGGATTGGATGGATTGCCGCAACCCCCCATTTGGTTGAAATGTGTTGGAAATGGAAAGATTACACGTCTATCAGTGTATCTTCGATTAGCGATTATCTAGCGTGCATTGCCCTGAAAGAGAAAAACCAGATTATGGCTCGAAATATTCCCCTCGCACGGGCCAATCGAGATAAACTTCATCAGTGGCTATCCGACCATCGTGAGCATATGGAATGGGTTCCATCCCGTGTAGGGCTTTTAAATTTTCCAAAATTTACAGATTTACCAATTTCAACAGAAGCACTCTGTTTGGGGATTTTTAAAGAAAAGAAGGTGTTGTTGATGCCAGGTGAAGCATTTCAACACCCCGGGCACTTGCGGATCGGATATGGTAACGATGCACAAGTGTTTAATCATGGTCTAGAAATTATTGATGAATACCTTGTCAGGATATTTTCAAAAGGCGGGATTCCATGAAGAATCAATATGTTTCTCAACTCAGTAGCGGGGACAAGGTCAAAGATGTGTTTGGTGTTTACGAGGTGAATCTTGCTCGTTTTACAAAACCCAACCGAACAGGGGACCAATATCTTCGATTACTACTCGGAGATCGAACAGGCATCATTGAAGGGCGGATTTGGGATACACAGGCGGCTCTTGATATTGTGAGGGATGTGAGAGTGGATGATCTGGTTATGATCTCAGGAACCGTCCAGGAGTTTAATGGGCTCCAAATTAATATTAACACCTGTCGGAAAGTTGACCGGGTTGCCACTGATATGGAAAACTTTCGACCACAATCGGAGAAATCAATTCTTGATATGTGGAAGGGGCTTGACCATCTGACCGATCGGATCACAGGTGAGCATTGGCGAAGGTTGATCCGCGAGATATGGTCCGCAGATTTCAAAAAAATGTTCCAGGGTGCCCCTGCGGGTCGGCAAGTGCATCACAACTATGGGGGCGGGTTGCTTGAGCATACACTTGAAGTGATGATATATTGTGAGCAGGTGATTGAAACCCAGGGAGAAGCAATCGACTCGGATACTCTGTTGATGGGTGCACTGGTTCACGATATTGGAAAAGTTGAAGAATATGACGCCAAAAGCTTGACGTTTCAATTGACGGAAAAGGGGAAACTGCTTGGAGGACACATCATTCTAGGTCGAGACATGGTTCAAGCATGGATGAAAAGAATCCGTCCTTTTCCAGATGAAGCGGCAGCAAAGCTTGAACACATGATATTGTCTCATCACGGGATACCCGAATGGGGGAGTCCAGTGGAGCCGAAAATCATTGAAGCCATTGCACTTCATCATGCAGACTTGTTAAGCGCACGCGTGAATCAAGCGTACAAAGTCATCAGCCAGGCTGTTCAACCTGATCAGCGATGGTCCCCCTATGATAAATTCCTTGGTCGGAGTTTATTGGTGCCCACAGCAAACGCAAGTGATCGTGAATGTGATGGTCTGATTACCCAGGGAGGCGAAGAAGAGTGAGCAGCGAATTGACATTGCGAAAAAAAGCAACAGTGCCGGCCAGCTATCGCGATTGCCGACTGTTCGGTGTGATTGCAGGTACACCAGTCGATACACAAATGGGGGTCGACTGTCTGGAGGCTAGGGGGTATCATGCAATCGGCCTGCCGGCATCACCAACTCCCCATGAACAGGCTCGCCTTCAGATTTTAGACAAGCAAGGTCTGACTGCTTTGGTCGCTAATTTAGCAGCAACACTAAAAAGACACGGGGCAGCTGGAATCATGATTTATTGCAATTCAATGAGTACTGCTGTTGATTTGGAAAGACTACGGGAAGAGGTTGACATACCGGTTATCACACCACTGGATGTTTATCGCGAATTAGCCGGCCAATTCAACACCATTGGTGTGATGGCTGCCAATAGTCAGAGCCTCGCCGGAATTGAGAAAACACTCCAGTCCTCAAACCCAGACTGCTGGCAAGTTGGTTATGCTCCGTTGGCAGTAGTGCTTGCCATTGAGAACGAAGAAGAACCAGATACGATTGTGAAACAATACAAATTGAAAGGCGTTCTTGAGTCCATGGCATCCCTTGAGTCAGAAGCATTGATTCTTGGGTGCACCCATTTCCCATATATCAAAGTAACTTTGCAGCATTTGAATATTTTGCCCATCATCGACCCTGCAGATAAAATGGTGGAAATGTTAGTTGGAAGTACGGATGCGCATCGGTAGAGGAGAAAATTCGAAAAAAGGCTTGATGGTATTATTGCAAATATGATATAATTACAACATAAATATCAACGAGGAGGCTTTGTCAATGAGTTTAAAAGGATCAAAAACCGAGAAGAATTTATGGGAAGCGTTTGCTGGAGAATCACAAGCCCGGAACAAATATACGTATTGGGCGAGCACTGCAAAATCGGAAGGTTATGAGCAGATAGCAGGCATCTTTTTAGAAACAGCGGATAACGAAAAGGAACATGCCAAGATGGCATTTAAATTTTTGAATGGAATTGGTTGTACCAAAGATAATCTGAAAAAGGCCGCAGAAGGTGAGCATTATGAGTGGACCGAGATGTACAAGGAATTCGAAAAGGTGGCAAGAGAAGAAGGCTTTGAGGAAATCGCTGATTTCTTTGAAGAAGTAGGGGAAGTGGAAGAAGAACATGAAAAAAGGTATTTAAAGTTATTGGAACGGCTGGAAACCGGCATGACATTTAAGCGAGAAACAGAAATAAAATGGCATTGCCGCAATTGCGGGTATGTCCATACGGGTAAAGAAGCCCCTGAAAAATGTCCTGCTTGCTATCATCCACAAGCTCATTATCAACCCAAGCCTGACAATTATTAAGGGCTGTGGCTAATCTGAGATGAATTGCTTCAATTAGCATGAACTCACTTGTGAGTCCGTGCCTTTCTAGAAATCTATTGTTTGTTTGATCATATGGGTCCTTCATATGCGGGCCACTGACAACTGATAATACGGCAGAGACAGCTGGATAACGGCAGTCTCTGCCTTATTATTATCCCATCTCCTCGAGTGGGTATAGGTGTTCTATTCGAGACAGCTCGACACTGGACAGAATCAATGCTAAGTTCATAACTGAAGGTAAACTAGATTTCCCCTTACTACAATTCCTGATTCAGGGGGATCATCATTAGCACAGCAAGGTGATGATTGAAACGAAGCGCTACTGCTATCAGGATTTGATCTGGGTATGTGTGTCGATGCGTGCATCGTGATAAGTAGGTGGTGGATGCTGATCAACATGATAGCTCAAATACCTGGGAAGCTTTGTACATGGGTATAGAAATTCTTTGGGTACACGCGAAAGCCGGGATCATCAATGGGAGCACATGTAATGCAGGCTGAGTCCATCGAGCAGGGGCATGTGATATTTGAAGTAGAATTAGACCCTCTATGAATAGCTAATCCAGAGGCATGACCTCCATGATCCCTTATCCGTTATGAGCAGGATTATGATATGTTTAGAGCGTATTATCAAATGGGAGGTGAGTCGGATGAAAGCATATGATAAAGGTGCCTTTTTCAACGAAATAAGCAGGTTGATTCCAATGGCACGGATTTTTCGGGATCAGCCCCTTGCTCCATATACATCTTTTGAAATTGGCGGTCCGGCAGATTGTCTGATCCGAGTAGGTAACGATACTGAACTTTCTGGAATATTGCAGACGTGTGTTGCATTCCAATGCCCATGGATGATACTGGGAAAAGGAACGAATGTGTTAGTTGCCGATAAGGGTTATCGAGGATTGGTGATTGTTTTAAGCGGAGAATTTTCTACTGTGCAACAGGAAGAAACAACCATCATCGCTGGTGGTGGGGCTACTTTAGCGCATGTCGCATCGGTAGCTGCACAAGCTGGTTTGGCTGGGTTCGAGTTTGCACACGGAATTCCCGGAACTGTTGGTGGTGCTGTGATGATGAATGCCGGCGCTTACGGTGGAGAAATCAAAGATATTTTGAAATGCGTGCGGGGAATGGATGAGAATGGAACTGCCCGGTGGTTTGATGTGACAGATCTTGGTCTGGGGTATCGGTCGTGTGATTTGCAACACTCTAAAATGATCATAGTAAAGGCAATTTTTTCATTGCTCCCTGGAAATTTGGACCAAATACGCGCTTTAACACTTGATCTACAAAGAAGACGCTGGGAGAAACAGCCTTTAGATTACCCCAGTGCTGGAAGTTTTTTTAAGCGACCACCCGGACATTATGCTGGAAGCTTAATTGAGCAAGCCGGGCTAAAAGGGATGTCCATCGGTGGTGCGCAGGTTTCTCTAAAGCATGCTGGCTTTATTGTGAATACCGGTGGGGCAACAGCGGCTCAAGTCATCGACCTGATGCACCATATTCAGGTGGTGGTGAAGGAACGATTTGATGTGGATTTGGTTCCTGAAGTGAAAATAATCGGTGAGGAAGGAAGGAACAGCAGATATGTTTCACATCGTCCTGCTAGAACCTGAAATACCTCATAATACGGGCAATATTATTCGCACATGTGCTGCAACCGATTCACAGTTACACCTTGTGCGGCCATTAGGTTTTTCTTTGGAAGATCGCCACCTTAGACGAGCGGGACTGGATTATCTTGACTTAGTGCAGATTAAGGTATGGGATACATATGACGATTTGGTGGAAGCCTATGCTCAGCAGAGACGATTCTTCGCGACGACCAAAGGCAGCAAAATCTACACTCAGTTTCAGTATCAATCAGGAGATATGTTGGTATTTGGCAAAGAGACCCAAGGATTGCCCGCTGCTTTGATTCAGGACAATATACACCAGTGTCTTCGAATCCCCATGAGCCACTCGACACATTCTCGATCATTGAATTTATCCAATGCGGTGGCAATCGTCCTTTTTGAAGCCCTTAGGCAAACAGGTTTCGTGAACTTAGAATAGATGCATGTTTTTCATCTCTTGAACTCAGAAAATGCTTCCGATCAGATCGGAAGCATTTAGATTATCTTCCTCCGGAAGACAGCAGATACCCCAGATATGCCCCGGTTACAAAGGCAAATATGGGATTGCAAAACAATGATCATGTCGCGGCACCTTTGCCTAATATCCGACTCAAGCCAATTCCAAGGATTCCACCGATCAACGTGCCAGCAATTTGGTTCATTGTATTCCACCTCCATGAAGTCAAATTAGACATAATGCCTGAAATGGATCCGCTACAATATTATAGCCTACTTTGAATATCGGCGCAATGGTACCGGTTTGCGTTGTGATATTTCTGTAAAAAAAGCATGAAAATCGAGAAGTTTTGTAATCTGACGAAAAACAGCCATATATCCGCCAAAGAGGGCGATATCTAGTTATTTCACTTCCGGGAAATCATTGCAGATACTATATATTGTGGAATATAATAATAAAGCAAGCAAATATAGTGCTTTTTGCAATACAAGGAATAGATGGGAGGGTGTCATCCATGCAACTGTCTAAGAATGCGGTCACCGTACTGGAAAAACGATACTTACAGAAAGTCGACGGGAAAGTCACTGAAACTCCTGAAGATATGCTTCACCGTGTAGCTCGCAACATTTCTGAGGTTGAACGTTCTGTGTACGGAAAATCAAAACAAGATTCAAATGAAGTGGAGAAATGCTTTTATTCGATGATGGATGATTTGGATTTTTTGCCCAACTCACCAACATTGATGAATGCCGGTCGGGAACTTCAGCAATTATCTGCATGTTTTGTGTTGCCCATTGAAGATTCTATGGAAAGTATTTTTGAAACAATTAAAAATGCCGCTTTGATTCACAAAAGTGGTGGAGGAACGGGGTTTTCTTTCTCGAGAATTCGCCCGCGTAATGATCAGGTGTTAACAACGGGAGGGGTAGCGAGTGGCCCTATCTCTTTTATGAAGGTTTTTAATGCAGCAACGGACGCTGTAAAACAGGGTGGTACACGCCGTGGGGCTAACATGGGCATACTACGTGTTGATCATCCGGATATTATCGATTTTATCACATGCAAGAAAGATAACAACGAAATTACGAATTTCAATATATCGATTGGTATCACTGAGGAATTCATGAAGGCTGTGGAAGAAGATAGTGAGTATGACTTGTTCAATCCTCGGACGCGATCAAAATCGGGGTCTCTGAAAGCAAAAGAAATTTTCGATTTGATTGTGGATATGGCATGGACAAATGGGGAACCGGGAATTATCTTTCTGGATCGGATGAACCGTGATAACCCAACGCCCCAAATCGGTGAGATCGAAAGTACGAACCCATGCGGCGAGCAACCATTACTTCCATATGAATCATGTAACTTAGGTTCGATCAATTTATCACGTATGATTCGAAATACGAATGGGAAAGCCGATGTGGATTATGCCCACCTGGAGGAGACGATCCGGAAAGCCGTGCATTTTCTCGATGATGTCATTGATGCCAACAAGTATCCCCTCCCGATGATTGAAGAGATGACAAAAGGGAACCGGAAGATCGGATTGGGTGTCATGGGGTTTGCCGATATGCTGATTCGTCTGGGAATTCCGTACAATTCTGACAGAGCCGTCTATTTAGGTGAAAAAATCATGCGATTTATTAATGAAGAATCAAAGAAGGTTTCCGCTGAGTTGGCTGAGATCAGGGGTGTATTCCCGAATTTTAGTGGAAGTGTTTATGATACATCCGGGGGATTACGATTACGACATGCCACGACGACTACGATTGCACCCACCGGCACAATTTCAATCATTGCCGGGGTTTCTAGCGGGATTGAACCATTGTTTGCAGTCTGTTATACCAGAAATGTGATGGACAATAATATTTTAATTGAAGTGCACCCCTTGTTTGAAGAGATTGCAAAAAAAGAAGGATTTTACAGTCAAGAATTGATTGAAGAAATCAGTCGTAGGGGAACACTCCATGGAATCGAAGAAATCCCTGTTCATGTTCAGGAACTATTTGTGACTGCCCATGATATTACTCCAGAGTGGCATATTAAGATGCAATCTGCTTTCCAGAAGCATACCGATAATGCTGTATCAAAAACCGTAAATTTTATGCAAGAGGCAACACGAGAAGATGTAGCCATGGTTTATCTGCTTGCATATGAAACAGATTGTAAAGGAGTAACCGTCTATCGCGACGGCAGTCGTGACTCACAAGTATTAAGTACAGGAATGACCAAGTCGGCAAAAGATCATCAGTCGCCTGATAGTTACGCCTCTTTGACCCCGAGGCCACGCCCGTCAGTTACCATTGGAGTGACAGAAAAAGTAAAGATTGGGTGTGGCAATCTGTATGTTAGTGTGAACTCCGATGAATATGGCTTGTGCGAAGTATTTACGACTCCGGGACGACATGGAGGGTGCGCATCACAATCTGAGGCGACTAGTCGACTGATATCCATCGCGTTGCGATCAGGCGTACCCGTTGATGTAATCGTCGAACAGCTCCAAGGCATCCGCTGTCCTGCTTGCCTGAGAAGGGAAGGGATAACCGTGACCTCATGCCCTGATGCGATTGGGAAAGCAATAAAAAAATATTTGGAACTTGAGAAGAACGGATCCTTGCCAACAGACAAATCGATGACCAGAATCGCATCATCACCTGCCCCTAAAACCAACCCAACACTGATAGATTTGGCAAATATGAGATCGTGCCCGGACTGTGGGAATGCTATCCAGTTCGAAAGTGGTTGCGTGACTTGCGCGGCCTGCGGATATTCAAAGTGCGGTTAAAGAAAAAAGAGCCCTTCATGAACTGAGTCACCAAAGGTGGACACAACAATTCATTAAAGAGCTATGGCTGGG
>CAZRKC010000023.1:0-37652 GCA_964600665.1 uncultured Candidatus Sumerlaeota bacterium
CGTTACCCCAAAGGAGTAGCTTGATGAATTTTGCGAACAATGCTTGACACTAGCACGCATCGTGGTTGTAAACGGCCATGTTCATTTGATTCCCGAGCATAAGGACTATCCAGCGCAGATTTTTAAAATGGAAGAACTGACCATCACAGGGATGGCCAGTTCGATCAGTATCGATCTCTAATGGACCAATTAAACTGTCTGAAACTCACTTGCGCAAATGCTCATGCGCTTCTTTGATCGTTTGAGGTATTTGAATATTTTGTGGGCACAATGGAACACAACGCCCACATTCTGTGCATTTGTCTGCACCTTTCCCTTGAGCGAGCAACATATCATATTCAAAAGACATCCCCTGAGGCAGATTATATATACTTGCGTTGTTGTATGCTGCCATCACTTGCGGGATATCGACACCGGATGGACAAGGAGTACAATAGCCACAATTGGTACAGGGTGTTTTAATGCGCATCTTGTACAGGTCTCGAACCTGATTGATAACCGTCATTTCTTCATCCGTCAAACAATTCGGTTCTGACCTTGAAAAGATATCAAGATTGGCGATGACATGATCCATTGTGCTCATGCCGCTCAAAACAGTCTTTACTGCGGGGAAATTGTATACCCATTTGAATGCCCATTCAACCGGCGAAACCTCCTCTGAATAACTTTTCCAGATTGCATGGATATCCTCTGGAATCCGAGTCGCCAGACGGCCTCCCCGTAGTGGTTCCATAATCACAAGGGGAATATCCTTCGATTGAGCATATTCCAGGCCTTCTACTCCGGCCTGATAGTGCGTATCCATGTAGTTAAGTTGAATCTGGCTCATTGCCCATGGATAAGAATCAATGATTTTTTTGTATGTTTCAATGTCATCGTGAAATGAAAAACCAGGAAATCGGATTTTACCGGACATCATTGCGCTTTCTAAGAAATCAAATACTCCATGTTTCAATAATTCAGGCCATCTCGACTTGTTCAGTCCGTGCAACAAATAAAAGTCGATATGATCTGTTTTTAGTTTGACCAATTGTTCATCCAAATATCGTTGGAAATCCGCTTCACTCTGAATCAACCATGTCGGCATCTTCGTTGCCAAATATACGCGATCTCGGTAGCCATTGGAAAGGCTCTCCCCGACAAATCGTTCACTTTCACCCTTGTGATAAGGGTAAGCAGTGTCTACATAATTCACGCCTGAATCGATTGCGTAATGTAACATGCGGTCCGCCAACTGGTAATCAATTCTTGCAGCATCATCTCCTAATATGGGTAGCCTCATACAGCCAAATCCCAGTGCCGAGACGTCAACACCAATATTCTCCATTCTCCGATACTTCATGATGACTTCCTCCCTTCGATTCTTTGAATCCATGACACGATCCCACTCATTGTACTTCGTGACACATTCAGTACTTGGAGATATTCATTTGAAAACGAAATACCCACCGAAGGTATCCGGACTCTTTTCTTAGAACCGTAATCCTGCAATCCTTTGTTCAGTCAGCTGTGTAAGCAATATCCAGGTCAGGTTTATTCAAACAACTGACCCATCCATATCTGATAAAGTGATATTGAGATGGATGGTTTAAATTGCTACAGACTCATCGCCCTTGGGTATCGTAAGCTTTGTGATAATCCGAGTCTGTTGCTCTGGAGAATCGTTTCTGACTCTTTGAAAATCTGTTTGCTGATGTCCGATGTATAAGAAATGAGAACAAAAGACAAACCGAAAGTCTCCCCAATTAAGCAAACCAATTTCTGGCTAATTGACTGTTTTTGAAAATTGCACCGAAGGTAACCAACATGAACGAGCCTTCTTTTGTACAGTCATTATTTCGGCTTTTACAAACACATCAAACTGATCAATCAGCTGTATCCAGTTGGCTGCCAGTTTCTCTTGACTCAAACCATCTTTTATAGGTGTTTCAAAGTACCCTCAAGCAGTATGATAATATTCTTCATAAAGGAGCTCAATAAATTCCCCCCAAGGACCTGGGCATCACTATTACTATACTCCAAATCCGGCTCCTTATCACACCCGGCTCGAATGAGCACTAGGAAGATCAGAATCGGCACATTTTTCCACACCATATCATTGATTACCACTCTTATTGTCTCAACCTTTAATTACTGCCATCGTCATGAGTTTTCGGATCGGTGCGACCAGCCCATTTGCTTGTTCCAAAACGAGCTCAACATCCTTATATGCATGTGGGCTTTCTTCAGAAATATCCTTGATCTTCCGCTTCCCAAGAACAATCTGCTTTGCAGTCAGATCCTTGAGTGTTTCATGGGCAGGAATCGCTTGAATGGCTTGCTTCCGTCCCATTCTCCGGCCGGCTCCGTGTGGTGATGAATTAAAACTCTCTGGGTGACCTTCCCCAACCACAATATAACTGTGCGAGCCCATTGCCCCTGGAATGATTCCGAATTCACCTTGTTGGCTTCGGATAGCCCCCTTCCGATGAATCCATAAATCCTTGCTATAATGTGATTCTCTCGCAGCATAGTTATGATGACAATCGATATCGATGCCAAAATGAACTCCAGGCATCATCAATTCCAGCTCTTCTTTGATAATATCCATCATCACGCGGCGATTCTCCTCAGCAAAATCCAAGGCCAGATGCATCCACTGAATATAATCTGCTCCCGCATATGAATGAATGGGAAGATAGGCTAAATCGGAAGAAGGTGGGTGTGATACATCTTGATTCCGATTTTCTTTTTTCGCCACAGCATTAAAATATTGTGCTATCTTAAATCCAAAATTCCGGCTACCTGAATGAACCATCAGACAAATCTTACCTGATTCATCCTTCTGGATTTCAATGAAATGATTTCCTCCGCCCAAAGTACCCACTTGGAAATAACCTTCCGGAATCTCCCTTAACAACAATTCGGCGGATCGTTTATCCGAACTGAACCGAGCTAACGCCTCACATCGTTTCTTAACTTTATGCCGGTCGAAACCTGTTGGAATCTTCTTCATAAGCCGATTAACCAAGTCCCTAAGTGCAGATATATCAAAGGAGTGACTTGGTAAATCAGTATCCACAAAACAGATTCCACAACCAATATCAACACCCACTGCATTTGGTACAACCGTACCCTCTGCGGCCAAAATGCCCCCAACCGGCATGCCGTACCCAACGTGAGTATCCGGCATAAGCGCAATATGATGATATGCAAATGGCAGATTGGAGAGATTAACTGCCTGACGTCTGCATTCATCGTCCAGTTCCCCAATATCATCAAGCCAAACATAAATTGGGATTCTCTGCTTACTTTCTTCAAAAAGAGAGAACATATCCGTCACTCCGGTTGTCTTTTTTCGATATTTCCATCGATTTTTACCCAATTTGCTTGACCTTGTGAAAACGATTCTCTTTCCTCTTCTGTCGTCATTTCGACAATAAATTCACATATGTCACCGCCTGTGACGGGCATCGCTTTCTTATGTACGAGTTTATAATTTGGATTATAATACATGTATTTGGCAGGATCCACGTAACAATATAATGCGCCAAGGTCTTCTTCTCCAAGCTCTCGCCAAACCTTTGCCATCGCACAGCCTTTCGTACAGATACTCCGTGAATCACCGTCATCCGAAACAACTCGCCCTTCGTGCATGCCAAACCGGGGAAGATCTCTAGCAGTCCCTGCACTAAAATTTGAAGGAATCAAGTCAAGCCCTTGTTTTAAAACCTCTTCTTTCGCTTTTTCTCCAACTAACTTACCGTAATACTCAATGGCTTTCAGAATCATAACCCTCCCTGCATCTTCACCAAGCTCATTGACCAGAGTCTTTGCGAATGCTAAATGCAGTAGACCAATACGTCTGCTAGCCATCTCGGTCTCGCGGATTGCCTCATCGATCGGAATCATTTCTTTTTGTTCCAAGCCCATTTATTAATCGCCTCCTAGAGCAATTCAAGTTGGAAATAATCATTGTATTCGCGTAAACCCTCAGTATCCCTTTACTGATCATCCAGATTGCCTTGTCCCTTATGCTTGATCAGATAATCATTGCAGATCCAATCTCCATACATTTCCACCGCTGGTCCATACATTCCCCGTAATGGATAACTAAAGACTTTCTCTCGAATGATCCTCACTTCGGTGTCTGGAAGAAGACACTGTAATGCCATTGCTAATGGAATCCCATTTTCCACAATTTCATTTGCATGTGAACTTCCCAAAAGCATGTTCAATCCTGCTTCCCGGGCTACTCTTACTAACTCATGATCTTTTTTGACTCGGCTGACCGACACAACCACGGTATCAATGTTGGGATACCGCGCAATGACCTCTTGGAGATTTTTGGCATCAAAACCGGTATGAGGGTATATATGTAATATGTGCTTGACTCGATCATTCGGCTGTCCTAACACTATCTGAGCAGCCACAGCAATCGTCGTTTCATCAATATCTTCTAAGCAACGAAACTCCCTTTCGTACTGTAAAAGCACGCTCTCATCTTCGGTACCAGCGAACTTTCTCACTCGGTCCAGAATATCACCGAGTGTTTGGATTCCTTCAATTACTTCTCCTAAAGAGAAGATTTTCCCAGGAACACCACCCCAAGCAATCTCTGTATGATAAGGCCGGTGTCCGTGGATAAATGCCATACCGGGATGCAGTCCGTGAAATGCTTCATGGAGTTCGAAAACAGATATTCCGTACAAATCTAAATATGTTCGTAGAAGAACCCCACCTGAACTGGCGGCATCTGCAACGGGGTGGTGGGCAACCAGGACATCAATTCCGGTCGCTCCGGCTAGTTCGATTACTTGTTCTGTTAAAGTCATCAATACCCCGATTTTCTTTACGCTTCTTGATGGATCACCGTAAACCAAACCGGGAGTCTCCATGATTCCCTTCCCAGGCAAGTTCGATGATTTCATTACAATAAAGGGGTTGCTCCCCGAAAAAGCCTGGTTCCAGTGTGTCGATAATCGGTCGTTCGTTATGGTATTGAGTGCCAGTGTGATGTCAGCAACTGTCGTCATGTCCTCCAATTACACCTCCTCAGCAAGATACTGAATTATTCTCCATCGAAAACGATTTTCCCCCAAGAAAAAACGGCAGAATCCTGCCGTTTTCTGTTGCTGAGGTACATGGTATGTTTCATCTCGATGAAGACTCACATTTCAATTGAACACTGCCTGTGATCCATTATTGATAAATGATTTTTGAGCAATGAATTAACAATCGCTGCATGCGCCATGTTGCCGATAATTCGGTTCAGAGAAGCCATTGAAACAACACGCCCTAAGCCACCAATTGATAATTCATTTCTTGACAGTGCTCCTGTGCTAAGCTTTACATAATTGATAATTTAACGACTCCACCGATTCCAATGAACCCGTTCTTCATTATAGCGGTCCGCCGGCGGTTTCTCTTCGGCTGGATGCCCCACTGCAATCATTGACATCGGAACGATTCCTTCTGGAAGCTCAAGCAGTTTTTTCATGTTCTCCAGGTGACTTTCATTAGGATATAGCCCCAGCCACACTGTTCCTAACCCAATATCTGTGGCCTTGATCAGAATATTCTCTGTTGCAGCTGCACAATCTTGAACCCAAAATCCCTGGTAACGTTCATTGGTCACATCACCGCAAACAATGATCGCCATGGGTGCTTCCTTTAGCATCTGTGAATATAAGTGAAATCCGGTAATTGTATTCAACTTATCCCGATCATCCACCACAACAAAGTGCCATGGCTGTCCATTACCAGCCGACGGCGCGGCCATAGCCGCTTCAAGCAACGCCTTCACAGATTCTTCCGGTACAGGATCTGATTTGTACTTCCGGATGCTTCTTCTTTCCATGATTGCTTTCATTTAATCCACCTCCGTCATATTGTCATGTCTTCCTGAATATTGCAGTAGTTGGATACTGCCGGCAGATACGTTGTCCAGCCACCGCTTAAGTTCTTGATATTCTCATATCCGAGGTTTGTCAGGATCCGATAAGCAATATACGCCCTCAGCCCGATCTTACAATAAACAACGACTTCTTTATCGTGGGGTACTTTATCCAGATTGCTCCTCAATACATCGATAGGAATATTCACTGCGCCCGGAATGGCCCCATCAGCAAATTCCTCTGGGGTGCGGACATCCAGCAAAATGGTCTTTCCCCGGTCGACGCTATCCAGCTCGTGCCAGTGCATCACTTTCTGATCTCCGCGGACGATGTTAGACGCCACATATCCGGCCATGTTGACTGGGTCCTTTGCAGAAGAGAACGGGGGCGCATAGGCAAGCTCAAGTTCTTCCAGATCAAAGACAGTCATTCCAGCTCTGACGGCCGTTGCAAATACATCCATTCGTTTCTCCACGCCGGAAAAGCCAATTGCCTGAGCCCCGAACAGCCTGCCATTCTCCGGGTCAAACAATATTTTGATTGATATGACCGTAGCTCCGGGGTAATATCCCGCATGTGAACCAGAATGAGTATATGACTTTTCATATTTGATCCCATATCTTTTTAACTGTTTTTCATTGTTGCCTGTTGCGGCAACTGTCATATCAAACACTTTGACCACTGAGGTTCCCTGGGTGCCATTGTACTTGCTTTTTCGCCCGCAAATATTGTCGGCAGCAATTCGCGCTTGCTTGTTGGCCGGCCCCGCCAGCGGTATCAATGCTGGGTTCTTATTCACATAATCCGTCACTTCAATCACATCACCCACAGCATAGATATCAGGATCCGATGTCATCAGATACTCATTGACCTTGATGCCACCAGTCACACCAATCTCCAAGCCTGCATCCCGCGCAATCTCTGCTTTAGGCCTGACCCCGATTCCTAAGACCACCATATCTGCGTAAATTTCCCTGCCACTGGTGAGAATCACTTTTGTCTGTTTCTGATCTTTGATAAAAGCCTTGACTCCATCTTGAAGGTAAAAATCAACACCGCAAGATTGTAGGTAGGAATGCACAAACGCTGCCATTTCTTTATCAAGGACTCCAACCAATTGCTCAGCCATTTCCACCATGATCACTGAAACACCGCGATGTTTGAGGTTCTCAGCGACTTCAAGTCCAATATATCCCCCACCGACCACGACTGCAACAGCAGGCTTTTGAGTGTCGACATAATCTTTGATCCGAAATGTGTCAGGAATATCGCGAAGGGTGAAGACATTCGGCAGATCTGCACCAGGAATCGTTGAACCAATGGGAGAGGCGCCTGTGGATATGACCAGCTTGTCATAACTTTCGCTATAGATCTCATCTGTAATCAAATCCTTAACCGTGATTGCCTTGGCGCCCCGGTCAATCTGGATTACCTCTTGATTGACGCGGACATCAACCTTGAACCGTGTGGAGAATCCTTCCACTGTTTGAACCAACAGTTTTTCTTTTTCCGTGATGATCTCACCAATGTAATATGGAAGGCCACAGTTTGCAAAAGAAATAAACTGTCCACGTTCGATCATAATAATCTCGCAATTCTCATCCAACCGTCTCAATCGAGCCGCTGCACCTGCACCGCCGGCAACACCGCCTAAGATCAACACTTTCATCCCGAAAACCTCCTCTTTCTTGGTAAGTACCATACGGGGTACCGTTATGAGGTAATTATATCAAAATTGCTCCCCATAATCAACTATGGAATCCAATCAATAACCTCTTTTGGGATCGCAAACATGGTTGAGAGGCTGTCCTGAGACGTACAGTTGAAGATTCTCGCAGAAAATTTCCACCATCCGGTCACCGATATGAGGGGATGAATGCGAATCATGTGGCACAATCACACACCCTTCTAAATTCCACAATACATGACCCTGAGGGAGCGGTTCTTCAACAAAGGCATCAAGGTATGCCCCTCCAATCTTTTTCTTGATCAATGCATCCACCAACGCATGTTCACATACGGTCTGACCACGACCGATATTGATGAGAAAGGAAGTTGCTTTCATGGCTGCAAAACCTTCTTTATTCAACATGTTCTTTGTTGCACCAGTCAGGGGGACAGCCATTACAACATAATCAGCCTGGGGTAGGAAGGAATTGATTTCCTGCGCTGTGAAAACCTCATCGACAAAAGGCGTTTCCTGAGCATGCAAACGCGTTCCAATCACGCGCATTCCAAAACTTTTACATAATCGAGCAACTTCTTGACCGATCTTTCCCAGTCCAACGATGAGGACAACACTGCCATTCAGCTCACGATTCTTACGCTGAATCCAGCGTCGATTTGCTTGATCTTCTTTCCGCATTTGAAGCTGTTTCGCATATTGTAGCATCGCCGCCATAACGCTCTCGGCAATGGGGATTGTATGAAGTCCTGGCGCATTAGTCAACAATACTTTCCCGCTAAGAATCTCCGGGGTGATATTATCACTGAAACCAGTACTGCACAATTGGATCCATTTTAATGCAGGATTAGAAAAATGCAGATAGTCCTCCCAGTCCAACTCACCAGGATAATGTGTGCGATTGCCTCCTTCTGCCAGGACAATCTCGATACCATTTAGATCAGTTTTTTGCACTTCGCTTGCGGGCACTTCGATCAAATCAACCAAAGGGGATACACTCGTTATCATCATACGATGATGATCTGTCAACCAATTACCGTCCTCCTGCGGAAAATGATAACCTCTGGGAATCCCACTGACTGCAATCTTTATCCTTTTTTCGGCCATAGAATGACCTCCCGTCCCAATTTAGTACACTCGTTTAACTTGATACCCCGCTCTCTCCATGGCAGCAATGATTTCAATGCAGTGCTGATGCCCAAAAGTTTCTACAATCGCCTCCAAATTAACCTTTTTCAAGCTGTCAGATGCCTTGAATTGATCATGAACCACCTGCACAATATTTGCATTTTCAGCTGCAAGGACTTGACATACCTTCAGCAGTTCTCCGGGCACATCGGGGAGCTCCACAGAAAAGCAAAAGATTCGACCTCGCTCAACCAAACCACTCTGAATCATACTGGCAATACTCATGACATCAATATTGCCACCACTGATTACAGCAACCACCTTTTGCCCTTTCTTTTTCCAATGCTTCGCCGCAGCGACAGACAATAAACCGGATGCTTCACTGATTAGCTTATGCCGTTCAAGAAGGAGTAGAAAAGCCTCTGTTAATTCTTGATCTGTAACATTGATCATATCATCGACGAAATGCAGTGACGCATCAAAGGTCAGATTTCCCGGTCGTTTCACAGCAACACCGTCTGCAATGGTGTCGACTTTGTCTAGTCGGATCGGCACACCTGCTTCCCGGGAACGAGTCATAGACGCTGCGCCAGTTGGCTCAATACCAATAACCGCGATATTCGGGTTCATAGCCTTCACCGCTGATGCGATACCACCAATCAGACCGCCACCACCCACTGGTACAAGGATGCAATCAACGTCCGGATGCTCTGCCAAAATTTCCAGCCCAATGGTTCCTTGGCCGGCCATGATATCAATATCGTTGAAGGGATGAATAAAAACATAATCATTCTTTTTTTGTAAACGCATAGCCTCGTCATAAGCCTCATCATAATTAAGCCCGGACAAGACAACTTGCGCGCCATATTGTTTGGTAGCTTCAATTTTGATCAACGGAGTCACAGTCGGCATTACGATCACCGCTGGCATGCCCGTCAATTGCGAACTGTATGCTACCCCTTGGGCATGGTTACCGGCGGAAGCGGTAATCAGTCCCCGTTCCTTTTCACGGTCTGTCAGTTGCGCAATTTTGTTATAGGCCCCACGAATTTTGAATGATCCGGTTATTTGGAGATTCTCGGGTTTCAAAAAGACCTCACAACCCGATTCATGAGAAAACACAGGACTGAAAATCATCGGTGTTTGCAGGACGATTCCATTCAGACGCTTTTGCGCAGCTTGAATATCGGCCAGCAGCGGCCATGATTTGATTTGATCCAAAATGACACCCCCTTAACGAACAGAATACAAGCAGGATACTGTCGGTATTTGTATAAATATAGCTAAAAATGGTGGCTACCACCGGGAAGGAGATCAAAATGTCGATCATCGAGTATGAAACATGGACCATCAAAGAAGGAGTTCAAGAAGCGCACGACGATATGATCCGGCGTTGGTTTGCATATGTTCAGGAGCACCATCTATCGCTTTTCTTCGAATGGAAATCAGCCAAGTATTACCGTTTTGTTGATCGGAATGGTCAACCCACAGGTCGCTATCTGATGTTATTCGAGTTCATTTCTATGGAAGGGTTGCATGCATATAAAGAGCGTCGTAAAAACTGGGATGGACCGTATGAAGAATATAAGAAATATGACCCCTATCAGTACTTTAATATCGAGACTGTCACGACTGAATACTGGGAACCCCTCGAGCAAGATCTATGGTTAGACTTCACAGTAAAGGAGGATTTTCATGACTGAACCTATCACTTCACAAGTCACATTTTTGTATTTTGATGACATCGAGCAAGCAGCTGCGTTCTTTCAAACAATACTTGGTTTGGAATTAGTAATGGATGCGGGCTGGGCGAAAATTTTCAAAACTGCAGGACAAGCGTTTATTGGAGCCGTTAAAAAAGGAAAAGGATCCATCGACTCAAAGGACAATAGCGGCGTTCTCGTCAGCCTCACAGTCGCAGATGTTGTCCAATGGAAGGAAAAACTTGAACATTTAATACCAGTCAGCGATGTCAAGGAATTTGCGGATATTGGGCTCCTTTCGATTTTCCTGGTGGGTCCGGAAGGTTATAACTTTGAGATCCAGGAATTCACCCGGCCTGAGCAAAAAGAAATTTTCTAAAGCCCTCTTCATGAATAATATTCCATCTGTGATATGGAATTCCTTTTAGCAGTATCAATCGGCATGTATGGTTTCTCCTGAATCCAGACAATGCAATCAAGAAAGAAAACTAAGAACCGGGAGAATTTGCTCTCCCGGTTCCTGTCTAACTACTCACCATAGAATCAAGTGATTATTTTTCCTTCCGTCGAAGCAGTGTTCCAAGACCGGCCAGTGCCATTGCAGCATACACCATCATGCTGGTGTCCCCACCGGTATCTGGAATTTCTTCTTCTTCATAAGTATTGGTTACTGTTACATAGACTGTATTTCCTGCCGTGACTCCGAAAGAGCCTTCACCCGTAACAGTCCATTCCTCACTCAAGCCTGTTTTAACTTCAGTTACTGTATATGTGCCAGGCTCCAAGTTGAAGAATGTTGCAATTTCATTGTGCCCAATCGTTGCGCCTGCCTGATAGTTGGGACCGGTGACAACGATTTCAAATTTCATCGGTTCACCATCGTAGCCCACGACTTTTTTCGTGACCTGCAGGGTGCCTAACGAAGGAGTTGGAGGGGTGTATGTATTGGTAATAACCGCTTCAGTATCTGCATCGTCGACAACGATATACTCGCCTTGACCTGTAACTTGCCATGCACTTCCGGGATATGCTTCATCAACGAAGTATGTGCCCGCAGGTAAATCAAGGAATGTATGGTGTTCGCCATTGCTGAGGAAAATTGTTTCATCAAATTCTTCCGGACCGGTTATCCGAATCGAGAACGGTTCCAGTTGAAGGCCGCTCGTATCTCCGACAACCACTTTCCTTACAGTCAATGAACCCAATGCTTCTTCATCGACTTTATCATACGAATTGGTCAGTGTAATTGCAGTTTCCAGATCTTTCTCCACTGTTACAGGACCTTCCCAACCGTAGTCTACAGCCCAATTTTCATCAGGTAGATTGATTTCTTCAACTTCATAGTCACCTGGTTCTAATTTGTCCCAGATGTATTCAAATCCGTTACCAATGTTGAGTTCCTTGGTATCTGACCAGTCACCTTTAGTGATTTTGATGTAGAATGCCGGTAACGGATCTACTTCTTCATAGTCACCATCGAAGTATTTCGTCACCTTCAACGAGCCAAATGACTCTTGCTCAATGTATGTATAACTATTGGTGACAGTAATATTGACGGTTTCACCCGCTACCACATTATAGGGTCCTTCTGGATCATATACCGGAGGATCCCATTCTGTCGGTAGATTGACTTCTTCAACGGTATATTCCCCAGGAAGCAAATCTTCCCATGTTTGAGTCCAGCCATTGACTTCATTGAAGGTTTTATCAATCTGATAATCATCACCTTTGACTCGAATTACGAAGTCGGGGACTTCAGGTGCCAATTCCCAATCTCCATCTAATTCTTTCGTAATGGTGATTTGACCAACTGTCGGCAGTAAGTAGTTTCCAAAATCCATCGGGCCTGCCATTGATCCTGCCGAAAAATCGACAGAGTAATAGTTCGGTGATACCGGTTTCGTCTGTGCCCAACCGTTCTGTTGCACTTCTTTTACCTTGAACGTACCCGCAGTCACTCCAGCGATTACATAAGTACCATCAGATGAGGTCACTGCATAGGGTTCGCCTTCATCCCAATCACCATTATCGTTATAGTCAACAAAAATCTTCCAGCCGGCCATACCCGGTTCACCAATATCCTGGGTGCCGTTATTGTTCACATCATTAAACTTCAGTCCATATACGGAACCAGTGGTCAGTGGACGAACACCCCACTCTTCAAATCCAGAGTTTGATGCGTAAAAGTCCCCATGACGCACGAACAAGGTAACATACTCTTTACTTTGGTCAAATAGAGAATTGAGAATCAAAACACGATAGTCGTGTTTCCCACTACCTGCATCAATGCGGTAGTCCAGCTTCAAGTAGACATTTCCGGCTTCATCCATATCATAAATTTTTGATGCGCCAGATGGGAAACTACGACTGGCCTCATTGTAACCACTCAAATTAGCTAGATTCGTCTGCCATACTTGAAACTCATCCAAACTGATAAAAGGTTCATTTGTGGATTGATTGAGGTCCACTACAAATTCCCGATACAGCGGCCCACCCTCAGTGAGTTGAACCAAAGGGATAACAGCCAGCGGCAACGATTTTGTATTTGGTTGTTTTTCGTCAAATTCAAGTGGCTTTCGATCGCTGTTGTAACCTCTTTCAACAGTGCTGTTGCCAGGTGCCTGAATCATTAAGTATGTGTTGAAATTACCTGTCCCAGCATTGCCGCCACTTGGAAACTGCTGCCATATCGCCCCAGCCACAGATTGTTGCTGCGTCTGACCAACTGACATATCATACTCAGTCGGATCAGCTGCAAACGAAGGGGTCATGACCGCAAAAGCAAAAATCATCGCTAAAGCCAAAGTAAGTGCTAACGGTTTTCGTAAGGTCTTAGTTATCATACATTTCCCTCGCTCTCATAATAGATTTGGTAATACAAAGGTATGCAGAAAATCTTCTCTTGCCATAATAGCCCTTGAAAGTTAAATCGCTCTCAATCGATATGATCATTCTGCCCCCTTTCAAGATCAAAAAATAAAACCGGCCATGAACCAAAGGTTCTGATGACCGGTTGCACTACTGACTCCTTCTAACCCAAGTGCCCACATAAGGGTTAAAAATCATTGCCTTCATCTCGGATACAAATTTTCTAGAATCATACATCAGTCCAAATAAATAAACCGGTCATGAACCAAAGGTTCTGATGACCGGTTGCACTACTGACTCCTTCTAACCCAAGTGCCCAAATGAGGGTTAAAGATCATTGCCTTCATCACTGACATTATTTTTCCTGATGTTAAGGGACATGTTAACAGGGAGTTATCAGGGTGTCAACGGCATTTTACGTTCAACAGACGAATGTTTAAAAATTCAACGAATCGTTAAATTATCCAATCCCATGGGCATATGAGATGTTTTCTCTGTGAACGTAATTATAACATGCATAAATATTTATCGCTATACTTTTCTGACATTTCTTTCTTTTTTGTGCATGCAACTTCTAATTGCCTTCCTTTTTATGACATAACTGATAGCAGCAAGCTCTATGACCGAATGAAATCACGCTATCTCAATCGGATACCGCTCTCTTTCAGCTATGTGTTTGAATCACTTCACTTTCATCTACATTAACTTTGAGTTAATGCATTGTCTCTTTATGTTGTGGTCTTCATTGTTTTTAACATATTAGCGGTTATGCCTTCAATCTCTTCCTTTTCGGCGCGACAATTATTCATAAAACTTACTCATTTTTTACATTTACAACTTTGTTTCCTAAACTTTCTCGATCAAAACTCTCTCCATCCATTAATCATTATCAAGATATGCCCCTAATTAATATTTGCCGTTGCCATTACTCACTTACAATTCTCCTCAATTCATTCTGAAGCTGACCCAATTTACTCTCAGCAGTTTTACTTTGATCATCATTGACCCCGCCGTAAATCTTCATCTTTGGCTCCGTTCCTGACGGCCGGATGCAAAACCAAGTTCCACTTGCGGTTTGAAATTTTATGGAATTACTTACAGGCAAAGAAAGGGGAAATGCTTGATTTCGCTCGTGATCAAATCCCTCCTGCTTAAAAAAATCATACGTGAAGGCAATCGGTTCACCGCAAAGTTGGAGAACTCCCTCACCACGTAATCGACTCATGATTCCCTCCACTTTAGCGAAATCTCCTGGAGGAAGATCAATGTTAATCAATAATTCGCGGTAGTGACCAAAACGCTGGTAAAGCTCTGATAATGCATCTAGCAAAGTTTTTTCTTGATTTTTATACAAAGCGGCTGTCTCAGACACCAAACGAATCGCTTGAAATGCATCTTTATCTCTGACAAAATCACCAGCCAAATAGCCATAGCTTTCCTCATAACCAAACAAAAATTTGTTCCGTCCACTATCACACCGCTCTTTGATCACTTCACCGATGTACTTGAATCCTGTCAGCGTTTCCACCGTTTCTACTCCGTAAGACTGGGCTACGGCCTTCCCCATGGGTGATGTAACCACAGTCTGAACCATAATCCCGTTCATCGGAAGCTGACCACCGGCTTTTCTTTGCGAAAGAATATAGTCTAACATGAGACAACCTAATTGATTACCGCTTAGAGGAATATAATCGCCCAATCCATTATTGACCGCCACCCCAAGCCGATCTCCATCCAGATCTGTTGCCATCAGAAGATCTGCCCCTACTGATTGACCTAAACGGATCGCTAAATCATAGACATTCCAGTCCTCAGGATTCGGATAAGCAATCGTGGGGCAAGATGCATCCATGATCATCTGCTCTGGTACAGTGACAAAATCAACAAAATCAACGTTACCCAATACCTTTGGTGCCGTGATGGCTCCTGTTCCATGAAGGGGTGTATAGACGATCTTGACCGGCTGATCGATGTCTGTCCACCAGTGGTGGTGCATGCCAATATCTTGGACATACTTTAAATACATCTCCTCAATTTCAGGGCCGATCCAGCGAATCAATCCCTTTCCTTCCCCCTCGGAACCATCCATGCATGACACTGATAACATGTCCTTGACTTGATTAATATGTTTCATTACCGCATTCGCAAACCCATCTGTTATCTGACCACCATCCGGCCCGTAGACCTTGTATCCGTTATCCTTGGGTGGATTATGGCTTGCCGTGATTACAATACCAGCATCTGCTTCTAACTGTCTGACAGCGAAAGATAGCATGGGTGTCGGCGCAGGTTGAGGAAACAGCCAGGTCTGTATGCCTGCAGACGCAAGGACTCCAGCTGTTTCATGGGCGAATCGCAACGAATTGTGCCTCGTGTCATAGGCAATACAAACACGCAGATGCGGCTTATCTACATGCACTTCCCTCAAATACGCAGCCAGACCGCAAGTTGCTTTGCGAATCAAATAGATATTGATTCTTGCAGGTCCTGCCCCCATTTCCCCTCGAATTCCACCTGTTCCAAACGCAAGCTCCCGGTCAAATCGATCGCGTATAGCTTCGTCCATATCTGCGATTGCATCCAGCTCTTTTTTGAGAATAGGGTCCATTTCCTTGAAAGTTCGCCAGCGGTGATATTCATCGTAGTATGCCATCCTAGCAGCCCCCCTACAAATACCGATGCAACTCGTTTTCTTTGCATAAACGGACTAATTCCCGTACCTCCTGTGTTCGATTTTTGTCACATACCATAACCACATCCCCAGATTTGACTATGATCAAATTCTCAACACCTAAAGCAGCGACCAACCCTTGATCACAATACACAAAGCAATCATCATTGTCATGGCCCACAAATGTTCCACGCGTATTCATCCCTCGAGCATCTCGATCACCAATGCTGGCTAAAGCTCCCCAGCTACCCAGGTCATCCCACCCAAAATCGCCTTGAACCATCAAAATCTGCGGACTCTTCTCCATAATTCCATAGTCCACAGAGATAGCCGGCAGACTTGGGAATACTTCATTCAATACATCCGCCTCATCTTCAGTTCCAATACAAGATGCTATCTGAATCAGACCCTTTGACAACTCTGGCAAATGCTCCATGATTCGATTCAGTATAGTTTCTGCTTTCCAAATGAAAATACCACTATTCCAATAAAATCGACCCGTCTGCAAAAATGCAGTAGCCTTCTCTGCATCCGGCTTTTCCACAAAACGACGAACTTCATATACAAAAGGACCGGTATCGATGGCATGGTCCTCACGTTCAATGTATCCATATCCTGTTTCCGGTCGGCTGGGACTGATCCCGATGGTCACTAAATTATCACCTTTACTCGCCCAATTAAAACATTGATCAAGACAGCTCAAAAAGTCACTTTGCCCTTGGATGAGATGATCCGCCGGGAAAACGAGCATCACGCCGTTTGGGTCCCGTCGATGGATATGAACCGCTGCCAACCCAATACAGGGGGCAGTATTTCTCCCCACAGGCTCGACCAAAAGATTCTCTTCGGGAATCTCAGGCAATTGTTCCTTAGCTAATTCCAAATGGGTTTGACCTAATACCACAAATACATGGTCAGGCGGAATCATTGATGAAATCCGGTCCACAGATTGTTGTATCATGGAGCGATTCCCGGTTAATGTTAAGAACTGTTTGGGTCTGCTACTTCTGCTTTCTGGCCAAAACCGTTCGCCCCGTCCCCCTGCCATGATGACTGCATAGCGATTCATATTGTCCCCTCCTTACTCACCTGAAGAGCGGCCGTAACTATCTTCCAGGCGAACGATATCATCCTCACCCAAATAGTGGCCCATTTGCACTTCAATGAATACGAAAGGTTCCTTCCCTTCATTGATGGCCCGATGAGATGTTTCCATCGGGATATCGATGGCTTCACCTGGTCTGAGTATGTGCTCACGGCCATCCAGAATGATTAAGCCTTGACCCAAGACCGCTACCCAATGCTCACTTCGTTTGGCATGTTTTTGATAACTCAGGCGATGTCCTGGATTGACCGTGATCCGTTTGACTTTATAACCAATCTGATCCAGGAGTACTTCCCACTTACCCCAGGGGGGAGTGGCAGATTCAATGAATTCTCGTTCACTGTCCATTGCATTCGCCTCCTAAGCAATTTGTCAGCGTTCACTTTATGACCCATCCATCACTTACATTGCTTTTCCTTTTTCAATCCGGTCCCGATAATAAAACCGGCTGATCAGTTCCCATCGATACAAGGATACCAATGCCAGCACAAACGATATCGACGCCTCTGCGCCCCGGTTCTTGCTAGGACCATCCTCTGCTAAACCATCAGCACAAGCCCCTGTGGCGGGGCTATACAGGCTTTTCCCTTGCCTGTTGCGGCCAAGATACCATTGAAATGCAGCATAGGCCATTTCGAGGTATTTTTCATCGCCAGTCAATGCTTTCGCCAACATGCAGGTTTCAGTCAGAGCACCTGCATCCACTGGTTGTTGGCAGTAAATTGCTCGCTCTTTGCCTTTGAAATACCATCCTTGATTGCCGATCATATCAAAATACCCATTATGGTACTGCTGCTCGATCAGAAAATCTAAAGACTCTAATCCACACTCCAAGTACTTTTCCTCCGGGATATGCCGGTAGGTCAATAACATTGCTTGCGACAATCGCGCATTGTCGTAGCTCAGGAAATCCTCAAACCAGTTCCATTTTCCATCTGCCTGCTTTTGATAACGAGCCAAAAGAGACTCTGCCAAGAGTTGCATCCCTTCCACCGCGGGTTGATAGGTAGGATGAAGTACCAGATAAGATGCTAAACCACAGACTGAATAAGATTGCGCCCTTGTGTAGGTCAGCTTATCCAACATACAGACGCTCTCTTCAACCATTGTCCGTGCAAGTAACCCAGGCGCACGGTTTTGCACAAGGCGGGTTGCAGCGCCCAATCCCCATAAACAACGCCCAAAAGAGTCTTCACTGATTTCTTGAGATGGAAACTGTTTTTGATAGTTCATGTAGTTGTTAAACCATCCATCTTCCCGTCGGCAATGGACGACAAAGGCCATATACTTATCGATCAAATTCAAAGCAGATTCATCCCGAAACAAATTATAATATTGAGCGAAAGCCACAATTGCACGGGCCGCATCATCAGCTGAATAATCTTCTGAATAATCCGGGATACCGTAAAAAGTATGTTGAATGATCCCGGTGTCATCGGTCAGCTCTTTCAAATAATTCATGTTCATGTTCGGTAATGTATACACACGCCCTTGCTTGATCCTGCCTATGCTCGCCTTTTCTACCACATCTTCGAAAATATTCACATACTGTCGTGAAACTTTTTCCCAACCCATATCCTGACCGGCAATAAATGCTTTCCCTGCCAGTGCCAGGCGCTCGTCTGGCTTTTCAATCAGTTCATTGATTGCCCCACTCAATCCAAGGGCATCACGGAAGTTGAACAGGACACCTACTCCGTCTGACAGCGCTTCTCGCGCATGAAGATAGGGGGTTGATATGATAGCTTTTCCTTTACCCAAGGACAGGCTCAGAACACCGCTGGTTATTTGTCCTTCCGCGTGATACGGGCAAATCACCACATCTGCTGCGCCAAGATATGTGTCCAAAGTATCATCATCCACAAATTGATTGACAAAGCGCACGTTTTTTGTCAGTCCGTATTCCTCAACTGTGCGGATCAGACTATCACGATAAGCCTCTCCCTCTTGCTTTTTGACCACAGGATGGGTGACACCAACCACCATGTACAATACATCTGGATGCTTATCAACAACATGCTTCAGTGCTTCAATCGCAACCTCAATGCCTTTACCACGGCTTAATAACCCAAAGGTCAGCATGACAAACCGATCGGTCAAATCTAATTTATGTTTATGATAAACCGGGTCAATATAGAAAACATCTGCTACCCCATGAGGGACAAGATGAATTTTAAAAGCGGGAATATCATACACATCCGTCAGAATTTTGATAGCAAGCCGATTCATCACGATGACTGCTTTTGAAAAAGCAGCGACCTCCACGAGGGATTTATATTGACCAGGTGTTGGTTTCTCAAGTACAGTATGCAATGTGGTGACAACGGGTTTCTCCAGATGGCTGAGAAAATCCACGATATAGTCGCCATCCTTGCCGCCATACAGCCCGTACTCGTGTTGCAGCGAGATCACATCAACTGAAGATTGATTTAAATAATGGGCGGCTGCGATATAATCCTCGAGCTGATCTTGTTCGATTTGAAAAGTGACCTTGGCAGGGTATTCATACACTTCATTATTGTTTAAAGCAATATAATTGGTAGCCTCACGACCTAACTGATGCCCAAGGCTTCGGGCTACACTAGCAGAAAATGTGGCAATTCCGCACTGCCGCGGGAGGACCGAACTAACGATGGCAATCTGTAGTCTTTTTTTAACTTCCCGGCTTCCAGTTTGAATCAAAGTCATGGCTCGTATACCTCCTTGAGGATATCCTTCTTTTGATTCTCAAAGTGAATTGTCTCCGTTTTTATTATATCACAGATGCGTTGGGAATGGCATTTTGTGCCATTCAAAAACTATATCCACATTGAAAGGAGTTTGTCGAAAAAAAAAGAACTGTATCGACAGACTCTAACGCGAGGTGATGACATTGACTGAATTGGAATCGAAGTATCAGCAAGCCATCTCCGAAACAATGAAAAAAACGGCTCCCATGGGTCGGGTTGATTTAGTGGTAGGTATCCCCTTTCTTTCGACTTCGAAAGAGCTGCATGGACTCATATCGATTCTCGAATCCGGATTGGATACATACTATCCTGAAATCAACAGTTTAATCATCTGCCTCATCAATCCTTCACGTTCTCTGGAACGAGCAATGAAATCATATCAAGCCAAGCATCGAGAACGCATTATTCTCAGCCAGATGGATAAGTCTTTGTCCGGACGGGGTTGGGCATATCGGGGACTAATGGATATTTCTCATAAATTATCGGCAGATTTATTTATTGTTGAGCCAAACCTTCTACCCAGCAGTGATGCAGATGGGGCTGAAGGGCTAACCCCAGACTGGGTTCGTTTGATGTATCAACCAATTCGGGACCAAGACGCCCAATTCGTGCTCCCGCGCTTTAAAATGTCTCACCTTGCCAACAGCATTGGTTCCCATTTTGTTTTTCCTGTATTAGCCTCATTCTTTACTATTGAATTACACAGTTGCCTCGATGCAGGAATGGCCATATCCAGTGACCTCCTTCCCGAGCTGACCGCAGAATTGGCAAGGAGCGGTGACCATATTTTTGAGTACGGCATCAATTACTGGCTGATTGCGCGGATGATGGTGATGAAAGCGTCTATCGCAGAGGTTTATCTTGGAATCAAACCGCGGGCGGCTTTGCCCGTTGGCATCAACATCATGTTCAATCAAGCAGCCAGAGTCATTTTTGATTTTCTTGGCAAGCACCATAAAACTTGGATGGCCACTCCGCATGCAGTCCGGACTGCGCTCATGATTGGTCACCGTGAAGATATGTTCATAAAAGATCTATTGGTGGATGTGCGGCCTCATATCGCTCAATATAGAAGGGGATACAATCGATATTTTGAAGCAATATGGTCAAGAATTTACTCAGAAGAAATCAGAAATCAACTTACAGGCATTATTCGCGATACCGCAACGAATTCTGAAAATTTTTCCTTTCCCGCTAGCCTATGGGCTCATGTCGTCTATGAAACCTTGTTGGCATATCATTTTATTCCAGGCTTAGAAAAGGAAGATTTGATAAACGGCTTATCGGCATTATTTGAAGGTCGTTTAGCAGGTTATTTTAAGGAAATTGCGGACAATACCACATGCCGACTCAGCCAGGGGCCCACCGAGTATGCCGCTTGCCCTCTGAATGCAAGAACCAATCTGGAAACCCAAATCGATACATTCATCGGTCAAAAACCTGCTTTCAAAGAACACTGGCTCCACCATAAAGAACAACTACTCCCATTTTTACCCGAAATCTCTTATTGGGAGTACATACCAGGTGTTCCCATATTCTTACCTCATGTTGTCGAATCAGCGGATGGCAGACGTGCGCATGTTTATAGTTTCTATGAGCGCCTTCTGAAAGAATATACGGATCAGTTCAAATTATTCATTCAAGATAATCTGGGTTTGAAACCAGATGACGGCAGTATTAAAGTGGGCGACGGAATTCGCAATCTGGTGACACAATTAGAAGAAGATCTGGATCAAATTTTGATTCCGGGCAGTTTGCAAACAGCCAGCGGGGTGAAGCGAGTTGTCGAGAAAATTTTCAAGCTATTCCCAGATCCAGTAAGCATGTCTTTAAAAGAAGAAGTTGCGGCCCGGTTGATACGAGAAAATCCACCTCGTAACCTCATCACCATATGGGGATACCACGACGAAGAGGAACTGTTGGAACACCATAACGCCTTAGATGTTATGGCTTTAGCCCCTTGGTCTGAACAAGATCAATACAGTATCTGGAATACGCGATGGCTGGAAGAGAATCTTGTCCCCGATGATTTTGAGCTCTCTCCGATCCTGCCGATTGTTGTAAACTACGCCGATTTCCCTTCGTTAACTGGAATGCGGGAAGCTTCATCCTTGGACCATTTGACCAGTCGAGTCGTAATCAGCAACCTCCGCGAAGGAAGTGGAGGCTCCTTTCCAAAAATCCGTTTCTTGACAACCACCCTCAAACGAATCATCGAATCAGAAGCATATGGTCAAATATGGGATTCGTATATGAAAGAATGTGGAGCAGATGACTTCGCCACTCGTGTCATGAATTCCATCGGCGGGCACTGGGGTGTTGGCATGTTTTCTGCCCATAGCATATTCGAACACATCCAACAAAGCATGGTGAGAAATAAATTACTGGAAATTGCCTCGGCAGACTGGGGCTTAACAGGACCCCCTGTGGACAAAGCCAAAGAACACTTGGTCCGCATGACCAATGCCTATCATCTTGGACTGACTCTCCCAGATGGAGTTTTCATCACCTGCTGTTTCTGGAGCTGGGCAAGTTACAGCTTTAAAGGAGGGAAAGGGATTCCGACGCCGCTATCTCTGATGGTGGAGAGGCGATGGTTCAGTGGAGAACTCTTCGCACGATTATATGAACAAGTTGTTGGGAGTCGCAGTGAGATCCTCCCGATCATTGTTGATCTGATGGGTCAAGGAGGAGAAAGCGAGGATCTTTCAGTCTTGTATCTTGGAGCCTCACCTATCGATGCTGAGCTTGTTATTGACCAGCGTATCGAACGCGATTCACCCCAGGCAGGCAAACTTGTACGCTCCGCATATAATCCAATTCTGGCTCCGTTAGCGGATCATGATTGGGAAAACAAATATGTGTTGAATTGCGGAACGATTCGGATCAGTGGAAAGGTGTATATATTCTATCGTGCCGTCGGAGACGATGGTGTATCGCGGATTGGTCTGGCTATTAGTGAAAATGGTCTTCAGGTTAGTGAGCGATTCCCGGAACCGGTCTTCAGCCCTGCCAACGATAGTGAAAAAATGGGCTGTGAAGATCCCCGTTTAGTTGCAATGGAAGGTAGAATTTATATGTTGTATACTGCTTATGATGGCACTACACCCCAAATTGCATTGGCGTCTATCTCCCAAGAAGAGATGGAAGCTCATCATTGGGATCAGTGGCATCGTCACGGTTTGGTTTTCCCTGGCTTTACAAACAAAGATGCGGTTTTGTTCCCCGAACGGTTTAAAGGCAAACTGGCGCTGTACCATCGGATCGCCCCAAGTATATGGCTTGCCTATTCGGATACATTTGATACACCATGGCCAAAAGAAGGGCACAAAATCATTATGGGAACCCGTTCCGGGATGACCTGGGACGCAGTCAAAATCGGAGCCGGTGCGCAACCGTTGAAAACTCGCTATGGGTGGTTGCATATCTATCATGGCGTCGATTATTCATTCACATATCGGCTGGGAGTTTTCCTCACATCCCTGAGTGATCCATCAAGGTTGATTTACCGTTCACCGAATCCGATTTTAGAACCGGAAACATCCTATGAAGTTGGTGTCTCCGGAAGAAGCTGGGTGCCAAATGTGGTTTTCACGTGCGGTGCAGTCCCGGCAACGGATAAAGATGTGCTGGATGACGATGATGAAATCTTTGTGTACTATGGGGGAGCCGACACCGTGATTGGTGTCGCAACAGGAAAATTGCGGGATATTCTGCCGGAGCGATATCGGAGGCTCCCGTAAACCATTTCTCATCAACCGAGAGAATTGACAGAAGACATTGTGTTCTTCACCAGATGCTGCAGTCAATGCAGCATCTTCATTATGTTATCCATTCAAACGATCAATCCGATTCACAGCAGAATATTTGAAAATTCGTCTGAAGGGGACGAGCAGGTAATTCATGCCAAGCATAGAAGATAAAAAAATGACTTTAAATATCCCAATAGACACCTTTAGAAATCACCATTGCAAAACAAGGCGGTGTGGAGCATTGAAGGGGTTTGGACCTAGTTCATGGAGGCTTGCCGTGTGATTCATGAGGACCAACCGGACATGGTCGAAGCAACAGCTGCAAAATTGTGTCTTAATTTGGGTCCCCTTGGAGAATTCGAGGTAGCAGATTTTGATGGTCTCGGCACCCTCCTCCATGCTTACAAAGAAGCAGAAATGAAAGACGTTAGGGAAGTTCACGGAAGACCATCCGCTGGCTTGGTCATTATGAAAAAATCCATACTCAGAAAGATTGCAGGTTCTAGACACAGAACCGGTGGATTTTAAAGGAACCAAGATATCTCCCAGAGCTTTCTTGACAACATGACTAGCCCCGGCATTGGAAATGAAAGACCATGAAAGGGATATGACCCTGCTGAGGGTTGTGGTAAAAGGATATAAAGACGGAATGAGATTACGAGATCGTGTGAAATTGTCGATTATCGTGATATGAATGCGGGATTAATCAGTATGGCAAGTACCACGGGATTTACATGAGCCATCATCGTAGACATGCTGATCTCAGGTAAGATAAGCAATCATAGGGTGGGTCTTGTCAGAAAAATTCGGTCTGACCCGGATATTTTCCGGTGTATGCTAGGTGAATATGCAAAGAGAAGTATTCTGATTCAAGACATCTCATCATCCAAAAACGAGAGGAGTCCTTAGCATTGAGAAAATCTTATTCATTCATTCTATTCATGATCATCATCTTGATTCTGTCGGGTTGCGGCTCAAAAACCCAAGATCCGACCCCGACACCAACTCCGACACCAACACCAAGCGAAGAGACAGCTGAAGAGTTATTCTCTAAAGGGTTAGCAATAACGCAAATGTCTTTTGACATCGTGATTGAGTCTGAGGGTCAGCAGATTGAAGGGAAAATGTTCATCAAAGACCAGAATATGCGGATGGAAATGGAAGCAGATGGCCAGTTATTAATTACCATCGTCAATAGCACTGATAAAACTGCTTATGTTTATATGCCATCTCAGAACATGGCATACAAAGTCCCCATGGATACGGTCGATACGGATGAACAGTCTGCACCTACAGATTTTATTACGGACATTGACCCTGAGATCGTCGAAATGGGTGAAATTGTCACTCTCAACGGGGTCCAGTGCCGCAAGATGACCATCCATCAAGAACCGGAACTCACCATGTGGATCCACTTAGAATATGGAATTCCGATTCGAGTCGAAATGGCACTTAATGAAACCAGTTTCAGCATGGAATATCGAAACATCCAAATCAACAATATCTCCGATGACCTGTTTAAACTACCAAATGGCGTAACCATCTCAGGTTAAACAAAGCCACCGGGTTCACCCGGTGGCTTTGTTTCATATTAGCCTTTCACAAATAGACCGGAAACGGCCTTGAAGATGTTCAAAAAGAACACTTTGACCACTTTCCCAAAACCAACACCTTCTAGCCGGATCCCTTTTAATGCCGCTAGCGCTTTGCTCAAGGTGAAGTCTGACTGCAAATCTTCGATGACAGCACCATCGATATATGCACGAATTGTTGGGTCCTCAAGTCCGCCTGATTCAAACTCGGTGATTGCACATTCAGCATCCGTTGCCACTCCGATGATTTCCTCATCGTCACCCACCTTGATGAAGAAATTAACCCGTTCGTTTGCAAACATTCGTTTTGCAAGACTCGGAACTTTGTCTAAGTTATCGTTGTAATCCTCGACGTAATCGGCTAACTCATCGTAGTACTCAGTCGACGCGGCAACCACTGTTCCTGACACGAATGTCAGGACGATACCCAACATTAGCAGTATAGCAATCATCCTTTTCTTCAACCACATCACCCCCTGAATTCTGATATATTGGATGAAATGTTCGATGCCATATATTCTTTTCCTTCTATACGACATCAAGTTTCCATAATAACAGGGGTGATTCTTATTAAAAATGATGACCTTTGCAACTTGTGCAACTTTTTTCTTGACTGCACCCGGCACATTTGCCGGTCAAAGCTTCCTTACGTACCTCTCTTCCTAAGAGATACAAGGCAGGCAATACGATGATTGCCGCAATCAAATAGGTCATGATGTTCCCCATATTATTTATCCCCTTCCATCAGGTCATCAACCTTGAACCGATCTGAAAGACCAGCATCGCGGCAGTCCAAGCAACGATCAACTGATAAGCAACTGAAAATGCAGTCCATCCCCAGGAATTCGTTTCCCGCCGGATGACTCCGATGACCCCAACACATGGAGTATAGAGAAGCACAAATACCATAAACGCATACGCTCCAATCGCTGAGAACTCATTGATCAGGACGGGTGCAAATTCAGTCAACCCTGCTGCCTCAGATAAACCGTACAAAATTGCCGTATTTGCAACAACGATTTCCTTGGCAACAATACCGGATAAGAGAGACAATGCGTTTTGCCAAGAGCCAAATCCCAAAGGAGTAAATACAGGCGCCAAAAAATGTCCGATCGTTGCGCCAAAACTGGTGCCAATTTCAGTCATTCCTTGTGCATTAAAGTTCAATATGAACCACAAAACCACACTCGCTCCAAATATCACCGTACCGGCTTTCACAAGATATCCTCTCACTTTTTCCCACACATGGATTCCAAGATCCTGAATGAGGGGCAAACGATATGGAGGAATTTCCAGTATGAGTGGTGTTTGTTCTCCAGCAAAGAAGAATTTCCGGAAAACCGAAGCAAAAACAAATGCCATCAGTATCCCTAACATGTATAGGGAAAAAGTCACCAAGGTTTCCTTGCCCGGGAAAAACACTGATGCAAACAAAACATAGACGGGAAAGCGAGCTGCACAGGACATGAACGGGTTGATCAGTATCGCAATCATCCGGTCTTTTTCGCTCTCAATGGTTCGAGTGCTCATGATCCCGGGAACATTACAACCAAATCCCAACACCATTGGAATAAAACTCCGCCCATTCAGACCCACTTTTGACATCCAATGATCCATGAGATATGCCGCTCTCGCCATATATCCAGTATCTTCTAGAAACGATATGAGGATGAATACGATTGCAATATTCGGCACAAATGTCAAAACCCCGCCGACCCCACCAATCACCCCATTCACCACCATCGATTCCAGCCAGGGAGAAACTCCTAAAGTACCAAAGGCAATCGAAACCCAGTCTGAGAGCGGACCTGAAAAAAATATGTCAATATATTCGGCAAAAAAACCGCCAATGGTAAATGTGAGATAAAACATCGTCCACATGATCATACCAAATATGGGCAAACCCAATATCGGATGAAGCACCAACTGATCCACTGAATCCGTGTGCTGAAAGCCTTTACCGTTTCCCCGTTTAATAACCTTTTCAATCAGTTGGTTGATGATTCCGTAGCGCTCTGTAGCCAACTGATCGATGTGGATGGCAATTCCTTTGGCCTCATTTTCCGATAATCCAACAGAGCCAGAATCACCTTCCAGAACCCGCAACGCCATCCATCGAGTCGTATACTCCAGATGATCCTTGATGTCAGTAATCTGCCTCTCTGTTTGACCAATCAAACTTTCGAAATCGGGAGAGTATGCAAAATTGATAGGTGAATACTTTAACTTTTGCTCATGCACAAGGATGATTTCATCCAGCAATTGAGAAATTCCTTTTCGCTTGAGTGCCACGATTGGCACAATCGGCACACCTAATTCTACAGACAATTTCTCAATGTCAATGGTGATTTGACGTGTTTCGACTTCATCCATCATATTCAGGGCCATCACCACCGGTTGACCCAATTCGATGAGCTGAAGGCTTAGATACAAGCTTCGTTCTAAAGCAGTGGCATCCACAATGTTGACAACAACGTCAGGCTTTTCATTGAGAACGAACTGACGAGCAATGCGCTCTTCCAAGGAAAAAGGTGATAAGCTGTAGATTCCGGGCAAATCGACAATATCTATGATGTGTTCTCGATGAGTAATCCGCCCCTCGATTTTTTCGACGGTGACCCCTGCCCAATTGCCCACATAGTAGTTACTACCGGTCAATTTATTGAACAAAGTTGTCTTCCCACTATTGGGGTTTCCAGCTAACGCAATTTTGAATATGTCCATTTATTCCACCACCGGTGTCACGTGAATGTTACTTAAAATGCCCCGACCAATCGCAACTCTCGTTCCCCGTACCTCAATAATCATTGGCCCGACTTTCGGTGCATTGATCACGATGAATTCAACACCGGGTGTCATGCCCATATCCTGCAATTTCTTTCTGACTTGTTGTCCCCATTCGATACTGTCAAGAATCACTTTGCGCCCTTTGGCGATTGCAGATAACGGCATGTGAGTTCCTCCTATATATTAATAATGAGAATTATTATCAATTGACTTCATTATACCGATCTGCATACGCGTTGTCAATATGGACACAAAAAAAACACCCTTCAGGTGTTAAGTGGCGGGAGCGTGTAGGAATCGAACCCACCCAAGACAGGATCACTGCCTCGCACTGGATTTGAAGTCCAGATGAACCACCAGGCCCAATCCGCCCCCGCATTAATCCTATTGTACCACAATCGCTTTTATTCGCCAATATCCACTAATGCACGACCTGCGAGTCGCTTATCTCCTACACGCCGCGTCACCTTCATCTCGTCGAATAGCTCCAACAAACCTAACGCATATTTCCGGCTTGTTCCGAGCATATCGCGAAATTCCGCCAATGTTAACTCTTGTTGTTCTTTGAAATGGTTTCCCACAAAACGACCCGCTTCCTCCACGGATTCGGCAAGAAATATCAATTCCTCATTAACACGCGTCATGACTCCTGAGTCTACTAAAACTTCAACAACTCGTTCCACCAATGAGAAAGAGAGGGATGTCGATGCCGAAAGTTCTTTCAGGGATGGTGGACTAAATGGATGCTTTTGGAATGCATCCATGATGATGCTTTTTGCATGAGTTTCCTCTGCCGAAAGCTTGATGCGGAAATCAGGTAATCGTACTTTTTTATTTTCCGACATAACCACTGTTTTCTCCTGCAGATATTTCAAAATCACTGTAAAAGTTTTAGGCGATAGTGTTTTGTAAAGTTTTGTGCGGAGTTCCTCTTGCGGAATTCCCGATCGCAACGGATTGTGCATGTGGAATTTCTGCAAAAGGTCCACAGTCCATTGTTCATATTGAGACAAAATGGACGCATGCACAACCATTATACGGCCATCAACACGAAAGAATTTCACTGCGTCAGACGAGTGCATTGCCTGAACCGCATCAATCACCTCATCATCAGACATCCCGGTTTCTTTTGCAAGCTCATCTTGAAAGTAAAACTGCTCTGGATGCTGCAAGAAAAAATGATCGAGTCTGTCCTGAGGTGTCCCTTGTTCTTTGACCATCAGTGCTTCAATTACCGAATTCTCAAAACGTTTATGTTTCCTTGCGTAAGGTTCCACAACCGTCCCCCCACCGATCGTATGAACTGGTGAGTAGGTGCGTAAGATAAATCGATCGCCTCGAGCAACAACGGCTGATTCCTCCAAAAATATCTGGACATAAGATGTTTCTCCCGGAGCCATCTCATCTGCTTCAAGCAAGAGAATTCTCCCCAATACTTCCTGCGTCCCTGTATGAAAACGGATCCGGGTTCGATTCGTTAATGGACGCAGGATCTCTTTAGTAAACGATACGTCTAACAATGTCAACCGGCAATCCAGTGCAGTCGTGGGGAAAAGCATACCGGGTTGAGCAATCACAAAACCTCTTTCCAAATCACCGACTTCAACACCAGCCAGATTGGCTGCAACACGCTGACCCGCTTCTGCTAGATCAACCTTTTTCCCATGAACTTGAATTTGGCGGACACGAACCTCACGCTGAAGAGGCAGAATCTCTGCAACATCGCCCATCCGGAGGGAGCCTGAAATTAAGGTTCCGGTAACCACAGTGCCTGACCCTTTCATGGTAAAAACACGATCCACAGGTAATCGAAATCCCGTGTTGATGTTCTTGCCCTGGATCTCTTGAGTCATGTCATCGATAACTTGCTTCAGATGCTCGATTCCGTCACCCGTCACAACAGACACGGAAACCAGAGGGGCTGCCTCCAGAAATGTATTCCGAACCGCCTTTCGAACATCCTCTTGCACCATTTCGAGCCACTCTTCATCAACCAAATCTTTTTTTGTGATCACCAGGATACCATTTTCAATATCCAGCAAATCCAATATATGAAGATGCTCCAAGGTTTGCGGCATTACCCCTTCGTTTGCTGCAATCACGAGCAGAACCAGATCTAGGCCACCAACACCAGCCAGCATTTGCCTGATGAAACGCTCATGGCCGGGCACATCAATCACCCCTGCCAAACGCCCACTTGGCAGGTAAAATGGCGCAAAACCCAATTCAATGGAAATGCCTCTACGCTTTTCTTCAGTTAATCGATCCGTATCGACTCCAGTCAGATATTGAATCAAGGCTGTCTTTCCATGATCCACATGGCCTGCAGTTCCCACGATCACATATTTCATGGCAAAACCTCCACTTTCACCATCCGATCATTTTGTTCATATGCCAGATGCTCAAATACATGCATAATCAATAAGTCATCCCCATCCAGCAAAGTGCGAGGGTCCAATAATAAGGATTCATGCTCGATTCGAGTCATGATGGGTGTGTCCCCATTCCGAAGTTTTGCCTGGAGTTCATTCAATGACATGTTCGCAGGCCTTACTGCGACCATCCATCCATTTAAAGGACTTTCCGGTAACGACCCGCCCCCTGCGCGGGACTCACCTTCCACCAAACCGATTTCACCCTGCAAGTCCCATACTTCAGAGATCATTGCAGCAAGATTCTTCGCTTTCTGATAAGTTTCATCCGAGCTCATGGATAGCATTCGCAAAACAGGGAGTGATGCTGTTAAGTCATCACCTTTTTCATAGACCCTCAATACTGCATCCAAAGCGGCTAACGTCATTTTATCCACTCTGAGTGCTCTTAACAGCGGGTGCTTCTTCATCTGATCAATGGGGGCTTTTCTTCCCACAATCAATCCCATCTGAGGACCGCCTAATAATTTGTCCCCACTAAATGTGACCACATCCGCGCCCGTTGCAATGCTCTCCTGCACCGTCGGTTCATGTTGAATCCCCCATAAAGACAGATCAATCAAAGACCCGCTTCCCAGATCATCCAGTACCACAATGCCTGCTTCATGAGCAATACTCACCATATCCCCTAAAGAAACATCACTGGTGAAGCCAATCATTCTAAAATTACTGGTGTGCACTCTGACTAACATCGCGGTATCTGAAGTAATCGCCTTCCGGTAATCATCGGGATGCGTTTTATTCGTCGTGCCCACTTCAACAAGCTTCACACCACTTTGTGCCATCACATCAGGAACACGAAAAGATCCCCCAATCTCCACTAACTGTCCGCGGGATACAATCGCTTCTTGACCTGAACCCAAAGCGGTCAAAGCCAAAAGCACCGCTGCAGCATTATTATTGACGACCAATGCACTTTCTGCACCCGTAAGTCGACAAAGCCGATCTTCTATGTGAGAATAGCGAGTGCCTCTCTCACCCGTCATTAGATCCAGTTCCAAGTTGTTATAGCAACATGCAATCCCGGATACAGCGTCTGCTATGACAGCGCTCAGTGGGGCTCGTCCCATATTCGTATGCAGGATCACACCTGTGGCATTGACGACCTGCCGCAACCCTTCTTTTGATTTGCTCTCCAGGAGGGTTTCCACTTCACTCACCCATTCATCCATAGTCAATACATGGATGTTATCTGCAGACAGTGCTGATTTCGCGTGTTGACGGAAATCATCCTGGATATGATCAATCGCTTGCAATACCAGCGACCTGGAATACTTCTCAATCAGGTTTCGCATCTGCGGCTGTGCAAGCATTTCATGTACTGCGGGAATCTGTCTCAAAATCTCATGCAAATGCATCATCTAGATACCTCCATTCATTCATTCACTCACTCACTCATTCATTCCATGGGGGGAAGGTAGACAGGTTTAGCAAGGTCAAATGTCTCACCATCCATATCTTTAGCCATTAACATACTACTCGAACTCCGAATAGAAAATCCGATGTTCTGGAACATATTAATCTTTTGTTCAGCAGGAACCATGAATGATATCCGAGCATGGCCGTGATCCAGAGCGAAATTGTGCAATATGCTCCACAATGGTGTCAGGTCTTTCGGGCTATCTGCATACACCAATGGATAGGGAGTGCAATTATGCAATATCTCACCTGCATTTGGAACCGCAGGCAAAGGAAGTACAGTGCTCACTGCTTGAGCGATTCGTACCAGTCGATTCATTCTGCGATCCCATTGCACAATCGAGCTCGCCAATACTTTCGATGCATGCCAGCATCCCAAAATACTCTTAATGCGTCCGTTACACTCATGAATGTAAATATCATCAGTGGCGAATTCAGGTAGCTGTTCCCAGTGTTCCCATAAAGTATTCTCCGTAAAAGGATGAAAAAAATCATAACCGTCGTAATGTTTGTTGATAAGGTCAACGACTTCGGGCAGGTCCTTCCGTCTAAGTGTCCTGACACCTGTTGGCACTTTCCTTTTTCTCATTGGCATCACTGTATAATGATTAAACCGCTCGCGTTTCACATACCCGCTCTTCCCCAATACCCCGATTGAAGGATAGTTATCTTCCATGACACTGCAATAGAATATTTGCACACCGGCTGCAACAGCTTCCCTTTCAACATGCGTTAGCAAGTTTGCAGCCACCCCCATCCTTCTGTATTCGGGGTCCACTGACATACCATACAAATAGGCTGTCGTCTTCATCTGATTTCCAATCATCCGTTGATTAATCGCACATTCAAGAACTCCGACAATTGTCGCACCATCCCATGCAGCCCATGCATTGGCATGAGGGTAATGGGCCGACCTTCGAAAAAAATCTTCATGTCGCTCCTGACACACAACCAGAGAAGTTCCTCTGGGACATCGCTTTAACAATGATAGCAGAGAATCGTTATCCTTATACTGGACCCGTTTGATTTCAATCACATTCGCACCTCATCTACAAAATAAATCCCATGCTCAAAAACCATATCGGAAATTCCAATGATTACGCCCGATCGATACTGTGTTTGATAATGGGCGCACGGCCATCAGAAACATTGCACGCAAATTTAACATCCATATGCAGATGAATTTTCATCACATATCGACCTGCTTCAGTATTCCTTTTATTCTGCGGGTTAAGTCAAATCCCTTTACTGAGGGAGATGAAGAGAAAAGAAGACCGCAGTTGGTCTCCTTTTAATACCTCGTTAGATTTTCGCTTCTTTTCGCAGGATCTCTGCCTTATCGGTTTTCTCCCAAGGCAGGTCCAGATCATCCCGCCCAAAGTGGCCGTATGCGGCAACCTGACGGTATATGGGGCGTCTTAAATCCATATCCTTAATAATGGCTGCAGGTCGGAGATCGAAATGTTTCGCTACCAGTTTTTCGATCATATCATCTGATATCTTCCCAGTTGCAAATGTATTCACCATCACGGAAACCGGATGAGCAACACCAATGACATAGGCTAATTGAATCTCACAGCGATCTGCTAAACCTGCTGCCACAATATTCTTCGCCACATAGCGAGCAGCATAAGACGCAGATCGATCCACTTTCGTCGGATCCTTACCGGAAAAGGCACCCCCACCGTGCCGTGCGGCCCCACCGTAAGTATCCACAATAATTTTTCTGCCAGTCAGTCCTGAATCTCCCTGTGGCCCACCGATAGAAAACCGGCCGGTTGCATTAACAAAGTATTTCGTTTCTGGGGTCAGTAAGTCATTCGGAATAATGGGTCTGATCACTTTTTCGATAATATCTTCGCGAATGGTGTCACAGTGAATGTCCGGTTTATGTTGCGCTGAGACAACAACGGTGGTTACTCGAACGGGCTTATAGCCATCATATTCCACTGTCACCTGTGTTTTCCCATCAGGTCTTAGATAGGGGATTTCACGGTTTTTTCGTACCTCTGCCAGACGTCTGGCAAGTTTATGTGCGAGTGTGATCGGCATCGGCATCAACTCAGGTGTTTCATTGCAGGCAAAACCAAACATCATTCCCTGATCCCCCGCACCCGTTGTTTCCAAAATGTCCGGCTCTTCCAAATGCCCCTCTTTGACTTCCAAGGCACAATCGACTCCCAAAGCAATGTCCGAAGACTGCTCATCGATGGATGTAATAACGGCACAGGTGTCCGCATCAAATCCATACTTTGCGCGAGTGTACCCAATGTCGCGAACTGTTTTCCTAACAAGTTTAGGCATATCGACATAACATTCCGTCGTTATCTCGCCAACAACCATAACAAGCCCCGTTGTGACGGTGGTTTCACAAGCAACACGAGCTAAAGGATCTTTCTCTAAAATCGCATCCAAAATTGCATCTGAAATCTGATCACATATCTTGTCTGGATGGCCTTCAGTCACCGATTCGGATGTAAATAAATATGTCCCTTCTCTTTCAATCACCATGACTCCCCCTTTTTCGCTATGATATTATTCTCAGGCTATTTTGGTTAGGTGGCCATCAGTTCAGCCACTTTGCGAACCGCATCCTGAGCATCGGCTCCGTAAGCATCTGCACCAATTTCAGAGGCATATTCGGGTGTAATAACCGCTCCTCCGACGATCGTCTTAACTGGTAAACCCATAGATTGGATAGATTCCATTGTTTTTTTCATTTCAATCATCGTGGTAGTCATTAGGGCACTGAGCCCCACTACTTGCGCTTTTTCACGAACAATTGCTTCAATGATCCTTTCAGAGGGTACATCCTTCCCAAGATCAATGACAGAATACCCATAGTTCTCCAGTAAAACAGACACGATGTTCTTACCAATATCATGAATATCCCCCTTTACAGTCGCCATAATGACTTTCCCGCGACTAATGACTGCATTGGGATCCATGTTTTTTTTCAAATATGCAAACGAACGCTCTGCTGCTTCAGCACTCAGCATCAGTTGGGGCAAATAAAGCCGCCCTTCCTCATACCCTCGACCGACTTCATCCAAAGCAGGAATCATGACTTGATCCACTAAATCCATGGGGCTCCATCCCATGGTCATGCATGCTTCAGCAATACGGCCCGCATTCGCCTTGTCACCGTTTATAATGGCGACCCGAAGCCGATTGGCATCATCCAGCAACATCCCTTCAAGGTGGAATGCTGCCGTATTTGCAGCAATGTTCTGATTCGACGCGATATATGCAGCTGCCCCGGTATCTGTTCCGGATATGACAGACCACGCCTGCAAAACCTCCCGGTTCTTCGGTTCCATCGGGTCGATAATCGCAGCATCGAGCCCAGCACCTAACAATGCAGCCAAATACACACTATTCAGCTTATCCCTGGCCGGTAACCCGTGAGACACATTGCTGACCCCGGCAATCGTGCCAACGCCCAGTTCACTTTTGACCCTTCGCAATGCGTTCAATGTTTCCAGGGGAGCCCCGGCCTGTGCTGCAGCAGTCATCACCAGGCAATCCAGATAAATGTCCTCTGCCCGGATCCCGTACTCCTTTGCTGTTTGTACGATGACTTGCCCAATTCGAATCCGGTCATCAACAGAAGAGGGTAATCCGTTCTCATCCATTGTCAGACCAACGATTCCGGCTCCATATTTTTTTACAATGGGCAGAATTGCTCTCAGCTGGTCTTGTTTTCCGGTCACAGAATTCACAAGCGCTTTCCCCGGATATGTTCGAAGAATGGTCTCCAGTATATCCACATTTGTTGAATCAATTGCCACCGGACAATGACTGACTTTTGAGACAGCCTGAACCGCTTGCTCCATTGCCTCTTTTTCATTGATTCCCGGAGCACCCACATTAATATCCAGCACATCCGCACCAGCGGTCTCCTGTGTTTTGGCAAGTTCTTGCACCAAAGCCATTTCGCCTGATTGCATATCAACTTTCAATTTCTTCTTACCTGTGGGATTGATCCGCTCTCCAACAATCACAATATCATGACCCATCATCCAGATCGTCTTGGTTCGACTCGCCAGACGACCGGTATAGGGAATATCTCGATTTATGGGTTTTCGTTTTCCGATCTGATTTGAAATGGCCTGAATATGTGCTGGGGTATTTCCACAGCATCCCCCAATGATTGCCACACCCAACTGAGCAAATCGTTCGGCGTACTCAGCCATCATTGCCGGTGTGGCAGGGAAAACCGTCTTCCCATGAATCAATTGCGGGAGGCCAGCATTCGGTTTTACCACCAGGGGTAGATGCGTAATTTTAGCCATTTCTTCCAAAACAGGGTACAGTTCCTGTGGGCCTCCTGAACAATTCGCCCCAACCACATCCGCACCGAGCCCTTCCATCACGGTCACCGCAGTCGTCGGATCCGTCCCTAATACCGTCCGGTTTCGATCAGCAAAGGTCATCTGACATATCACTGGCAAAGATGTCACTTCTTTGACCGCTATCATCGCAGCCCTTAACTCGGATAGATCAGCCATGGTCTCCACATTGATGGCATCCACCCCACCATCGACCAATCCTCGAGCCTGTTCTTTAAATGAATCAAATACTCGATCAAAGGTCATCCTCCCATAGGGCTCAATAAACTGTCCGCACGGACCGATGGTCCCCACTGCCAGTCCACCATGCTTCAGAGAGGCAGCTTTCGCAATCTGACCGGCGGCACGATTGATTTCATAAGCCATATCCCCCAGGTGATATTCAGCAAGTTTAATGGAACTACCACCAAAACTGTTGGTCAAAACCAGGTCAGATCCAGAGCGGAAATATGCTTCGTGGATCGACATGACGGCCTCTGGGTGATCAATATTCCACATTTCCGGGCATTCACCCGGTTGCATACCCGCACTTTGGAGCAAGGTTCCCATCGCCCCATCATAGATTAGAATACGTTTGTCCATTCGCTCTTTCAAAGTATGCCTCATCATCTTTCCTCCTTGGTACGGTGACCAATCACAGCGGTAATGCTTTTGCGGGGGATTAACATTGACGATTGTGTTACTTCAATTCCAATCCGGTCTGCTTCAATTGCGTTTACGATTTCATTTTGTATACGAATGTCCCAATCTCCATAACCCGGGCTGAAACGTCGTGTTTGTGATGAAGCCTGATTCTCCATTCGGATATCCTGATCCAAAACTTCTGCGGCTTGTTCTACATACTCCGATGCGGCTGCATCCAGAATCATCCCTTGGACATATTCCCGTTCACAAAAAAGCCGGTCTACCTCAAACTCTACACTCCGACCAATGCTCACCGCCATCAATGTCACTCGCTGACATCCTGTCAAATGCTCATTGATGGATCTCCCTTCAAGGACAATCGGCACAGGCGTCTGTATCACAAGTTTGTCACCGGTTTCTGTGATCGCATAGGTATCATATACCCCTTGCGGGCAGGATAATTGACCGCACTGACTTAATGCAGACTGCACACGGGCATTCATCTCAGGATCATTCTGTGCAGGATTGGTCATGCCAAGTAATCGCTGCACTTCTTCAGGAGATGCGATGATTCGTTTATTGTCAATGTTTTTCAACAAATCAATCACTCCCCATTCACATCATCTTCATTCAAGGTGATAAAATAAAAAACTCCCCGTCATGGAAGAGTATGTTTCGAGTCACCTCTCATCTCCCAGAATCTTGTTCTGCAGGATTTAGCACCGTATTTTCTCAAATCGGTTGCTGGGTTTCATCGGGCCAGTCCCTCCACCACTCTTGATAAGAGCTATTCAGTTGGATTCACAACGCAATATTAGCATACACAAACTGGGGTGTCAAGAAAAATATCAATGGGGTATGAACGTAAAACAACACGGTGAAATGAAAAATCAAGTGCAATAGAAAGTGACGACTCATAGGAACACCAGC
>CAZRKC010000024.1:0-37241 GCA_964600665.1 uncultured Candidatus Sumerlaeota bacterium
CCGTTACCCCAAAGGAGTAGCTTGATGGATTTTGCGAACAATGCTTGACACTAGCGTCGTGAACACAGGTCATAATTGAATTCGAATGATTACACCATCAAAATTGAAACTCAAGGCAATTATCAGAGTGAGAGTAAGTATTTTTATCCATGTTTTCCTAAAATGTTATGCTTATATTGATAAATAGACATTACAAAACCACTTTGCTGACATGTAATCAGCAGCCGTTGACTTCATATTGCCAACCATTTTGGCAAAGGACCTTACCATTTAAAGTGAAATTCTGCAAAATAGCTTAATACATCAAAAAATGTGTAATGTTCATCAAACAAACATCAAAAAAACTACATTTAAGTGAAAAGCATTTATCCTGGTTCAATAAACAAGTGGTTTTGTGGTTCGATACATGTACTTCTCCTCATGCAAACACAAATTCTGGAACCATATAACCTTTTCGAAGCAGGAAATGGCTTAGGATTTCTTAGCGCATACCGATAGAATGTCATGGTTTTACACAAACCAGTTTTGTAGTTGCTCAAGAACCATTAGGAGCTCGAACCGAAACACCTTGATTCATCATAAGGAATACGCCATAACTATTGAATTATGGTATCCATTAGCAAGACAGATATAATTCAAGATGTAAAAATAAAACGGCGCAAACTCGCGCCGTTTCTACATTTGTCTGGTGGGGCTAGCTGGTTTCGAACCAGCGGCCTCTTGAATGTGAGTCAAGCGCTCTCCCACTGAGCTATAACCCCCCACACCTGATACTCTATTGTATCCCCATTCTACAATAACCCACGGAAAGAATCAAGGTTTAAAGGAAAAGAATCACCGTTTCCTCCCTTATCTACCAGATGATCAGAAAAAGGAGTAGCCCTGATCGATCATCCGTTCCTCCCAAAGCATTTTCAGCACAGCCAGATCTTCGGTATAATCTTCTCGCTCACCTTCAGCATCATACGGGAGTACCTCAAGGGTTTTAAACTCAAACCCCTGTCCGGAGGCCAGCTTCCATGCCGCCTGCAGATTACGGTTTTTATGCGATAAAAACTCCAGTTCGAAACGGGCTCGATTCAAGCGGCTTTTCAAATCCGGAGTTGTCTCCAGATGCATGGTCATATTCGTCTCCTGGAAAATACCGAATATGCCCATATCCGGTTTCATCTGCCGGTAGGTTTCTTTCAATTCTTTTTTTCGGTCCATCGGATTCACTTCCAATTTTTAATTTGTCTGAATGCTATCCCCATCCGCTTTCGCAAATGGGATGGTACAAATCACGGGTTATAGCCCGACTTAAACTAATTGTGGATCTCAATGCCACCGAACAAGGCAACACAGCGAAAATGAATGGTGGGTGCGGTTAGTCCTTCCTTCGGGACATGTTTCGTCTTGTTTTCCCACCCTCCAAAAATCGGGATACCGTCAGCAGTGACCCGCCAGTGCTCCGGCACTTTGATGGTGCTGCCCCCAAAGATCACGGTGATATCCATGACTACCCGCTCACTCTCCAAAGCAGCTTGCCGCAAGTCAATTTCTGAGGCGCCGAAAATACTGGTGACACTGCCGCCCCGGAAGGTCTGGGATGTGACACCGGTCTCATAACCGGAAAAGATGTTGAAATGGCTGATGGTTTGATCGGAAAACCCGGCTGCTCCCCGGTTGCTGCCTAATAAGATCCGGACACCAACAAGAATCACGATGATGGGGAAGAAGAATCGGAAAAAGCTGGTTTCCACGATTCCCAACTGTCGCAGTTGAAAGTATCCGCCCAGTCCCAGAAAAATGATGCCGGCGGTGTATGCGGGCGGTTTGCTCAGGAGTTGGATCACCCCCAGGGCAATGAGGATGAGCGGCCACCAGGTGGAGAAGAACGCTCCGAATGAGAACATGTCCATCTGCTGCAGCAGAAAACCAACTCCCAGCAGGATCAAAATCACGCCTAAGAAAGACTTGCTGGACATCGAAACAGCTCCTTTTCATCATATATTCAGAGAAATGAACAAGATACACCTGTACCTTTCAATTTCTCCGCTCATATTTTACCACTTCCTTATGATTTATGCCACCTCTCCCACCGGTTTCATGGGGAGAAAACAACGGAACGGCAGGGAAATGCCTGTAAGAGGAGAAGTTAAAAATAGATTGATTCCAATGAACCCCGGACCATCGCCTGTTGCATGGATAGAACCGATATAAAGGAGGATGACCATGGACGACACGATGAATGAAAACTTGGAAGTAACCGTCAAAAAGCCAGATCTGAATGAAGTGGCTAAGTTTTATCATAATCGCCTCAATCCGGAGACCCGGGCAATTTTAAATTCCCGGGGGATCAGTGACCAGACTATCGAAAAATATCTTTTAGGATTTGACGATGGCAGCCGGTTGGGGTTTGTCAGTTCAGAGATGAGTGCACTGGGAGACTACTTTAAAGATCGCTTCATTTTCCCCATCATGGATGCCAAAGGCAATGTAGTGAACATGGTAGGCCGCTCCCACATCGATGCCCAGCCGTTGTACAAAAATCTGCCGTTAAATTATGTGGTGAACCCGGATATCCTGTTCAATGAGACCGTAATCAGCCAGAGTGATTCTGTGTTTCTCTGCGAAGGGATCGTGGATGCGATTTCGCTGATCCAGGCCAACTTCCCGGCCGTTGCCATTTTAGGCGTCAACAGTTTCAAACCGGAATGGGCGGAGAAATTTAAAGGGAAGCATGTGTTCCTCTGCTTTGATAACGATGAAGTCGGTCGCATGGGTAAAGAAGCCATTGCCCGGCAGATCAGCGAGGCAGCCCAGGAAGTATACTTCATCAACCTGCCCCAGGGCATCAAGGATATCAACGACTTTTTTGTCCGGGTCCAGGAACCGGCGAAAAACTTCTCGTTGCTGGTATATCAGTCGGTGGAAGTGGGTAAGTACCGACAATTCCCGGCGGACGTCCGTAATCTCAATACCTTCCACCAGGAGTATGTCCGTCGTCATGAGGGGAAGATGGTGGGAATCTCCACCGGGTTTGCGCGACTGGACAAAACCCTGTTTGGCGGGTTCCGGGATGGTCTGTATATCCTCACCGGTGAACCCGGGTCCGGGAAAAGCACCCTACTAAAGAACCTGGCCGACCGGATTGCCGGCATGAAGATCCCCGTGATCCATGTCTCTTTGGAAACATCAGCCTTTGAACTGTGGGCGAAAAGCATGTCCCGCCTCACCGGAAGCAAGATGGCGGATGTGTTGTGCGGCCGGGTCGATATCAAAGCCATTGAAGAAGCCAACAAAGCCTATGTGGATATCGCCGCCTTCACATGGACGGTGGAAGGCATGGGCCCCGTACCTGTGAACATAATCGATTCTTACGTCTATCAGACCGTCAACGAGCTGGGCACCGTTCCGGTGGTCATCATCGACTATCTGCAGCGGATCCCTGTGGATATCCAGATCCAGCCGGCCACACAAGAGATTTTTGACAGCTATAACGCCTTTTCATTAAAACGGCTGTCACAGAAGTACGCCTGTGCGGTAATCGTTGCTTCATCTTTAGAAAAGCTTTACACCGGCGGCAAGGACACCAATGACCGCATCACCGGGGTATTCTACACCGCTGATGTGGTGATGAATCTGGCAGCACCCAAAACAAAGGAAACCAATAACGGGGATGAACCCCCCACACCGGTCAAACTGGAGATCCTGAAAAACAGAAACGGGATCTTACGGGAGATCCCCCTGCTGTTTCATAAAAACAAAAGCTATTTCGAATCAGCACCCCAGCCTGACGACGATAAATAAAACGAGAAATGAATCGGGAGGCTTCACTGCCTCCCGATTTCGCTTGTCTCTGTGGTTAACGCGTCCTCCGTTTTGAGCATCATGCTCAGAAACTGCCGGAGGATGTCGTCTTTTTTTGCCCGGGGCAAAAGATCCGATTTCTTCAAATACCGCACCAAACGGCTTTTGGAGGGATGGTCCACCAGCACTTTGCTATGTAAAATCGTATCCCGCAGGGTGCTGTAGGCATAGATCTGAAAACGGGGGAGTTCCAGCTGCATGGCCGCCCATTCCAGCAATGCCACCTGAATATCCCCGTATGTGGCATCACTCGTCAGCTTCAAGATCTTGGCGACCCGGGGGATGAGATGCTCAAACAAGCTACGGCGGGTAGCACCGCCATCCGGGAAGCGCAGCGCCGTTAAAAGAGGCAGGTACGCAGCTTCCGGCAACCGGGAATACAGGGAGACAAAATAGTCATCCGGTAGGGAAAGGTCCACATAATACTGCTGACCCCGATACCCTTTCATGACTCTTAAAGTGTCATAGTAACCCAGTTGAATATTGTACCGGATCCGCTCCGTGTCAAACTCCAGCACATTCCCCAGACTTTCAGCCGGTTCAATATAGGTGATGGCGGCTTTAGTCTTGCGGGTTCGCCGCCGGACTCCCAGCCCGCCGATACTGACGGCGATGACTTCATCATATCCTTTCTTCAGGAGCATATTGATGGGCAGCCGATCATAGAAGGCACCGTCCAGATAGCGTTTCCCCTCCACCCGCTGGCTTTGAAAGACCGGAAGACTGCTGCTGGCGATAATATAGTCCACCAGCTGCCCCGGGGGGATCTCGTCCAGGAACACTTCCTTGGGGGTCATGTCGCTTACTGAAACCGTGACCAGGCCAAAATCCTTGCCGGACGCCCGGATCCGTTCTTCACTGATATGCTCATGCAGTAGTTCTTTTAATGGTGTGATATCGATACCCTTGCTTTGCACAGATGAATGGAATATCCGCATAAATCCCGCCAGATTGCCTGGCAAATGGTCCAATAACCCCGGTTTTTCCTCCTGAATGTTTTCCGATGCAAAAATCTGGGCCGGATCGATTTCGGACCACATGGTCAACGCTTTGTCCAGATCCCCCTGGATCATCAGTGCGCCGTTGATGGCACCCACCGACGTTCCGGTAATCCCGTCAAACTGCATCCCCAATTCATCAAACGCCTTCCACACACCCACCTGATAGGCGCCTCTGGCGCCGCCGCCTTCAAATGCAATTCCGCGCATAATTATCACTCCCGATAAGTCCATCTTCGATGATATATTCCCCTTCTCGAGCCGGTTTCCCTGCAGCACTTGGGGACTTGCCGTTTCTAATGTTTTGGTGTTTTTAAAAGCATGAGGGCTGGTCAAGATTGACCTGCAACCGGTGCTTCTTTCAAGAATTGAAAAGGAAAGCCAATAAAAAGAGCGAATTTGAACAGGAAGAAACTCACCGGCAATGAAGTTCAGAGAGGAAGTGGCACCGTGCGTATCATCACCTGGAATGTCAACGGGATCCGCGCCGTGATGAAAAAAGACTTTAAAGCATGGCTGACAACGGAGAAACCGGATATCTGCTGTCTGCAGGAAACCAAGATCCATGCCGCCATGGTTGCAGATGCTGCTTTGGATGTGGACGGGTATCATGACTTTTGGGCGTGTGCGGACCGGAAAGGATACAGCGGGGTTTGTGTCTATACCCGAACACAGCCCCTTTCCGTGGAGACCGGGATGCCGGGTTGGCATGATGACGAAGGCCGGATTCTCCGGCTGGAGTACCCGGGATTCATCTTGATGAACATCTATTTCCCCAACGGTCAGTCCGGGGATGAACGACTTCAGTATAAACTTGACTTCTACGACCATTTCAATGCCTATGCCCGCAGTCTGGCACAGGAGGGCAAAGGAGTCATCGTCTGTGGGGATTACAATACCGCCCACCACCCCATTGACTTAAAGAACCCGGAAGACAATGAAGATTATTCCGGATTTATGCCCATTGAACGGGAACGCCTGGACCATTTGATCCAGGCGGGGTATGTGGATGTCTTTCGCACCATGTATCCAACCACCGTCCAGTATTCCTGGTGGACATACCGCTTCAAAGCGCGAGAACGGAATATCGGGTGGCGGATCGACTACTTTTTTGTCACAGAAAATCTCATGGCAGCCGTGGCAGACTGCCGGATCCGGGATCAAGTCTACGGATCGGATCACTGCCCGGTGGAACTGATCCTGAACTGAGCTTTACGGTTTCTTTTGACCATTGATCTGGACAACGCCCCATAACGCCTTCCCGATCACAGTCAAATCCCCTTTATCCAGCACCCGGGGGGGGTCATGGGGTCGGGCCGGAACATAAATATAGGTTTCATCTTGTTTTTCATCGTAAAACCGGCCGATGAGCAATGCTCCGCTGGCAGTTTCCGCCACCATCAAAGCACCCATCTCCAGATAGGTCTGGCGGCGCATCAGCAGCAGGTCCCCGGCGGCAGCCGGAACTGCTGGCTCAGTGGTTTCCAGATAGAAATACTTTCCGGAACTCAGGGGAAACAATAACGGCAGAATGCCAACCTGGTTATCCCGGGACACCAGCGGCCCGGTGTCCTTCCGGGGCCGGTAGACGGGAATCCGAACCACAGTGTCATCATCCGTTTCATCTGCGGTCTGATTCACGGAAGATTTCGATGATCGGGTGTGTCCCAGCAGATAGTCGGTGGTGGTGCCGTACATACGGGCAAATCGCCGCAGCATTTCAAAGTCAGGCTGACGGACATCCCGTTCGTAATTGGACAGGGCGGCATTGGAAATACCCATGATTTCTGCCGCCTGAAGCTGGGTCCAGCCCCGCTTTTCACGCTCAAATCGTAACCGGTCGCCGGTGGTCAAAGCCATTCACCCCTCATTCTTAGATCGATTGGCTGACAATGCCGATTCACTTCGACATCAAGGGCAAAAATACTTTTTTTTGGCGGAAATCTTCCAAAAAAGACAAATGGTTGGGTCTCATCATCACAAAGGAGGAATACTCGTGCGGGAGCAGGTCCGACATACCATTCGTAAATATCGCATGCTATCCATGGGTGATACCGTGGTGGTGGGAGTATCCGGCGGACCGGACTCCGTTGCTTTGCTGCATCTCCTCCTCAGCCTCCGGGATGAATACCAGCTGACCCTGCATGTTGCCCATTTGAACCATCGGTTCCGGCAGGCGTCCGCCGAAGCAGATGCCCGCCATGTGGAAGATCTATGTGCGCAATGGGGCATTCCCTGCACCATTCGCGATCAGGATGTGCCCAAGGCGGCAAAAGCAGCGGGTTTATCTTTAGAAGAAGCCGGCCGCATCGCCCGTTATGCTCTGTTTGACGAAGTGGCGCAACAGGTGGGTGCACGTCGCATCGCCGTCGCCCATCATCAGGACGATCAGGCAGAAACGGTGCTCTTGCATCTACTGCGGGGATCCGGGATGGAGGGACTGGCAGGAATGGCGCCCGTTCGGGATGGGACCATCATCCGTCCCTTGCTGGAGGTGACCCGTCAGGATATCGAAACCTATTGCCGCAAGGAAGGGTTGGTGACCCGGACAGACGAGACCAACCTGGAGCCGGAATACCTGCGGAACCGGATCCGCCTGGAATTGATCCCCATGCTGGAGCGCATATATAATCCCGGATTGCGGGAAGCCTTAGGCCGGACCGCCTCCATCCTCCAGGGAGACAATCAGGTGATCCAGGAAATCGTCAATCAAAAGATGCACATGCTGGGGCATATGGAAGAAGGCGTGATATTTTTTGATCGCAGCGGGTTTCTCTCCCAACCGGAAGCCATTCAACGGCGGCTGGTGCGGGAGGGGATCGGGCATATTCAGGGCCATCGCCGTCGACTGGGGCTGGCCCATGTGGACCGTTTCCTGGCTATGGTCAATCAGGGGGGGCCCGGTCGCCGGTACCCGTTTCCCGGTGGTATCTGGGGGACCGTATCATATGATCAGATCTGGCTGTCCCGAGACCAGGGGGAGACCGAGGACGAGACCCAGCCGGTTCCCATCCCGGGGAACGTGTGGTTAAAGGAGATGGACTGGCACCTTTTGGCGGATGACGGACAGACTGATGCCGGAATCCCGGAAGATAGTTCCCTGGATCAGGTCCTTCTGGACCCGGATAAGGTGATCCTGCCCCTGAAAGTCCGGACCCGGCGGGCCGGAGACCGGATCAACCTGCCGGCAGAAGCAGGCCGGAAAAAAGTGAAAGATGTGTTGATGGAAGGTAAAGTCCCCCGCCCCATTCGGGAACGGATTCCGATGGTGGTGGATGCCACTGACCGCATATTATGGATCCCGGGCCTTCGCTGTGATGGCACCGCCACAGTGGACGCCGCGTCCACTCGCTGGCTCCGGCTCCGGGTAATCAGAGAAAGGACGGAGGACACATATGCATCAAGATATTGAAGAAATCCTGATTGGAGAAGAGACGATCCAAAAGCGAGTCCGGGAGCTGGGGGCTGAGATCGCTCGCATGTATGCCGGAAAAGACTTGCTATTAGTCTGTATCTTAAAGGGCGGGGTCATGTTCATGGCCGATCTGTCCCGGGCCATTACGATCCCTTGTGAGTTTGACTTTATGGCCGTCTCAAGCTACGGCGCGGCGACGGAGACATCCGGTGTGGTGCGGATCTTGAAAGATTTGGACAAGAGCATCGCCGGCCGCCATGTTCTCATCGTGGAAGATGTGGTGGATACGGGTCTGACCTTGCAGTATCTGGTGAGCAGTTTGAAAAATCGCCAGCCGGAAAGTCTGCGGGTCTGCTCCCTCCTGAACAAACCCACCCATCGCCAGACAGAAGTGGCTGTGGATTTCATCGGGTTTGAGATTCCGGATAAGTTTGTGGTGGGCTACGGCCTTGATTTTGCCGGTCTCTACCGAAATCTGCCCATGGTGGCGGTTTTAAAACCGGAGGTGTATCGCGGCTGACCTTTTTTGGATGTTGAATCATTTGAAATATACCGGTCTTTATGTTACAATATATAGATGTCAAGTTAACCGCACGGGACATGGTATGCAGTGAGGGGAGGGTTGTTTTTGAACAGAGGGGTCCGTAATCTGTTTTTCTATGCGTTGCTCTTTTTGATTCCCATCATGATCAGCAGTTACTTCCAAGGACAACGGACGGAAGTCATTGAGATAAATTACACAGAGTTCGCCACCTACCTGGAACAGGGTCGAATCGAGAGTGTGGAGATCGTGGGGGACACATCCGGAACCAATGTGGTGACGGGTAAACTGAAGGATCAACGGGAATTCAAGGCAGTGATCATGGCCGACCCGGCCTTATTGGTCACCCTGAAAGAAAGTAATGTGGCGGTGGTGGTCAGGCAACCGCCGACACCATCCATATGGGTCACCATGCTGACCAATTTGTTCCCCATTTTGATTTTGATCGGGGTGCTGTTCTTCTTTATGCAACAATCCCAGGGTGGGGGCAACCGGGTGATGCAGTTCGGCAAGAGCCGGGCAAAACTCCATGTGGAACCCAAAAAGAAAATCACCTTTGCGGATGTGGCCGGGATTGAAGAAGCCAAAGAGGAAGTGACAGAAATCGTGGACTTTCTCAAGCATCCCAAAAAATATACGGATATCGGGGCACTGATTCCCAAGGGGGTCCTCTTGTTTGGACCACCCGGCACTGGCAAAACCCTGTTGGCTAGAGCGGTGGCCGGTGAAGCCGGTGTCCCGTTTTTCAGTATCAGCGGCTCTGATTTTGTGGAAATGTTCGTCGGTGTCGGGGCATCCCGGGTCCGGGATCTTTTCGACCAGGCGAAAAAGAATGCCCCTTGTATCGTGTTCATCGATGAAATCGATGCCGTCGGCCGCCAACGTGGTGCTGGATACGGCGGAGGGCATGATGAACGGGAACAGACCCTAAACCAGCTCCTGGTGGAGATGGACGGCTTTGGTATGAATGAAGGCATCATTGTGGTGGCTGCCACCAACCGGCCGGATATTCTGGACCCTGCCTTGCTGCGTCCGGGTCGTTTCGACCGGCAGATCATTCTGGATCGGCCGGATGTCAACGGTCGCCTGGAGATCCTCAAAGTGCATATTAAAGGGAAACCCTTGGAAGAAAAAGTAGAATTGGAAGTACTGGCCCGACGCACACCGGGCTTTACCGGGGCGGATCTGGCCAATCTGGTCAACGAGGGCGCGCTGCTGGCGGCCCGGACCAATAAAAAGAAGATCGGCATGGAACAACTGGAAGAAGCCATCGATCGTGTCATGGCGGGGCCGGAACGCAGAACCCGCATGATAAGTGATAAAGAAAAGAAGATCATTGCCTATCATGAAGCCGCCCATGCATTTTTAGCCCGGACGGTGGATAAATCAGACCCGGTGCATAAAGTATCCATCATTCCCCGGGGCTCCGCCTTGGGTTATGTGCTGCAACTGCCCACAGAAGACCGTTATCTGGTGAACAAGAGCGAGTTGCTGGACAAGATTTCAGTCTTGCTGGCCGGCCGGGCTGCTGAAAGTATCTTCTTCGGGGATATCAGTACCGGCGCCACCAATGACCTGGAGCAGGCCACCAAACTGGTGCGGCGGATGGTCACCGAATACGGCATGAGTGATAAACTGGGACCCCTGACTTTAGGGCATAAGCAAGATCAGGTCTTTCTGGGCCGGGATATCGTCCGGGAGCGGAACTACAGCGAAGAGGTGGCATCCGCCATTGACGTCGAAATGCGCGCCATTGTGGACAGCTGCTACAACCGCAGTGTGGAGATCCTCGAAGCCAATATCGATAAGCTGCACCGGATCGTGGAAGTGCTGTTGGTCAAAGAAACGATTGAAGGCAAGGAATTGGAAGAACTACTCAACGAAGTGGATGAAGCTGGTGCATAGTCACCGGCTTTTTCTGTCTGGAGGAGGAACCACAAATGGGAGACGGTTTAACAGTGGGACTGCAGGGAAAGATATCCCGGACGGTGAAAGAATCGGATACAGCCTTAGCTGTGGGAAGCGGAAGTCTTTCAGTTTTAGGGACCCCGGTGCTGCTGGCATGGATGGAAGCAGCTGCCTGTGACGCCATGGGTGGGATGTTACCTGAAGGCATGACGACTGTGGGCACTCAGGCCGCCATGTCTCATCTGGCGCCGACCCCTGTGGGCATGACTGTGAAGGTGGAAGCAGAACTGGTGGAAATCAACGGGCGGCGCATCTCCTTTCACGTGCGGGCTTGGGATGAGCGGGAGCTGATCGGCGAATGCGCCCATCATCGGTTTATGGTGCAGGCTGAGAAGTTTTCATCCCGTGCCGCACAGAAACGGAATGAAAGTGGACATGATGGGGAAGGAAGGGACTGACCATGGATCTGGAAAAAATTGAAGTCGCTGTCCAGATGATTCTGGAAGCCATTGGCGAAGATGTGAATCGGGAAGGGCTCAAAGAGACACCGGGACGGGTCGCCCGTATGTACGCGGAGGTGTTTGCCGGGATCGGCCAGGACCCTGCAGAAGACCTGACCCTGCTCTTTCAGGAGAAATATGATGAGATGATCCTGGTCAAGGATATCCCCGTGTACTCCATGTGTGAACATCACCTGCTGCCGTTTTTCGGCAAAGCCCATATTGCATATATCCCCCGGAACGGGAAAATTACCGGGCTGAGCAAACTGGCCCGGGTGGTCGAGACGGTGTCCCGTCGGCCCCAGGTTCAGGAACGACTGACCAGCACCGTCGCGGATCTTTTGATGGAGACTTTAAAGCCCTACGGTGCAGCTGTGGTCATTGAGGCAGAGCATATGTGCATGACCATGCGGGGCGTGAAAAAACCCGGGTCGTTGACGGTGACCAGTGCCCTGCGGGGACTCTTCCGCCATGATGAGGCTGCCCGGGCGGAGTTATTTGCCTTGATTAAAGAGACAGGAGGCGGTCGGTCATGATCAGCAATCCTCGAATCATCCAGGTGGCCGATGTGAATGCCGCGATGCAAGAAATCGGCGCAGTGGGTGCCTGTGGCGCCGGAGTCCGGGCCATGGCCAACAAGGCGATCCATCTCTTGATCCGATTGGACCAGGTTCCGTCCATCGGTGCCAATATCATCAAACAGGAGATGCTTTCCAAGGGCGGCGAGTGTGCCGTCAGCAAAGGAACCGTGGACCTTTCAGACCCCACCACATCCGTGCTCTTAATGGGGACGGTGAAACAGTACCGTATGTTGATCGACAAACTCAAATTACAGCAGTTTAAACTGCCGGCCATCGCCAAAGAACTGGAAGCCGTGGTGTTGCGAGGCAAGGGCTACAACCCGCTGCCCTTGACCATTCGCGACAGGGAATTTGCCTGGGGCAGCCGTTCATATATCATGGGGATTTTGAATATCACCCCCGACTCATTCTCCGATGGCGGTCGCTATGAAGATCCCGATGCGGCCATTAATCGCGCCTTGGCCATGGTAGCAGAAGGTGCGGACATCATTGATGTGGGAGCCGAATCCAGTCGCCCGGGTTATGCGAAACTGACTCAAAATGAAGAAGAAAAACGCCTTTTTCCCATCCTGGAACAATTGGTGGAGCGGGTCACGGTCCCGATTTCCGTGGATACCCGCAAAAGCGAGGTCGCCCGGAAAGCCCTGGACATGGGCGCATCCATGATCAATGACATTTCCGGCCTGGTCGATGATGTCGAACTGGTGCAGGTGGCAGCAGCCACAGGTGCCCCCCTCATTATCATGCACAATCGGGATCAGGCGGTATACGGGGATCTCATGGGTGAGATCCTTTGGGATCTGCGGGAGAAAGTGGCCAAAGCCATCGCCGCAGGAGTACAGGACAGTCAAATCATCATTGACCCGGGGATCGGATTCGGCAAGACCCCGGAACATAATCTGGTGGTCATGGGCAAACTGGATCAGCTCCAGAGTCTGGGCTATCCCATTTTAGTGGGACCGTCACGAAAATCCTTTATCGGCAAAGTGTTGGATCTGCCGGTGAATCAGCGCCTGGAAGGCACGGCTGCAGCGGTGACCTTAAGTATCACGCTGGGGGCTGATATCATCCGGGTCCACGATGTTCAGGCCATGAAGCGGGTGGCGTTGATGACCGATGCCATGCTGGGTCGTCTGGGGGGTTGAGGATGGACCGGATCATTTTAAAAGGAATGGAATTTTATGCCTTCCATGGTGCCACCCCTGCCGAACGTGCACATGGCCAGCACTTTCGTCTGGATGTGGAGATGCAGGTAGATCTTCTGGATGCTGGCAAGACGGATCAACTGACCGAGACCGTCCATTACGGGCATGTGTTCAAACGGATCCGGGACACCGTGACCGGAACTGCCTGGAATCTCATTGAGACCGTCGCTCAGCAGGTGGCGGACACCATTTTAGCGGAGTTTCCTAAAGTCAGATCTGTCACGGTCCGGGTGGAAAAACCGAAAGTGCCCATTCAGGGATCGTTGGATTATGCAGCGGTGGAAATCACCCGGAGTCAGTCCCATGCATAAGATCTATCTGGCATTGGGATCCAACACGGGTGACCGGAAACAGCACTTGCTGGATGCCTTGGAGGCACTGACTGATATCATGACCATTCATGCCCTGGCACCTGTTTATGAGACTGATCCGGTGGGTGTCACGGACCAGCCGGCATTTTTGAATACCGTTCTCTCGGGGGAAACCAGCCTGACACCTCTCGCCCTGCTGGATGCAGTCAAATCCATCGAGGTGGGACTGGGTCGGCAATCGGGTATCCGTTGGGGTCCCCGGCTGATTGACATCGATATCCTGCTGTATGATGACGAGACAGTCTGTCATGCGCGTTTGCGGATTCCCCACCCCGAAATGAAAAAGCGGGGGTTTGTCCTGATCCCGTTATCCCAGATCGCCCCGGACCTGACTTTCCCCGACGGGAGCAGCCTTGCAGCCTATCTGGAGGAACCATCCATGTGGACAGGCGTCCGCCTCTGGGGGACCCTTTCCTTGACAGAGACCCGTTAAATCGATAGAATGAAGATAGTGTGTTGGGACATGTTACATATGAGGAGCGAATGCTATGGGACTCAGTCCGTATCAAATTGAGGAATTTGTCCGCTGGGCGCTGATGGAAGATGTGGGCAGCGGCGATATCACCACGGATTCAGTGGTTCCGGAAGATGCTGTTGCCATGGCTACGGTGGTTGCCGAACAAGACGGCATCGTGGCTGGTGGTGATGTGGCGAAACTGGTGTTTCAGATGATCGATAAGCGCATCATTTACAGCCCCTTGATCAAAGATGGTCAAGAAGTGGAAGCCGGACAGGGTATCGCCGTTGTGGAAGGACCCGCCCGGGCGATTCTCACCGGTGAACGGGTGGCGCTTAATTTCCTGCAGCATTTGTCAGGGATTGCTACGGTTACCCATCAATATACAGAACTGATCCGGTATTATAGCGCTAAACTGACGGACACCCGAAAGACCACACCGGGGCTGCGTCTGATGGAGAAATATGCTGTGCGGGTGGGTGGCGGTCAAAACCACCGACGCGGGCTTTATGATGCTGTCCTGATCAAAGAAAACCATATCCGGCTGGCCGGTGGTTTAAAACAGGCCGTGGTGCTGACCCGGGAGAAGATCCCCCACACCATGAAGATCGAAGTGGAAGTGGACGGCATGGACGCCGTGGCAGAAGCACTGGCCGCCAAAGTCGATATCATCATGGTCAACAACCTGTCTATTGATTTGCTCAAACAGGTGGTGCAGGCCGTGGACGGGCAAGCCATCATTGAAGTGTCCGGCCTGGATTGCGGGGACAAAATCGTCGACATCGCCAAAACCGGGGTCGACTATATTTCTCTCAGTTGTCTCACCGACTCCTTCCGCCCCCTGGGTATGCATTTGACCATCGGTGACATCAAACCCGGGGACGATGAAACACCACCAGACGGTGATGGACATGAGCCTCGCTAAAGCAGGAGACGTACCGATTCAACCGATTATCAGGGACCTGCAGCGGTGCGGCCTTCATCAGGAGGGTCCACCGGACTGCGGGTCTTCCTTTGCGTCAACCGGAACAGCACTGGATGGGGAGCGAATCCGCCGGGGCTTGACTACCCGCTACCTGGGCCGTCATCTGGTCCTTCTGGCTGAGACCGGATCCACCAATGATGTAGCCCTTGCCCTGGCCGGTGCGAAAGTGCCGGCCGGGACGGTGGTGATTGCCGATCATCAAACCCGGGGCCGCGGCCGTGCCGGACGCAATTGGCAGGCAACACCGGGGAGTCATCTCTTCATGTCGGCGATCCTGTATCCCACTTTAGCTGCAGAGTACCTGCCGGCGCTGACTTTAGGCGCAGGCGTCGCAGTGGCAGACGCCATCATCGTCTGCACGGGATTACCCGCTGTGATCAAATGGCCCAATGACATTCTCATCGGGAACCGTAAAGTATGCGGCATTCTGGCTGAATCGCGGTTTTCCGGGTCCCAGCTGGAGCATGTGGTGGTGGGGATCGGTATCAATGTCAACGGAGATCCGGCCCGGATGCCTGATACGATTCGATCCACTGCAACGACATTGGCTGCTGAAGCCGGACGGGAACTTTCCCGGGAAGATCTGCTGGGTGCAATATGGATCCGGTGGGAACACATCCTGGATGAGATGAGTGGATCGGGTTTTGCAAGTGTGCTGGACCGGTGGCGGCATCATGCCGCCATCCTCAACCGGCGGGTGGTGATCAGCGGACCCCAGGGCAGTCTGTCCGGGACCGCGGTGGATATTGATGCCCGGGGGGCGTTGCTTGTGGTGGATGATCAGGGACGCAGAATCCAGATTTGCATGGGGGATGTATCCTTGCGACCGGTGGAATGAAAGGATGAATGGCATGCATAATCATGGCATCACAGATGTACCGGGGATCAAAGTGGGGCATGCAACGGATGCAACTGCCCTGACCGGCTGCACGGTGATTCTGGCCGAGGCCGGTGCCGTTGCCGGAGTGGATGTCCGGGGATCTGCACCCGGCACCCGGGAAACGGATCTATTAAAACCCATGAATCTGGTGGAGAAAGCCCACGGAGTGGTATTGAGCGGTGGCAGTGCCTTCGGTCTGGACGCTGCTTCCGGGGTCATGGGGTATTTGGAATCCCAGAAAATCGGTTTTGACACCGGGGTGGCGTTTGTCCCCATTGTTCCTGCTGCTGTACTTTTTGACCTGTGCGTGGGGGATGCCACCATCCGGCCGGATGCCGCCATGGGGATTCGGGCATGCCAGGCTGCAAGTTCAGGTCCTGTGGCCGAAGGGAATGTGGGAGCCGGAACCGGTGCGACGGTGGGGAAATACCTGGGGATGGACTACGCCATGAAAGGCGGCGTTGGCACATCCAGTCTGGCCATGGGTGATCGGATCATGGTGGGTGCCATTGCGGCAGTGAATGCCTGGGGGGATGTCTATGACCAGTCCGGCCGCATCATAGCCGGGGTGCGGGATCCCCAGACCGATCTGCCGGCGGGAGCCGTATCCATGATGAAGGCAAATGGTGCTGTGGCAGGCTGTGGTTTTACCAACACCACCCTGGCAGTGGTGGCCACCAACATGAAATTGACCAAAGAAACCGCCTGTAAAGTGGCCCAGATGGCCCACGATGGCATGGCCCGGGCGATATCTCCCGTTCATACCATGGTGGATGGTGATGTGGTTTTTGTCCTCTCCACGGGGAACGAAGCAGGGGATCTGAATACATTAGGCACCTTGGCTGCAGAAGTGGTGGCAGAGGCCATTCGCAGGGGCGTGTTGCAGGCTGACAGCATTCCTGGCATCCCTGCTGCCCGGGATCGATAGCGGGAACCCTGCGGGGACCCGACTGAAATATTGGCAATGGGATGATCCAACGGTATCTTTTTAAGAACCGGAATGGAGGTGCGTGACATGGAGCATCATACGGGATAAAATAGAACCAGAGAGATGCATTGCATTCTTTGGCTTTTTCTTTTAATGATGTAACCACTACGAAATCAGAGAAGAGGTGCGCCATGATATTTGTCATGGATGTGGGGAATACCAATATTGTTTTAGGCGTATACGATCAGGATGAACTCATTGCCCACTGGCGGTTGTCCACCAACCGGCAGGCTACCGGCGATGAGTACGGCATGATCATACGGAATTTATTTGCCTATAGCCAGATCCAGCATGAATCCATCGAAGCAGTGGTGATTTCGTCCGTGGTCCCGCCGTTGATCGACAGTCTGGAACGGATGACCCGAACCTATTTTCATATGGAACCCACCGTGGTTACCCCCGGAATCCGCACCGGGATGCGCATCATGTACGATAACCCCCGGGAAGTGGGTGCCGACCGCATTGTCAATGCCGTGGCTGCCATTGCAAAATACGGCGGGCCGTTGATCGTGGTGGACTTTGGTACTGCCACTACCTTTTGTGCCATCAACAAAGCCGGCGATTATCTGGGAGGTGCCATTGTTCCCGGAATCGGCATTTCCATGGAAGCCCTCTTTCAGCGGGCAGCCAAACTGCCCCGGATCGAACTGGTAAAACCCAAAACCGTCATCGGCCGCAATACCGTATCCAGCATGCAGTCCGGGATCATCTTTGGCTATGCCGGGCTGGTGGACCAGATCGTCCGGCGGATGAAAACAGAAATGGGGGAAACCCCCAAAGTGGTGGCGACCGGCGGCTTAGCTGATCTTATCGCATCGGAATCCGAGACCATTGAGACGGTAAATCATTTCTTGACACTGGAAGGATTGCTGCTGATTTACAAACGCAACCAGGAGACACCAACCAACTGACAGCGAGGCAGGTGCAACACCGTGGAGATCAATGGGGAACGACTGAAACAATATCTGTGTGCCCTGGGGGAAATCGGCCGTAGCGAAGCGGGTGGTATCACCCGACGGGCATTTACGCCGGAAGATCTGGCCGGGAGGGAGTTTGTGACGTCCTTGATGGAACAGACCGGGTGTACCGTCCGGGTGGATGCTGCCGGCAATCTCATCGGCCACCTTCCCGGAGATGACCCGTCACTGCCTGCAATCATGATCGGCTCGCATATCGATACCGTCCCCAACGGAGGCCTTTTTGACGGAAATCTAGGGGTGCTCAGCGGCATCGAGTGCCTCATGACAGCAACGGATGCCGGCATCCGGCTTCGTCATCCTGTAGAAGTTGTTGCCTTTTCCGCAGAAGAGGGCAGTGCCCTGGGGGGAACGTTTGGCAGCCGTGCCATGGCGGGTCAGATTCATTTGGACCAGATGACCCCCCAGCAGCGACTGATCATGGATGGCAACCTGCAGGCCTTTGGCTTGCGCATGGATCAGATCAGCGATGCGAAACGAGACCCTGCCACCATTAAAGCATTTCTGGAGCTTCACATCGAACAGGGCGGGATTTTAGAAGAACTGGGAGCGTCCATCGGCCTGGTCTACGGGATCGTGGGCATTTTCCGATATGAATGCATGATCACCGGTGAGGCCAATCATTCCGGATCCACACCCATGCATAAACGGGATGACGCCCTGGTCAAAGCGGCTCGCATGGTGCTGGCGGTGCAGGAGTTTGTTACGGATGAAAGCACGGATATGGTGGGCACCGTGGGGGTGCTGGAAGTTAAACCTAACGCCATCAACGTCATCCCCGGGGAAGTCCGGATGGCAGTGGAGTTTCGGGACATCAATGCCTGGGATCCCATTGTGGTCTATGAGCGCCTGCGGCATTTCGGTGCAGGTCTGGGGGGTGTCAGCTTCCGTAAAATCGTGGATAAAGAGCCTGTCCGGCTCCACCCGGGTATCCAGGGCAAGATCAAACAGGCATGTGATGAACTGAAGATCCGTTACCATGTGATGCCCAGTGCCGCTGGTCACGATGCCGTGGCCATGTCCTACCTCGCGCCGACTTCCATGATTTTTGTCCCCAGCAAGGGCGGCATCAGTCATGCTCCCGACGAATGGACGGAATGGCAGGATGTATACAACGGGGCGAATGTCCTCTTGCGAACATTGCGGGCCATTGACGCAGAGGATTGAGCAGGAATTGACTGTCCTGGCGACGAACCAATGGCCATAGATCGTGATGAAAGGCGGGATTGACCATGGTGGATTGCCTGATCCGAAACGGAACCATCGTTACCGCCCGAAATACATTTCGCGGCGATATTGCCATTACCGACGGGACCATCAGTGCCGTATGCCGACCGGGCGAAATATCCCATGCCTATCGGGTCGTTGATGCCGGCGGTCTGTGGATCCTGCCGGGATTAATTGATATGCACGTCCATTTTCTGTCGCCTTTTATGGGTCAAAACGGGGCGGCGGATTTTTATACCGGGACAGTGGCGGCCGCCCAGGGAGGTGTGACCACCATCCTGGACTTTACCAATACCGCTGTGGGTCAAACCATGTTGGACTCGGTGCGGGAAAAGGAAGATGCAGCAAGGGATATGGCCGTGATCGACTATTCATTCCATCCCCGGATCGTGGAAGCCCCACCCCGGATCCTGGAAGAGATTCCGCAGCTGGTGGAATACGGGGTGCCCACCTTTAAAATGTTCATGACCTATCGCAAACAGGGGGCCCATTCTCATGACGGCATTTTGATGAAAGTCATGGAAGTCGCCCGTCGCTACAATGCGTTACCCGGTGTCCACGCAGAAAACAATGATATGGTGGAATCCCTGATCGATGAAGCGGTGGCGGCAGGTACAACCGACTGGCATGCCCATGCCCGGACCCGTCCCCCCATCGCCGAGGAGGAAGCGGTCCACCGGGCGGTATTCTTTGCCCGCAAGCTGGACTGTCCCCTCTTTGTCTACCATGTATCCACCCAGGGGGGTGTGGAAGCCATCGCCCAGGCCCAACGGGACGGGTTACCGGTTTATGGCGAGACCTGCTCCCATTATTTAAGCCTCACGGATGATATGCTCCGGCGTGAAGACGGCTATAAGTTCATTTGCAGTCCACCCCTGCGGCCCCGCCATCATGTGGACGCCATGTGGAAAGGATTGAAAGATGGAGTCCTTTCGGTCACTGGTTCTGATGACTGCAACTACTCTGCTGCCGCCAAGCGGGCGCCGATGGCTACGGATGCAAATGGCCGCCTGATCCCGGAGTTCCATAAAGTGGTCAACGGACTGACCGGCATGGAAAGCCGGTTTCATGTGTTAATGGCCGAAGGGGTCAACCCCGGGCGCATCAATATGAACGAATTCGTCCGCATCACCAGCTACCAGGCCGCCCGGATCTTTGGGCTGTATCCTCATAAAGGGGATATTTCCCCGGGCTTTGACGCCGATCTGGTGCTGGTGGATCCCCATCTGGAAACGGTATTGACCTATGATCAGCTGCACCTGGACACGCAGTATTTCCCCTGGGAAGGCTTGAAGGTCAAAGGTGTGCCCGTGATGACATTTGTCCGGGGAGAACCGGTGATGGATCATGGCGAGATCCTGGCTCCAGCCGGCAGCGGTCGTTTTGTGCGCCGGTATCTGGATACGGAGCTGTTGCGCCGATTTTCCACTTTGTAGGAGGGATGCAGATGCAGATCAAAATCATCAATCCCAACACTACCTGGGGCATGACTCGCGCCATTGAAGCATCCGCCCGGCAGGTTGCCCGTCCGGGAACTGAGATCATCGCGGTCAGCCCGCAAAAGGGTCCGGTCTCCATCGAAAGCTTCTATGACGAGCAATTAGCGATACCCGGGGTTTTAGAAGAAGTTCTTCTGGGGAACCAGATCCCGGTGGATGCATATATCATTGCCTGTTTTGGCGATCCGGGGCTCTACGCAGCCCGGGAGATCACAGATGTACCGGTTCTGGGAATTGCCGAGTCCGCCATGTATGTCGCGTGTATGCTGGCGCCTAAGTTTTCCGTGCTTACGGTGCTGGCGCGATCCCAACTCGTTACGGAAGAATTGATCAAAAAGTACGGACTCTGGGAACGGTGTGCATCACTGCGCAGCACCGGACTGTCCGTGTTGGATTTTGAACGGGACCCGGAAATGGGGGCCCGTGCCCTCAAAGAAGCGGGGCGGCTGGCAGTGACAGAAGACGGTGCGGAAGCGCTGCTTTTGGGTTGTGCCGGGATGGCCGGGCTGGAGGAGGCGATTGAAAATCAGCTCCATGTCCCGGTGATCAATGGGGTTGCCGCCGCAGTGAAGATGGCCGAATCTCTGTATGATTTGCATAAGACCACCAGCAAACTGCGCACATTTTCACCACCGGAGCCCAAAGCGTTTATCGGGATGCCGGAGTTGTTTCAAACTCGCCCGAAAGGATGAAGGCCGATGGATCTTGAGACGCAACGGGGCATCTATTGTGTCTGTCAGATTCAGGGACGCCAATGGCCACCCTGGGTGGACTGCACCCATTTCCATTCCCTGACCGTCACCGGGGACGAACAGTCTGTCGTCTGTCTGGATCAAGATATCCCAGGGGATGTGCGCAAAGAGGGCGGCTGGCGACTGTTGAAAATCCGTGGACCGCTGGCATTTACCCTGGTGGGGATCTTATCCTCCCTGATCAGCCCGCTGGCGACGGCCGGAATCAGTATTTTTGCCTTATCCACTTTCGACACGGATTATCTGCTCATCAAAGCCGAATCATTTTCTGCTGCATGCCAAATTCTGACACAGAGGGGACATGTTATCTATGGGGGGGATTTTTATGATTCAGAAAACGCAACTGACACCGGGCATTACTGAGATCCAGACACCATCCAAAAATAGTGTTTTCCGTTCATTTGTCATCCGTGATCCGTCCGGAAATATCCTCATCGACACCTGCATGGAAGGCGATGAAGACGCGTATTTGAACGTGATAAAGCCCTTCCATATCCGTACTGTGCTCCTCACCCACCGCCATCGGGACCATGTGGGCGCATTGCCGGCATTGGTTTTGGCCATGCCCCATCTCCAGGTTGCCTGCCATGCAGATGAAGCGGCGGCCATGCCGGTTCCGGTGCAGCTGCTGCTGGCGGACGGGGATCTGGTGGGAAACTGGCTCCGGGTGATCCATGTCCCGGGTCATTCGGCGGGGAACATCGCCCTTTACCACGAACAAGAGCAGGTCCTGATTACCGGTGACTCGGTATTTGGTGCGGGGGGTTTCCAGGGAGTCTTGTCCACACCGCCGGCCATGTACAGCGAAGATGTGGAACTGGCAGCAAAAAATGTCCGGAATCTGCTGCGGTACCCCTTTGAAAAGGCGTTTTTAAGCCACGGGACCCACCTGCTGGAAAACGCTTATGGTCAGATCCAGGCGTTACTGAAAGAATAGGAAATTAAAAAAGACCTCCGCGGTTTCGCAGCGGTCTTTTTGTCGTGACTGAAAATTTCATGATATAATGGGAAGCAATCAGATGGTGATATAGGTCGCTTTCACACCGTTTAAACCGTTTAACTCGGTTTTGAGGGCTTCAGCGGCAGCACCTTCATCGTCTGCGCACAGATGCAGGACAATGATGCCGTCTTCACCGCAAAAGTCTTTTCGTGCCTCATGGAAACCCACCCGGGTCTTGATGTTGCAGCCAAAGTCTGTCAATAGCTGTTGCACAGCCATGGCATGTTCGGTTCGCTGGTCAACGCGGATCGCCATTAATCTGCAGTCCATGATCATACCCCCTTTAAATTGATACATATTCTATTCGCGGCAGGAGGCGGTTATCCTTCTGTACGCCCAGGAAAGGCAGGTGTCAAAAGTGGACGGAACCGAAGCGCTTCGCCATGAGATCGTCACCTATTTGACTGCCCACGGAGCGGATCTGGTGGGATTTGCACCCGTCAGCCGCTGGGAGGAGTACCAGGAAGTCCGTCCCGATTTCTGGCCCACGGCCATTTTCCCGGCAGCCCGGACTGTGATCGTATTCGGGATGGGCATGCCCTTGCCCGTGGTGGAAACAACCCCCTCTGCCATTCATATGGAACTTTACAATACCGTCAACCGGGAGCTGGACGGCCTGGGTTATCACCTGGGTCGCTATTTGAACCGCAAAGGGATTCCGGCATTTTCCTTCCCCCGGGACGGATACGGGAGCATCAAGGTGATCAAGGACAAGCCCATGGCGGCATTTCACCATGTCAATGCGGCCAAATATGCAGGGCTGGGTACCATTGGTGTCAACAATGTGTTACTGACACCCCAGTTCGGCCCCCGGGTCCGCTGGATTTCGGTTTTGGCCGGGGTGGATCTGCGGCCCGACCCCATGATGGAAAACGAACTGTGTATCCGCTGCTTAGCCTGTGTCCGCTGCTGCCCGGTGGATGCCATTGTCCCCCGGGACGACCGCTTCAAACCGGATTTTCGCAACATGCCCTGCATCCAGCGGGCAGAAGATCTGACCCGCCGCCGGTGTTACCCCTGCGGCATCTGCACGAAAGTATGTCCGGTGGGAGATGATCGGGTTCTATTTGCATCCCGTCAGACGCTGCCCATCTATCTGAAAGAACAAGCAGCTTTGGCGGCTGATCCGGATCATCCCGATTATCGGATCTGGAACCATTTTCGTCGTTGGGGCAGCTGGACAGAAGAGGAGATGAAGACCGATGGCTGAAATCACCTTTGACCAGTTTACCATGGCCATGCGCAAGGTCGCCGGGTCTGACATGGACCGGGATCAGAAAATCACAGCAGGCAGGCCCCTGGTGGAATCCTTGCTGAAAAACGATTCATTTTTGGTGGATCTGCTGGAGTCCGCTGCGCGTACGGAAACACCTGAAGGATTCTTGCCCAGTGATATCAACGGATTCTCCATCTACCGGGATCCGGAAAAGCAATTCTCCATGCATTTGTTCGTCTGGGAACCCCATGTGCCGTATCCCATCCACGATCATGGATCATGGGGGATCGTCGGTGTCTACCGGGGGCGGATCCAGGAGACCAAATGGCAGATCCACGGGCATCCGGGGGACTATCAGGTGGAGATGACACCGCAAACACCTCATGAAGTGGGTCAGGGTGCGACCACTTATGTATATCCTTTGGATGAAGGACCTCACAGCATGCGACCCTTGGACCAGAAGACGGCTTTGACGGTTCATGTTTATGGCGCACCCGTCCGCAAAGGGATGCTGCGTTTTTTCCATCCGTCTTTTGAAACACCCGGCATTTTTGAATACTACTACGGTTATCCGTTGTATGTATACCGCCGGATGCTGGCTTGTGATGCCCTCACCCGGATTCAGCCGGATCTGGGGCTATCTCTGATTGACGATCTGGCGAAGTCCTCGCCCAACAAGGTGCTGGTTAGCACCTTGAAAGAATACCTGGATGCACGATCATAACCCCAAACACACACTGAGGAATGATAAAGGAGCTGACTCTATGCTGACACCGATTCACGATCCCCTGAAAGGCAAGTTACGGATAGCCGGCTTTGCCTCTGGTTCCGGCAATACCCTATGGAAAGTCCTGGAACTGCAGAAGGAGCTGGAAAAAACACCGGAAGGTTCACCCTTTGAAGTGGTGGGCGTCTTTTCTGATGATCCGGCATCCAAAGCCATTGAAACTGCACAGAAATATGGTTTTCCCAATGCCAGTCTGGATCTGAGGGCATTTCACAAGGAACGGAACGCACCTTTGCGTGACCGGGAGGTCCGGGCTGAGTTTGACCGGCAGGTGATGGATCTCATTGCACCTTTTCGGGCCGATTTGATTTTGCTGGCCGGCTATGTCTGGGCTACCACCCATGTGGTGGTGGATCGGTATCGGGTGGTCAATGTGCACCCTGCGGACTTGTCGGTGGAAAAAGACGGGAAACGTGCGTTTGCCGGGGCTCACGGCATTCGGGATGCGGTGGATGCGGGAGTGGATGAATTGCATTCATCGTCCCATGTGGCCACCAAACAGCTGGATGGAGGGCCGCTGCTGATGGTCTCCCCCGGAGTGCCCGTGGACCAAGCAAACGGCCTCAAAGGCGATGAAGGTGAACGCTTCTACTTGAGTGCGGTGAATAACCAGTCGCGGCAGATTGCAGCTCGGACCATGTGGGAAATCGCCCGGGGCGCCTTTCAGGAAGACTCGGATGGACATATCTATTATCAAGGTCAGCCGGTCCCGAAAGGTGTGCGTCTGGCCAGTTGGGACACCCATATTCCTCTCTTTAAGCGGGACACGGCTGCATTCATTCACCCCACCAGTGTGGCGGTGATCGGGGCATCCGCCCGGGGGGGAATCGGCCATGCCATCGTGCATAACCTCTTGGCGGGTGGATATAAAGGCACCACTTGGGCGGTGAACCGTAAAGGGGAACCGGTATTGGGTGCCATGGGATTTACCTCTGTGCAAGATATCCCGGAGAATGTGGAGATGGCTGTTTTGGCTGTTCCATCCGGCGCTGTTCTGGAAGCTGCCGAAGCATGCGGTCAAAAAGGGGTCAAGACCCTGGTCTGCGTATCCGCCGGGTTCAAGGAAGTGGGCGGGGACGGGATCCAACGGGAGCAAGACCTGATGGCTATTGTGAATCGATACAATATGCGGATTCTGGGTCCAAACTGCATGGGGATTGCCAATACAGACCCGGATGTGTGTCTGTATGCCAATATCCTGCAATCAGCTCCACCCCGGGGGGGGATTGGGTTTTTGACGCAAAGCGGTGCCCTGGGTGCCGCCATGGTGGATTTTGCTGAATCCCTGGGACTGGGTTTTTCCATCATCGCATCCTTGGGAAATCAGGCAGATATGACCGCCTGTGACTTTCTGCCGTTACTGGCAGCGGACCCTCAGACGAAGGTCATTTTGCTGTATATGGAAACTATTCCGGAACCAGCTCGCTTTGCCCGTCTGGTGCGTAGCATCAGTCCCCAAAAACCGGTGGTGATCATGAAGGCCGGCCGTACGGAAGCCGGTGCCGCCGCAGCCAGTTCCCACACCGGGAGTCTGGCTGGAAACGATCAGGTTGCCGCCGCGCTGTTGGCCCAGTGTGGTGCCATCCGGGTGGATACTTTAGCGGAAGCCTTCGGGTTGGCGGGTGCCCTCAGCACCATGCCGGTACCCAAAGGTCGTCGGGTGGGAGTGGTGACCAATGCCGGCGGACCGGGAATTTTAGTCGCAGACGGATTGCATCAGCGGGGGTTTACCATGCCGCTGCTGCCGGATGCCGCCCGGGCTGCATTGCAGGAGATGCTGCTGCCGGAAGCGTCCACGGGCAATCCTGTGGATCTGGTGGCGCCCGCACGACCGGACCAGTATGCCGCTGCCGTGGCAGCGATGCTGGCAGACGGAGGGTATGACGCCCTGCTGCTGATTTGTGTGCCACCGGCTACCATCGATACCGGCAAGGTTGCAGAAGCTGTGGTCACTGAATTGAAATCTGCTAAGATCCCGGTGCTCACCTGTTTCTTCGGGCCCACTTTGGGACTGGCCGGCCGTCAGGTCATGCTGGATGCGGGCATTCCATCCGTCACATTTCCAGAGCAGCTGGCGGAGATCTTGACCATGATGATGAAGCAAAAGCCGGTGGAATCCCTTACGGATGAAGCCCACCCGGTGATTCCGCACCTGCCGGTATCCATCCGGGATGCGGTGAGCGCAGCAATACCGGGAAGTTATTTGTCTCCGGCACTATGTCAGGAGATATTGCAGCTCCACGGGTTTGAAACCGTCCGGGCACAGATGGTGGAGACACCCCACGAAGTAAACGACATTCAGTTCAATTACCCCGTAGTGGCCAAGATCCATCATCCGGATGTGATCCATAAGTCCGATGCAGGTGGCGTCATTTTAGGAATTCCCCATTTGGAGGCGGCCAGGCAAACCGTTGCCGATCTATTGGCCCGGTTTCCCGGGGCACTGGGTGTGGAAATTCAGGAACAGATACCTGCCGGCATTGAATTGATTTTGGGTGCCGTCAAAGATCCGGCTTATGGCCATGGTATCATGGTCGGGTTGGGGGGAACGGCGGTGGAGATTTACAAAGACATTGCCTTTGCCCATGCACCTTTGACCCAAAGCCAAGCCATCACCCAGATTGAAAGTCTCAAAGGCTACCCCATCCTCCAGGGTTACCGGGGGAAACCCGGGGTGAATGTGCCGGCCTTGGCAGATCTGATGGTCCGCCTGGGGCAACTGGTGCTCAATGTGCCGCAGATCACCGAGTTGGACTTAAATCCGCTGATTTACGATCCGGTCGCAGCTCGCTTTGTGGTGGTGGATTACCGGATGCGCCTCCAGGATTGAGGCAAGGCAGGATTTCAAGGGAGTCGCGACGAATTAATCATGTCATTCTGGCATAGACGAAAGGGGCGATCGGTTTGGCAGCTGGGAAAAAAATTGTGATCAAAGGTGGCTGGATCATTGGCTTTAACGGCAAGGAACATGCTTTGTTGAAAAACGGCGTCATCGTGGTGCAAGGAAACACCATTATTTATGTGGGAAAAGATTATCCTCACCCGGCAGACAAAGTTATCGATGCATCTTCCCATATCATTTCACCCGGTTTGATCAGTGTCCATGCGCATATGATGAACAGCCCGTTGAATAAGAGCTTTTTTGAAGATACCGGCAGTCGCCAGTTCGGCATGAGCGCCCTCTATGATTACGGCGCCGTGGACAGTGCCGCGACTGAAGATGATTTTCGTCTCTGCGGAGAATTCTCTGCAGCTGAAATGCTCAAGACCGGAACCACCACCGTGGTGGAGCTGAACCGGCAGAATGCAGATGTGGCCTTGGATGTGATCGGCAAGAGCGGGATGCGGGGTTATGTGGTCCCGGCTTTTAAATCCGGATCCTGGTACACACCGGACGGAAAGAAAGTCATGTACAAGTGGAATGAAGAAGCCGGCATGGCCGGTCTGCAATCCGCCGTGGAGTTTATCCACAAAGCCCGCAAACAGTTTGACGGCCGTATGGATTCCATGCTGAGTCCGTACCAGATCGACACCTGCACCGCTGAACTCATTGCTGCGGCCAAAGCGGAATCAGAGCGTTTGGGTGTCCGGCTGCAAGTCCATGCCGCCCAGTCGCTGGTGGAATTCCGGGAAATCATGGACCGCCACGGCATGACGCCCATTGAGTGGATGGATCATCTGGGTATTCTCAATGATAATACCATCATCGGGCATTGCATATTCATCAGCGGTCACAGTGCGGTGGGATATCCCGGAGATCGGGATCTGGAACTCCTGGCCGCCAGGAAAGCCATCGTTGCCCACTGTCCGTGGGTGTTTGCCCGTCGGTCCATTATCCTGGAATCATTCCATAAATACCAGAAGGCCGGCATCCCCATTGCCATGGGTACCGATACCTTCCCCCAGGATCTGATCAACGAAATGCGGACCGCTGCTGTGGCATCCAAGATCTATGAGCATGACACAGTGGTGACCACCGCCCGGAATGTCTTCGATGCAGCTACTTTAGGAGGGGCTCACGCCCTGAACCGGACGGATATCGGCCGCATCAGTGCCGGTGCCAAAGCAGATCTGGTATTTTTCCGGACGGATTCCTTGCGTATGTCACCGCTGCGGGATCCCATCAAGAACATCGTCTACAATGCATCATCTCAGGATATTGAGAAGGTCATGGTGGATGGGCAGTTTGTAGTGGACGATGGACGGGTGGTCCATCTGGATGAAGAAAAACTAGCCGTTGCTTTTCAGAAAACCTTGGAAAGACTATGGGCAGAAGTGCCTAAATATGACCGGATCGGACGGAGCATGGAAGAACTGGCACCCCCGTCGATCCCGGATTGGACGGAATAGAACAAAAGGGCTGGCAACCGCCAGCCCTTTGCAATTGGGAGGGGAGACGTATGGGGAAAATTCTGGCTGATGTCACCGGGGCTATCGGGAATACACCCATCGTCCAGCTCAGCCGGTTGACCGCCGACTGGGGTCTGGATGGGACCATCTTTGCCAAGCTTGAATATTTGAATCCAGGGTTTTCCAAAAAAGACCGCATCGCCTTGCAGATCATGACCGACGCCAAGGCTCAGGGACTTTTGCAGCCCGGTCAAACTGTGGTGGAATTGACCAGCGGCAACACCGGTACCGGGCTGGCAATCGTCTGCAGTGTGCTGGGTCACCCGTTTATCGCGGTCATGTCACAGGGAAATTCGCCCGAACGGGCAGACATGATGCGGGCATTGGGGGCAGAAGTGGTGTTAGTCCCCCAGGTCTCCGGCGGCATACCCGGCCACGTATCAGGCGCTGATCTGGCGTTGGTGGAAGTGGAAGCCCAACGGTTGACGGCCCAACGCCAGGCCTACCGGGTCAGTCAATTTACCCATCCGTCCAATGTCATTGCCCATGAGCGGCATACCGCAGCGGAAATATGGCACCAGACGGCGGGGTGTTTGGATGGTTTTGTGGATTTTGCCGGCACAGGTGGATCATTTGCCGGCTGCGCCCGGGGGTTGAAAGCATATAACAATTCGATTCGTTGCTATCTGGTGGAACCTGCCGGTGCACCCGTGCTGTCGGGGGCACCGGTGACCGACCCGTCCCACGCCATCCAGGGTGGCGGTTACAACATGCCCCTGCCGCTGGTTGATCCGGATCTCGTCCACGGGTATGTGAGAGTCACGGATAGAGAAGCCAAAGAGGCTGCCCGCCGGCTGGCCCGGACGGAGGGGATCTTTGCCGGATATTCATCCGGTGCGAATCTGGCAGCTGCCCGCAAACTCCTTTTGGGTGCAGAGGCAGGGAAGCGGATCGTGGTTCTGATCAACGACTCCGGGCTCAAATACTTGAGTACGGACCTGTTTCGCCCGTAAATCCCCTGAGTATCTTCCATTCTGGTGAAAATCAGGTATAATAGAACTATGATTAGTCATACTCATGGAGGGAGGTCGTTGCGGATGAAAGCCATTGTTGATCAGGAAGAGTGCATTGGTTGTGGCGCTTGTGCCGGCACCTGCCCGGAAGTGTTTCGTCTGGGGGAAAACGGCAAGAGTGAGGTATACGGAGAAATCCTGCCAAAGTATGAAGATGCGGTGAAGACCGCAGTGGACGGCTGTCCAGTAGGCGCTATCTCCATCGCCTGACATGACCCGGTTTGAGAAGCCCGTAGCGGTTGCTGCGGGCTTTTGACTGCATACAGTTGTTGGCAGGAACGGAGGGCACTTGATGAGAATCGGTACGCTTCAATTGGATAACCCCCTGGTCATGGCACCCATGGCCGGAGTGACAGATATCCCCTTTCGCAGTCTGGTGAAAGCCCATGGCGCGGGGTTGGTCTATTCGGAAATGATCAGCGCCCAGGGTTTGCTTTACGCCAATCCCCATACCCAACGGATCCTGGAGATGACGCCCACGGAGCGACCTGTGGCCGTTCAACTTTTCGGCTCCCAGCCAGCCATCCTGGCACAGGCAGCCCGGATCGTAGAAGATCTGGGAGCGGATCTGGTGGATATCAACATGGGGTGCCCCGTTCCCAAAATCGTCCGCAGCGGTGAAGGTTGCGCATTGATGAAAGATGTGGATCTGGGGGCCCGGATCGTGGCCGCCGTGGTCAATGCCGTAAATATTCCAGTTACCGTCAAGATGCGTAAAGGGTGGGATGATACCTGTGTCAATGGCCTGCACCTGGCTTTAGCCGTAGAAAAAGCCGGCGCTGCCGCCGTGGCGGTCCATGGGCGGACCCGGGATCAGTTCTACGGTGGCCAGGCGGACTGGGACTATATTCGTCAGATTAAATCAGCCCTGACCATTCCTGTGATCGGGAACGGTGATGTCTGGAAGCCGGAGGATGCCATGGCGATGATTGCGGCTACAGGTTGCGACGGGGTTATGATCGGTCGGGGAGCACTGGGCAATCCGTGGCTTTTTTCCCGCACCCTGGCGTTGTGGTCATCCGGCAAGGAGCTGCCGGAGCCCTCTGTGGCCGCTCGGATCATCACGGCCGTGGATCATCTGGACCGCCTGGTGGCCTACAAGGGAAATGCCATCGGCGTCAAAGAAATGCGCAAACATGCGTCCTGGTATATCAAAGGTTTGCGCCACGCAGCGGAAGTGCGGGTGCGGATCAATCAGGCAGATACCCGGGATGCCATGGCCAGCTTGCTGGTCGCGTACGGGGAAACCTTGATGGGGGTTCCCCGGGAAACATGGCTGGTGTGAATCTCTCAACAGATATAGGCGTTTCGGCGCCATTTTTTCTTGTTGCTTTTTAAGTGCAAGGTTGGTAGAATGAAGATGAACACAAAAGTGTGCACATTTGACAGGAGGCTGGATAATGGACTTTGTTCGCATTGGAGATAAAATCATCAGTCGCAGCAAGGTCGTGAAAATCATTGATAAGATATTCGCTATGCGAAGTCGGGGCTGGTCGCAACAGGAGATCGCCAATGAGCTGGACACCGACCGCAGTTTCATTTCGCGGTTGGAGACCCTGGCAGAGATCCGCCGGGGAAAGCGGATTGCCCTGATCGGGTTTCCCGTGGCCAATAAGGATGAAATCGAGAAAGTCGCGGACCGTGAGGGTGTGGAGTTTACCTTGTTGATGACTGAAAAGGAGCGCTGGGGGTTTGTGCAGGAGCGCAGCGGTCTGGAAGTCTTCGACCAGATCATGGGCATTCTGTCTCAGATCCGGAGTTTCGATGTGGTCATTATCATGGCATCCAACCGCCGGGTTGCTTTGGTGGAAAGTCTGCTGGACAAGGAAGTCATCAGTATCGAGATCGGTAGTTCCCCCATCGGCCAGGATGTGTACGTTGATCCCGACAAGATTGCCGAGATTATTCGCACAGTTCGGAAATAACCGGCGGGAATCAGAGGAGGAATGAGGGAATGAAGCGGGTCATCAGCGTGAGTCTCGGCTCGTCCAAGCGGAACAGTGTGGCAGAAGTGACGATCCTTGATCAGGATTTTCGCATTGAGCGGATTGGTACAGACGGTGATATCCAAAAGGCTATCGCCTTGATCAAAGAGTTGGATGGTAAGGTGGATGCCTTCGGTATGGGAGGGATCGATCTCTATGTCTGGGCCGGCAAGAAACGGTATGTGCTGCGGGATGCCATTCCCATCGCCAAAGCAGCGGTCAAGTCAGCCATGGTGGATGGCAGTGGCCTGAAGAATACATTGGAACGGCGTGTGATCCAGTATCTAGACACCAACCATATCATCGATTTTCCCCATAGCAAAGTGCTGTTGGTTTGTGGAGTGGACCGCTTTGGCATGGCAGAAGCCTTAGTGGAGGCAGGAGCCGACGTGATGTTCGGGGATCTGATTTTCGTCCTGGGGGTCCCGGTACCGCTGCGCTCACTTTCAGCGTTGCACACCGCAGCTTCCATCCTGGGACCCATTGTCTGCCGACTGCCATTTAAAATGCTGTATCCCACCGGAAATAAACAGGAAAAAGTGCAGCCCAAATATGCCCGTTACTATCATGATGCGGATGTGATTGCGGGAGACTTTCATTTCATTCGCCGTTATATGCCTGAGGATCTGAAGGGTAAGGTGATCATCACCAATACGGTGACCAAAGATGATGTGGAAGAGTTGAAGCGTCGGGGGGTATCCAAACTCATTACCACCACGCCAGAGCTCAACGGCCGTTCCTTTGGAACCAATGTCATGGAAGGGGTTTTGGTGGCCTTGTCAGATAAACCGGCTGCGGACATGACAGCCGCTGACTATGATGACTTGCTCACTCGAATCGGGTTTGTACCCAGGATCGAGGATCTGACGACTTAAACCAGAAAGGGGATTTTCATGGAGAAGTTTGCCTTTATTTTGCACCCCATCAGTGTATCCGATATTTCCCGTAAGTTCGGCTTTGCCAAACATCTGCCGGACCCGGTATTGGAAAGTATGTTCAAACTCGTCCCGCCGATGAAAGTGTCCCATATCACCGGTGTGCGTTCCCCCTATGCCGAAGCCGAAGGTTGGTTTGTGGCGGTTCCCTTGACCCCCAAACAGTTCACCACGTTACCCCTGGATTTTGTCATGAAACGCATCATCCAGGCGGGTAAGATCGCGGAAAAACAAGGAGCCAAGATCGTCGGGCTGGGGGCATTCACTTCAGTGGTGGGGGATGCCGGTATTACGGTGGCGAAGCATCTGAATATTGCCGTGACCACCGGGAATAGTTATACCGTGGCCACCGCACTCCAGGGGACCCGCCAGGCGGCGGCGATCATGGGGATGGACATGGAAAAAGCGGAGTTGGTGATTTTAGGCGCCACCGGTGCCATTGGCAGCGTTTCTTCTCAGATCATGGCCCGGGACAAGAAAAACATGACGCTGGTTGCCCGGGATGAAAGCCGGCTGGAAGCATTGGCCAAGCGGTTGGAGGATGAATACGGAGCCCGGGCGGATATTTCCACTGATGTGAAAGCAGCTGTCAAAAAGGCGGACATCATCATTGCCGTCAGTAGTGCTGTGGACGCCCTGATTGATGCCGATGATTTAAAATCCGGTGCCATCGTTTGCGATGTTGCCCGACCTCGGAGTGTATCCAAAGCAGTAGCGGAGGCTCGCAACGATGTGCTGGTGATTGAAGGCGGCGTCGTCGAACCGCCGGGGGATGTGGATTTCGGTTTCAATTTCGGTTTCCCGCCGAAGAACTCGTATGCCTGCATGGCGGAGACCATGATTTTAGCATTGGAACGTCGGTATGAGAACTTCTCCCTGGGACGAGATATCTCGGTTGCTCAAATTGAGGAGATCTCGGCATTGGCAGACAAGCATGGCTTTAAGCTGGCGGGATTCCGCAGTTTTGAGCGTGCCCTGATGCCCGCTCATATTGAGCAGATCAAAGCCAATGTGGCCTTGAAGAAAGCAGCATCAAACCCGGAAGAGAAGTATCAAGGATAGGTCATGAGTCGCTTCTCAGTTTTGACATTCCATACCCCCTCACATGAGGGGGTATGGGTTTTTTCAGAATCCGGCCGTGTCAGGGATCCATTGCTTTTGATTCAGGCTGGATGGTAATTCATGTGAGGCTGAGGTTGAAAATTATGCAGGTTCTTTCCGAAAAGTGAAATTTTGCAACCGGTCCATGCAGGAAGACATGGAGAATTAGGGAATTCGCTTTCCAGGGATTCATGTATTTGCTGATTTCGATTGTTTGAGTTCTCATCGAGGGGATTGGTGGATTTCGATGAGAGGCAGTCGCGGCAATGGGAACGAGCTCTCCATATTAAAGCATGGGAGTGTGAGTGGATGATCAAAATCAAGAACACCCCGAACCTGGCTGGTGTTGTGATCAGCGGAGATTATGATGATCTAGAGAATCTGGTTACGGCCTTTCATCTGATCACGATCAATGAATATTCGGAAAATCATTCTGATTGCATTGATATTTCCACCCGCGTCCTGGGCCTCTGTTACGATATCAGACATGCATACCAGGGCGATAGAGAGGTTGAACTTGTTGACAACCACATGACGGTAACCTTGATGAAACATCATGGGATCATAGTGCCAACCCAGAATGTCTACTATAGTTGTAAATACCTATATCCAGAGATGGTTTTTGTGATGCTCAGTCTCAATGAACTTGTCCTTCGCCGGATGATAGATCTCACGAAGGGATCGTATCTATTCAAAGATCCTCTGGATAAACGATATGTCTGGGATCAGACGATCGCAACGATCCGACAGTTTCAATCTGAATTTAATATCTGCGTGAAAGAAACACTGTCAGAAGCTGCATTTGCAAGATGGATATCCTTTATGAACAGAGGACACATCGAGATTGAGAATATTGCCGGTCAGTTTATTGATGTCTTGAATATCAAATATATCAAGATGTCAAAAGAGAAACGGTTGAAGAGTCTATCGTCCATGGCAAAGCGGATAGCGGAGTTTCGCTCAGATCAAGAACATGAGGAGATTTGGAATGTGGTGATGGCGGCGGCCCAGGAGTATCAATGTGATCCAGGGGAAATCCGATTGCACAGAGTCGACTATCCGGAGAGTTTTGCATGGTGAAGTGGCAGTAGATGAATCGACTCATATACATTTTGGGAGGACAGTTTTCCATGCATCAAGGAGTATGATCCTCGCAGAGCCTGCGTATTGATCAGATGCCAAGGGAAGAATCCAACAACGTCGGGGATTTTTCAGACCACCGGATTTCGCACAAAGTCAAGGGATGATTGACAAAAGACAGCGCTGGTCTTATAATGAAAGCGATGAAATGCAGGGGAACGCGAAGATATGTGGAATAGGGGCCAAGTGAAGTTGCTTGGCGCTCTATTTTCATTTTACCTTTCGGCAATTACTGATCTTGGACCGGAATGGCGATATATTTTCCAAGTCCGGTCCTCAAGCAAAGGGAGTGCAGACAAAATATGGTGGACAAGGAAGTCATACTGACTGCAGACGGGCTCGGAAAACTGGAGCAGGAACTGGAACATTTAAGAACGGTCAAACGCCGGGAAGTGGCGGAGCGGATCAAACAGGCACGTGAATTCGGTGATATCAGTGAGAATTCCGAATACGAAGATGCCAAAAACGAACAGGCCTTTATCGAAGGGCGGATCATGACCGTGGAAAAGATTCTTCGGGGCGCACGGCTCATCGATAACAGTACAGTAACCACGACGGCTGTGGGGATGGGATGTAAAGTCACTTTAAAAGAACTGGATTCCGGGGACATTGTCCAGTACCATATCGTCGGTTCTGCGGAAGCCAGTCCGTCTGATTTTAAAATCTCCGACGAGTCTCCGGTGGGAAAAGCGTTGATCGGGAATCCCGTCGGTAATGTGGTGGAAGTTCGGGTGCCGCTGGGATTAGTGAAATTTGAAATTCTAGCCATTGCCCGCTGACCATCCATCACGATGAACAGCCACTGGCTGGATAAGGAGGCCGTTATATGACCACAGAACATATTCCAGGAGATGTCAGTGAACTGGTCGCATTGCGTATGGCAAAGGCCGACGAACTGCGTAGCCTGGGAATCGACCCTTATGGTGAAAAGTATGAACCGGACACCCACGCAAAAGACATCGCGGATCATTTTGACGCGATGGAGCACCAGACCGTTCGGATGGCAGGCCGCCTGATGACCCGCCGGGAACACGGGAAGGCAACATTTGCTGACCTGCAGGATATGACCGGTCGGATCCAGGTGTACTTACGGTCGGATGATGTAGGCGAAGCTCCGTATGACATCTTTACCCGGCTCGTGGATATCGGCGACATCATCGGGGTGGAAGGAACTGTATTTAAGACTCGTCGCGGCGAAAAGTCCGTGGCAGTCAAATCATATACCATGTTGTCCAAAGCCATCCGGCCATTGCCGGACAAATGGGGCGGACTCAAAGATGTGGATCTGCGCTACCGACAGAGGTATGTGGATCTCATTGTCAATCCGGAGGTGCGGGAAACCTTTATCAAGCGGACCCGGATCATCCAGTCCATTCGTCACTACATGGATAATCTGGGTTTTCTGGAAGTGGAAACACCCATGATGCACCCTATCGCGGGTGGGGCTGCTGCCCGTCCGTTTTCCACCCATCACAATACCCTGGATATGAAGCTGTATTTGCGAATCGCCCCGGAATTGTACTTGAAACGGTTGACTGTGGGTGGACTGGAAAAAGTGTATGAAATCAACCGAAACTTCCGCAATGAGGGTATCTCCACGAAACACAACCCGGAATTTACCATGATGGAGCTCTATCAGGCCTATGCGGATTATGAAGATATGATGACCCTGGCGGAGAATCTGATTGCCCACAGTGCCCGGGAAGTACTGGGGACCACCACCGTGGACTATCAGGGAACCGCAATTAATCTGGAACCACCCTATGAACGGATCTCCATGCTGGATGCCATTAAAAAATATTCTGGTCTGGATTTTCATGCATTGAATACGGATGCAGATGCCCGGGAAGCCGGTAAAAGCATCGGCCTCAGCGTTCACCCCAAGGCTACATGGTCTCAGGTTCTGGATGAAGTTTGGAGTGAATTTGTGGAAGCAAAACTGGTGCAGCCCACCTTTGTGCTGGATTATCCCACGGAGATTTCGCCATTGGCTAAAATGAAGAAGGACAATCCGCGTCTGACCTACCGCTTTGAACTGTTCATTTACGGCCGGGAAATGGCCAATGCCTTTACTGAGCTCAATGACCCGGTGGATCAGAAAAACCGGTTCCTGCAACAGATGGGCGAACGGGAAAAAGGCGACGATGAAGCCCATCAGATGGATGAGGACTATGTCAATGCATTGGAATACGGTCTTCCACCCACCGGCGGCATGGGAATCGGTATCGACCGCCTGGTGATGTTGATGACAAATGCGGCATCGATTCGCGATGTGATTCTGTTTCCGCAAATGCGTTTGAAAGAGTAAATTTTACGAAATACGCCCCGATTTTTCGGGGCTTTTTTTATTGAAAAAACAGGATTTCATACCCAAATCTCGTTTGACAAAGACAGGTCGATATGGTACTATATAAAAGCATCTCTGGATGAATAAACTTTCATTCAAATGCATCCAGAACGATGAGCGGACCTTGACAACTGAACAGTACGGAGCGAGAAAGAAAAGGTAAGACAAGAT
>CAZRKC010000025.1:0-21658 GCA_964600665.1 uncultured Candidatus Sumerlaeota bacterium
ATCTTGTCTTACCTTTTCTTTCTCGCTCCGTACTGTTCAGTTGTCAAGGTCCGCTGGAAATAAATGAATCCCGCTGACGCGAGATTCATCCGGAAAATTGAATTTCATCATCCGTTAGAATAAGCATTCAGATCCGTTTCTACATTTATTGCTGCTGGTATGCTACCACCTGCACGGTGGCACATGTAATAATATATCATGGGGGAGTGAGGGTAGCAAGAGGATAAGATTGCTGAAAGAATTCATATTATCCCTACTACAGTAAATGGGGCAATATATCTCCTAAATGCTACTCCCTGCCCACTATAAAGCGTACCTTTCATCAATTTTCATCTTGTTTTGACATAATCGTCGCTGCACTCATCAATACATCTCCTTCAACCACGCGCATAACGGTGACTCCTTGCGTATTACGCCCGGTAGATGGGATGTCCTCGACACCAATTCTCAAAACATGACCCTCAGCAGACATCAACATTAGCTCGCTGCCTTTTTTCACAACTTTGACCGAAACCACCAATCCATTACGCTGTGTCAGCTTCATTGTTTTAATGCCCTTACCGCCACGGCTTTGGTTTTTGTACTCCTTCAGCATCGTTCTTTTGCCAAATCCTTTGTTAGTCAAGATCAATAGTTCTGCATCTTCCTTCACCGTATCCATGCCAATCACGATATCGCCGGCATTCAAGGTAATCCCTCTGACTCCTGACGCACCTCGTCCCATGCAACGAACTTCATTCTCCGAAAAACGAATGGCTTGTCCTTGTTGCGTGACCATAATAACATCATCATCCCCCTCAGTCAGGCGAACCCCGATCAATTCGTCACCTTCCCTGAGATCGATTGCAATGAGTCCACCCTTCATGCGTGATTCGTAGTCAGACAGTAATGTCTTTTTCACAACCCCTTTTCGGGTAACAAATAATAGACATTGATCTTTTAGGAATCCTTTCACGGGAATGACCGTGTTGATTTTTTCTCCAGGATCCAGTGGCAGCAGGTTAACAATAGCGGAACCTTTTGCTTGTCGGCTGGCTTCCGGAAGCTCATGCACCTTGAGCCGGTACATTTTGCCCATATTGCTGAAGAAGAGCATGTAATGATGGGTGGTCGTGATAAAGAGATTCTCAACAAAATCCTCTTCCTTCGTGTGCATACCCGTCACACCACGACCTCCGCGACGCTGATTTTTATATGTGTCCATGGGTAATCGCTTAATGTATCCAAAATGAGTGAGAGTAATCACCATGTCTTCGACTGCTATCAAATCTTCAACATCGATTTCCTCATCTGAACTGGTGATCTGGGTGCGCCGGATATCACCGTATTTTTCTCTGATTTCGGTGATTTCTCTTTTAATGATTTCCAGTAGCAGCCGTTCACTGGCTAAAACGGCACGTAAATATTCAATGGTGATAACCAGTTCATCATATTCATCGTCAATTTTTTTACGTTCAAGTCCGGTTAAACGCTGCAGTCGCATATCCAGAATCGCCTGGGCTTGTTTTTCACTCAGGCGGAATGTTTCCATCAACCCTGTCCGCGCCACATCCACATTCGCGGATGCTCGAATCAACGCGATAACTTCATCCAGATTATCCAGGGCGATTTTCAAGCCTTCCAATATGTGAGCCCGGGCTTCTGCTTTACCTAATTCAAACCGGGTTCTGCGGGTAATAACCTCTTTTTGATGGTTCAAGTAATGGAACAACATATCTTTTAAGTTAAGCACCAGTGGCTTGCCATCGACTAATGCCAGCATGATGATGCCAAACGTTTGTTGCAATTGGGTGTATTTGAACAGATTATTGACGATAACATTCGGGTTCGCGTCTTTTCTCAGTTCGATGACGATGCGCAACCCATTGCGGTCACTTTCATCACGCAGGTCTGTAATACCGTCGATTTTCTTCTCATGGGCCAGTTGTGCGATCTTCTCAATCAATTTCGCTTTGTTCACCTGATACGGCAATTCTGTGATCAGAATTCTCATTTTGCCGCTGTTCATCTTTTCAATTTGGTGGACACCTCTCATTTTGACGATGCCGCGACCAGTTTGATAGGCCTCCCGAATTCCCTCTCTCCCCAATACTAAACCTCCGGTGGGGAAATCCGGACCTTTAATGATAGCGCTGAGTTCTTTGGTCGTGATTTCGGGATTATCAATCAAAGTTATCACCCCATCGATCACTTCTCGAAGATTATGGGGTGGAATGTTGGTAGCCATACCAACAGCGATTCCAGAAGAACCATTGACTAATAAATTGGGAAAGCGTGACGGAAGAACAACCGGCTCTTCGACGGTTTCATCAAAATTCGGGTTGAAATCGACTGTTTCTTTATTTATATCTGCCAACAATTCGGTAGACAACTTGGAGAGTCGAACCTCTGTGTATCGCATAGCCGCTGCAGGGTCACCATCGACCGATCCGAAATTCCCGTGGCCGTCGACGAGCAGATATCGTGTAGAGAAGTCCTGGGCCATACGAACCATTGCATCATACACAGCAGAGTCACCATGGGGATGGTACCGCCCTAACACTTCCCCGACAATACGGGCTGACTTTTTGTATGGTTTGTCAGGCGTATTTCCCAGCTCATTCATAGCATACAAAATGCGTCGATGCACCGGTTTCAACCCATCTCTAACATCAGGCAAGGCGCGGCTGACTATGACACTCATGGCATAGTCCAGATACGATCGCTTTATCTCACTTTCAATACTCACCGGTATGATTTTACCATGGGTGTATTCCATCGCTTCCGATCCATCCTTTCTTCGGTGACTCTCAAGTTAAATGGGTGATCAAACTTCCATAATCATCGTGAGGACAGTTGGTCTTCGCCCTGTCCCTGAATAGATTACATTATCCAAGTCTTTACGAATCCGTTCTTTGATCCCATTCCAAGTACGGATATTCTGATCCGAACAATATTTCAACGCATCCTCGACCGTATTCTTCATCGTGCCGATCAATTCCTCAGAGTCCCGCACATACACAAACCCCCTGGATAAAATATCCGGTCCAGAGACCACTCTTCCAGTCTCTTTTTCCATGGTCAACACAACGATCACAACTCCATTTTCGGCTAAATTCTTGCGGTCCCGAAGAACGATGTTGCCAACATCCCCAATCCCGAGACCGTCGATGAGGATACTGCCTGCTGTCACCTTTTCTTTTCTAACCAATTCACCTTGAAGGAATACATTCCGTTCCCCCACCCCACTGATGATCACATGATCTTCAGGTATACCCAATTCCATTGCCAGTTCCTGGAATTCCACCAGGTGCCGGTATTCTCCGTGAAACGGCATTGCATATTTGGGTTTTACCATGCTCAGAATCAATTTGATGTCTTCTTTAGCAGCGTGTCCTGATACGTGAACAGGTGCAACATCTCGGTAAACAACATACGCACCGGCTTTAAAAAGGTTATTGATGGTTCGATAGACCTGTTTAGCGTTCCCTGGAATCGGTGTCGCCGATATGATTACTGTGTCTCCTGGTTGCAATGCGATCTGCCGATGGCTTCCTTCTGATATTCTTGTAAGGGCTGCCAATGGTTCCCCCTGGCTCCCTGTTGTTATAATCACGATCTCCTGACTTGGATAACGATGAATATCTGACAGATCGACAAACATACTCTCTGGACAATCAAGGTAACCCAGCTCTAACGCAGCTTCCACTACTTTAACCATGCTTCTTCCTACAACACCTATTCTTCGGTTGTGAATCAGCGCAGCGTTTACAACCTGTTGTATTCGGTGAACATTGGACGCAAATGTTGCAACAATAATCCGCCCTCTTGCTTTTCCAAATTCACGCATAAAGGTTTGACCAACCAATTTCTCTGAAGGGGTGTATCCTTCATTGATTGCGCCGGTGCTGTCGCAGATCATGGCCAAAACGCCTTTCTGACCGATTTGAGTTAATTTGTGAAATTCAGTTACTCTTCCGTCAATGGGAGTATGATCTACCTTAAAATCCCCGGAATGAACGATGGGTCCTTGGGGTGTGTGGATTATGATTCCGACACCATCCGGGATCGAGTGGGTAACGCGGAAAAACTCAACACTAAACACCCCTGCTGCAACCTTACTATCCGGGGTGATTTCAACAAACTGGGGTACAACATCCGTTTTTCTATCTTCAAGCCGCTTCCTGATCAATCCGATTGTTAGCTTCGTTCCGTATACCGGCACATCAAGGTCCCTTAAAACGTAGGGAAGTGCCCCGATATGGTCCTCATGTCCATGAGTAATCACAATACCTTTGACCTTGTCTTTATTATCGATAAGATATCGGGTATCAGGAATCACCAAATCAACACCTGGTAAGTCTTCACCCGGGAAAGCGACTCCGGCATCAACAATGAGGATGTCAGTTTCGTATTCGATCACCAACATGTTTTTGCCAATCTCACCAAACCCGCCCAAAGGGATAATGGATAACTCCCCTTTGCGTTTTGTCATTCACTTCACCTCATTATGAATGGTCATGATCCTCAAAACTCCATTCTCATTGTAGCAAATATCCAAACGGAAAACAAATTTCAATCTCAAGCAAAATGAAGAAAAACAGAGGAAGGGCTTACCCCTTCCTCCAGATTCACTGGGCATTTTTTTTACCCAACCGTATCAAGATTCCGGACCTCTTTGGCGTGAAGATGGATGAATTCTCTTCTTGGCTCTACTTTGTCTCCCATGAGTACAGTAAATATCTCGTCTGCTGCGATGGCGTCCTCGAGGGCGACCTGCAGAAATGTTCGCTTTGCAGGATCCATGGTCGTATCCCAAAGCTGTTCTGCATTCATCTCACCGAGCCCTTTATACCGTTGAATGACGATACCATTCCGCCCAACTTTTTCCAAAATTACGGCAAGCTCTTCATCGTTGTATGCATAATGCTCTTCTTTCCCTTTTTTAACCAGATACAACGGAGGTTGAGCTATGTACACATAGCCTGCTTCAATCAATTGATGCATGTAACGATAGAAGAAAGTGAGTAAAAGCGTCCGAATATGCGACCCATCCACATCTGCATCTGTCATAATCACAATCTTGTGGTACCGTGCCTTTGTGATATCGAAATCATCCGAAATTCCCGTACCAAGTGCAGTTATAATTGTACGAATCTCTTCATTATTCAAGATTTTATCTAACCGAGCCTTTTCCACATTGATGATTTTTCCCCGTAATGGCAAAATAGCCTGGAAGCGCCTGTCTCTCCCCTGTTTGGCAGAACCACCTGCAGAATCACCTTCAACCACGAAAATTTCAGCCATCGCCGGATCTTTGACAGAGCAATCTGTCAGCTTACCCGGCAAAGCGGTAATTTCCAGTGCATTTTTACGACGGGTCAGCTCTCTGGCTTTGCGGGCCGCTTCCCGTGCTCTGGCAGCATGGACGGATTTTTCAATGATGCGCTTGGCAATTGACGGGGACTCTTCCAGAAATGTTCCCAACCCTTCCACCGTCACGGAGTCTAGAATTCCTCTCACATCTGAGTTCCCTAATTTTGTCTTGGTCTGGCCTTCAAATTGCGGATCCAGTAATTTGACACTAATGATTGCCGTTAAGCCTTCGCGTATGTCTTCTCCACTGAGATTTGTTTCTGCATCTTTCAGTAATCCGCTTTTCCTTGCATATTCATTGACCACTCGGGTCATTGCGCTTTTAAACCCTGACTCGTGGGTGCCGCCTTCATACGTGTGGATATTGTTAGCAAACGAATATAGGTTCTCGTTGTATCCGCTATTGTATTGGATTGCAATCTCAACAACACAATCGTCCTTCTTTTTTTCGAAAAATATGGGATTCTCGTGTATCACATCTTTATTTTTATTCAAATGTTTTACGAATGATGTGATTCCTCCCTCATATCGGAAAACCGAATTCTCTTTTGTCCGATCATCGTATATGGAGATACGAATCCCTTTATTCAGGAAAGCAAGTTCTCGAAGTCGTTGTACCAGCGTTTCATATATGTACTCGATGGACTCGAAAATCTCTTTATCCGGAAGGAAATGGACCATGGTTCCGCTCTCTTTTGTTTTCCCAACCTTTTGCAGTGGAGAGACAGGTCGTCCACGTCGATACTCCTGCCTGTATAAGCCGCCATCACGTTTGACATCAACCACGACCCATTCAGAAAGTGCGTTCACAACGGAGACTCCCACACCGTGGAGACCGCCGGAGACCTTATACCCTTCTCCGCCGAACTTCCCGCCAGCGTGGAGAATGGTCATGACGACTTCCACTGTTGATTTTCCTATTTTCGGGTGTTCTTTGACGGGAATTCCTCTGCCGTTGTCGGTAACCTGAACGCTGTTATCTGCATGAATCACGACGTCGATTCTATCGCAATAACCTGCTAAAGCCTCATCAATACTATTGTCAACTACCTCGTAAACCAGATGATGAAGCCCTCTGGCCGATGTGCTGCCGATATACATAGATGGCCGCTTACGAACAGCCTCAAGCCCCTCCAGCACCTGAATTTGGGACTCATCATAATTACCATTGTGATTGGCTCCATTACCCGCTTTTCTGTTCTCCATTACAAACCTCCGTCGTTTCGGGTCACTTGGACCCTGTATCTAGCGTATACTACTGATTGTAATTATCTTATCAGAACACCTGTTCCAGGTCAATATATTGTGTACCGCTCCAGTTCTTTGAGCAATTCTCCCCTTTTTTGCAATGTTCCGGAGGAGATGGGCGACAAGATGAGATGGTCATCCGTCAGCACATAGGATTTCGGATCTCCATCAGAATAATCCACAATCACTTTATCCGCTTTGGCGACTCGAATAAATTCCCTGGTTGAAGGAGAAGTGTTTTCGAGACTGGCATCAATGATAACAATAATTTCCTCCACAGGGACTACATAGTCTCCTCCTATATGCAAAAACATATCAATACCCCCTTCTATATTTTGCGGGATGCGTCCATGATTCTCTCAAATAATGGTGCCCCTAATATGTTCTCCATCAAAACACCATCCAGATTCATGGGTTCAAGACCGGTGATCAGCATGACATAAGTCATGGCCTCATTCAATAAATTCACGTTTTCTTCATTTCCCTGGTCAATCTTGTCCTTAATCTCCTTCAACAACCGGCTTGCGGTATCATCGCGGATTAATCGATATTGTTCCTCCTTGATGTCTGAGATGGATTCCTTTGCCTGCGCATAATTAATCCAAGGTATTTCCAGTAGAAGTTTTGATAGTTGCTCTTTTGCATCCACACCAGCCTGATTTGCGCAGAAAAAGCACATCAGCCCATCTTCGTCGTGTAGTGTTCCACATGTGGGACAAATTTTCCATCCAAATTTTTGTTTGCTTAGAGATACTTTCCGATCCCTTTCGGCAAGTCGGATAAAAGCGGTTCGCATCTCTTCATCTTGGATATCTTCGGCCATTTTCCCAATCATCAGCTTTCCAGCTTCATCGAGGGGTAGATCCGGGAAACCATCGCGTCCCTTCGCTTTCCGTGTTTCTTCTAAAGGTATTTCTTTTTTCTTTTCCGGATTCCCTACTTGAAAAAAAATATCTTTAACGATATTTTCTCCCACTAACCGGTTGATTTTATTTATATAATCCTTTTTGTAAAAAGCCAGTTGATGCGCCCACACTGAACTAGAAACCAATATATACAGCTTACCATCCTTGATCCATTGGGCAGAGGTTTGCGAGGATAATTTATCCCCCACCACCTGATCCCAAATTGTGAGTGCCTGATATTCTTTCAACTTATCATTAATGCGAAGCTTGTTCAGTCTAAGTTTCAACGCATTCTTCAGTGTATCGGTCATGATGTCCACCTCGTAACGGTTCCTTGTTTCACTCGATGCACCGAGTACTCCTGGCTGATCTTTCCCTGAAACGGATTTAAATTTGTCGAGGATATGAATGTCTGAAAGGTTCCATCCATGATACTCAACAATTGTTTACGCCTAAAGTCGTCCAATTCGGACATGACATCATCTAATAACAGTACTGGACATTCTCCCATCCCGTCTTTAACGATTTCAACCTCTGCTAATTTTAAGGATAATGCGGCTGTTCTTTGCTGACCTTGAGATCCGTAGAATCGAAGATCGATTTGGTTTGCACTGATTAACAAATCATCCCGATGAGGTCCAACCAATGTATACCCTCGAATGCGTTCTGCTTTTTCAAGTCGACAGATCTTCTCGTTAAAAATTCCACGAATCGTATCAGGGCTATCATGTTCCGAAGATGATAGTGTTCCCACATATTTCACTTCAAGGCTTTCACTTCCATCTGAGAGTCTTTCGTGGATTGGTGCAATGATGGTTTTTAGTTTTTCTGCATATTGCCTGCGCCTGATGATGACTTCTACGCCGGCATCAATCAACTGTTGATTCCATACTGGCAACGATTCCCCTTTATCTTTCCCCTCTTGTATCGCTTTTAAGAGTTGATTACGTTGGGTTAGCACCTGATGGTACTGTTGTAAATAAAAAAAATACTGTCCATTTGATTGAGAAGCAGCGAAATCCAGATACTTTCTTCTTTCCTGTGGTGATCCCTGAACGATTTGAAGATTTTCTGGTGAGAACATGACAACACCGAACTGGCCCACCAATTCTGATAGTTTCTTGATTTCTTTCCTGTTGATTCGAATGCGTTTTTGTCCCTTTCGGGTGTAGTATACATCAAAATGCGCCATCCCTGGTCGACGTTCGATTTCTCCTCGAACAGAGAAGTAGTCAGCATTCCAATTTAAGATATCTGCGTCACGGCTATTGCGATGCGAACGCCCTGTAGCCAGATAGTAAATTGCTTCCAGAATATTTGTTTTACCTTCTCCGTTTCCACCCACTAACACATTCACAGGGGAGGTAAACTCCAACTCCGTACTGGCATGATTTCGATAATTAATCAGGGTCAAGTGTTTCAGACGCAACACATCCACATCCTTTTCGAACTATGTGCTCCGAATATGCCAGATTTCATCCGAAAATGTAACATCGTCTCCATGAACGAGTGTTCGTGATCGTCTTCGTTCTTGCTTGCCGTTTACTTTAATATCGCCCTGGAGGATTAGTTGTTTTGCTTCTCCCCCTGTCGCTGCAATTCCCGCCCATTTTAGAAACTGATCGAGGTCTATTGTCGGTGTATTGATCAATACATCATGGTCTCTCATCTTATCACCCCGATATTCTGACAGGCAATACGATATATTTGTAGTGTTCTTCTCCATCTGGTACGATGACACCTGGTTTCAACGGCTCGGTCAGGGAAAACAAGACTTTCTCTGATTCCATAACTTTTAGGACATCCGTCAGGTATTTCACATTAAAAGCAATGGTAAAGCTGATATCTTGTTGTGGAATGGATATTTCGTCATATGTGTCCCCAACTTCTGGTGATGTTGCTGTGATTGTTAATCGCTCATCCTTGGTGATTGTCAATCGAACGATATTGGGTCCGTCTTTTGTAATCAGACTCGCTCTTTCAAGTGCGCTCAAAAATGCATTTCGATCGATTTCAAGGGTTAGTCTTTGATCTTTCGGTATGATTTGCTGATACTGTGGAAACTGACCTTCAATGAGTCGACTTACAATCATCGCATCTGGCAACCTAAAGAAAATCTGATTACCCGAAGTTCCAATTTCAATGGATGTCTCGTTTCGAGAAGACAAAATCCTTTGAATTTCCAACATTGTTTTCCCTGGAATGATCATCGGCAATAATGGATAATTCATTTCAATCAGGCTCTCCTTGACTGCCAAGCGATAGCCATCTGTCGAAACCATGGAAAGATACGGTTTCTTGTATTCAACTAACAAGCCCGTAAATACTGGTCTACTGTCGTCATGAGAAATAGCAAACTGTGTTTGTTGAATGGACTTTTTCAAAATATCCGTCGGTAATGAAAATATTTGATCCTCTGGAAAATTCGGTATTCCAGGGAATTCTTCTGCACTTAAACCATGCAGATTAAATTCAGATCGCCCGGACTTGATTTTCATCACCAGCGTCATCGGGTTCAATCCAAAATCAATCATTGCACCGGGTAAATTACGAATGATATCAGAAAAATATTTACCAGGGAGAACAATCTCCCCTTCTTCCTGGATTTCCGCCGGGATTCTGCATTCGATTGCCAGTTCGAGATCCGTTGCGGTTAATGTCAAGATCTGGTCAGCAGCTTTAATGCAGATACCCAATAATACAGGAAGTGTATTACGATTTGAGATTGCCTTTTGAATGTGTTGGATTCCGTACATCAATTGGGGTTGTGAACAAGAGAATTTCATTAAACCGCCCCCTCTTTTCTATGTATTATTATATTAATCTTTTATAGAAGCCTTAGTAGTAATGGCTGTGGGTATGTGGATAACCTTGCAAGCTCAATCCATAACAGGGCGATAACCATAACTATCCTGTGGTTAGTTTGTATTAAAAAACAGGAGTTTTCCACACTATTCGAGGGGTATTGACTTGTCCCCATTCCATCAACAAGTTATACCGAGCTTGTCTACATCTTATTCACCCTTGATTTTCGCTGTGATTGCAGCAATCGTTGATTCCAAAGATGAATCATCTTTGATTTCTTGTCCTATCTTCAGACATGCATGAATCACGGTGGTATGATCTCTACCACCAAAATCCTCACCAATTTTCGGCAATGAAGCATCGGTCATTTCCCTTGATAGGAACATGGCGATTTGTCTAGGGTGTGAGATGGAACGGTTGCGTTTTTTTGCTTTGAAATCTTCTGGTTTCAAGTCAAAATAGTCCGCAACAGTTTTCTGGATGAGGTTAATGGTTATCTGTCGTTGTTTCGAAGCCGGAAGCATATCTTTTAAAGCGGTATCGGTGAGGGCGATTGACATCTGTTCATTCGTTAAGGATGAGTATGCGACGACGCGAATCAAGGCACCTTCCAGTTCACGAATGTTTGTACTGATTTTCATCGCGATATGGACAAGTACTTCATTTGGAATCTGTAAATTTTCTTGTTTTGCTTTTTTTCTCAGAATCGCGATTCGCGTTTCAAGATCAGGCTGCTGGATATCAGTAATGAGGCCCCATTCAAAACGCGAGCGTAGTCGATCTTCCAAAGTAGGAATTTCTTTTGGGGGACGATCACTGGACACGACAATTTGCTTATTGGCTTCATGTAGCGTGTTGAATGTATGGAAAAACTCCTCTTGAGTACGTTCTTTACCAGCGAGAAACTGGATATCGTCCACTAACAGAACATCTACATTCCGGTACTTATTTCGAAACTGAACCGTGCGGTCATCACGAATGGAATTAATTAGTTCATTGGTAAACGTTTCTGAAGATACATAGACCACTTTCAGGCTTTTGTTTTGTTCCAGCACATAATGGCCAATAGCATGCATGAGATGGGTTTTACCTAAGCCGACGCCACCATATATGAAAAGAGGATTATATGCTCTTGCAGGTGCTTCAGCAACAGCAAGGCTCGCGGCATGGGCAAAACGGTTGCTGTTTCCGATTACAAACGTATCAAAAACGTATTTAGGGTTTAAGTTAGGTGGACGAAACATAGCGGCATCAGGGAATTTTGGCATGGGTGGATCGATATGAACCCGTTCTGCCCGCAGTGGTTGTGGCGTTTCATTTCCTTGCGGAACAATAAACTTTAGAGTGATTTCTCTTCCGGCAATCTCATTAATCGTACTTTGGAGGATGGAGGCATATCTGTTTTCAAGCCAATCTTTTGCAAATTCATTAGGAGCACCAATTACAATCGTGTCATTGTAATAGGCGAGCGGCTTTGCAGATTTTAACCAGGTTTCGAAACTGGGTTTGCTGAGTTGAGTCTCAATAGCTGCCATTGCTTTTTGCCAAATATCGGATATCTGGGTTTCCATGCACTTGCCCCCTTAGATAGATGAATGCGTTGACTTATCCACATGGAGTGTATGAAGTGGGGATATTCTGTGGATAAAACGAGAGAAAGGTTGATGTATTGATATTTTCAAACGGATATTTGTCTTTCATGGAGCAACAAATGTTGACAAAAAATTCTGATGGGTTAACGGAAGATTTGCCGAAAGGGCGAAATCGGTCGAAAACGGGATAAAGAACGGGAAATTTGTATCCACAGGTTTATCCACAGGTTGTGGATAAAAAAATTAAACCTGATTGCGATCGAATTCTCTGCCGAGGTGATATTTTACATAACCATCATAGCAAATCTAGCCCTATTTATCAACAAAACGCCACTTTATTCACAGAAATATCCACAGTTGAAGCTTGCGTGAAACTATGATAGAATGAGCATGCGTTTTTTTGTCAAATGGCGGGTAAATGTTGACATTCAATCGATTGTTAGGATATAATTTCTATGTTACGGAACAAACAGGCAGGGCAACCTGTTGATGATATTTGTTTGGCTAAGCAAGGAGGTGTATTGGATCCATGAAAAGAACTTTTCAGCCTAATAGGCGCAAAAGACAGAAAAATCACGGTTTCATGAAGAGAATGAAAACCCGGGCAGGTCGGGATGTTTTACGGAGACGACGTTTAAAAGGAAGGAAAAGGCTTTCAGCTTAAGGCCACGAAGGTGGCCTTTTTGCACATTTTAGGATGCTTTGCATTCATCGGATGTGATTGTCGCATGAAATCTCCTGATTATTTGAAGAAACAACACGACTTCAAGCGCGTATTCGAATGTGGCAAATCAGTAGCAAACGCAACAGTGGTCCTTTACAATTGTGGGAATGGAATGGATTACAGTCGATACGGATTTTCAGTGGGGAAAAAAATTGGTAATGCTGTCGTGAGAAATCGAATCAAGCGCCTGCTCCGGGAAGTATGCAGGTTAAACCATGCGAAAATCAAGCCGGGTTATGATTTTGTGTTGATTGCCCGACGAGGAGCGGTGGAAAAGTGCTATAATGATATCGAAGCGGCTGTTATGCATTGTTTCCGGATTGCTGGAATGACCATCGACCTTAGAAGGTAACGGAGGGAAGACTATGAAATCTGTGATGATCATGTTGATTCGTCTATATCGTACAGTCTTTTCACCGTTGAAGTCAGCCAGCTGCCGGTTTCAGCCAACTTGTTCAGCGTACGCGATGGAGGCAATCGAAAAATATGGAGCCGTTAAAGGGACCTATCTGGCATTAAAACGCATATTACGTTGCCATCCCTTTAGTGCGGGCGGGTATGACCCAGTTCGCTGAATGACGGCCAGCCAATATTTCCGGTGACCAATAAAAGATAAAGGGGGCCCATGCATGTCCTGGCTCATCAACCTTATGAAGGACGGAATGACATTTTTTTATCAGTATACGGGGAATTACGGGATTGCAATCATTGTGCTGACGTTGATCATCAAATTGGTTACACTTCCCTTAACATTTTCCCAAACGAAACAGATGAAAAAGATGCAGGATCTGCAGCCAAAGATCAAGGAAATTCAGGCAAAATACAAAAAAGACCCGGAACGAGCAAACAAGGAAACCATGGCACTGTGGAAAGAGAACAAAGTGAATCCTGCCGGTGGTTGCCTTCCATTATTGTTACAGTTCCCTTTTTTCATTGCGTTTTTCAATGTGATCAACAACTATGCGTATGCCGGCAGTCTATCCTTTTTATGGATTCCGGATATAACTTCACCAGATAGATTGTTCATCATGCCAATACTAGCTGCTGCAACCACATATCTACAGATGAAGGCAACCACATCATCAGCGGATGCGACGCAAAAGAATATGGCGCTTATGATGCCGGCGATGATCGGAATCATGAGTCTGCGTTTTGCTGCAGGTTTGACGATCTATTGGGTCGCAAATAATGTATTCACTCTAGCTCAGCAGCTACTGACTCCAAATCCTGACAGGAAGGGAGCTGCAGAAAAATGATACAGGTTGAAAAGACAGGTCGAACGGTAGATGAAGCAATTGCAGCCGCATTGAGAGAACTGGGTGTTTCAGCCGAAGAAACCGATATTGAAATTATCGAAGAAGCTACAAAAGGCATTTTGGGGATCTTTAGCGGCAAGCAGGCAAAAGTATTAGTCCGAGTGAAGGAAGAGAAAATGGAACTGGCTGCCGGGGTCACGGAGTTTCTGCAGCGAGTCTTGGGTGAAATGGAACTCGAAACCCATTTGGAAGTCATCGATGAGGATGGCGGTTACCGCGTCAATATTTCCGGAGAAGGCCTGGGCCTGATCATCGGGAAACGAGGACAGACACTGGAAGCGCTTCAATACCTAACAAATATTGTTGCCAATCGCTATAGCGAAAAGCGGATCAGAGTTGTTTTGGATGCTGAGGGGTATCGCAAAAGGCGAGAGGAAGTCTTGCAGCAGTTGGCCGAACGCCTCGCCAGTCGCGTGGAAAGAAGTGGTGACGCCATTATGCTGGAGCCCATGACTGCGCACGAACGAAAAATCATTCACACGGCACTTCAAGATAATTCAATGGTTACGACGCGTAGTGAAGGTGAAGAACCGAATCGAAAGGTCGTCATACATCTAAAGGACTGACAGAAACCCAGTAGAGCGGTCTACTGGGTTTTTCACAATGGGGGGAAACAGCATGTATCAGAATGACACCATCGCTGCCGTGGCAACCCCTGCAGGTGAAAGCAGTGTCGGGATTGTCAGAATCAGTGGTCAAGACACTTTAACGGTAATCAGTAAAATATTCAAGCCTAATCGAAAAGTTAAACAATGGAGTTCATACAAACTTTACTATGGTCATATCCACGACCCGAAGAGTGGGGCGGTCATTGACGAAGTATTAGTTGGGATTATGCTATCTCCGAAGTCGTATACGCGAGAAGATGTGGCCGAAATCAATTGCCATGGAGGTTATATCGCGCTATCACGCTGCCTTGAAACAGTTCTTTCATGCGGGATACGAATGGCTGAACCTGGTGAGTTTACGAAAAGGGCATATTTGAATGGTCGGATTGACCTTTCACAGGCCGAAGCAGTTGCGGATATCATCCGCTCCCGGACTGATCGCAGCATGGAGTTAGCCGTGAGGCAATTGGACGGGCATTTATCAACGGAAATCAATCGAATATATCGCCCTCTTATGGAAGTAATTGCTCAAATAGAAGCTGTAATTGATTTTCCAGAAGATGATGTGGAAGAAATCACGCGCCATGAGATTGCCGAGAAGCTGTCGATTGCCCTGGGTATAGCGGATCAGCTTTTGAAGACGGCTGAAAGAGGACAGATAATTAAAGAAGGTTTGAGAACTGTCATATTAGGAAAACCAAATGTTGGGAAATCATCCCTGATGAACGCACTTCTAAAAGAAAATCGAGCCATTGTGACTGAGATCCCAGGAACAACTCGAGATGTGATTGAAGAGAGCATTAATCTGGCTGGAATCCCATTACGGATAGTCGATACGGCAGGCATCCGCGACACTGAAGATATTGTTGAAAAAATCGGAGTCGAAAAAGCAATGGAATACTCCAGAAAAGCAGATCTCGTTCTTTTAGTTTTGGACGACTCCGATGGGATCAGCCATGATGACAGAACACTGATGGATTTGCTGTATAATCAAAAAACTCTCGTACTGATCAACAAGACGGATTTATCAGAAAACCGGATTCTTGATACCGATATTCCTGCGCATTTGCATACATATGGAATCATTCGAATATCAGTAAAAGAAAGCAGCGGGATCGAATTGATCGAAAAAGCAATTTTGGAAATGGTGTACGGGGGGCAGCTTGATTTATCCGAATCAACTATGATAACAAATATTAGACATGCTGTTCTGGTCAAAGCTGCATATCAGTCCATTGAAGCGGCGATCGTAGCGTTGCAGGCCGCTACTCCTGTCGATTTGGTCGTCATTGACATATGGGATGCTGCAACCAGATTGGGTGAAATCGTCGGGACACAAGTATCTGAAGAAATGTTGGAAGAAATATTTTCTCGGTTTTGTCTCGGGAAATAGAACGGGTGGTGTCAACATGGAGTACATTGTAGATCAATACGACGTTGTGGTGATTGGTGCAGGTCATGCCGGGTGTGAAGCAGCACTCGCAGCGGCCCGAATGGGATGCAAAACTTTGATTGCGACCATCAATCTTGAAAATATTGCGCTAATGCCATGCAATCCATCCGTTGGTGGACCTGCAAAAGCACATCTTGTCCGAGAGGTGGACGCTTTGGGCGGCGAAATGGGGAAAAATATCGATAAGTCCTTTCTGCAGATTCGGATGCTGAATACAGGCAAAGGGCCCGCAGTCCATGCACTCCGCGCTCAGGCTGACAAAAAAAAATACCAATCAGAAATGAGAAAAACATTAGAATCGCAGCCGCTGTTGGATATCAAGCAGGCGAGTATTGACGAGATGATGGTAGAAAATGGAAATATCACGGGTGTTCGCACAAAGACGGGCTTGGTATATCAGGCAAAGACTGTGATTATTACTTCAGGCACGTATCTCGAGGGTCGTATTGTGATAGGTCAAATGTCATATGCAGGGGGTCCCAATAATCAATTACCCGCAGTTGGGCTTTCTGACAACCTGAGAAAATTAGGACTTGAATTGGGGCGATTCAAGACAGGAACCCCACCTCGGATTGATGGCACGACTATGGACGTTTCTCGAATGGTTCTTCAGCCGGGAGATGACCGGTGCTGGCGTTTTTCGTTCGAAAGCATCATCGAACCAAGGCACCAAATGCCGTGCTGGTTAACGTATACCAATGAAAAGACGCACCAAATTATCAATGACAATCTTTATCGTGCTCCTTTATACACGGGGGATATTCAAGGGGTCGGTCCACGGTACTGTCCGTCAATAGAGGTTAAGATCGTTCGTTTTGCAGATAAGCTTTCCCATCAGATATTCATTGAACCAGAAGGAGCTGATACCAATGAGATGTATGTATCAGGCCTATCAACGTCTTTACCTGAGGATGTACAACTGGATATGCTTCATTCGATTCCTGGGCTTGAAAATGCGGAGATGTTACGGCCTGGATATGCCATCGAGTATGACTATATCATTCCAACTCAGCTGAGTTTAAGCTTAGAATCTAAAAGCATCAAGGGGTTGTTTAGTGCAGGGCAAATTAATGGTACATCCGGATATGAAGAGGCGGCTGCACAGGGGCTCATGGCGGGGATCAATGCAGCCAGGTACGTTCAAAATAAGGCACCGGTTGTTTTGACCCGTGCCGATGCCTATATTGGTGTCCTCATCGATGACATCGTTACAAAGGGAACGACAGAACCTTATCGGGTTATGACATCCAGGGCAGAATATCGTTTGGTGCTCAGACAAGATAATGCTGATATGAGATTGACACCATTAGGATATGAAATTGGATTGATCAGTTCCAAAAGGTATCAGGAGTTCGAGAAAAAAAAGCAAGCTGTCGAAGGGGAAATCGATCGGCTCTATCAAACAACGATCTTACAAAGCGATGGGGTGAACGGGATATTAGCGCGTGCGAGTTCGTCACCTTTGCGAGGAAACGCGACATTGGCCAGCATTTTGAAAAGGCCGGAAATCAAGTATTGTGATTTGGAAGAGGTCATGAAGGAAACAGCCACTTGGAAACCAACCACTGATGAAGTATCAGAGCAGGTTGAAGTGCAAATCAAGTATGCTGGATATATCGACAAACAGCTCTTACAGATTGAACGATTTCGGAAACTTGAAGAAAGAGCGCTGCCAATCCAATTAGATTACAAGAAAATCAAGGGCTTGTCGGGAGAAGCGACCCAAAGACTGGAGCAACTTAAACCACAATCGATTGGGCAGGCTGCAAGAATTTCGGGCGTTTCACCTGCAGACATATCGGTCCTTCTGGTATATCTTGAACAGAATAAAAGGACGGTGCAAGCCGATGATGCGTGATATACAAGAGTCATTAGCCTGGAAACTAACACATGGGGCAGCAGAACTGGGAATTCGATTAGATGAGAACCAAACTGCTCAATTTATGTTGTATCTGCGGGAACTGAAGGAGTGGAATCAGAAAGTCAATCTGACAGCCATAACTGAGGACGATGATGTCATACAGAAACATTTTCTGGACTCCCTCACTGTTCTTCCCCTGATTCCTGGGGGGGTGGCGACCGTTCTGGACATCGGGACAGGCGGCGGGTTGCCAGGAATTCCATTAAAAATTGTGCGACCTGAATTAGCGGTGTATTTGATGGATGCAATCCGCAAAAAAGCAGAGTTTCTGACATTCCTGAATCAAAAGTTAGGGTATGACATGAAAATCCTTAACATGCGAGCAGAAGATGCCGGTCAAAGTCCGGATTACCGAGAGCAATTTGATTGGGTAATTTCAAGAGCGGTGGCTGATATGGCTGTTTTGGCTGAATATAGCTTGCCATTGGTGAAGATAGGCGGGATTTTTTGCGCAATGAAAGGTAAAGATGTTGACGATGAAGTTAAAAATGCTCGCTACGCCGTGAAGGTGTTGGGTGGGAGATTGATAGAGATTGTCCATGTTCAGGTTCCAGGTACTGATTTGATTCGGCATTGTATAATGGTTGAAAAAGTGCAACCAACGCCAGCGAAGTACCCGCGAAAGGCAGGTATGCCCGAAAAGCGACCGTTAGTTAGCGTGAATAAGGTTTAATATTTCTCAGGGCGAATGTGATTTGGTGGAAAATAAGGCGAAAAACCAGAAAAAGCGGCAAACGGATCGAGAAATCCAAATTGTGTATGTAAATGCTGGGCTTATTCAGCCTAGCCCTCATCAACCAAGGAAATATTTCGACCCAATATCTTTGGATGAACTGAAAATGTCCATCGAAGCACACGGGATCCTTCAACCTCTTATTGTCAGAAAAAATGGAAACCGTTTTGAATTATTAGCTGGTGAGAGACGACTTAGAGCTGCAAAACTGGCTGGGTTATCCGAGATACCGGTAATTGTAAAGGAAATTTCTGAACAAGAAGCGGCTGCCGTTACTCTGGTTGAGAATTTGCAAAGGGATGACATCAGTTTTTTTGAGGAAGCAAGTGGGTATGAGCGGCTTGCAAATGAATTTGGATTAACGCAAAACGACATCGCGAGATTGGTTGGGAGAAGCCAGTCTGCGGTTGCTAATAAACTGAGATTATTAAAATTGCCGGAAGAAATAAAAGAAATTATTTCCCGGGAAATACTCTCTGAAAGGCACGCGCGGGCACTGGTCCGATTACCTGACTCGAAACTGCAGCAAAAGGCACTGTCAGATATTGTGGCAGATAACCTGAATGCTCGACAAACAGATGAACTTGTCGATGACTTGCTATCTGGAATTGGTTCATCACATGCTTCGAAGAAATTAAAGAAACGAATCATGGTGATTCGTGATATTCGAATTTTTCTGAATACGATTAAAGCTGCAATCAAAGCCATGCATGCAAGTGGAATAGGAGCTGAATGGGAGGAGCTTGACACTGAGGAGGCAACTGAATTTCGAATCATTGTACCAAAGAAAAGTATTGAGCTGAAAAAAATGAAGAAAACTCCGAACAGCCAAAAATAATCGGCTGTTTTTTCTTTATCCAGCCGAATTCGCAAATAATGGCAGGAAGGGCCATAACTATGGCGAAAAGTAATTATATAATGCAAGACAGGGGTGGAATTATGGGCAAAGTGATTGCCATTGCAAATCAAAAAGGTGGGGTCGGTAAGACAACAACAGCGGTCAATTTGTCTGCATGCCTAGCTACATTGGGGAAAAAGGTGCTTTTAATTGATGCAGATCCACAAGGAAATACAACCAGTGGGCTGGGAATTGACCGAAAACTGATGCGAAACTGCATCTATGATGTTCTGATTAACCACGTTTCGATACGCAATGTCATCGTTTCAACGGGAATTCCAAACCTTTTTGTTGTTCCATCAACAATCCAGCTCGCTGGGGCTGAGATTGAGTTGGTATCGATTGTATCAAGAGAGCATCGGCTAAAAGAAGCCATAGCTGACATAAGGGCGCTTTATGACTATATTTTCATTGATTGCCCTCCCTCTCTTGGGCTTCTGACCGTCAATGCTTTGACAGCAGCAGACTCGATCATGATTCCAATCCAGTGTGAATACTATGCATTAGAAGGATTAAGCCAACTTATCAATACGATAAAAATTGTTCAACGCCACTTAAATCCATACTTGACGATCGAAGGTGTTTTATTGACAATGTTCGATGCTCGAACCAATCTCTCGATTCAGGTTGTTGAGGAAGTTAAAAGGTATTTTAAAGACAAAGTGTACAGGACCGTAGTCCCCCGCAATGTTCGATTAAGCGAAGCTCCAAGCCATGGGAAGCCGATTATTTTGTATGATCCGAGATCAAGGGGCGCAGAAGTATACTTCGACTTGGCAAAGGAAGTGATTAGGAATGGCTAAAAAAGGACTGGGCAGAGGGTTGGACGCATTGCTTCCTGAAATCGAGGTATCTTCAGATGACCGGATTCAAGAGATTCCATTGGATAAGATTGTTCCCAACCCGTATCAACCGAGAAAGAAATTCGATCCAGTAAAAATGATGGAGTTGGCGGAATCAATTCGAGAGCATGGCGTCATACAGCCTGTGATCGTGAGGATTACAGATGGAACCTACGAACTTGTTGCAGGGGAACGACGCTTCCGGGCGGCAAGGGATGCCGGACTCCAAACTATTCCGGCTGTGGTTCGAGATATCCCAGATCAACGGCAAATGGAGATTGCCATGATTGAGAATCTGCAACGCGAGGACTTAAATCCAATTGAAGAGGCATTTGGGTTACATACTTTGATTACGCGACTGAATATTACCCAGGAAGATTTAGCTAGACGGTTAAGTAAAAGCAGACCACAAATTGCGAACTCTTTGCGATTACTGCAGCTTCACCCTGAAATTCAAGATATGCTCTCAGAGGGAGCTATGTCTGCGGGCCATGGCAAAATACTTGCCGGCATAGAAGATATAAATTTACAACTGAGCATTGCGAAAATGATCTCAGAACAAGGCATGTCCGTAAGGGAGACAGAGCGTTATCTGTCAGCTTTACGGAATGAGACGCCGAGTCGCAAAAATGCAATCACTGAACATGGAGTCAGCGCACAAATCAATTATTTACAAGATGAGCTCAAAGTGAGTTTGGGTGCAATGGTGAAAATCCTCTACCGGAACGGTAAAGGCAAAATCGAAATTCCTTATGCAAATGATGCGGAGTTAGAGCGGATTACAGACACTCTGTTAGGGAAACACCCCACAGGCGACATTGAACCGAATAAGAAATTCAGCATATAAATGTTCCACGTGAAACAAAAACCTCTGAGAAGAGGTTTTTGTTTCACGTGGAACAATGAAGCTATGAGACTACGGGGCGTTCATCAGTAAAAGCCAGATGCTCTTGTTGATCGATGATTTCTTTCAAATGGTGAACAACATTCCAAATGTCTTCATACGATGTGTATAATGCCACTGGAGCTAACCGAATTACATTGGGGTATCGGAAATCAGGAATCACCTTCCTGGCTTTTAAGGCTTCAGCGATCCGAATTGCATCTGCATGCTCTACCGCCACATGCCCGCCTCTTTTTATGGCTTCTCTAGGCGTCCCAATAGTATATCCGTATTGGTCGTGAGGCAGCCAATAATCGATTAATCCCATAAAATATTCTGTTTGCTTCAATGATTTAATGCGAATCGCCTCGATAC
>CAZRKC010000025.1:21668-36218 GCA_964600665.1 uncultured Candidatus Sumerlaeota bacterium
TTCAAATATGCGCAGTGACCCTTCAAGTGCTGCTGATCCTAGCATATTAATCGTTCCGATTTGCCATGCACCAGCGTTCAATGGGCTCTCATAATCCAATCGCATGTCAAACTGACGGTCCTTGTGGTATCCCCACCAACCAGTTAATCCAGGTGTTTTTGAGTGGTGCTTCCGGTTCACATAAAGGCTTGCAGTGCATCCCGGCCCTCCATTTAAGTATTTATAGTTGCACCAGAAAGCAAAATCAACTTCCCACTCACTGAAATGGTGCGGGACCGAGCCGACGGAGTGGCTGCAATCAAACCCAATGATCACTCCTTTTTCGTGGGCAGCCTGGGTTAAGGTTTTAATATCGAGCAACTGGCCGCTTCTATATAAAACGGAAGGTAATAAAACGAGTGAAGTATTAGGCGTCATTGCGTCGATGATGTCCTGTTCAACTAGTGTTTTCCCATCACGGCTTTTCACCAGCTTTAAATGTTGGAGGGGATCTAAGTTCTTTAACTTTAATTGAGACTGAATTGCATAAATATCTGAAGGGAAATTGAGTTCATCTGCAATGATGATGTTCCTTTCGGAGGTTGGTTCAAAAAAGCCGGCAACCAAATTATGTAAATTCACTGTGGTTGAATTTGTTGCCACAACTTCATCCGGATACGCTCCGACTAATTTGCTTTGGGCAGACCCGAGATGCTCCCCGAAATAATACCAAGCAGGAGAGCCTTTCATCCACCCATTGATGCCAAGGGTTTTCCATTCATCTAAGACTCGAACAAGTGTTCTCTCTGAATCTTGCGACATGAGCCCCAATGAATTGCCATCCATGTAAATTGTCTCAGGCAAAAGATAAAATCGGGAACGTAAATGGCCTAATGGGTCGGTCTGATCGAGCATTTGTGCATATTTCAATGTCCAGTGAGTTTCGCTCATAAAATTACCTCCGATCATTTATATTTTGATGTGAAGGAGAATTAAAAAAGGTAAAGAATACCTTACAACGCTTTTACTTGGATACTAACAGGAGGAAGTTCGATGCAGTTTTTTGATCAACTCGAGAATATCCTGCAAAATTACGACATACTCAGAATGCTTTCTTTGATTCTGATCGTCATGGTGGTTCTTTTCGTATATGTAGTGATTATTACACTGCAGATGAAAAACCTGCAGCGAAAATACAATATTTTAACAAGAGGGATCGAAAAAAAATCATTGGACGAGTTGCTACAGCAGTATATCGAGAAAATGGATGAGGTCATTATGCTACAGGTTCGTTCAGAAGAGGACTTAGAGGAACTGAAAAACCTGCAAAACGGATCTATGCAACATATCGGAATCGTTCGGTACAGTGCATATGAAGATGTGGGGGGTGATTTGAGTTTTTCTATTGCCATTCTAGACGGGGATTATAGTGGTGTTATATTAACCAGTATCTTTGGCAGAAATGAGTCGCGCACATATGCGAAACCGATTGTTCGCGCTGAATCTACCTATCGTTTGACAGTAGAAGAAGAAGAGGCTGTCAGGAGGGCGAGCTTACCTCGATCCATGTCCAGAAGAGGCAGCAAAAAAAATAATAATGGCGGTTCGCTTAAGTGACATTTAAGCGCAGGATTTGACAAACGTGTGTCGAATTTGTTATTGTTATGTTTGAAAGGTTTCACAGGACCTTGGTCCTTTCTGAGGAGAGTGAGAACTTGCTGAAAAAGTTAAAAAAGCGATTCCGGTGGGAAGAGCGGTTCACATTCATGGTTGTTCCGCATTCTAAAAAATCTGTGCTTCGGATGCATTTTTCGAAGCTTATTATTGTTTCTCTTGTTGCTTGCCTCTGTATCGGATTGTTGACAGGGGCGTTTATGTTCTGGCGGTATCAGCAAATGGAAAAGAATATGGTTGAATTGGATCATCTACGCTCACTTACAGAAGATCAGAAAGATCAGATTGAATCCCTCGCGAAAGAGACGGAAGAAATTCAAGAGTATTTGCAGGAACTGCAAACGCTAGATGAACAGATACGAGCAATCCTGAAACTTGAAAAAGCAAAATCGCCAACCAGTAGTTTAGGCGATATGGATATTTCCTCTGTTGCTGCAAGATTAGCACTCTCTGATGGTCGAGCTGTCACGCGTGGTGATTCTGGGTCAGATATCAGTCTCTTGACATTGGAAGTTGAGAATATTAAAGATGAATTGGGCGATTGGCAGAATAACTTAGAGATGTTGAAGGACAAAGCTGAGGATCACGCGGCTTTTTTGGCAGCCAAACCCAAAGGCTGGCCGACATCGGGGCGGATTACTTCCGGTTTTGGATATCGGAAATCTCCAACAGGGCGCGGCACTGAATTTCATTCCGGCCTGGATGTTGCGAATGCATACGGATCTGCTATCAGAGCAACTGGTTCTGGCAAAGTCGTTTTTGCTGGATGGAGGAGTGGCTACGGCTGGACCGTCATTATTGACCATCAATATGGGTACCAAACCCTCTATGCACATTGTTCCAAGCTGCAAGTTTCGGCAGGTGACCGTGTTACTCGAGGCAATACAATCGCAAACATTGGAACAAGCGGTCGTTCTACAGGTCCTCATGTTCATTATGAAGTGTTATACCGGAGTGAGCACCAAAACCCATCAAATTACCTTAGATAGAAGGGCAGGAAACCGGGTATGTTTGGAAAGAAAGAAATTGTGACTTTGGATCGGATCGATACGATTATTGGCAAGGATACTACATTCAACGGATCAATCACAGGCAAAGGAGCCATCCGGTTGGACGGCACTATCGAAGGGGATATGATAAGACACGGCGATGTAATTGTCGGTGAGACTGGTTTAATTCGGGCAAATATTTCGGCCAGACATGTGACTGTGGCTGGTATAGTTGAAGGCAATATTTCTGCTGAGGGGAAAATCGAACTGATAGGTTCTGGTAAGATATTTGGGAATATTGAAGCGGAAAATCTTGTGATTAACGAAGGGTCTATCTTCCGCGGGACATGCACAATGCGAGATCCAAAACTTGATGATGTTCATCCGAAAGCCAATGAATTGATAGAGAGCGAGAATTAGTGATTTTAATAGTCGTCTAAGTCCTGTCCTCTGATAGGACTTTTTTTTATCAGTTCATTAACTTAAATGAAGAGAGGTCTTTTATGAGCATAACATTTATCATCAATCCAAAAGCAGGGCGCGGACGGGCTGTAAAGTTGTGGAAGCGCATTTCGGCGAAGGCAATGTTTGATTATCCCGATGCTACCATTGTTTTTACCGAATATCCTGGGCACGCAAAGGATATCGCATCAGAAGCCGTTCGCACTGGGAGTGATTTGGTTATCAGTGTGGGTGGTGATGGTACAGTCCATGAGATTTTGAACGGCATCGCGGGAAAAGGTTGTGCATTGGGCATTATCCCATCAGGATCAGGAAATGATCTCGCCAGAACATTAGGTATTGATCTGGATGTGGAAACGGCATATGCAATGATTCGGAGTGGGGTGAAGGGGACTATTGATATTGGGCTGGCCGGAAGCCGCTATTTCATCAATATTGGTGGGGTTGGTTTTGATGCCGAAGTGGTCGCGGATATGAATATGAATATGAAATTTCTTCGAGGAACCATGGCATATGTTGCATCTGTCTTAAAGAAGCTTGTCAATTATCGACCTGTTAGACTCAGAATTGATATAGATGGGAAGATTATCGAAAAAACAGTGTATATATGTGCTGTTGCGAATGGACGGTTTTATGGAGGCGGCATGATGCTTGCGCCTCGAGCCAACATTCGAGATGGACTATTTGATATATGTATTATTGAAGATTTAAACAAATGGGAGTTTTTAAAAACATTTCCGAAGGTTTTTTCTGGCACTCATGTATCACACCCAAAGGTGAGTATGCATAAAGGGAAGCATATCGTTATTGAGGGGCCTGAGAATCTCTTTATTCATGCCGATGGCGAAGTTTTTGGAAATTTGCCTGCAGATTTTAGAATCATTCCAAATGGAATCGATATCATCGGCCTGAAGGGATAGTTGAATGGAGGTGGGGTCATGATATTTGCCAATCGCAAAGATGCTGGGATGCAATTAGCGGAAAAATTGTTAGAGTACATGGGAGAAGAAACCATGGTACTCGGAATCCCAAGGGGCGGTGTCATCGTTGCTCACGAATTGCAACAGAGGCTGGAATGCAGACTGGGGATTATCGTAACGAGAAAACTAGGGTTCCCTGGAAATCCAGAATATGGTATAGGCGCTGTGGCGCACGATGGCACTTTCGTTATCAGTGATGCAGCCGCTCGGAATCCTCAGGTTACAGCTGAGTATCTGGAGCAGGAGAAAAAGAGGCAAATGGCTGAAATCGAAAGGCGGATGCGGGCTTACGGGGCATCACCATCCGATGACCTGTCGGATACAAATGTGATTGTCGTCGATGACGGTATTGCGACGGGTATGACGGTGCTTGTAGCTTTAAGGTTTCTACGCAAAGCAAATCCGAAAACATTGGTCTTGGCCGTTCCAGTTGCTCCCCGTGATACAATAAACAAACTGAAAACAGAGGCTGATCATGTCATATGTCTCCACTCCCCGACCATGTTTTTTGCAGTGGGACAGTTTTATAGAGATTTTGACCAAATTAGTGACGAGCAGGTTATCGCCATCCTGCAACAGAAGTAGGTAGTGGTAATAAATCAATGAAGGGATCATAGTGAGGAGGTAGCAGATGAATTACTTTGATCGATTGTTCCAATCCGATCTATTGACATATGGTGGAACTATCGCTTTTCGGATTATTATTGTACTCATATTGGGACGTTTACTGTTGCAATTTCTATCGATGGTGGTGGAACGAGTAATAATCCCCATGGGGAGTAACCATAAAATTCATGTTGAGGAAAAGAAAGCAAAGACCATGGCATCGCTTCTCAAGAGTATTATCAGGTATATTATTTACTTCTTGACGATCATGATCGTTTTAGATTTATTGGATATCCAGACAGCCCCGATTCTTGCTAGCGCAGGAATCATTGGATTGGCAGTGGGTTTTGGGGCGCAGAATTTGGTCAGAGATGTTATTACAGGATTTTTTCTGATATTTGAAGACCAGTTTTCCATCGGTGACTATATCGCCGTAGCAGGCGTGGAAGGAATCGTCGAGGAAATTGGATTCAGAACAACTAAAATCAGGGATTTCGGGGGACAACTTCATATTGTCCCAAACGGTTCGATTGATAAAGTGACAAATTTTGTTACTGGAAATATGCGTGTTTTGGTTGAAGTTATGATTTCTTACGACGAAGATGTGGAGCGAGTACTGCATGTGCTGGATGCATGTTGCGTAAAAGCAGCACAGGATCTTGATGTAATCACTGACGGTCCACGAGTGCTTGGGGTGCAGGAATTGGCTGACTCCGGAATTAAGATATTGATCTGGGCTAAAACCAAACCCATGGAACAATGGGCGATCAGTCGAGAATTACGGAAAAGAGTAAAAGAAGCCTTTGATGAGGAGAATATCACAATCCCATATCCACACTTCGTGATTGTGAGTGACCGAAAGCAATTACATGATGAGTAACGGGAATTGGGGGGATGGAATGATGGCAAAGTTTGAATTGGGCGATATTGTGCAGATGAAAAAACAGCACCCTTGTGGCAGTGACCAATGGGAGATTACCCGCACCGGGATTGACTTTGGATTAAAATGCCTTGGGTGTGGAAGAAGAGTCATGATTCCCCGCCCAAAATTCGAAAAGGGAGTCAAAAAAATCATTCACGCTGCAGCCGCTGAGGATATCGAGGTAAAAGAATAATGTAATTAATTTTACATGTCTGTCAGAAGAGGTTCGGGCAAGACACAGTACCATATTCGGGATTGCCACACACCCGTATTAGTGATATAATCTTTCAAGTACGGATACATATGTGCCCGTCCCTGCCTCATGTCAACATGAGGCCGTTTAGTCCATGGGGAGGAGGTGAAAAGAATGACACTATATGAAACCCTGTATGTCATTCGACCGGACCTGGAGGAAGAAGCTGTAGAGTCCGCAATCGAACGGTTTAAGGGTATCGTTGAAGGTCAGGGCGCAGTTGTCAAAAAAGTTGACAAATGGGGAAAACGAAGACTTGCCTATCTGATCAACGATTATGCAGAAGGACATTATGTATTGATGCATTTCGAGGGTCTTCCGGCTGCAGCCCAAGAACTGGAACGGATTCAGCGGATTTCAGATGAAGTACTGCGCTATATGACTACTCGTGTAGGACAGTAGAACTGAGGTGACGTAACCATGTTAAACAGAATCATTTTAATTGGAAGACTGGTTCGGGACCCTGAATTGCGCTATACTCCCAATGGGGCAGCTGTTGCTAGCTTCTCTATTGCAGTGGATCGCCCTTACGCCACAAAGCAAGGAACAAAAGAGACGGATTTTATTGATATCATTGCATGGCAAAAATTGGCTGAGACATGTGCTAATAACTTGGGCAAAGGGCGTTTAGTGGCAGTGGAAGGACGATTACAGGTTCGCTCCTATGATACTCAAGAAGGACAGCGGAGGAAAGTTGCTGAGGTGGTCGCCGACAATGTTCGATTCCTTGATTGGCCTCGCGATCGTGGTACCTCCGGTGAAGAATTGGATGAGTTAGGTTCGGAACTGAACGTCTCGAACGATGATCTTCCTTTCTGATGGATCTGTTGGTGAGCAAGCCATCGATCAGTCGATCAAATGGAAGGGGAGGGAAAAAGTTTCATGAGAAGAGACCGTAATAAACGGCCAAAGAAAAGAATATGCAATTTTTGCGTTGATAAAGTTGAACATATAGATTATAAGGATATTGGGAAATTAAGGCGATTTGTCAGCGAACGAGGAAAGATTCTTCCACGCCGAATTTCCGGAAACTGTGCGAAACATCAGCGTCAGCTAACATTGGCGATTAAACGGGCAAGGAATGTCGCATTGCTCCCGTTCACAACAGAATGATTCACTCAGAGGGGTAACTTACTGTTGCCCCTCTTGTTCAACTATCAGGAGGTAATCAGGATTTGATTCGCGAATGCAAATGAAACAAAAATTTACGTTACAAACTGGGTGAGGTGCAGATCTGTGGTTAAAAGTGAAGATCTATACACATATCGGTTTGTTCTGATATTGGTCTTGACCGTGGGGACCGGTTTGTGTTGTCTAATGGGATGTAACTGGCTATCGGTTCTTCTCACAATATTGACCGGCATCGTCTGGAGCACACCGAAAACGGCCTATGGAAAAAGTCATGATAATTCTGCCAATCAGGAGATGATGTCGGCTTTAAAAGCCATTAGCACATTGTTACCGTATCCTTCTTGGCTAATGGATCCAGAGGTTAATATTGTCGCTTCTATGGTTAACGAATCATACGTATCAAAGCTTGGAAACATGAGCCAGGAGAATTGGCTTGAACTATTGCAACGGATAAAAGCAGATTCGACAAATGGGGTCCACAAGGAGAAGTACGAAGTCAACACCACTTCTGCTGATCGAGTTTCTCTACAAGTGGTTTCTTTTCCAGGCGACTATTATTTATTTATTGAGGAAAATGCAGTCAATGCTTCCCGCAATGAATTCGATCCTGCACTTGCATTGATTATTGTTGATAATTTTGACGAGGTACTTCAGAGTACCGATGAAAATGAAAAGCCCGCTTTAATTGCTGAAATAGATAACCGAATTATTGCATGGAGTAGTCGCAATGATATATTAGTCAAGAAATATGCGGAGGATCGCTACATCGGCATCACGAATCGATGCAGTCTTAGTCTATGCCGTGAGAGAAAATTCCCCATCCTTGAACAGATTAGAGACCTTGAAAGGGGCAACCGGATTACGGCAACTTTGAGTATGGGCATCAGTGCCGGCCATATATCGGCACTTGAGTTGGGGCAGCAAGCTCAAATCGCGTTGGACCTTGCGTTATCGAGAGGGGGAGATCAGATTGTCATTCGAGATGGAGCCAGAACTGAATACTATGGTGCGAAGGTCAATCTCCCTAAGCGTAGGAGCAAAGTAAAGGCGCGGATGGCTGCAAACGCAATCATGGAATTTATTGATCAGTCTGATCAGGTATTCGTCATTGGACACAAAGCCCCCGACCTAGATTGTTTTGGGTCAGCAGTTGGCGCGGCGGTTCTGGCTCGTCAACGGGGAAAACCAGTTCATATCATTATTGAACGTGATGATCTCGGGATTCGGAGATTATCAGAGAAAGTGATTCCTGCAGAGGCTTTGGATTCGTTGTTCATGGACCCAAATGATGTGAAACATCACGTCTCTCCTGGGACTTTGTTGATTGTTGTCGATACAAATCGACCGCATCTTATTTTAATGCCGGAACTGCTTAACATGGTTAACAGTACGATTGTGATCGACCATCATCGCCGAGTGGAAACAACTGTTGACAACCCAGTATTAATGTACATCGATACTTACGCTTCGTCAGCGAGTGAACTGGTTACTGAGCTCTATCAATATCAAGGGAAACGGGTAGATCTTCATGAATGGGAGGCTTCCCTTTTGCTCGCAGGTATGGCACTGGATACAAAGAACTTTACTATTCACACGGGCGTTGTAACTTTTGAGTCTGCAGCATATCTTCGGAAGGAAGGGGCCGATCCGCTGTTAGTCAGGGATATGATGCGGGACGATTTCTCATCCTTCATGCTAAGAGCAGAAATTATTCATAATATCGAAATCATTAAAGATAATATTGCAATGGGTGTTTATGAAGGGATTATTGATAATGCAGGCGAAGTGGCAGGGCAGACTGCTGATCGCATGCTCGATATCCAGGGTATTGTTGCTGCATTTGTGATATGTCGCTATTCAGGAGGCGTATGGATCAGCGGGCGCAGTTTAGGTGAAATGAATGTGCAGCGAGTATTGGAACGATTGGGTGGCGGTGGTCATATGATGGGCGCAGGAGCCCAGGTTCACGATCTTGACCTATTGGCGACAAAAGCAAAATTGTTAGAAATTATTGATGAGCTCTACAGGGAGGGAACAGCAGATGAAAGTCATCCTTAAGGACAATGTGAAAAATGTAGGTAAAATTGGGGATGTGATTAATGTTTCTGATGGGTATGCCAGGAATTATCTGTTTCCCCGAAAATTGGCAGTCGAAGCTACTGAGGGAGAGGTAAAATCCTTGCAAACGGTCAAAGATCGTGAAGTACAAAAGGCGAAAAAAGCTGAGAACATTGCGCGTAAAGCCGCCGATATTTTAAAGGACACGGATATTACCGTTAAGGTTAAAGTGGGTGAGGGTGGTCGCATGTATGGATCAGTTACGAATAAAGATGTTGCCGATGCAATCTCTGCTGTGACGGGAATGGAAGTCGATAAAAGGAAAATTGAATTAAAGGAATCCATCAAAACATTAGGCAGTTACAGGGCTATCGTTCGTTTACATCATGAGATATCCGCTGAAGTGCGCCTGACTGTGGTCGAAGGATAGACAAGGAGGCAAACCGTTGAGATCATTACTCAGGAATCTACATCACCGCGACAAGAAAAACACAAAATTGACTAATGAAGCAGAAGATCAACTTCACAGGCAGGTAACTGCGATTTATAATCTTCTGGCGAATATTTATGGAACAGATAAACTAGTTTTGAAAGCAGGTAAGCTGGAAGCCTTGGATGGTATTAAATCAACAGTAATCGAAGATCGGGTCTTAGCCCTGCAGAAAGTTGTATTTGAGGACCCGACGATTGAAAAAAAACCAAGCATAGAAGAGATCCCTGATATTTTAAATGAAATTGAAGATGAATTAGCAGATTTATTAGCGAGGAAAACGGTTGAAGACAGGCTTGAAAGGAAGATCTCCGATCGTATGCAGTCTCGTCATGAAGATTATGTTAAAGAAATTAGGATGCAGATTGTTAAAGAAGAGACCGGACCGGAAAATGCGCAAACGATTGCGAAACTCGACAATCTAGTGAAACTGGAAAATCGAAGATTGTCGCGATCCATACTTGAAGTGTTGCGCCCAACAAGTTTAAAGGAAATTGTTGGTCAGGATGCAGCGATAACAAGTCTTTTAACAAAGATCGCTTCTCCTTATCCTCAACATGTCATTTTATACGGTCCCCCGGGAGTGGGGAAGACAACAGTGGCTCGTCTTGTTCTCGAGGAAGCAAAAAAACTTGCTTACAGTCCATTTATGCAAGATGCGCCTTTCATTGAAGTGGACGGGGCAACGCTTCGCTGGGATCCTCGTGAGGTGACCAATCCTCTGCTAGGATCTGTCCACGATCCAATATATCAGGGGGCCCGTAAAGATTTAGCTGAAGGGGGCGTCCCTGAACCCAAATTAGGCCTCGTATCTGAAGCCAATGGAGGTATCCTTTTTATCGATGAGATAGGGGAACTGGATTTGATCTTGCAAACAAAATTACTCAAAGTCTTAGAAGACAAGCGAGTTGCCTTTGATTCTTCATATTATGATCCAGAAGATCCTAACGTGCCTAAGTATATCAAACAAATTTTCGAAGAGGGAGCTCCAGCCGATTTCATTTTAATCGGAGCAACCACACGCGATCCATCAGATATCAGCCCAGCCATTCGGTCCAGGTGTGCGGAGGTTTTTTTCGACCCCTTGGTTCCGGCGGACATTAAAAAAATCGTCGAAGATGCAGCAAAAAAACTGGATGTAATGTTGGAGAGTAATGTTAGTGACATTATCAGTGATTATACCATCGAAGGACGTAAAGCTATTGGGGTCCTGGCTGATAATTACGGTTTTGCACTCTACCGGAGCCAGACTAATCTGGAGCAACCGCTTATGATCCGGGAATCTGATGTATATGAAGTATTTAGAAATAGTCGCATGCTTCCGAATGTTAGTCAGAAAGCATCAGACAGCTCTGTATCAGGTAAAATATTTGGGTTGGGTGTGTCAGGGTATATGGGATCGGTACTTGAAATTGAGGCAGTTGCATTTACAGCTAAAGAACGCGGAAAAGGAACATACCGTTTCAACGAAACTGCGGGTAGTATGGCGAAGGATTCAGTTTTTAATGCAGCCTCCCTGATTCGGCGGTTCACAGGGGAAGAAATTGCTAATTATGATATTCATGTTAATATCATCGGGGGAGGCCGGATTGATGGCCCATCTGCCGGTGTGGCAATTTTTCTTGCCATATTCAGCGCTATCAAGGATATTCCGCTTAGACAGGATATAGCGGTTAGTGGGGAGTTGTCTATTCAAGGGAAAATCAAAGCAGTCGGTGGAATCTATGAAAAACTTTATGGTGCGAAACAGGCGGGTGTGCGAACCGTTTTCATCCCTCGTGAGAATGCTAACGATGTTGATATTGATGTTAAGGGCCTTGAGATTATTCCTGTAGGTGATATTGAAGAAATTCTCGGATGGATTTCCCAGGATGAAGGCCGTGTTATTGGTTTACATGAACCAGAGAAAGTGAGTGATGATCAGGATGATCGATAAACTGCCTCCTCAAAATGTCGATGCGGAGCAATCTGTACTTGGAGCGCTAATGATTGAACGAGATGCCATTGCTAAGGTCGCTGAAATCCTGATTCCGGACAGTTTTTATCGAGAGGCACATCGCCAAATTTTCAAAGCAGCCATGGTTCTATACGAAAAAGGTGAAGCTGTGGATATGGTTACCATGGCCGAAGAGATGAGAAGACAGAACACGCTGGAGCAATCAGGCGGAGCATCATATCTTGCTTCGTTGGCAAACTCAGTACCAACGGCTGCAAATATTGAGTATTATGCAAAAATCGTCGAGGAGAAAGCGGTTCTTCGAAATTTGATTCAAGCCGCAACCAAAGTTGCAGCGACTGGGTATGAAGGTCGCGAAGATGTGGAAGATATTTTGGACCATGCAGAACAAATGATTTTCGATATATCTCAGCGCCGGATGGTCAAAAGTTATTCAACTATTAAAAGTGTGTTAGTTCAAACTTTTGATAAAATTGAGATGCTATACAACAACAAAGGTGGCGTAACGGGTGTATCAACCGGGTTTCGACAGCTTGATATGATTACTTCAGGATTACAGCCTTCTGAATTCATCGTTATTGCAGCAAGGCCCTCTATGGGTAAAACCGTATTATGCCTTAATATCGCCAGAAATGCAGCGGTGCTTTCAAGAGTACCCGTCATCATATTTAGCCTTGAGATGGCGAAGGAGCAACTGGCTCAGCGTATGTTGTGTGCGGAAGCGAGCGTTGATGGCCAAAGACTTCGCACGGGGTATTTGACCGAATCGGATTGGCCACGTTTGTCTCAAGCGTTAGGCCGACTCAGCGATGCTCCGATTTTCATTGATGATACACCTGGCATATCAGTTTTGGAAATGCGTGGGAAAGCCAGACGAATTAAGGCAGAACACGGATTAGGTCTTGTAGTGATCGATTACCTTCAGCTGATGCAGAACTTATCTAGACGCAATGAGAATCGGCAGCAGGAGATCTCTGAAATCTCTCGATCATTGAAGTCCCTGGCTCGGGAGCTGAATGTGCCTGTAGTTGCCCTATCGCAGTTAAGTCGGGCCGTAGAGCAACGTCAAGACCGTAGACCAATGCTTTCAGACCTTCGTGAATCCGGGGCAATTGAACAAGATGCAGATGTTGTTGGTTTCATTTATCGCGATGATTACTATAACCTTGATTCGGAGAAGAAAAATATCGCTGAACTCATTATTGCAAAACAAAGAAATGGACCGACAGGTTTGGTTGAGTTGTATTTTCACAAAGAGTTTTCACGGTTTGATAATCTTGACCGTCATGTCCCAGGGCAATGATCTTTCACCTTCCCATTACCGGGAAGGTTTTTCTTTACACGAATATTTATAGTATAATGTGTGTCAATATTCGGTGTTTGGTTGACTTTGACGGGTCCATTTGCTATGATTGTATTGGCATGGCGGCTGTTATCCGAAAATTCTCCATGCCTGACAGCACAAGGAGGGAATGTCATGTCTGCGATTGTGATCGTCGGTGCCCAATGGGGCGATGAAGGGAAAGGGAAAATCACGGACTATCTTGCGCGAACGGCTGATGTGGTTGTTCGCTACCAGGGTGGTAATAACGCTGGACATACTGTTGTCGTAGCGGACCAGGAATACAAATTACATCTCATCCCGTCCGGAATTCTTTATAAGGACAAAATCTGCATGATCGGCAATGGAGTTGTCATTGATCCAGAAATTCTCATTCAAGAAATCACTTACTTGCAAAAACGAGGTATTAATACTGAAAATTTACGAATCAGTGGTGGTGCCCATTTGATTTTTCCATACCATAAACTTCTGGATGCTGCCGATGAAGACCGTAAGGGCAGTAATAAAATCGGCACGACTCGCAGAGGGATTGGCCCTGCGTATATGGATAAATCGGCTCGAATTGGAATCCGGTTAATTGACTTATTAAGCAAGGATATTTTTGAGGAGATGCTTACCCGAAATTTGGCGGAAAAAAATCACGTGCTTGATCGAGTATATGGGATTGAACCTTTATCAAAAGACAAGATTCTACAAGAATATTTGGAGTTTGCAGAAATCATTCGTCCCTATTTGGCGGACACCTCGCTCTTAATACATGAGGCGATCTGCGACAAGAAGAAAGTCCTCTTTGAAGGTGCTCAAGGGACTCTCCTGGATATTGATTTTGGAACTTATCCCTACGTAACTTCATCTCACCCTATTGCAGGTGGGGCATGCATTGGGGCTGGCGTGGGACCGACAAAAATCGATCGTGTCATTGGGGTGTCGAAAGCCTATACGACACGGGTGGGTTCTGGACCGTTCCCGGCGGAACTGATGGATGAGACCGGTGAGTTCATTAGAGAACGTGGTCATGAGTATGGGACCACGACTGGGCGTCCACGACGGTGCGGATGGTTTGATGCTGTTATATTACGATATGCTGTGCGATTGAGTGGTCTTGATAGTATCGCCTTCACTAAGATGGATGTTCTTACAGAACTAAAGACCATCAAAATCTGCAATGGATATCGTTACAATGGTGAGATTTTGAAGGAGTTCCCGCAAAGCATCGCAATTTTGGCTGAATGCGAACCAGTCTATGAGGAATTGGATGGTTGGGATGAAGATATCACAAGTATCACCAACTATGATGATTTCCCGGTGAACGCTAAGAAATATCTGGCAAGGATATCTGAACTGATTGGAATTCCAATTTCCATCATATCAGTTGGAGCTGAACGCGGGCAGACGATTGTTATTGACAAGATTATCTGATTTTGATTCATTTTGAGAAGGGTTTGTCCAGGTTACTGTCCTTGACAAACCCTTCTTGTTCTGGTAGAATGACAATGCTCTTGATTAAGGGATTGTTTTGCAAACCCTTGACAAACAACATTTACAATGATACTATTCTTAACTGTGGGCCATTAGCTCAGCGGTAGAGCACCCGCCTTTTAAGCGGGGTGTCGATGGTTCGATTCCATCATGGCCCACCAATTATTGCCATAATGGCCCCATGGTCAAGCGGCCTAAGACACCGCCCTTTCACGGCGGTAACCCGGG
>CAZRKC010000026.1:0-6438 GCA_964600665.1 uncultured Candidatus Sumerlaeota bacterium
TGAAATTAAGATCTATTCCATGCAGCGGGGGAACCGGCGGTTGATCCATGAAGAAGCGATTGATGAAGTGACTCCCATCGTATGGGAGACGAATGATTCGGTTCGGGTGGGGCAGAAGCAAATCACATTAAGCCATGGGAAACGGGTCATGGTGCAGGATGCAGGGTTGTCTGATGAGGCAGAATAAAGGGTCATAAAACCGTTGCAATTTTTCCTAAACATCTGATGTTTAAGTGCTTTTTGTAATGGTCTTTTCATATGAGCAGCTGTTTTTTCTTTCTTTACCCGCTAGGATAGACGATAATTGGTGGTCGTTGCAGTATGTGATTAGCAGGAGTCAAGGAGGTTAATTTAATGAGAAGGAAAACCTCCAGTCGACCTTGGATTCTGGTCATGGGGTTAGGCATTATCCTGATTGGAATCTATCTTTTACTCGACCCAATGTACTTTTATTTCGTGCTTCTCGTGCTGGCTGTGTGGCAGGGTATCGCTACAAGAAGACACATGGTCTATTTGGCGAGTCTATTGATTCCAAGCCTTGCGTTGCTCATGGTCGAGCACAGTGTCAATCACAGTTTAGTGGGCACTACTATGCTGATGATCGCATTTATCATCATTGTTTGGCAAGCGGTTGGTGTTACCTTAATCTCACCTAAAGACTTATTGAAGTACTTCTTGGCCAATGTAGCGGGGATAATGATATTTATGCTTGTACACACAAGAGGTGAAATCTTTACTATGTCGCCAGCCGAATGGATCAGCAACAACAGTTGGTGGCTGTCCACAGCATTAATCGTTCCGGTGATTGGTGTTGGGATTGGGCTGATTGGCAGGACCAAGCCTGTTAACGATGGACAGGATGGTAGTAACTCTGTTAGGGATGCAAATAATGAGAATCAATAAGAAATGTAAAGGTATCTGTTATGAAATTAAGTCTGCTACACTAATTGAACGGAGGAAGACCATTGAAGGTAGCATGAATACTAATGGGGGAAACGCACATGGATAAGAAAACACGAAATCTATACCTCATTCATTTAGTGGTACCGGGGCTTACGATTATAGTATATCTTCTGTTTCTTTCTTATATGCATCTTTTTGCTGCGATATCAATTCTGATTGCACTGGAGATCATCTTGAATATGAGATATCCTTTGGCAGATTTCAAAAGATACTACTTAGTTAATGCTTTAGGGGTATTTATTTTCATGTCCATCTTCATTCTCTGGCATAAAAATATGTCCTCATTCGAACGACACTGGCTATTGACCTACAACGGAATATTGGTAGTCATACTCGCACCTTTGCTGGGATATGCTCTCAGGAAGACCCTGCTGGAAAAGAAACAAACCATCTATCTGGCGCGCATACTGGTGCCGGGTATGATCCTGGCATTGGTAGATGTTGTGACCAAAGGCAGTGTTACCGGTGGAGTTATGTTGATTGTGCTACTGATTGTCATCAGCTGGCAAATTGTTAGTTCAGTCGGAATAACAAAAGCGAGTTTGTGGAAATTCTATTTAGCGGATATTGCTGGGCTGACTCTATTCATAATAATCTTTACTTATGAAGAATTTATCAGGATGTCGTTACCCCAGTGGATTGATCATAATAAAGGTGGTTTCATCTATATCCTGGGTATCCCATTGATCGGATTGCTTGGTGGATGGATTATTAGTAATGTGAACTTCAAACCTATTGACGATGACCATAGAGACAACCAGCATGAACAGAGTAATCCTAAAGAGGAGGAATGACTGCATATTGCTTTGGGATTAGGTGAGCTGTTCAGATTTGATTGCCCTCTACCCTGCTTCATGGCTTAAACTCACTTTCGGTAAAACTTATGCAAATCCAATATTCTTCTCGAGAGGGAGCAATTAATGAAAATTGGTGATATTAGAAAACATATGTTACTCGATAATAGGTTACATATTCGAGACCTTATTCACTTATTTGGATTGAGCATAATTTTGCTAATCTGGTTTTTATTTATTGGTGTCATCCACCCCGTTAACATGATTTTGTTACTATTTGCATGGGAGATCATAGTGAACATAAAATATCCTGTGGATCACTTTCCAAGATATTATCTAGTCAACTTTATTGGAATTCTGATCTTCTTGTCCATTATCATTTTTCGGCAGCGGGGGGATATCTGGTTTCAATGGCACTGGCTCCTTACATTCCAGGGAGTGGTGTTTGTGCTGGTTACACCACTTTTTGGCTATGGCATACGCAGGATCCTAACGAATAGAAAGCAAAACATTTATCTGCTACACATACTAATGCCAGGATTCATTATGTTAATTACAAAAATCATCCAAAATCCTGTTCACGGACCCGCTCTAGTAATGTCTGCGTTGATGGTCATTCTATGGCAGATCTATGGTTCAGTTGGGATTACAGCCCGAAATTTTTTGAAATTCTATTTGGCGAATGTCATTGGGCTTGTATTGTTCGTAATTGTTTTTTCTGATGAGCAGTTTTTTATTATGTCGTTACCCAATTGGATAGAAGAGAATTCGTGGCTGCTAGATTATGTATTAGGTTTACCATTATTCGGATTGATTATCGGATTTTTTAGAGAAGGGTATAAAACCATGGCAAGTGACGATAGCCAAAAAGTGGGTAATAATGAAAAGAAGTGCTCAAGTGGATAGCAATGATTATTTATGATTAAGAATTAGGTGCGAAATTAGAGGGTATGGTCAATTATTCCCTGGTCGGTGGTATAACGCATTAGCAATTGTTAACCATTCTGTAAACGAGCTGCACCGCAGGTAGCTAAAAAGGATGGAAATCAGTAGCCATAATTACTAATGAGGTCTTTACCGGATAAGCATTCTTAGGTTTATCCAAGACTGTATGAAGCATATACATTCAGAATGCCATTTAAGAGGTCAGTGACTCGACCCGCATATTCCCTCCATAGAAAACAGTAACACACGAGTTTACCCTGTTGTTGTTTTATGCGTAAAGTCTTTTGAGATCCGTTTTACTCGCTATTTGACTAACGAACTGCACCGCTTTGAACAGGAAATGGCGGGATAACTTGACTTAATCTATTGCTGAAAAGTTTGCTTGCAGAATGGTCAATCATTGGAATTGCAATTAAGTATAGTGCGCTGAACGAGTGACACTGAATCAGGGTGTCATGATTATCTCATTTTCTGAAGGTAAAATAATGTAATATGGAAGTGGAGCAATGGATTATTGTGAGCATAATATTGGGAGGAAGATGGGAATGGCAGAGGCCTTATCCCCTATCGTCGTTAAAAGGAACATGGTTACCCCAGTTGTCAGGGTTTTCTCAGAGGCCTTTCAGGATGATCCCCTATTCAGCTGGCTGATGCCAGAGGAATGTATGCGTCGTTCTCTCCTGCCGCTTTTTTTTAATTTTCGTATCCGACATGGTTTAAACTATGGGGAAGTGTATGTCACTTCGCCGGAGGTGGAAGGTGCTGCCATCTGGATACCCCATACTCAAACGGATGTTTCAAGATGGAAAATGATCCACAGCGGGGGACTGAGTTTCATTCGCAATGCTGAGCAAGTTACACTGCAACGTCTTAAAACTTACGGGATTTATGCTGATGAGTTGCATCACCAATACGCTTCCTTTCCTCACTTGAGTTTATTCCTCATCGGAGTTCATCCTCAAAAACAAGGGCAAGGATATGCCAAAGTTCTCTTGAAGTCTATGTTTGAACGATTAGATCGAGAAAAACTTGCTTGCTTCCTGGAAACCCAGACACCCACTAATGTTGTTATTTATCAGAAGTATGGGTTTACGATTAAGCATCATGGAAAGATTCCCGGGACCGAAATTCCTCATTGGGCTATGGTGCGTGAACCCAGGGAGTAGTTACGGATGCTTAACCACGACTTCTGCCCCCCTGTGTAATGTTCCAGCCTTTGATGCAGGGGCAAAAACCATTGCCAAATTGTTGTCAAATCGATGTCATTTTTCTTAAATAGCAGTACTTTGCGATGAGCAAGAATTGCACAAACCCTTGATATATATATGCGCGTAATGCAAGATATTAAAAATACCCCGTTGGCTGAATCTCAGTCAGGTGTAAACAATTGGGCGAAGGACCTCACAAAACAGGACAAAAAGGGCGGTATTCTGTAATCATAATTATCAATGAAACCCTTATAGAAAAACGGATACATATTATTGAACATTTCAAGCGAAAACTTATCACTTTTTCTGAGTCAGAAGAGAGGACTCGTATGCATAGAGAGAGTGAAAGGTGATAGCAAGTCCTAACAACAAGTATCTGGAGGTTTTTCGGGAACGAGCAGTCAATTACATCGTCGAAAGCAACAAGTCAGCCAAAAGTGTGGGAGACGAGTTGGGAAGCGATAAGAACACGATCTGCCGATGGATGAGAGCAAGTTGGAATTTTAATTGATAACCCCTCGAAAGAGAGTTATTTTTTCTATAATGCATTTGATTTAGTGCGGACTGTTGATACAATTGGTGTAAATCAATCGCAAGGAGGGACATATGAGATGAATGAAGAGATCGTAAAATTAATTGGGGAAGCAGATCATGCAATCAGAGAAGAACGGTTTGATGACTTAATGAGCTATTATACTGAGGATGCCATTCTTGTTGTGAAACCTGGCTTAGAGGTTCAAGGGAAAGATGCGATCAAAAAGGCTTTTATTAGAATTGCCGCGTACTTTAACAACAGCATTATTCCCACACAGGGCAAGATGCATATGATACAAGCGGGTGACACAGTTTTAGTCTTAGCCCAAACTTTATTGGAAGCGGAGAAAAAAAGCGATTCAGAATTCAACATGGAACGAAGGGCAACCTATGTATACAGGCATGTGAATGGTAAATGGTTATGTGCAATAGACAATTCATATGGAACATCATTATTGGATTGACTTGTGTGTTATGAAAAGAAACACTTCATCTGATTACTGACAGATTGTATTTATATTTGAGTGATTAGACTGGTAGAAAGCCGGAGTATTTCGGAAGGTGTCACCTATGGTCAACGGAAAAGCTTCTCAGACGGGAAAGTAAATCTACCCTACGGTCTGGGTATCAAAATGGTAACGATGGGCTTCCTACCATTGTGGAATAAGAAGCTAAACATGTTCGGATGATTTATCGGCTTTTCTAAGAAATAAAATGTCCATCTGGGAGCTGGACAGTATTGACAGAAAATGCAATCCTTTGGGTAGAAAACAGAAATGCCAGCTCTGTACCGTGATGAGTATTTTAAGAATGAGAAATATTAAAGGGATGCGGTGCTGCAAAAGGCCTTCACTTTGGATTTTCTCACTAAGAAGAGGAAGAAGAAGTGAAAGTTGGGGAATTGCCCAGTTATGTGTGAAAAACAGCAACTGTCAGCAGGAAAATTTCTTTCCCTATGGAAGAAGTGAATATTTTTGAAAAAGGAAAATGATAGCGAAACAATCATTATTTCCCTGGACTGAAAATCAGGGACCCTATTAGAAAACAAGCCGACTGACAGTCAATTATTTTCTGTTCCTTCACCGACAGGCACTCCCATGATATCTTAGAAAGATTTCCATCTTACTTCGATACAAGTCAGTGCTTTCCTTGAGACGATTTTTCTACCAGGTGTAAAGCATCATATCTTTCCATGGACCAAATTTACATGAGGGTGTGAACGAGATGGAAACGAGTTTCTTCGGAAGAACGGAAAAAACTTCTCAACGTGATCAAATCCAGAGAAAATGGCCGCAGTTGCGGCGAAAACTCCTCTCCATGGTAATAGTAACTGTCTTAGTGACTAGCATGCTTTTCGGTGGGACCGGCTTGGTCGGAGCGCAGGTGTCAGGCAAAGATGGTTTCAACCCCGATGCCAATGGAGATGTTCGCACCATGGCGGTACAGTTTGATGGCAAAATCCTGGTGGGGGGCAATTTCACCAGCATGGGTCGTGCTGCGCGTAACCACACTGCACGCCTGCACCCTGACGGCAGCCTGGATTACAGTTTCAACCCCGATGCCAATGGAGATGTCCGCACCACGGCGGTGCAGCTTGACGGCAAGATCCTGGTGGGGGGTAATTTCACCAGCATGGGCGGTGTTGCGCGTAACCGTATTGCACGCCTGCATCCTGACGGCAGCCTGGATACCGGGTTCAACCCCAATGCCGATGGAAGTGTTAGTACTCTGGCGGTGCAGCCGGACGGTAAGCTCTTGGTAGGGGGCGATTTCACCAGCATGGGCGGCGAGGCGCGTAACCGTATTGCACGCTTGAATCCTGACGGCAGTTTGGATACCGGGTTCAACCCCAATGCCGATGGAAGCGTTAGTACTCTGGTGGTGCAGCCGGACGGCAAGATCTTGGTAGGGGGCGATTTCACCAGCATGGGTGGCGAGACGCGTAACCGTATTGCACGCTTGAATCCTGACGGCAGTTTGGATACCGGGTTCAA
>CAZRKC010000026.1:6538-35852 GCA_964600665.1 uncultured Candidatus Sumerlaeota bacterium
GGTCTGGTATATACGCTGACGGTGCAGCCGGACGGCAAGATCTTGGTAGGGGGCGATTTCACCAGCATGGGTAGCGAGGCGTGTAACCGTATTGCACGCCTGAATCCTGACGGCAGTTTGGATACCGGGTTCAACCCCAATGCCGATGGTCTGGTATATACGCTGACGGTGCAGCCGGACGGCAAGATCTTGGTAGGGGGCGGTTTCACCAGCATGAGTGGCGAGGCGCGTAACCGTATTGCACGCCTGCACCCTAACGGCAGCCTGGATACCGGGTTCAACCCCAATGCCGATGGAAGCGTTAGTAATCTGGTGGTGCAGCTGGACGGCAAGATCCTGGTAGGGGGCGGTTTCACCAGCATGGGCGGCGAGGCGCGTAACCGTATTGCACGCCTGCACCCTAACGGCAGTCTGGATACCGGGTTCAACCCCAATCCCAATTATGCTGTACTTGCCATGGCGGTGCAGCTGGACGGTAAGATACTGGTGGGGGGACATTTCACCAGTATGGGCGGCGAGGCGTGTAACCACATTGCACGCCTGCTCCCCGACGGCAGTCTGGATACCGGGTTCAACCCCAATGTCGACGGTTGGGTATATACGCTGGCGGTACAGCCGGACGGTAAGATCCTGGTAGGGGGTGATTTCACCAGCATGGGCGGTGTTGCGCGTAACCGCATTGCACGCCTGCACCCCGACGGCAGCCTGGACACCGGGTTCAACCCCTATCCCAATTGGCTTGTTTATACGCTGGCGGTACAGCCGGACGGTAAGATCCTGGTAGGGGGTGATTTCACCAGCATGGGCGGTGTTGCGCGTAACCGCATTGCACGCCTGCACCCCGACGGCAGCCTGGACACCGGGTTCAACCCCAATGCCAATGGAGATGTACTTACCTTGGCGATACAGGCCGACGGTAAGATCCTGGTAGGGGGCAATTTCACCGGCATGGGTGGCGAGGCGCGTAACCGTATTGCACGCCTACACCCTAACGGCAGCCTGGACATTGAGTTCGACCCCAGTGCCAATGGGTCTGTATTGACCCTGGCGATACAGGCCGACGGTAAGATCCTGGTAGGGGGCAATTTCACCAGCATGGGCGGCAAGGGGCGCCTCTACATTGCACGCCTGCATCCCGACGGTAGCCTGGACATTGAGTTCGACCCCAGTGCCAATGGGTCTGTAATGACCCTGGCGGTTCAGCCGGATGGTAAGATCCTGGGGGGGGGCAATTTCACCAGCATGGGTCGTGTTGCACGTAATTATATCGCACGCCTGGCCCAGCCTGAGGCGGCTTGGTACCACTTCAAGATTGGAGCGACAGGCAAATCGGTGACCTGGCTCAGAGCTGGCTGCGGGCCGGAGGTGGACCGGGTGACCTTTGAACAATCGATGGATGGAGCCACCTGGACAGCCTTGGGGAACGGTACCCGGATTTGGGGGGGGTGGCGACTATCAGGGCTTACCCTGCCCATCGGCCAGTTCGGCTACCTTCGCGCCCGTGGGTATTGCAGTGATTACATTTCTACTTCTATCCACGAGTCGATTAAGCAGTTTTATGTAAGCGACATTACGCCTGTCTCCCGCATCTTAGGGAGTAACCGCTATACCACTGCAGTTGAAGTCAGCCAGGCAGGCTGGGCGGATGGAGCCGCTACGGTACTCCTGGCCCGTGGAGATGACTTTCCCGACAGCCTAGCGGGAGTATCCTTGGCACATCAGCTGAACGCCCCCATCTTACTGACTGCCACCAACAGCCTGAATACGTCCACCAGTGAGGAAATCCAACGGCTGGGAGCGAAGCGGGTTATCATCCTGGGGGGCACCGGAGCTATCTCTGTCGGAGTGGAAACAGCGCTTCTGGCCATTAGCAGTGTGGACACCGTTGACCGTCTGGGAGGTGCCAACCGCTATGAGACGGCAAAACTGATTGCCGAGGAACTGGGCAAAGTAGCTAACTTTGACACCGCTTTTATTGCCTTCGGGCATGGATTTCCCGATGCTTTGGCGGCTTCTGCTTACGGTGCCATGAATGGATATCCCATCCTGCTGACCGGCAAGAGCAGTCTCCCAACAGCCACCAAAGCTGCTTTGGATAGCCTTTCAAGCATTGGCAAAGTAGTCATTGTCGGCGGCGAAGCAGTCATCAGTGATGCGGTGAGAGTGGAACTGCAAAACAGAGGGATGACCGTAGCAAGGGTGATGGGTGCGAATCGCTATCAGACAGCCTTGGAACTGGCCAAGACTTATCTGCCTGTGATGACTGAGGAAGTGTTTATCGCCACGGGCTTGAACTTCCCCGATGCCCTGGCTGGAGGCGTGTTGGCGGCTAAGCGGTACAGCGGTGTTCTGCTGGTTCCGGGGAATATGTCAACCCTTCCGGGCAGCGTCGAAGCCCTGATCACCGGGCGTGTAATCACCCGGGCTATCGTTCTGGGGGGAACCTCGGCGGTGAGTGAGGGAGTTGAGACGCGGCTCTTGGAGTTGTTGGAGTGATGTAATGAGTTGCGTTTAATAAAGGCCTGGCCATGGTGCCAAGCCTTTTTCATTACATGACGATAGATTGCTGATCGTTGAAGGACAATGAAATAATTGCTAGATTGTATCAAGATTTGAGTGCTTAGACAAGAGGAAAGCCGGAGCATTTCGGAAAATGTTACCTGGGGCCAAAGGAAACGCTTAGTCGAAGGCAAGGTCAGTCTGCCCGACGACCAGTTCCTCGGCTAAGAAAAAGGTGAGGATGGCTTGCCTAAAATTGTCGAATCGGATACGAAAACGGTGCGGGTGATCTACAGGCTTTTTCTTGATGGTAAGACTCCTTCAGGTATCGCCAAGTGTTTAACTGAAAATCCCATTTCTACACCATCGGGAAGAAAGAAGTGGCAGCCCAGTACGGGTGAAAGCATCCTTACCAATGAAAAGGACAACGGTGACGCGATGCTGCAAAAGACCTTTTAGTAGATTTCCTAACCAAGAAAAAGAAACAAATGAGGGCGAAATCCCACAGTATTACGTGGAAGAAACCATCCTGCAATCGTAAGCCCGGATGTGTTTTAACTTGTGCAGCACGAATTTAAGAAACGCAAGAATGCCGAGGGATATAAGACTGGCAACGGTTCTTTCTCGGGTAAGATTATCTGCGGCGAGTGTGGGGGCTATTACGGCAGCAAGGTGTGGAACTCCACCAGCAAATACCGTCGGACGATTTGGCAGTGTAATCATAAGTTTAGAAACGAGAAAAAATGCCTGACATTGCACCTTTATGAAGACGCGATAAAGTAGACATTTTAGAAGCTTTTATTAGCATACCTGACAGCAAAGATGGAATACTGCATGGATATCAGGAGATCATTTATGTTTTAACCGATAATTCTATGCTTGCTAGGGAAAGTACCAAACTGCTAGGTGAATGCGAGGTTGTTGCATAGCTGCTCCACAAGTGCGCGGAAGAAAACACCCGTTCCGCTCTGGATCAGAATCATTATCAGCAACGTTATCAATCTTTAGTGGAGCGCTATGAAGCAGCTAAAGTAGGTTGAGGAAAATAGACGATATGAGGCTGGAGTGTAATGCCAATCGTAAGAGTACAGGAGCTTTTATCCGGATGTTGGAGGAAAACGATAAGTTAATGAGTGAGTTTGAGGAGGGGCTCTGGATTGCAACTGTGGATACGGTAATGGTCCATTCCGAGCATAAAACCCTTTAACTTGAAAGACGGCTTAGATTCCGATTGGAAAATATAAGGAATCGAAGATACCCGCAGTGCTGGCATGATCCTCGCCTTGCGGGTGTTTTTTTATATGGGTGTAAACTCATAAATCATCAGGTGATTTTATATGAAAAATCAAAAAAGTCACAAACTAAATGGGGATCTTGCTAATAGATTTCTAAGCACCTTGTTAGATATTATGCTGATAAGTTCAAAAAACGCAGTTACCTTTACCGATAAAAAAATGTTGCGGACCGCGACCGAAGCCTGCTTGGCACCTCCAGGCTCCAGAAGCTAGCTGATTTCAGAGTCGGGATTGAAGGAGTACCCTCGGTGATTAAAAGGGTGTGCCGCATTCACGATTTCCCGGTAAGGGGCCTGGCGAGGACCCGGATATGGGATCATTTAAAGATATATATATTGGTTATTATTTTTGTATCCGGATAATGTTTTGCTTGAATTGACCTTTTTTGGGGTCGAATCACGATAATGATTGTTCATTATTTGGTGGGTTTGGTTACAGTCCATGGCAGAGATTATGCTGGATTTTTCGACGCTAAGTCTACCATCAAAGTGCTCGGAGCGAAGACCGCAAAGATTGAAATTGGCGCGCACGGCAAATCAATAATATGGAGGTACAGTATGAAGACTGAAAATATGAAGGATACCCCCATCTACCTTGCCCTAAATATGTCTAAAGTTTTGAACAATCAAGAAAGTTTTGATCTGATGAACAAAGTGGGTCCCCGGGTATGTGTCACCACTGCCTCACATCCGGGACTTGTCGGGTTTATGGCTAATATCCAAACAGGTATTTTGCCTCTTGCAGGCAGATATGGGGGAAGTAGCATTCACATGGAAGATACACTTAACCCTGTCCGCAACTATCAGTATACCATGTGGAAACGTTGGCAAGATCATGACGAGTTTCATGAACAACAATTCAACCGGGTCTTTGAGTTATGTGCCAGCTGTCTGGAGATGGTGGTAGAAGGTCCTTGGGAGCCGGTTTACAGCATTGTCAAAGCCAAAATGTCACCTGTTCGAGCAATGGGGCAAATCGCCGATCTTGGTAAAGATTTCATAAAGCAAGAAGAATTTATCCGCTTTGCCACCCCACAGCGCTGTGTTGCCATTGGCGAACATACGGTGCTTCCGGGAAAGGAAAAGGCATTTGAAGAAGGCGCAATCAAAACTATGGATGCCTTGTCTGACTCAACTGGTTTTCTCGGATACATGATTTTGAAACAAATTGGAGTCAGCGCATTGGGCAGCTTTATGCTCGACCCGGTGTCAATGGGAGAAACCTTGCAGACGCTCGGAGCCAACCCGCCGAGGAACCCGAAACCGCTATTTAAAACACTGGATGCTATGCCAAGACCGCCTGAATACCTTATCCACAGTGAGTGGGACGCGCCAGAAATGGCTAAGATTGGTTTCTCACAAGTTCTGGTAAACCATACTATTAGAAAAATTCACGATGATGGCGTTATGACCCATCTTATACGGGGACCATACATTATGTTTTTTCAACCGATGATGGAAGAATCTGGATGGAGGTCTTTTTTGTCATGAAGAAAAGCAGGATATCACTTACAATCATTCAACTCAATGACAGTCATGCCTATTTTGATTTGCACCAGGAGATGTTCTGGCAGGGAGGTCAGACAGTCTATCGTCCTGCGGGAGGATATGCCCGCATTGCTGCGCTTGTAAAGCAAATTCGGGCTGCGAACCCTGAGAGTGTACTCTTTTGCGATTGCGGCGATACGCTCCACGGCACCTATCCCGTCCTAAAGACGCAGGGACAGGCATTGATCCCTGTTATAAATTCATTGGGTCTCGACGCGATGACAGCCCATTGGGAGTTTGCTTACGGCCCTGCGGCTTTCAAACAGCGCGCAGAGGAGCTCAGCCATCCAATGCTTGCGCTCAATGTTTACGATCAAGCGACGAAAAAGCGGTTTTTCCCACCATACCTCATAAAGGAGATTGGCGGCTTGCGAATCGGCATCGTGGGCATTGCTTCCAACATTATTGACAAAACCATGCCGCCATCCTTCAGCGAAGGTCTGGAATTCACCCTTGGGAGAGAAGAACTTCCTTCTATCATCAATGATTTGCGCACCAAGGAGAAGGTAGACCTGATCGTTCTCATCTCCCATCTCGGGTTTCCCCAGGACATAAAGCTGTTGTCTGAGGTGCGAGGCATCGATGTGTGCCTGAGCGGGCATACCCATAACCGCCTTTATAAACCGGTACTTCAGGGGAAAACGTTGGTCATACAATCGGGTTGCCATGGTTCTTTCCTGGGCTGCTTGGAACTAGAAATTGATGGAGGGCATGTCGTTGACTATCGGCACCAACTGATTGAGGTGGAAGCTAAGATAGCCCCCGATCCTACAGTGGATGAGCTCATCCGCCAAACACTTGCGCCTTATCAAGAGGAATTGTCAACAGTTGTAGGTGAAACAGCAACGGCCCTCAATCGAGGAACTATGTTGGAAACAACTATGGATAATTTCCTGCTGCAGGCGTTGCTGGAAAGTACGGGTGCACAACTGGCATTCTCGAATGGATGGAGATATGGCGCACCGGTAATTCCCGGGGAGGTCACGGTGAATGACCTCTACAACATGATCCCCATGAACCCGCCCATCTCAACAATTGAGTTAATGGGCGAGGAGATTATTGAGATGCTGGAGGAAAATCTGGAACGAACGTTTGCCCGCAATCCGTACGACCAGATGGGTGGTTATGTCAAACGCAGTCTTGGGTTAAACGCTTACATCAAGATCGAGAATCCTCCCGGACAGCGCGTTCAAAAAGTTTTTGTCGGTGATGAAGAGCTGCAGCCCGGGCGCTATTATCCCACGACTTTTATTACCGAACAGGGCGTCGCGCAGAAATACGGGCGCAACCGCCAACAGCATATTGATCGGAGCATAGATGTGCTAAGAGCATATTTGGCTCGGCACCGCCCGTTGCGCGCAGAACTTCGGGGCACTTTCGTCGCTGTTTAGGATGGTGAGGGCATATGGCATCGCCACTTTGGGGATGGATGGAGGGTCTATTTATCGCAGAGTCGGACGGGGTCGTTATGAGCTACAACAAGGATAGGGCTCAAGAGAGGAATTGTACGGGGACAAGATGGGAAAACGTTCCGAGGAAAGGTATTGAATTCAGATTGTTTCGAAATTGCTTGAAGGGAAGGATGGAAGTCTCTTGAAGTGAAGCAGGTATTCGGGTAAATGGCAGGTGCCGAAACGAAAGGTGAGATTTATCGGTTTTTTGAGAATTGGGAACAAGCGGTGACTTGGCATGTAATTTTGGTTGTTTTGTATGCCTAAGCGTTCGGCAAAGGTCGAACCGAAAAGCTAAATGCCGACGCTATTCCGAAAAACAGTTTTTGGGCCATTTCAGACACTTACATCACATCGGGTGGCAGATGGGCATGTTTTGTGATTCCCATAGTGCGTTCCCTTTTTTGTTCTTGTTGTACGAATACAGCTTAAGAACCCATGCAGATTATTTGACGATTCTTCGCCATTCAGGTCTGCATGACCGTCAATCATCCAATTTTAGAAGGCTAAAACAAAATGGAGTTTGTGAAAATAAATATTCAGTTCTGACTAGCATCATCGGAACAGTCAATCGGCCTCACTCCGAGAAGGAATCCTTCGGCGCATTAATCCGAGTCATGGTAAAGACCGGATCCATATCATATACATAAGCATCCGCCCGATAATCCAATACCCCCTGAACTCCCTGCTCTTTCGCCGCAATCTCAATATCCGGTACATGATATGTGGCCGTCAGATTGAATACACATTCTCCCTCTCTCCCCCAGTAATAATCATTCCAGATGGGCTTATCCGTGTTGTCTGGTGTCAGAAACACGCGGATGAAGGTTTTTCCTTTGGGTGGCAGGGCCGGAATGGGCAAACTGACATATTTGTACATTTTAAAGTGAGGCTTACCGACAGGGTAATAACTCATCGTCAGGGTTCCCGGTGGGCTCCACTGATCGTGGGAATTCAGGATATAGACATCCACCCAGGCCGGTCGGTACATGGCCTCAGTGGCGGGCTTCAGGTAATCCACATCCAAAGGATTCACATTTTTCGCGGTCGCCAGATTGGTGATCTGGGATTTGGTTTCATCGATAATACTGTTACGAATCTCGTTGGGAATTTCTTCAGGGGGTACCCCCAGAGATTGAGCCGCCTCATCCAGGGCAATCCGCACACAGTAATCCAAACTGGAATCGGTCAGGGCGTCAAAGTTGGGCAGACTGGGAGGTAACCCCACAGATGCCAGCCCGTAATCGATCAAGGCGCGGACGGCCGTCCGAATATACCCTTGAACCGTGCTTCCCATAAAGGCGAAGCGATCAGCCACCAGGTTGGCCAGGGAGGACTTCAACCCGTTGTAAGTCTTCTGGATGCTCTCATAAACCTGTTTTAAAAGTGTGGTGAATTCACTCCAGATAGCATCCCAGCCGCTCTGGTTGATAGTCAGGCGGAACCAGGCTCCCGGTGGCAGCATCCGATCCAACACTGCCTGATACTGAGCGCGGGTGGTTTTGGGATATAGGTTCAGATGCACCGGGTATGGGTACAAGAAATCGCCCGTCTCGTGATTCTTGATATAGAAGTTGACCTCCTCTGCCTGAATGGGCCGGGTCACCTCAAAATATTCCTCGTAATGATCTAAGGGCCATCGAGCCGGATAATACTGCCAGAAATCCGTGGTAGGAACATAGGATTTAACCACCACTTCTTCTGGAGGCAGATTGTCGAAGTCATACTGGCCTATCAAAAAGAGATCTTTATTGCCGGTATAGTGGATCTGATGGGTTTCTGAGACCACAGGCACTACCGTACCGGCTCCTTCGCCGGGTACATAGCAGATCGCCCGCATATAGTAGGTGATGGTGTTATTACCTAGTTGGTAAAGTGGAGGTGCGAATTCGGAAAAAGAAACTGGAACCATCCGGGTCTCCAAGGTGTATTGGATTCCTTGCTCCCGATTCCGGTGCACAAGTCCCGCAGGGTTGTAAAAATCAGACATGCTCTGGTACTTAAAGGGCATAGTGGATATTTGAACATCCACCTCCACGGAAGCAGCGGGTACCTTGGAAAGCTTAAATATCCAGTCCCGATCCCCTCCTGCATACATGAATTTACCCTTTTCCGCAATGACCTCAAAGGGTACGCTGATAGGCGCAGATGCGGATCGAACCGCCAGTTCCGGCCGGGGTATATCTGGCATGGGATTGAGCATGCCGATCGCTGACTTTTCGAGCAGGGGGGTCCCGTACACCACTTGAAACTCAGAACGGGTGGCACCAATAATCTTATCATTTTTATCCAGCATGATAACCCGGACATACAACGCCCGCTGCTCCTGATCCAGCAGCTTGACATTGGGTACTGTGTCAAAAGAAACACCACGATTAACCGGCTTGGGGCCCTGGCTTTGGGCCTTGAACTGGCTCATGACTGCATTGAAATCCACGGCGAACTCCTTGACACTGCCGTTTTGTATACCCCAGGCCAAAATCCCGGGTGACTCATTCCATTTCAGATTGGTATCACAGGTAAAGGGAACTCGGGCAATCTGCCACACCACGCGGCTTACCTGGGTTAGCTCATGTTCGACGGTAAACCAGCGGGTTGCATCTTCGTTTTGATTGATAAACCCGTTATTATCTGCGATATAGGAAGGAGTTGGATACTTATTTGGGATTTCCGGCGGTTTTTCCGGGGGTGGGGTTATCGGTGGAACGGGCGTTGGTGTAACCGGTGGCACCACCTGGAAGGTGGGTGAGAGATTATATCCTAACCGAATAGTCCCCACCCAAGCATTGACCCGAAAAACACAACGGGTGGAGTTGACATTAGGCACCTTCAGCCGGTAGGTATTCTCGTTGGCAATCCCTTCAACAATGGTCTGGTATGTCTTCCCGCCGTCGGCGCTAAAAAGGACATCCACTGTCGGATCTCGACCGGAATCGATGGTCCAATTCAGGGTAAAATTCGTCCCGGCGATCAGTTTACTGCCTTCTTTCGGGTTGAGAACCTGGATAATTGAAGATGGTGGGTCAATGGGTTGGATCGGTAGGATTGGCTGGATCGGTTGAATAGGTTGAATCGGATTTAGCGTTGCCGCGACACGAACCATCGACACTGGCGTACCGACCTGAAATTCGGTTCCGGCGATGAGGTTGTCATCGGAGTTGTCCAGATTGCCATCGGCGCGGCTGGTCTGTCCGGCAGCAGCCAGGGGTTTACCCGGCCCGTCTGCCATATGCAAAACTGCCTTGAGGGAACATTCTGAGACAGGCAGATCACTTGCAGCAAAGTCACCAGGGTTCAGAAGGTCAATTTCAAAGATCTCTGCGTTGAAATCCTGCTCCTTCGCCATCTGTTCGTGATTAATCGGGTCTTTGCGTCCCTGGATAAAGACGACCGTAATGATGAGAGCAATAATCACCAGGGCAACGATCAGGGCAATGGTCTTCTGGGAAGGGACCTTCGCTTGTGTCATTGCGGACACCACCTTCTTAAGATGATGAGACAAAACCGGAGCGGAAATCATAAAAGTGTAAGCGTGTTCGGTTCCAAGCTAACTGGTTTCAAATGGTGGTAAGCCATCTTTAGCATCTATTTATTTCTAACTTATGTAAATTACTGCCTGATTATCTTGTTTTCGTTATGGTTTCTGCTTTTCCTTCTTTGCCTGATTTTGGAATCTTATCACTTCTTCGGAGTCAGAAGAGATGGAGCAGCATCATGTGATTGGTCGCATGAGCCTCAAGGGCAATCCCTTCGACGATTCATGCCGTGAGATTTTTGCGACCATCAAGAAAAAATGGATATATTTCCAAAAAAATGCTAATCTGGAAGGTGTGAAGACGAGTGCAAACGAATATGTTGAAAGATATGACAACCAGAGGCGAATGCATGCATCAATGGGGTATCTGAGCCCTAAGCAATTACTCGAACGCTATTTGCGGGAAGTTGCTGCTTAATGGGAGGTCGGGCACGCATATGCCCTACATTTTACAATTCCCCAAAAAGCATCAGGGTCCATTTATTGATCAGAAAGGTGGTAAATGTATGCACCAGAAAAGAGTGAAACTCTTTGTTGTAGGCATCGTTGCAATCTTGGCGCTGACTGCTCTTCAGCAAGCGATGAATGCTCGGTATCCAACCATTCAAGCATTGGTGGAGGAACACTATTCAGGTGGAGCAGAAATCCTTGATGTCATCCCATTCAGTGACGGGCAAGCTATAATCGTCAACAGGGAGAGCATTTCAACTATGAGTGCAATGTATGTTAAACCTTCGTTGTTCGGATGGAAACTAATTGGTGTGAGTTCTGCGCACTCATTACAGGTAATGGGCTTGCTGGTTATAGCATATTGCCTTCGACAGATAGTGGCGGGACGAGCGGGCAAGTGATGCTTTATGGCATGGCAAAATCTCCTGTTAGTAAAATGAGTTACATTTCTCAGAGTACTGAATACTTAATGGACATTCAACCAGAATCATATTTCTATGTGATCCTGCCGAACGGGATCGATCACCCGATTGAGATGCTTGCCATTTTGAAATCCGGAGAACATTTAAAACGCCCGTTTGAAATATGATGGGTCATCAACTGACTCATTCCTGATCCATTAAATTTCTTAGCCATCGAAGGAGGTCCAAACCATTGATATCGCAAAATCTCTTGATGCGGGTTCAAGCGGCCGAAAGTTCGATCCCTTTCGCTCAGACCATCGTAATGCAGTAACGGCGCTCGCTTGCGCTGTTTTTTCTTTAGAGGCACCGATGGCGAATAATGACCTCAGGAGAATAGTATGGGTCATCCATAGTCAAATAATATTTTGAATATTCAGGCAGGTAAAATCGGATGCTGGTCGAAATTTCACACTCAGATTAAGTTAAAAATTTGATAGCGTTGCATGAAAAACTGAAGGGAAGTAAACATGACGCGACAGAAACTTTCATCCACTAAGATGATGAGAAATGGTACCATGAACATTCATGATATAAGAATCTCCCTCCGGAAGCATATCCTGCTGATGAATCAGAAGGGCTGCTAAAGCCGTGGTGGAATGGCAGCACCCGTCAACCGTTGATTTTGGTCGGGGGGGAAGGCATGATTGTGCTTGAATCAATCATTTACTTGTACCAATGTACTTGATTTTCGTGTTTCCCGTGCTGAAAGTGTGGCAAATGAGGACAGAAAAACTTACGAAATATTTGCGATTTCCGTATGCAGTTTGAGAACAAGGTTTTAATGGTGTGGAATTGAGTGAAAAACATTGCATTCACACGATTATATTCATTAAAGTTAGGGGGGTTTTTATGATTTGCATGAAATGCCTTGCATCATCGCCGGACGAGTCCGAGAAATGTGCCAAATGTGGTGCCCCATTCCGTTCGTTACATGTTGTTGACTTCGCAAAACGATTAAACATTAAAGGCAATTGGCAAACGGCCAAGGAGCCATCTGGGGAGAAACAAGGTACAACTGCGGCGAAGGAACCAGACAGCCTAGTGCCATGGGCGAAATCGGAATTCAAAAAAGCCATGACCAATATTCCAAAACACGTGATGACACTGGCCATTTACGGGAGTATCATTCTGGCAGTCAATCTAATTTTCTGGACAGTGGATCCATATTTTTTGCCCGGGTGGTTACGACCGTTTCGCGGACTCATCTCCGCAGTGGTTTTCCTAACTGCAACCTATAACGACATTATTCCAAAGACGATTTTCTGGGTCATCCTCTTTACCTTTGGTAAAAAGCTCTTTAAATCCATCCGTAAAAAAGGCTTTAAGGCCTCCATTGAATGCCTGAAAAACGTGGTGCCAAATTTCAAAGCAGCACAGGGGCGCATGGCGCAATCTGCTTACCCGGTGCTCCTAATCGGCGTAGGTACCGGATTAATCATCGCTAATAACTTTGCCAGTTACTCGCGTTTTTCTGGGGCACGCAATAAATTTGATAAATACTTCATCGTACTCGTCATGGCATTCACTATCAGCTATCTGCTTGGTGAAGCCAACAAAACCGGCATCTATAAATTCATAAAACTAGGGTCGAATGATTTCGCCAGGCTGGCGAAAAGAAAACGCGGTCTCTCCGACGATAGCGTGTATCTACTCCTCTCAGCCTTTGTGGTGGGCCTCTTACTCGATGCACCGTTGATCCTCGTGAAATTCATGTACGGCGGATACATTTTGGGTGCTGTCGCACTTCTAGCAGGCAGCGTCCTCGCTGTCGCAACTGGTAAGAAACCTGAGGTGAAAGCTGAATGAGTAAGTTTATTACCTACGAAGATGACAAGTACCGCTATCGAGTTGCATACGATCCCCTTTCTGGCTACTATGTACGCACCTCTATCCTGGATGATCGCGGTATCCAAACCTCAAAAGATGCCTTTCGGGGTAGTTATCCCCACCTGTTAGATGTCGGCATCATGGGGCATTGTCTCCATGGCATCAGTGGCAAATGCGCCGAATCAGGGGTGGAATGCTATCAGTCAGGAGACAAAAAAATCGAACCGCATATGACCTTTGAGAACTTCAAGCGCATTATCGACGAGAGCCGCGGACGCACCTTCCAAGTAGCGTTGGGTGGCAGAGGGGATCCGGATCAGCACCCTGACTTCTTAAAAATCATTCGATATGCCCGTGAGCATGATGTCACGCCAAATTTCACCACTTCCGGTTATAACCTGGACTTTCATATTCTACCCGAGGTGAAAAAATACTGTGGGGCAGTGGCAGTTAGTCATTATCGGAGCCATTACACCAGACGTGCGTTGGAAGCCCTCCTGGCTCATGGTATTAAAACCAATATCCACTTTGTTCTCAGTAACCATTCCATCGATGAAGCCATCGATTGGATCGGGAATAAAAAGGTTCCCGTGGGGGTCAATCGCGTGATTTTCCTTCTCCATAAACCCGCTGGTAACGGCAGTGAGGTGAATACACTCACTGTGGACGATCCTAAAGTTGAAAGATTCTACGCACTATTTAATGAAGAAGCGAATTGCAACCTCGCTGGCTTTGATACCTGTAGCACGCCGGCGTTGATCCATTTTGCACCGCGCATTCTCAAGGAAGCTTACGATACTTGCGAAGGGGGCCGTTTTTCCGCTTATGTGACACCGGACATGAAACTGCTGCCCTGCAGTTTCGATGTCACTCAACGCTTCGCCGTGGATCTCTCTGCGTATAGCATTGAAGAAGCGTATAACAGTGTTCAATTTGAGCAATTCCGTTCACATTTTGACTTTTCCCAGAATCATGTCGGTACATGTGGCGAATGCTCAGACAAAAGCCTTTGCATGGGAGGTTGCCCCCTCATGCGGGATATCGTGCTGTGTCCAAAGCTGAAAGACAGTCATATGCTTTCCCCTCGGCATGAGGGGCAAAGTCAGTGGAACAATTTAACATCAGGCGACATTAGTCGGTCGTCTTTTCAAATAATCGGCAAGGAGGCCAGGCTATGAAGATTAGTATTGACCATGTAACCAATTCATCCAGTGAATCGTTTGCAACAGTCATCGGCGATACGTTGCTGGTAATTCTGTTTGGAATTCCATTTATTGCGGCAACATTAGGCAGTACAGGCGAGAGCAGTGATCAAGAGAGTGGAGACGAAAACACCGATGGTGGAGGCTCAAGCGGTGAATTTGATCCCTACCCATCCAATGATCCTGACGATGAACCCGGGACCATGATTCAAAAGAATCCTGATGGAACGGTGACAAAAACCTTGCCTGATGGCACTGTGGGTACAAGAATGCCGGATGGCACCGTTTATGTGAAAGCAGCGGATGGTACGACTGGCGTGATCACGCCTGATGGACATGAAACCTATACTTCACCTGACGGCACTAAAACGGAAGTCTATTCCGACGGAACGACTTATCAGCAGAATCCTGATGGTTCTACGCGAACTGAATATCCAGATGGAACTATTCGCGTCCACGGCGCGGATGGTTCATATGCGGCCCAGAACCCAGACGGTACATTGGAGGTACGAGGACCTGATGAGAAAAATATCCAGGTTCTCGATAAAGAAGGTAAAGTGATTGGGCTCAAGGATGATAATGGGACAAATCTCAAAAAAGACGAGCAGGGCAATATCTCAGGTGTTGCAGTTAACGAGGATGGACATGAAATGACTGTAACCGGGAATATCAACGACAAAATTACTTTCTCGGATGATAAAGGAAGCAAAGTGGTCATCAATAAAGACGGGGAGCTTGAATCCGGGAAAATTGTCTCCGAAGATGGGTATGTCGAAATCGACGAAAATGGCAATTTGAAAAGTGATCATACTGATAAGGAGACCGGTGTCAGAACAGAAATTTACGGTAATCCTGAACAAGGCACGATCGTGATCAAAGACTCTAACGGTTCTGATATGACCGTGACTGGCGATAAATTTGTTGGCACCATGATTTCAGATAAAGGGAAAATCACCATTGATGAAAACGGAAATATCGATGCGACCCATGCCGATGGAAGCACGGACACCGTGCGTAACAATCCTGATGGTTCATCTTCAATGGTCAGCAAAGATGCCAATGGTGTGGAAACGAACATCAATGTAAAAGCAAATGGGGATTATGAGGCAAAGAATTCTCTGGGCGAATCCATGACCATCATCGGGAATTCGGATGGGACTTCCACGATGACCGCAGTTGATGCCAAAGGTCAAGTTACAACCGTGCATGGTAGTTCAACATCTGACGTGACGGTTAACACACCAGACGGTGGAAAGATCATTATCAGTCAAGATGGCGGAATGAAAATGACTGATAAGGATGGTAATGCAAAGTCCTTTACACCTGAAGAAGTTAAGAATGCCTCACCAGAAATGTTTGGAGGGTTGAAAAAATGATGAACGCTGAAAATCGTGACGCCATAAAAACTGCCTTGTCGTTAAAAGCTCAATTTGATGGCAGAAGTGAAATGATTAAAGGATATACCAATAAAACCCTGGCGGTTATCGACCAATTTCGACAAGCTCAAAGTGATTTTGATAAGGTTGTAGGATGGGTGTCTAATTTTGAAGAAATCGTTTCCAAATTCCGCGCTTAGATCAAATCCAACAAAAAGGGAACGACACCTTTAACCCATATGCGCGATCATCTGCTCATGTCTGATCAAGTCAATGAACCGTTGAGCTATGAGTTGTATTGAAATGCAGGCAACAAGCTGTGCACAGGATAAAAGAGCGGAGTCGCTGGGTTTCTGCAGAAGGGTCATTTCCCAACCACGTCCGCTAATCTCATGGCCTTGCGATATGGATCGCAAGGCTTGTTTGTTGCTGATTTGCCGTCAGTTTCAATGCGCATCAATCGATTGACTTCGACCAAAGAATTGACCCTGCAGGTCGATACCGGGGATGTTCGTAGACGTTTCTGATTGACACCTACCTGAGGAGGTTATATAATTAATTCGAAATATGAATTATTCGAGAGGTGAATCAAAATGAGCCGAGCAGAACTGATGCACTTTCTTCTTGATGTGTTCTAATACAAACGATACTATCAGGCGGAAAGCAGCGGGCTGCGCCCGGTGGATCTGTTTCTTCTAGAAAGAATTGCGAAACATGATGGCTGCCAGACCTTGGAGCTTGCCAGAGCGTATCACTTTCCTCCCGCAACACTGATCAGCATGCTGGATCGACTGGAATCCGCAGGTCTGATTGCTCGTCGCCGGTCCAAGGAAGACCGGCGGATGGTCCATGTATATATCAAACCCAACGGCTTTGAAGTATTAAAAACACATCAGTCCGAAGATCACACATTTGTGAATAATCTGTTCGGGGTGCTGAATTCGCAGGAGCAGGCGCAACTGGAGCAAATTTTAACAAAAATGAGCCAATCCGTTGTTTATGAGAAATTGTTTCAGAATGCCAGTGACTAGGAGGGTATGATGCAAACCACATTTGCTTTGCCCCCGGGCAGCCCGTATTCGCTGATATCTTACCTGAAAAAGTATAAGCGCCAGTTTTGGCTCCAGACCGCCGGCGGCATAATTTTTAACACGGTCATCGTCACCGGACCGATATTTTTGGGGCTTGCCATTGATGCCGCAGCGGCATTGGAAGCCCAGGTCACACCCCAGAACATCCGGATGTTTCTGGTGTATTGTTTTGCATTTGTGCTGCTGACCATATTTTTTCAGTTTGCCCGCTATGTCAAACGTTGGTATTTACGTGATATGAGCAATCGGATTGCCTGTGACATGCGCTCAGGTTTTCTATCCCGAACCCTGAACCGACCCATTGCCAGCATTGAACAAGAATCCGTGGGGGATATGATGTCACGCACAGTCGGTGATGTGGAGCAGATCGTCACCACCATGCAGATGACCATTAATGAGACCTGGGACACATGGTTACTCATGATCACATACTTTATCGTGCTGCTGACCTACGACTATCGCATCACGCTGCTTTGCTCCATTCCAATCCCATTTGCCATATTTGCGGCGGAGACAGCCCGTCATCCCCTCTATCGATTCTCCCTCAATGCACGCAAATCCGCCTCAGTCATTTCATCTCATTTACAGAAAACCCTGAATGGACTCACCATGCTGCGCCTTTTTGGAAGAGAAGAGATGGAACGGCAGCGTCTGGAGGAGTTTGCAGGAGATCTGCGTTCCTGGAACATCAAAACAGCCGTGCTGCAGACCGGCATGATGCCGATTTATGCGACCATTGCGTCTCTGGGTATTGTCGGGGTGATCGGGCTGGGGGGCATGAAGGTCATCGAACAGCAGTGGACCATTGGCCGGTTCGTGACATTTTTGACCATGTTCAGTGCCATGGCAAACCGGACCTGGGTGGCTGCCCGGGTGTTTAATCAGTTTCATGCTGCCAAAGCTGCCTGGGATCGGGTTAAAGAGAAATTAAAGGCCATTGAAGGAAGTCGGGATATGGCCATCCCAAGGTATGCCAATGACACGCATCAGCTTTCCAGATTACGGGGCGATGTCCTGGAAGTCCATCACCTGTCCTTTGCCTACCCGGGTTCTGAAAAAGATACGATCTCGGGAATCTCCTTCATCGCACAAAAGGGAGAATGGATCGGAGTGACGGGTCCCGTCGGCTCCGGAAAGAGTGCCCTGGCCGCCTGTCTGACCAGCCTTTATCCGTATAGGGGATCATTTCGCATCGATGGAGTGGAAGCAAAGACACTGCCTGCGGATATTCGTGCAGGACTCATTGCCTACTCTGGTCAAGATGCTTTTTTGTTCTCCACCACCATTCGCGAAAATATCACGTTTGCTGTGGAAGAACCGGATCAGGCGAACCGGGATCGCCTGGAAAATGCGTTGAAAATATCGGCCCTGTGGGATGACCTTTCCTTGTTTCCGGATGGTCTGGAAACAGTCGTGGGGGAAAAAGGCGTCCGGGTATCCGGGGGACAGCGACAGCGGATCGCCCTGGCTCGGGCCATATACACCAACAATCCGATTTTGATTCTGGATGATCCGTTTTCTGCCGTGGATATTCGCACGGAAGAGAAGATCATGGACGGGTTGAGGAGTCTCACAGACCGGATCATCATTTTGATTACCCACCGGGTAACCCCGTTTAAAGATGCCCACCAGATTCTGGTGATCCGTAACGGGCAGATGGAAGAGAAGGGTGTGCATGAGGAACTGATGGGGGACCAAGGCACTTATGCCAGAATATATGGGGCTCAGTCCTGGATCGAGGAGGAAGCGGTACATGAAGGATAAAAACAGTGTATGGGTATTGATCCGACAGGTCGTTGGCCAGGTGTACCGGAAAACTCCCCGGACATTCAACCTGATGCTGGTGATTATCGCGGCAGCAGTGGCCCTGGAACTGATTCCGCCGTTGCTGTTGCGCAGGATCATCGACACGTATCTGGAGGGTGGAATACCGGAAGGGGTTTGGCGGAATGCCGTATTGTATCTCCTGGCGCTGCTGGCAGCGAGCTCAGCCGGGTTTTCTCTGACACTGGTCACATCGTTGATCGGCCAAAATCTATTGTTTGAACTCCGCCTGATGCTGGCAGCGCATTTGACGCATCTGCCCATATCCTACTATACCAAAACACCTGTGGGCGAAATCATGGGCCGGCTGACCTCCGATGTTGATTCAGTTCACGCTCTTTTTTCAGCCGGATTGATCAATGCCGTCACGGATTCACTCAAAATCTTTGGCATTCTCACTGCCATGTTTCTCATCAGTCCTCCGCTGGCCGGGGTGGGCGTTGCCACCGTTCCGGTGATATTTCTGCTGGCCAACTTTTTCCGAAAGAATATGTTCCATGCCCAGGCACAAATCCGGCGCATGGTCAGTCAAATGAACACCTTCCTGCAGGAAGTGTATGCCGGGATTCGACTGGTGAAACTGTACGGGAGAGAATCCGATTATGTGCACCGCTTTCAGGAACCCCTTCGCAATCATCTGGCGGCCAACAATGTGGCGGCGGTGTACGACGCATACTTTCCCTGTGTGCTCCAGGTGGTTAAAGCACTGGCCATCGCCCTGATTTTATGGCTGGGTGGCCGAACATCCCTTAACGACTCACTTTTCATTTCCATTGGCAGCCTGGCGGCGATGGCAGACCTGACCACTCGCCTGCTCAGCCCGATTGAAGCCTTGAGTCAGGAAGTGCAAACCATCCAGCAGGCCATGGCGGGACTGGGACGGGTGCAGGAGATTCTGGGAGAAGAGACAGACGATTGGCAAAAGACCGATGTCCCCGCTGATGAAGGGTCGCAAACGGATGCCATGGTTGAAGTGGCGGGCATTCATTTCGGATATCAAAAGGACCATGATGTGCTCAAGGATATCCGGTTCACATTGCAGGCAGGGGAGAAAGTGGCAATTGTGGGGCGTACTGGTGCCGGGAAAACGACCCTGATGAATCTGCTGGCCGGGCTTTTTGCTCCGGATCGGGGCATAATTCGGATCAATGGCAAAGACCCGTATCGCTTGAAACCGGAAGAACGTCGGCAGGTGATGGGGGTGGTGACACAACAGGTCCACATCCTGGAAGGAACGGTCATGGAGAACATTACCCTGAGAGATTCCCGTATCACCCGGGAAATGGTGGATACGGCCGTGGAATTAGTGGGGTTGCAGGAAGTCATTGCTGGATTGCCCGGGGGATTCGAGACCCGACTGGGTGAAGGCGGAACCAGCTTGTCCCATGGCCAGTCACAACTGTTGGCCTTAGCCAGAGCGGTGGTCACTGACCCGCCTTTACTGCTGTTAGATGAACCCACATCGGGCATGGATGCCATCACGGAGGCAACGATCTTTAAAGCCTTCCGCTCCATCGGACGGAACCGGACGGTATTGACCATCAGCCACAGACTCTCCGGTGTGATCGACACGGACCGGGTGCTGATGATGGCAAACGGCAGAATCGTCCAGTCTGGAACACCCAGGGAGCTGGCGGGGGAAAAGGGCTGGTATCGGGTATTCCGGGATATGGAGCAATTGGGTTGGAGCACGAATAGTTGACCCACTTGTCGATACGTAGAGAACAAGGCCATGGTAGATGTCATCGTCCATTCCAGGCTTGCCGGTCATATGCGAGGCGAAAATGGAATTTTGTAGTATAATAAATCATGAAGATAACTATAACTGCAGGGATGGTCATGCATCCTGAGCATGAATGGAGGGATCCAACATGATGCCTGTTGCCCCGTTGATGATCGAGCATCGACTGATCCAGCGCATGATTGCCGTGATGGGAAAGCATATCCAGACTGTACCCTCAGTATCGGCGATTGATTTATCCCTCATCGATCAGGGAGTGGATTTTTTGCGTACGTATGCGGATCGCTGTCATCACGGCAAAGAAGAGGATATTCTGTTTGCGACGCTGCGCAATAAAAAATTAACCGATCATGAAACACAGATACTTCAGGAATTGGTGGATGAGCATGTGCTGGCACGGAAAACCGTGAAGGCGCTGGCAGCGGCTGTCCATGATGCGCGTAATGGAAATTCGCAGGTATTTGATGAGATCGCGGCCATTGTCCGCAGGATATCGGACATCTATCCGCCCCATATTGAAAAGGAAGACAAACACTTTTTCATCCCTGTCATGAAATACTATACAGCAAAGGAACAAGACGAAATGCTGCGGCAATTTAAAGATTTTGACCAGCATATCATTCATGACAAATACCGAAACCTGGTGGAGGATTTTGAACACAATCCCGTGAAAGCGGAAAGCCCCGTGGGGGTAGACCAGCCATCCGAAGTTTATGAATGCTCGGTCTGCGGGTATCAGTATCTGGCTGAAGTCGGGGATCCGGATCAACATATCCCCCCGGGAACGCCCTTCAGTAAGCTGCCGGATCAATGGGTGTGCCCAGTGTGCGGTGCGGGGAAAGACGCGTTCGTGAAAAAATAGGGTGGGATCCGTTGTCAGGATTGAACCGGATAATCCACCCTGCCATTGACTTTGTTAAAAAAGGTTTCGCCAGACATAAGCCAGTGCCGATCCAACAAAAGGTGGCTGCCGATGTTCGGCATGGGTGACTGCAGACACCGAATTCCTGCCTGGATGTTTCCTTGGATCTCCTTTGATTTGATCAGGGTTCCGTGTGGTTCCTGAATACGGCCGAAGGCTCAAGGGGATTATCGCCCGTGATGGTGACCATGATTGTTCTGCTATTGATCATTTCAGATGCATCCAAATCAAAGGACAACATGTCGCAATATAAACTTCCTGCAGTGACCTTCTGAGGGCACAAAAATGATGAATGACTAGCAAATCTGGTAAACCATGATTTACAAAGCGGCATGATATGGGTGATTCGATTGCGGCATCCTGAATAATCGTCTCGCATCAATCAAGGGCATGACCAGGCAAGAAAGTTCGGAATCGGGACTGCTTGCGAGTCGGATCTACTCAGGAATGACTCCGGCTGGCTCGGGGTTGGCTGAATAAATTTGGTATACGCCTTGCATCAGATTTGACCAGGACGGGCCCATATGAAGGATGATGGTCGTGAGAAAACGGTTAACAAAGGACCAGGAAGGACTCCTGAAGTATCTCCTCATCGGTACTGGGGTTTTCAACGTCGCTGACTATCTGCTCACCATGCTAGCGCTGAATATGGGGTATCGGGAAGCAAATCCCATCATGAAACTGATCATTGATACGAAGTTTTTTCCGATTGTAAAAATCCTGATCGTTCCCCTCCTGCTCTATTCCATCTGGGCAAGAAGACATAAGGTCGGCCCCCGGATCCTGTTCTACTCCGGACTCGTTTTCGGGGCATATTTGGCATTGATGGTCTATTTCAAGATCCAGATCTGGATGTGGATGCTGAAATAGACGCATCGGCAATCGCGAAAACGGATGCAATTTCCTGCATGCCGGACGATCCTGAATCTGGAGCAATCATGCTGGCTGCGGTATGTACTCAAATCTGTATGAAACATGGCAGACCGTGTTTTGGATATATACTTGAGGGGAGTCTCTCAGGTAGCAAATCGATTGGATAAGTGGTTGGATAACTTGGATTCTGCAGGCAAAGGCGTTGGATCAGGGGTGGGGGTTCAGGATTGGGGGGCACTTTGCAGACTTGGGTGAGAAATCATGAGAAGGAGCGGATGATATTGAAGCAATATGATCTCATCGTTTTGGGAGCAGGAACTGCCGGCATGGGGGTCGTCTATCCCGCGGCGGCCAAAGGATGGAAAACAGCACTGGTGGAGCCGGCTTACCTGGGGGGAACCTGTGTTAATGTGGGCTGCATTCCTTCAAAAATTTTAATCAGTTCTGCAAACGCAGTTCACCAGGTGAAGGCAGCCGCAGCCCTGGGGGTGAAAGCCACCCTGCAGGAAGTGGATTGGACGGCCATGGTGGCGAGAAAAGAAGGGATCATTGGCAGAATGCGGGACGGGAGTATGCGGAGCATCCGTCGTCAGGAAAATGTCACTTTATATCAAGGAGCTGCGACTTTTGTTGACGCGCATACAGTGTCCGTCAACGGGGACCTCTTGCAGGGGGAGCGGATCGTGATTGCGACCGGTGCTCGCTCTGCAGTACCGCCTGTGCCCGGGTTGAATGAAATCAATTTTCTCACCTCCATCACCGTGATGAGCATGGAGCAGCTGCCGGCGCATATGCTGATCCTGGGGGGTGGGATCATTGCTTTGGAGTTTGCCCAAATGCTGATCCGACTGGGGGTGGCCGTCACCATTGTGGAGCGGGCAGATCGCTTGGCGGCCAATCTGGATCCAGCGATCTCAGAGCAAGTGAGAGTGTTTCTGGAAGGTGAAGGCGTGGTGGTTTTCACAGGGGCAGATGTGCAAAACGTCACGCAGCAGGATCATACGATCCGCATCCATCTCCAGCATCAGGGGGTAGATCAGGTCGTGACCGGGGATCAACTTTTGGTGGCAACGGGACGGACACCGAATACAGATGGGTTGGGTTTGGATTCCACCGGGATTCAGATCGATGCCCGTGGCTACATTCAGGTGGATGCGTATTTCCGGACCGCGGTGGATGGAGTCTGGGCGATTGGCGATGTCACCGGCGGCATGATGTTCACGCATAAAGCCTGGCATGATTCAGTCCTCCTGGCCGGTCAGTTGCTGGAGGGCAAGATGGTGTCATCCCGGGGACGGTTGATTCCCTTTGCGGTCTTTACGGATCCGGAGGTCGCCGGTGCCGGTATCGGCCACAGTGATCTGGAAAAGGTGGGCCATGAAGTCAGCATCCTCAAAGCAACCTATGGCAGCAGTGCCCGGGCTAAAGCCATCGGCCGGGAAACTGGATTCATTACCTTATATACTCACCCTGAAGATGGAAAGGTCCTGGGCGTGCAGATGGTCGGACCGGGTGCCGGGGAAACGATCCATGAAGTGTTGGCAGTGATGCGGCTGGGAGGAACGGTTCATGACCTGGCGGATATGATGCATATCCATCCGACTTTAGCGGAAATGATCAATATCACCGCTTTATCTGGATAGGTTCTGCGGTGTTTCATCAGGGTTTCGTCAAATGATCTTAAAAGGGAAAGCCATCTCACAGAGGCTTTCCCTTATTTATTGCGTTGGCAGGTGAATAATGGGGAGTTGGAATCGACCCGGGTCGCACAATGGACGCGTCACTGGTAGGTGCTGATCCCATCGGTGATCCGTCCCAGAAGCTGATCGGCAGCCATCGCCATCAGGCTGACGGGCACGGACCCTTTGAGGATCAGGATCGGACTATAGTTACGAATGCCGCTGATGATGGGAACGCCCAGGCCGCCGGCTCCCACCAGGGCACCCATGGTGGCGGCGCTGATATTGATTACGACAGATGTGCGCACACCCGCTAAAATGACAGGAATGGCCAGTGGAATCTGAATCCGGGTCAGGATCTGGCGATGATTCATCCCGGTCCCTTTGGCCGCGTCCATGATGGCTTCAGGGATATTTTCAATTCCAGTAATGGTATTCCGGAGAATCGGCAGAATGCCGTAGATATATAAAGCCACCAGTGTCGGTGCAAATCCGTATCCCAAAGCAGGCACAGTCAGGGCAATGATGGCAACCGACGGAAAGGTTTCGCCAAAGGCCGCAAAGTCCAGCAAGAGCTCACGGAAGGCTTTCCCGGATGGGGCGACGGCAAAAATCCCCAGCAGCGTCCCGGTGATCAAGGAGAGGGCACTGGATATCAGCACCAGGAGGAGATGCTGCCAGGTCAGCTGGATCAGGGTTGCCCGAACCACCACATCCCCCCGTCCCGGAAAGATTTCCAGCAACAGCGGTTCGATCCAGGGATATCCGGCCACGAAGACCACCAGCATGGAGAGGAATATCCAAAAGGGGAGCCACATCCGCGGTTTATTGTTCATGGGGATCACCTGCAAAGGGCTGAAGCAGCTGGATGAGGGCGAGATGCCCCAGGGTTTTACCGCTGTCATCCACGATCCGCAGGTATTCGGAGCCGGTGGCAACAAAGACAGCGAATGCTTCTTTCAGACTGGCTTTGCTGGTGATTGCCGGGAGTTTCTCCGGTGCAACCCCCGGATAGGCTTGGCAGCAGAAGTCAATAGCCTTGAGTCTGGACAGCATGCTTAAACTGAAATCAGCCCCCAGGAAGCTGCGGACAAACGCATCCGCCGGCTCCTGCAGGAACTTTTCCGGATGATCCCATTGCATCAATGTCCCCTGTCGCATGATTCCGATCCGGTCCGCCAGGATGACAGCCTCGTCCACATCATGGGTCACAAAAAGGACCGTTTTGTGCAGGGTTTGCTGGAGTTCCCGGAACTCTTCCTGCAGCCGTTGGCGGGTGAGGGGATCCACTGCCCCAAAGGGCTCGTCCATCAGCATAATCGGTGGATCTGCTGCCAGCGCCCGTGCCACGCCCACCCGTTGGGCTTCACCCCCGGATAACGCTTTGGGATAACGGCTGCGATACCGGACCGGGTCCAGCCCGATCAGCAGCAGCAGTTCATCCACCCGGTCGCGGATCACCTGGGGATCCCATTTGAGCAGTCGGGGAACCGTGCCGATGTTTTCGCTGACTGTCATGTGGGGAAACAGGCCGATGCTCTGGATCACATACCCGATCCCGCGGCGGAGTGATTCCGGCGTCTGGGTGCGAATATCCGTGCCATTGACCATGATGGTTCCTGAATCGGGCTCGACCATCCGGTTGACCATGCGCAGGGTCGTGGATTTACCGCAGCCGGAAGGACCTATCAGAACGCAGATTTCCCCCTTTTCCACAGACAAAGACAACCGGTCCACAGCAGGTTTGCCGTTATAGCTTTTTGAGACACGATCAAGGCTGATCATGGGTGTATATCACTCCTTTAGGGGTCGCCTTCCGGGTTAATATCATCATCATTTGGTCCGATACCCAGGCCAGGATCACGACAGGGAGTGCCCCCAGCAAAATCAGGTCCGGTGCCGCCTGGGCCAGCCCCAGGAAAATGATGCTCCCCAGGCCGCCGGCACCCACCAAGCCGGCGAGAATCGTATTGCCGATGGTTTGGGTCAAAGCGGTCCGGATACCGGACAAAATGACGGGGAATGCCAACGGGAGTTCCACTTGCCAAAAAACCTGGTGGCTGCTCATGCCCACGGCGCGGGCGGTATCCCGATCCTCAGGACTGACGACCTGAAAACCGGCCAGGGTATTTCGAGTGATGGGCAGGAGGGAATACAAAAACAGTACGATCACCGCCGGTGCCCAGCCCACCCCCCGGATTCCCAGTTGCAAAAGAAACGGGAAGCGTTGTGAGAGCATGGTCAGGGGAATCATGAGAAGGGCCAGCAGCGACAAGGTGGGCACAGTCTGGGACAGATTGACAAACAAAAACACACCTTGTTCAGACAGCCACCGCCTGAAAACCCCCAAACCCAGGAAAACACCCACTAAAATTCCCCCGGTGACGGCGCTGAGTGACAGGAACAGGTGTTGTTGAAGTTCTTTGATAAATGTCTGTCGGCGATTGAGATACTCAAGGTAGATGGACAGGTGCGGGAAATTCCCCCGGGCGAACATATATACCAAAATCGCCGGGACGATGGCCGTGACCAGCAGGCTTGCCGTCGGGTACGCTTTCAACCATTGCCGGCATCCGAAGAGCATGATATACCAGGAAAGCATGGTCAGCCAGAAGCCGGTCCCCAATGATACTCTGGCAAAGGGGAAGTCTCCACCGAGGACGCTGCCGTCAATGCCGCTGATCGCAATGAAGTAGAAACAGGCCAGCAAACTGATGCCAATGCCGGTCGCCAGATTAAGTTTTACTTGATCGGTTTTGATCCAGATCAGGACAAAAAGGATCCCCCAGGCCAGTGCAAAAAGCCCGATGAAGGGACCCGTTAAAGCGAAGGCATCCAAATAGGTGCCTGCGACGATCCGGTTGGGCCGGACCATCACATGGTTGGTCAGGAAAAAAGCTGTGCAGCCGATCAGCCAGCCAAGGACAGAGGCCCGGTCACGGTTCTCTGTCCAGAGTTTGCCCGTCATGGGCAACGCCTCCTATTGGTCTAAAAATCCGTTCTCAACCAGATAATTGCGGGCAGTGTCTGTGGCGCTGGCCCCTTCAAATGCGACCTGGGCATTCAATTGCTGCAGGGTCTCCATGGAGAAGGACTCAAAGAGGGGTTTGAGAATCGTTTCGATTTCCGGATATTGCAGGTGAAGTGCTTCTCTGAGTACCGGGCACGGTAAATAGACTGGTGGTACATTTTTCGGGTCGGCCAGGACGACCAGGTCCATCTGGTCCAATGCACCGTCAGTACCGTATGCCAAGGAAAAATTGACTCCGTTCGTTCCTTCGTATAAGGCTTTCAGCATTTCTGCCGTATTTCCCGATGACAGAATGATGAGTTGCTGATTGGTGAGGGTAAATCCGTACGCATCCTCATATCCCAGCAGTCCCCGGGGGTTTTCGGCAAATCCGGCCGCCAGGATCAGTTTCACATTGCCACCATTATTCACATAGTCGGCGAAATCCGCCATATCCACCAGCCCATTGGCTTCAGCAAATGCTTTGGTAGTGGCGATGACTTCTGTATTGTTGGCATTGGCGGGAGTCAGCCAGACTAGCTGGTTTTGCTCCCGGTCCATGGCCTTTGTGGCTTCATAACCCAATGTTGGATTAGACCAGACATCGTCATTATCGCTTTCAAAGTAGAACTGTCCGGAACCGGTGTAGTCCACCATCAGGTCGAGCTCATCGGCAAGAATGGCGTTCCGGAGAACATCCGGAGTACCGAATTCGGTCCGGTCGTTGACTTTGAACCCGTCGGCCTCCAGCAGCAAGACAATCATCGTGCCTAAGATCGCACCTTCGGCATCGATGAAGGATGCGACTGTAATCGGGCCTTTTTCTTCAGCTGTGGGGGCGGACTGACAGCCCAGAGCAAACAGCATGATGAAGATCATAAGTATCGCCAATGCGCGTTTCATGGTCATCCCTCCAAGTGGATTTACATCATATTTGTATTATTCATATTTTATCATGATGTGAAGATTAAGTGAAATATATTGTAACGATACTGTATTGCTGGGCGAATGTTGTTAAATATTTCTTCGATCGCCGCTTTATGAGAATCTTTTGAATCCAAAAAAGCACTTCAACAAAATGTGCCACACGAACGTCATGAGCGCACGACATTCCATGTTTGGATGAGTCGATGTAATGGAATCGAGAGGGGATTATCAATATTGAAAGAATTACTACGAAGTGTACCCATTTATTAGACTATGGTGATTGATTCATCACAAAATGAACTGATCTATAGAAAGAATAGAGGGCGATTTCAACTTTAAAACTAATTCTGCATAGCCAGGAGATTCCGGATGATTTTCCGAACTCAATAGCAGCGGACGAATGCTTACATCATGGTCATTTGATCAACTATCTTCATATCCAGCAAGAAACATATCGGTCTTTTGTCAATGGCATAATGCAATTGAAGGAAAATTATCAACGAGGAGGCGTGACATGATCAAGAAATTATTCTCTGTATGCATGATCGTAACCATGTTGTTTTCAATGATTACATTTACACCACTGACCGCACACGCAGCAGTGGAAGGAGACTGGACTTATACCCTTTATGATGGTGATACGACAGCAGCGATTACCGGTTATCTGGGGTCAGACACTGAAATCACAATACCTTCTTCAATTGCCGGAAAACCGGTTACTCGAATCGGGAGCAACGCTTTCTTAGACATTACCCATATTGCAGCTGTTACAGTTCCAGCTAGCGTGCTTAGAATTGAGTCCGGGGCCTTTCAGAACTGCACCGTGAGTACAATCAATCTCAGTGAAGGGCTTACCTACATTGGACAGAATGCGTTTAATGGTTCCAGTATTTCAAGTGTAATCATTCCTAATAGTGTCACACACATAGACAACAATGCTTTTGCAATGAATCGAAACCTTACCTCAGTCACAATCACCGGGAATAACCTGATAACACTTGGCAGTGGTGCCTTTAGCATAACCGGGATAAGCACTTTCAGAATTCCAACATCGCTATCTGTCATTGCGGATTGGACATTCAATGATACGTATCTATCCTCGCTAACCATTCCGCCAAACATTACCAGCATCGGGTATTCTGGCTTTGGCAATAACCCGAATTTAAATTCCGTCCTCTTTGAAGGGGATGCCCCCACCATGGGGAATTACGTCTTCTCCATTCCGTCGTCAGGATTCACAATTTATTACTATACCGGTGCAGCGGGCTTCACAACCCCAACATGGACAGCAGGATTCGTAACATACAATACGGTTGAACTGGATGCTCCAAGCAAAGATGTTTGTCAAATTGGAGCAGTGGCCTATGAGAGTCTTTCTGATGCACTCACGGCCGCCGGCAGCGGAGATACCATCACATTGCTCAAAGATATTGAGTATCTGGGACAAATAACCATCACAGATAAATATCTGACTGTCAACCTGAATGGCTTTACATTGGACTTGGCTAATACAACAGGAACAGCCCTTGAAGTAGGGAGCGGCGGTAAGTTGAGCTTAACAGGGGAAGGAGCGCTGAATGCGTATGGTAACAGCCTTTATG
>CAZRKC010000027.1:0-33870 GCA_964600665.1 uncultured Candidatus Sumerlaeota bacterium
ACTCTCTATTTGAAACTTTTTTCCCCTACCCTCTTGACTTGTTACCACAAGTCTTATTATTTTTAAGCGCACCTTCGTACGCCTTCTTGACTTTGCTACCAGCTTTATTTGTGATAATCGTCCCGGAATAAAGATCTACAAGAATCAACCGAATTTCACTCCAGCCATGAATGAACAGTCGATACGCTTTCATATATTTAAAAGTCCGGACAAACCGGACAACCTCTGGATCAAGCTCTCTCTCAGTCACTAATATCCCAGTGATATATGAATTCATATGACTGTCATTTGGTCTCACAAACTCCCCCAGCACATTCTTCAGAAAATGTCCAAATTCATCTACCATCATTTTGTCTGCATGGTCTACGACTTTAAAAAGACAGTATTCATTGTTCTCATATGTGTCCAAAATATCGCTTTTGGTAATGATGGTACGATGGGTAGCTGTGTGAAATTCTGCCAATAGGTCAATCTCAATCCCCTTAATGGCCAGATCATGTTGTATTGTATAGTATGGGCTCATCCGTTCTTCCACTGTTTTCATGTACTCAGCTGCATTCATTGCTTCACCCCTGATGGCAAATCTTTGGGCAGACCAAATATGAACTCACTACCAAAGCTATCATTTTTTCATGTCCCTGTCAATTTGCGTATATTTTCACAAACTCCCCTGAGACGCTATTTACGCCGATTGAATTTATTTTCATCTTATATCCTTTAAATATCTCTTTTTATGACTTAATAAGCAAATAATGGAGAAAATAGGCACAGCTTGATGGATCTACTGTGGAATTTCATTTATTTGGAATATGCGAAATGCGGGCAAGTAGGTCAACCACCATCAATCTTACTAATTGATGAGGAAATGTCATCTCAGATAACGATATTGAGAGGCCCTTGAACTTCTGCAGGGTATCATCTAATCCGTACGAGCCACCGATCACAATGTTTATAAGCCGTTGCCCGTTATGGCTCATTTCGTAGATTTCCTTTGCCAGCATTTGCTCCGTCATTTTACGTCCTGCAATTTCCATCGTGATGACGGCTTCTCCCGATGATATCGCCGCTCTGATTCTTTCAGATTCCTTCCTCTTAACCCGAAGGATATCTTTCTCACTTGGTCGGTCAGGCACCGGTTCCTCTTCAATTTCGTAAATGGCAATGCTCCAGTCCGGATTCATTTTTTGTATTAAATCATCCAGTCCTTCCTGATAAAATGATTCCTTAAGCTTGCCCACAGCCAGTATCCTGATATTCATGTCAGTTTGCCTCAGATATCCGCGTTGGTACCGCCCGAATAAGATATACTGCTGCCTCACTGCAGTACCTGCACCGAGTTCCAGGCTCTGCAATTTCAGCATGGTCTTTAATTATTAAGACATCGGGGGGGGAGCCATGAATCGTGATATAGTCGTCAAGCCCTTCGTCCATGTGAACTGCACATACATATATCATACAATCTACTCCCTTTCGCCTATTGGGGCGGTGCTTCGCCTAAAGTAACCGACAATGGCATTTCCATCGTGCTGCGAATAATATCGATCGTGATAGTTTCTCCTACTAACCTTTTTCTGAGCTCCCCTTGCAACGCTTCAACAGTGTTTACAGGCACACCCGAAATCTTCAGGATGATATCATCGTCCTTCAACCCCCCTTGAAACGCCGGACTCCCTGTAATCACTTCCAAAACCAATACACCATTTGTCAGGACGATATCAGAGAGGTTATATTCTTCAATCATTTTTTTATCAGCAAGGATTACACCCATCCATGGATAAGCAACCCGGCCTGAAGTAATCAAGCTCTCCAGAATAGGCCTTGCTGTTGAACTTGGAATCGCAAAACCTAAACCTTCAATCCCAGCACCCGGAATTTTTGCTGTATTGATGCCAATGACTTCACCTTTGATATTAACGAGCGGCCCTCCGCTATTTCCTGCATTGATGGCTGCATCTGTCTGGAGGAATACCAGTTCACGCTCATCAATCTGGAGCGGGCGATTGATTGCACTGATTACCCCGACTGTCACCGTTTGAGCAAACCCTAATGGATTCCCAATAGCCACTGCAGTTTCACCAACTTTGACATTGAGAGAATCACCGAATACTGCAAAAGGGAAACCATCCCCATCAATTTTCACAACGGCCAGGTCCGAGACCGAATCCAGACCAATAATCCGTCCGGGATAGCTTTGGCCATCAGCTAATGTAACCACTAACTCACTTGCTCCTTCAACAACATGATGATTGGTCGCAATATACCCGTCCGGATGAAAGATTACGCCTGATCCAGACCCTTTTTCAACGACGCGAGGACGATTAAACCAATCATATGTGAGGGATTTGTTTGTTATCCCCACCACCGCGGGAGACACAGCTTGAACCACTGGGACGATCGGATTGTCGCCAGTTTGAATTACATTTCCCCCGGAAACAGGTGGAAACCAAATTGACGTACCCTGACTGATGTAGTCTTGGATTCTGGATTGAAACCAGTAAGCAACGATCACACCACCCAAGATGGCACTCAACAGCGAGATTAAGATAATGATCGGAATAATTGACCTGCGGCGCCCATATGGCTGATACCCATCCATTTCCAATCACCCCCTATACAGAGCCGATTTTCACCACACGACCCATTTCCCCATGCTTTAGACACGTCACCTGGGTAACATGCTCAAGATCAAAGCCAGCTGCGGTCAAAGATTTTTTGACCGTCTCATATGCAAGTTCAGGTATATTATTATTGCGACTTAAATGTCCCAACCAGATTTGCTGAGTCCTTGATCCCGTATACTGAGCAAGAAAACTTGCTGCAGTCGAATTAGAAATATGCCCTCGACTTCCCATGATCCTCTCTTTCAAGAATAAAGGATACGAGCCCTTCATTAACATATCTTCATCATGATTCGACTCAATGAATATCCCATCGGAATCTGCAAATCGAGCACCTAAATATGCAGGAATATGACCCAGGTCCGTTGCAATACTGATCTTGGTTTTATCTGAGTGAACACAAAATCCAACCGGGTCGATTGCATCATGTGGCAGTGGTATGGGTTCAATCACGATGTCATTTATCTCGATTCGTCCGTTGACAGGCATAACTCGAACCATGCGCTCGTTGGCAATACTGTCCCCAAGATAATATGCCGTCTCTTCTGTGATATAAACGGGTATATTAAATTTATTAGAAAGGATCCTGGCTCCCCTAATATGGTCGACATGCTCGTGTGAAATCAATATTGCTTCGATTTGATTAGGTTTGATCCCAATCTGTGCCAGCCGATTGACAATCTCTTTTCCATACAAACCTGCATCCACTAAGATGTGTGTTGATTGGCTGCTTACATAAATACAATTCCCTGTACTCCCACTCGCTAAAGGACAAAGTCTCAGCATCTAATCTCTCCGTTCAGTCTGCCATATTTCTTTGGTCAGTGAATAAAACAAGGACGGGCTGTTCGAACCCGTCCTCATGGTGGCTAATTGCTTCTTACAATGTCTTTGATCTTCATGAGCCGAGTAAGGTTCGAGCGTTCCTGCTCTCCTAACTTCATGGCAATTTCTTTCACAGCTTTCTGCAGGTTCGGTATCAGGACATATTCCAGTGCGTTGACCCGGCGACGGGTCTTCTCAATTTCATCTGCCATCAACTCCACCGCCTTCTCAACTTCAGAAAGCTGAAGCATGAGCGGCAAAGCCTCGGCAAATATGCCAAGGGACACATCCAGTTCGCTAGAAGTACCCACGAACCCATACGAGTATGCTTCTCCCTGGTCTTCTCCTTGATCAAGGTGGAATTTCGGCACCGTCACACCCATTTTCGTTGCCAACTGCACATCGATTGCAACCTGCCCTTTTGAATACATGAGAGCTTCTTCCATTACCTCTGATGACATCATTGCGCTAGCTATCAGAAAACTGCGGAAAGCTCTTGATAATTTTCCTTCCAGTTCATCCCGGAGCGCCTTATTCTTTCGAATCAGGATGAGAAACTCTTTCATCAGCTGATCTCGCTTGTCTTTCAACAACCGGTGACCACGTTTTGCCATGGTCACACGCTTTTTAAGTTTAAGTAACTCCATTCTGGTTGGGTTTACGCGTATCTGCATATTCAACCCCCGCTTCGTGTGGATGGTAGCTTTCCACTAAAAATATTATGATGCCGCATCCGGATCCGCTTTGGGCATGTACTTCTCAGCATGCTCGTCGCTGATACGTTTCAACTCTGAGCGCGGCAAAATGGACATCAGCTTCCAGCCAAGGTTCAGTGTTTGTTCAATCGTTCGGTCTTCACCTTCACCCTGCTGTACAAATTGAAACTCAAAATCATCCGCAAACTGAAGGAACCGCTTATCATCTTCACTCAAAGCAGCTTCACCCAGCACGACGGCCAATTCTTTTGCTTCTTTACCCCTTGCGTAAGCAGCAAACAACTGGTTTAAAACGCTACCATGATCCTCACGAGTTTTTCCAGGGCCGATCCCTTTTTCTTTCAACCGGGATAGCGAAGGAAGTACATCGACTGGCGGGTAGATTCCCTTGTTATGTAATTCGCGGCCCATGATAATCTGGCCTTCCGTAATATATCCCGTTAAGTCTGGAATCGGATGTGTTTTGTCATCCTCAGGCATCGTTAGAATCGGAATCTGTGTGATGGAGCCTTTCTTGCCATGAATACGACCTGCACGTTCGTATAAGAGTGATAAGTCCGTGTAGAGATACCCCGGATATCCACGTCTCCCCGGAACCTCTTTACGAGCTGCAGACACTTCACGCAATGCTTCGCAGTAATTGGTCATATCCGTTAAGATAACCAATACATGCATGTCTTTCTCGAATGCTAAGTACTCTGCCGTTGTCAATGCCATACGGGGTGTCGCAATTCGTTCGATTGCTGGGTCGTTGGCTAAATTGATAAAGAGCACTGCGCGCTCGATCGCTCCGGTTTTCCTAAAATCAGTAATGAAATAATCCGCTTCTTCAAAGGTAATCCCCATTGCAGCAAATACCACGGCAAACTTCTCATCGGTACCACGTACCTTCGCCTGACGCGCTATTTGTGCAGCAAGTCGAGAATGGGGCAAACCAGACCCGGAGAATACCGGCAATTTCTGCCCTCGCACCAGAGTATTCATCCCATCGATTGTTGATACCCCAGTCTGAATAAATTCTGAGGGGTAACTTCTTGCATATGGATTGATGGGGTTACCGTTGATATCTAGCCTTTTTTCAGGAATTATTTTAGGCCCTTTGTCAATGGGGCGTCCAAACCCGTCAAAAATACGACCCAGCATATCACTAGATACGGGTAATTCAATGACCCGGCCGAGGAATCGAACCTTGGTTCCTTCTTTCGATAGGCCAGAGGTCCCTTCAAAAAGCTGTACCATTGCATGATCTTCCCATGTTTCCAAAACTTTACCCCGGCGAGTTTCACCGTTTGCTAGTTCGATCTCGACCAGTTCTTCAAATGCAACATTTTCCGTCTTTTCCACCATGACCAATGGCCCGGCGATGTCGGTAATGGTCATATATTCTTTCAACATGATGTCATTCCTCCAACTCAGTATTTAGGCACCTAAGCCAATTGTTTCTCAACATGTTCCATGATGATGGTGAAATTATTTAAATTATCTTCACTAGTCAGTCGCGCTCTAGCAATTTCATCGCGGACTGGAACAGATAGAATTTTTTCCAGTGAAATTCCGGAATTCATTGCTTTACCAGCACATTCATGGAAGTAGAGAACCAATTTTAATAGCTTGTGCTGTTTGGTCAATGACGAATAGGTGTCGATTTCGTGAAATGCATTCTGGTAGAGGAAATCTTCACGGATAGATTTTGCAGTTTCGAGTGCCAGTCGATCTTTCATCGACAACGCATCAATACCAACCAAACGTACAATTTCCTCAAGTTCTGCTTCCTTTTGAAGCAAAGCCATCGCTTCCCGGCGGAGGGCAGGCCAATCTTCCCCGATATGTTCGACAAAGTACTGCTCCAACTGTTCAAAATACAACGAATAACTTGATAACCAGTTAATCGCCGGGAAATGGCGCCTTGACGCCAATCGCTCATCCAAACCCCAAAATACTTTAACGATTCGAAGTGTTGCCTGGGTAACGGGTTCTGATAAGTCGCCACCAGGGGGTGAAACCGCACCAATAGCGCTCAAAGAACCTTGCCGCTTATCGCTGCCCTGACATATGACGCGACCCGCTCGTTCATAAAACTCAGCCAGACGGGATCCCAAATATGCAGGATAACCTTCTTCACCTGGCATTTCTTCCAACCTTCCGGACATTTCGCGCAACGCTTCTGCCCACCGTGATGTTGAGTCTGCCATTAAAGCAACACTGTAGCCCATGTCACGGTAATACTCTGCAATGGTGATCCCCGTATATATGGATGCTTCCCGGGCTGCCACGGGCATGTTGGATGTATTGGCAATCAATACCGTCCGCTCCATCAATGGCTCACCTGTCTTGGGATCTTCCAATTCGGGAAACTCAAGCAACACGTCTGTCATTTCATTACCACGTTCACCGCACCCGATGTAAACGACAATTTCTGCATCCGCCCATTTTGCTAGCTGATGCTGAACAACTGTTTTACCGCTCCCAAATGGTCCCGGAATACACGCCGCACCACCCTTTGCAATGGGAAAAAACATGTCGATGACCCGCTGTCCGGATGCCAATGGAACCTCAGGTGGTAGTTTTTCTTGATATGGTCGGCCTTTACGAACAGGCCACCGTTGCAACATGGAAATGTCTCGTATCGTTTCCCCAATCTTAAGCTTTGCCACCGTTTCTTCAACAGTTGCTTCCTTCACGCCAATTTCAACAATTTCAGCCTTATCGATACCTGGTGGTACCATGATGCGATGTTCAATCAAAACAGTCTCGCGGACGGTTCCAATGATGTCCCCAGCTGAAACCATATCTCCGACTTTAACGGTCGGCACAAATTCCCATTTCTTGACGCGGTCGATAGAAGGAACTTCAATACCACGCGTAATATAGTCGCCGGCTTGTTTCATTACTAAATCAAGAGGTCGTTGAATACCGTCAAATATGGATTTCATCAATCCTGGGCCTAATTCTACACTAAGAGGATAACCCATGCTTTCCACAGGTTCCCCTGGGCGAATACCAGATGTTTCTTCATAAACCTGAATAGAAGCCCGCGGACCTCTAATTTCAATGATCTCGCCAATCAAACGACTTTGTCCAACTCGGACCACATCGTACATCCTTGCATTTAAAAGCCCTTCCGCCATGACGAGCGGGCCAGATACTTTAACGATTCTACCTTCACTCATTCTCTTTTCCCTCTCCCTTGAATAGAATGTCGACGCCGACTGCTTTCTCCATGATGGTTTTGAGCTTTGCCATAGCCAGACCGAGATTCTCTCGGTGATCAGGAATGATGGTAATGGCTGGCAGCGACACCTGCTGTAACTCTTTGATAATATCTTGCATCCCTTGTGCGAAATGTTCTGAGATATAAATAATCGCATAGTCGCCAGAACTAACTTTTCTTAGGATACTAGACGCTTCGCTCACATCAACCACAGGATAAACGGATACGCCCAACGCCTTAAACCCCAATATGGAATCTTTATCCCCAATCATCGCCATTTTTTTACGCATAGATATCACGTAACCTTTCTCTGATCTCCTCAACAGGAATATCATTGAGTTTGCTGATCATGATCATACGAATGATCTTGATCTCGATTTCTTTAGCAAGCAGATAAGCAAGAAGTGGCTCTGGACCAAACATCACCATCTTTGCCTTTTTGATATAATTGAGGAGATAATTATCTGCTAGCTTCTCAAAATGGGTAGTTGACCGGGTTCTCACCCATGTCTTTGTTCCTTCTTCGATGATTGCGGCATAATTGGAGTTGGCAAGTCGGGCAATCAGTGAATCAGCCGGTTCGGGTTCTAAGAAAAGTTGGAGAAACAGCCTTTTATCAATGGTCCCCTTATCCAGAAGAACATTTTCCAAGAAATCACGACTTTTATTCAAATTCTTGACCCTTAGAAAAGCTCCCATATTCACCAGATCAATCTGAACCTTAAAATAGTCGGCCAAAAAATCCGATTTCTGTTTTGCTGCCAGATCCATTAGTGTACTGTAGAGAAATTTATCCAGTGCAAAACTGATTATTTGGGGATCATTCGTCTGTTGAAATAATTGAACTGTTGCCTCAACGGATTGACGCATCAGTGGAGGGAGATCACGAAACTGCTCTTCTTCCACCATCCGCTTTAAACTGTCTGTACTGACAGAGCCAGCGGGCACCAAAAGATGGTCAGCCGGTTCTCCCAAATATTTAGCTTTAAGCAAAACCTTGAGATTATGAAAGTCATATTTCAACACCAATAGGTTGATCAGCTCAGGCTGAGGAGCAATTTTTTTAAGAAGTTCTATCACGTTGCTACGTTCAGCCGTTAGCGCTCGCTCAAACTCATATGCATCTTCCCGAGTATCTCCAAGGAAAGATCCGTAATCAGTCTCAGCTAATATCTTCAACACATCGGCGGCGGTTTTTGCTTCCAGCATCATTTCGATCCTGCTTCTATCCAGGAGTCTGTTTTCTAATGCTCGTATTCGAGCCACTGAATAGGCATAACGAGTATCGCTTCTGCTCAAAACTGCTGCCTCCTTTACTCACAGCAAAGGGAACCTTTACTGAAAGAGAATTTCCGCCACTTCTGGCTCCATCTCATCCCTTTGCATTCTGATAATTGAGTGGAATGAGTTGTTAATTTTTGTCAAATCTGAGCTGAGAATAAAACCTCCACCGATTTCTTCAGTATCAGCTGATAACTTCAGTTCACCCTTTTTCCCAAGTTTTTTCAGCTCTTCGTTAACCTTTGCGATGAAGTCTGTGGTAATCCGAGATAGATCCCTTGCAGAGATGATTACAGTCTCTTCACCCGTCTCCACAGACTCCATGAGCATTCTCCAGATAATACTTTGATATGCATCAAGATCAAACTGTCCAAGTTTTTCAACAGCACCTTGGAATGCATCTTCTATTTGAAGCTGCTTCTCTTGAAGAAGCTCTTTTCGTGTTTCCAGCTCAGCCATTGTAAACATACGTCGCCGGCTATCATCTGCTTTCATTGTTGCTTTGTTTATAATATCATGTTTCATTGCCTGGGCTTCGGCTTCTGCTTTTTCAATTACTTTCTTTGCGTCCGCCTCAGCTTTACTCCGAATCTCCGCAGCCTTTTCCTCGGCTTCACGGACTATCCGAGCGGTAAGGGCGTCTGCACCTGCCATTGTTATATCACTCCTCTAACTAAGAGAAGGGATGCAAGGAATGCCAACACCGCATACGTTTCAACCATTGCACCAAATACCAGTGCTTTACCCAATTCTTCAGGTCGCTTTGCCACTGTATTAATACCCGCTGCACAAGTCTTCCCCTGGGCAATAGCAGAGAGGAATCCAACAAAAGCAATCGGTAGAGATGCCATCAGGATACCCAATCCCTGTTCCAATGGCAATGCTTTAATCCCGCCACCTAAAACGCCAGTGCCAGTCATCACCAAAAAGCCAACAATCAAGCCATATATCCCCTGTGTACCAGGCATCGCTTGGAGGATAAGAACCATACCAAACTTATCCGGATCTTCTGTTACAACACCAGCCGCACTTTCACCGGCGATTCCAACCCCAATCGCTGAACCAATACCTGCCAAGAACACCGCTAGTGCTGCTCCACCTAATGCTAAAACGGTACCTAAAGTCATTTAATATTCCTCCTTTAATTATTCGATATCCACATATTTAGTCGATACATCAAATGGTTGGAATTTTTTCCCGCCACTTTCATAGAATTTTCCGAAAAACTCAACAAATTGGAGTCGGCTGGCATGCACAAACGACCCAAGGACATTAATCAATAAGTTAAATGTATGCGCCCCTGCTAAAAACACGACCATGATAACCAACCCAATCACGCTGGTACCCCTGACCATATAGCCCATGGTATTAAAAACCTGGGCAATTACCGCAGAAGCTAAGCCCAATGCCAGTAGGCGAGAGTATGACAGCACATCACCCAGATATCCTGAGATTCCGTACAAAGCATACAGACCGGAGCCGATCCGTTTCAAAGGATTCCGCTGTCCCCTTGCTGTCATAAAGATAATTGAGAGTAATCCTGTGTACATGAGGACTTGCCCGACTGTAGCCAGCCATGCAGGTAGCCCAATCATGGGAGCACCAAAAAATACAAAACTTCCGGTGAAAAGTGCCAACCATGACCCAACATCGAAAATGGCCTCCATGTATCGTTTCTTCTTGATCAACAGATACATCTTCAATCCCAATCCCACATAGATAACCTGGAATACGCCAAAGCCCAAAGCAACACCAATCATCCGCATGGGATCGATAGTTGGACTAAACCATAACGGTTTGATAGGAAATAAATCTCCAAAAAATGAACCGGTCAGTAAGCCCACCAGAATTGATGCGACACCACCGAGGAACAATAATTCAAACAATTTTTTCCCAAGCCCAGCCATCTTGATTTTCTTCATTAGGACGAAAGTTAACAAACAAAGTCCGATCCCGTAACCAACATCACCGAGCATCATTCCGAAAAACAAAAAGAAAAATGGCGCCAAAAAAGGAGTCGGATCAAACCCGCCTGAAATGGGCAATGCATAAAGCTCAGTCACAGCCTCAAACGGGCGAATCAGGCGATGATTAATAAGAACAACCGGTGCTTCTTCATCTACCTCAGGATCACGCACATCAACAACAGACTCTTCACTAATTTGCTTTACAGCGTGGATCAGTCTATCTAGGTCCTTTTGTTTGACCCACCCTTCAATCGCAAAAGTTCGATCAGTACGGGCAAAATTCTTGACTGCCAGCAGTTGATCTCTTTCCGCCGATACCTGCTCGAAAACAGACATGACGATATCTCGCTTAGATATGAGGTCCAACACTAGCTGAATCAGTTCGTCTGCTTCCCTTTGGAGTTTCTCTTCTTTAGCAGCTATGTTTCTTAAACACTCATATGGCGTGTTATGAAGATCACTGAACAAGACTCGAGAAAAGCTATGATTTCTCAAAGCTGTTGCGATACCTTCTTCTGATGCTTTGTGATAAGTGATGAGTAGGTATGTCATCTTCTTAACATCGGAAACCACATGGATAAAAGTATCCGGAGCAATTTCCAGAATTTCTTCCTTCACCTTCGGGAAATAGTTGCTTTCAATAACCCCCAGCACGGTATTGGTGTGAGCGGTTTCTTTAATATCAGCAAGTGATGCGTCTAAAGCCAACCATGGTTTTAACGATTCACTCACACTTTGCAGCTGTGAGATTTCATTATGACGCGTATTAATGCCGTCTTCCAACTCTCGACAACGTTGATATACTTCATTTGCCACCTGTACCTGTTTGGCATTTTCTCGAAATACTTCCCTTGTCATCGGCACTTTAGAACCCGTGAAAGACTCGATAAAACTTTTTTTCCTGCCTTCATAACGCCCCACAAAATCAATAATAAACTTCAATTCGGACAGTTTGATATCCAGCTGACTAATTTCGTCAGACAAATGGTCTTCTCGAAGAAGTTCTGCCCATTCAGGTTCCTGCAATCTCTCTCTAAGATCTACTATCTGCAGGATACCCATTTTCTGAAGTTGTCGGACCAATTCGTCTTTGTAGTCCGTCAGAGACAATACAAAGACCTTTTTCATCGGGACTAACGCCATTTACCTCACTATCCTTTCGACTATAAACGAAATTGCTTTGTCCATGTTACTTTCGGCAATATTTTTTATTGATTCAATATCCTTTTTACGGGTTGCACTCCTATTCTCAAGTTCTACAACTGAATCCTGATTTGTATTTTTTAAAATCACTGCAGCTTCTTCATTTGCGCTTTTCCTAGCAGCATCAACAATACTTTTCGCTTTGGAGTGGGCATCCATAATCAGGCGTTCAGATTCTTTGTGTGCATCTTGAATAATTTTTTCAGAGTTTTTTTCTGCATCTTTGACTTTTTGCAATACGTCTACAGTGGCCAAAAGCATCACCTCCTTATCACTTTGTCAGTTTAAAATCGGTTCTGTATCCTAAGCTCGTAAACATATGATTATTCGCTATAAAATGAAAAAATCCCTTTCAGTATACCATACAACTTATATGCATTCAACCAAGGCACCTGGTAAGAAATGTGCCTTCTTTCCATTGGAGAATCTCAACACTATGCTTCTAATCTTCTAGATGTCATACCCAAACCCTTTTCACATCATCATCCATTTTCGATATTGAAACACAGTTCAACCTGTTGCGTCAAATAAAAAAGCTTGCGGAATTCACCGCAAGCTTATGGAGATACTGATTTTGTTAATAATACTTCATTGGATTCACATGTTGCCCGTTGACCCGGATCTCAAAATGACAGTGGTTCCCTGAACTACGTCCGGTACTCCCAACATATGCGATTATATCACCCTTCCGCACAACTTGGCCGACTCTTACATTAAACGAGCTGCAGTGTGCGTACAAAGTTGAAAACCCATTGCCATGATTAAGTTCCACTCGATTGCCATAACCGGTACTACTATAAGCCGCGACTTTCACAGTTCCGTCATCAGCGGCCCGGATGGGTGTCTTGTACGGTGCGGCAATATCAACACCTGTATGAAATCCACCGCTTCGGTAACCGTAAGGTGAGGTAATTTTCCCCTGAACGGGCCACAGAAAACGACCAGTTCCAACGATCAAAGCAGATGTGTCCGTTTTTGTCCCTTTAACAATCACTTGAGCGACCGGCGCTTTTAACACAGTTTCTGAGATGACTTTTTTCTCGACGATACTCCCGTTTCTTCGAGTCACTTCATAAACGACCCTTTTCGAACCGGATTCGCCTCGGGTTACGACACGCCTTTCCCAATTCCAAAGCGAAGAATCACGCTTCACTTCTTCTTTATAGGCGACTTTCACGGTCTCAGTCATTTTTTCTTTGCTAATAATGTTGATATACGGATTTGCCACAGTCAGTTTGACTTTCTGACCGATGGAAAGAGTCGTTCCTGAAATTTGTGGATTTGCTTCTTTCAATTCTTCTAAAGAAATTTTATTAGCTCTAGAAATCGTCCAAAGAGAATCACCTTTGGCAACCACATATTCTCGCAACTCTGTGGTACCATTTCTAATATACGATTTGGCCTCATCTGGATTCATGAAAAGGTTCACAGGGATTTCCTTTTCTAAGATTTCTACGGATTCCTGAATTGTCACCTCTTCAAATTCGCTGCTAAGCTTACCATATGTATTCATATACTCGTCTTTGATAGCAGCAATAACAGCCTCAGCTTCCTCTTTATTTGGCAGCCCGACAACATCAACACCATCGATGACAATCACCGCACCAATGGTTTGAAGCGTCACACACGTAAATAATTTGTCCGTTACCTCTTCCACAGAACATATTTCGATATCATCTCCGGAAACGCGTACATACTCAATTTCCTGAGCGGGAGCTACTTCTTGTTCCATCAGTTCGGACTGTTTCACCATTGCATCGTCGATGTTCTTTTTCAGTGCGGTTACATCGTCTACATATCCAACAGTTTCACCGTTAACCTGTACTGCGTAGATTGCCTGAGACGAAACAATGATCATGATTCCAATAATCATCAGGATGATAGCTCCTGGGATAACCATCTGATAATTTTTCTTCAAAAATGCATTTAATTGCTGCACTTTAGCTGTGATTATCTGATTCGGTACTACCATTCTCATCCTCCTTCCACACACGGCTAACAAAAAAACAGTGAGAAGTATTCTTCCTCTCGTGGTCATTTTCCTTTATTTCATCTTCTCTTTTCTGAAAATTCATTAAAATCTCAAACATGAGAGTGAGCAGTTGCTTTTGAAACGATTTTAAAACGCGACAAAAACAATACTATCACAACTTGTAGACATTGTATAATGCAGTGTTCTTGTGTATTCACGAAAAATAAAGAGAAGGCATGGAATCATGCCTTCTCATGGGCTTTAATTGCTTCTGCTACGCGAGCGCGTTGACTGCCTTCTCCAATCGCTTAAGTGCTTCTGTTACATATGCTCTTGGGCAAGCCAGATTGAATCGTTGGAAACCTTCACCGCCAGTGCCAAAAATAAACCCGTCATCCAGAGCCAATCTTGCTTTTTTCAACATGAATTCCCTCAGCTCTTCATTATTGAAGCCCAGGCCTTTCATGTCAACCCATGCTAGGTAAGTTCCTTCAGGTTTGATCATCTTCAGTTTCGGGATATGCTTTTCAATGTAATCTTGGAAGTATTTCATATTTTCATTCAGATATTCACTGAGTTGTTCTTGATATTCTTTACCATCACGAAATGCTGCTTCCAATGCAACCAACCCGAAAATATTGATGCCGCTCTGTCCAGCTCTCGCTGCAACGAATTTTGCGCGCCATTCTGGATTGGGAATGATCGCTACAGATGCCGGTAATCCTGCAATGTTGAATGTTTTGCTGGCAGACATGAAGGTGATCGTGAATTGCTCCAATTCCTTTGAAATCATGGCAGTCGGAGTATGAGTCACCCCTTTGATCAGCAAATCACAGTGGATTTCGTCCGAGATGATGGGGCAATTATACTTCATGCAAAGATCCCCTAAAGCCTTAAGTTCTTCTTTAGAGTATACACGTCCGACAGGATTATGTGGATGACAGAGAATCAGTCCACGAATACGAGGATTTGAAGGTGGGAAACTGGTCTTTGGCTTGAACTTCATTTCCAAATCTTCAAGATCCATTTCATAATGCTCACCATTGAACTTCAAATTGTTTTGTATCACATGACAACCATTATCTTTGATTGACGCATAGAAGGGGTAGTAGACAGGTGGTTGAATGACGATCTGGTCTCCAGGCATTGTCAACGATTTTACAGCTGAGTACACACCGCTGACGATTCCAGTGCAATAAACGATCCATTCAGGTTTGATCTCCCAGCCGTAATCCCGTTTCATCTTGTCAACAACCGCTTTGTTCAAGTCAGCGGATGGGAAAGTATAGCCGAATATTGGATGTTCTGCCCGTTTTTTAATTGCATTGACGACCGGTTCAGGACAAGGAAAGTCCATATCAGCAACCCACATATCCAGAACGTCATCCGTACCAAACAAAACTTGATTTAAATCCCACTTGCTGCTGCCCGTGTTCTTCCTTTCAATGATTTGATCAAAATTATACTTCAAATCTTTCGCCTCCTTTATTTTTGTTCACGCACAGTCTGCGTGAAACATAAACATCTTATCTTCTATATTCGGAATATAAAGAATTTTCCCTGCCGAAAATCAAAACATACATCGTAGCGTGTAAATATTTGTATGATACTGCTTGAAAAAGAAACCAGGCTACTAAGATTGCGTAGCCTGGTGCAGTTTACTTCTTTTTTCTCCCATTGCCCGTCATGGATCGAACCAGACCGTACCCGAGACCGACCCCCATCATGACCTTGGAAAGCTTTGGTGATGAAACAAATCGGTTCATCGTGCGGTAAGCCATATACCGCTCGGATAGTCTGACAAACGAATTTATATACAAATCGCTGCTGGACAACACTTTCCGGATCGAGCCGATAGTGGCAACAATCTCCTTTTCGCTGCTATCCATAAAGGTATTCAGTCTGACGGAAACTATCTGAATCGACTTTCCCAATTTCAAGATTGAAATGGCCACGACCATAAGCAGGATCATATTGAATACGGATGTTAACAGCAAACCCAATAGAAGAATTCTCTCTCCTGTCATAATAATCAACTGTTCAATTCATGTTCCATAGTATCAAGCACTCCTCTTAATTCTTCACTCCCAGGGAGTTTTTCCCTGATGGTCGCAATCAAAGACTTCGCGGTTTCAATGGCCACTTCAGACTTTTCTTTCATCTTGTCTACGGCAACTGATCCCACTTCCATACCTTTTTCTGCAATTGCTTGCCTCGTATCACTGCCTGTTGCTGGCGCCAACATGATCCCCAAAACTGCACCAATCACAGTCCCTACAACAATACCTGCAAAGAAATCACCCTTATTGTCCATTGATATCCCCCCTTTTGTAACATTGTATCATAATTGTCAGAAAATTTAAAGCACCTACGACTTCAATATGCCTTTTTCTGTGATTCCTTCGGTCTTCAAACATCACACCATTGATTCACCATAAGTTTTTCAGTTCCATCAATATCGGGTATGCCGGAATCGCCCAAAAGAGTGAATTTGCCGGTTACACAACCCTTCGCGCTTGTCCGGCATCCCTGACTGCTTTCTTATAAATAAATTCCGGCAGCTAAAGTGGCGTTGAATCCATTACTTGAACATGTGCCTTTTAGGTTAAGGCTGGAAGTTCCCAAATAGTCCATCCCGATTGCTCCCGCTTCGCCTTTTTGCATGCTGATCCATGAACGCTCAATACTTCGCCTTGTTTTCAAACAGATTTCGATCATTAAGATCCATCATTCTCCCCAAAAACCTGCTTTTTTCACACTGACCCAGCATAAATCAGAAGTCAAATCTAGCCTGTGTCGTCTTTGACGAATGGTTTGTGTTAAATCTGGGATTCTTGCTCTCTCTTCGCTGGTCTTTGCCTTTCACAGTGGGAGTTTCTTAAGAATTTAGAATCCGGTCAGAAAAAACCCACATGCAAATTGTTAAAAGCAATCATGCTGACGATGAAGTATATCTTTCAAATAAAGAAGACAGATGCCATCTGTCTATACGGCATCTCAATTAGGCTTTAGGCTTGAAACGGTCATACCGGAACGCGTCTAAAGATAACGTCAACTCTTTATCAGCAATCAACTCAGACAGCAACATCCCAACCGTTGGCGCGATACCGAAACCATGGCCCGTAAATCCACAAGCCATCGTTAATCCAGGTAATTCATCCACTCGACTTAAAATCGGAATTTGATCAATCATCTGATCCTTAAAACCTGCCCAAGTCCTGACAATATTGAACTGAGCCATATAAGGGAAGTATCCGAGAATTGCCCTGCATATACTTGGAGCAGTCATACTCCGCGTCACCGCAGTATCATCTTCAAGAAAATATGGTTCTAAACTCGTGCTTCCGCCAAAAACAAATGATCCGTGTTTTGTCTGATGTCCGTAAAAATCTGCGGGTGCGGTCCCGAGCATCTGCGCAAACATCGGTGGCTGTTCCTCTGTGACCAGTGCTTCAATGAGAATATTCTGCATAGGTAAGTAAATACCATGAGCCCGTGCTATCATCCCGGATTCGTATGCGGCCGCCAGTAATACATGGGCTGAAGCATATACTCCTTTGCTTGTGCGGACACCACAAACGAATCCTTTCTCTAATACGACTTCCTGGACTGTTTCACCTGTGATGAAGTGAGCGCCAAGTTCCCTTGCCCGTTTATAATATCCTAGCGTTGCTGTCATGGGATTTGCGTGCCCGTCTGTGGGACAAAAAATCGCCCCAATGACTTCGTCTGATATATAGGGACAAATCTCTCTGGCCTCTTCTGCGGCGACCATTCCCAGTTCTAAACCAAGGGACACACCTTGTTTGACGATATCCTCAAGTCTTTTTAAATGAGCAGGCGTTTTCCCGAGTCTCAAATTTCCTGCCTGTGTGTATTCGACATCAACACCCAACTCATCAGATAACCCAGGCCAAAGATTCCTCACCGAATAAAGTGCCAACGGCATTTCTCTTGGGTCGCGCGCAGACTGGCGAACCCCTCCTCCATTACGACTCGAACCACCTGCACCGACCTCACTCTTTTCGATTACTGTCACTGAAATGCCCATCTTGGTCAGATAATACGCAGTCGCGCATCCAATGATACCGCTTCCAACAATGATCACATCCGATTTCTTCATACTGCCCTCCAGATTTTCATTAGGATTTCGTCATGATCCCGTCATTTGCATAAGTTGCCATGGGAACCGGCCGAACAGGCGAACGAGGTGTGGCAAGTTCGATGCTTTCTCGAGGAACACCTAATTCTCGAGCAATAATATCCCTCACCATCCGGCCGCAGGTTTGTCCTTGACACAAGCCCATTCCTGCCCTCAGATAACGCTTGACTTCATTGACAGTATGCATTCCTTCGTAAACCGCCTTGCGAATCTCCCCTTTTGTAATCTCTTCACAACGGCAGATAATCAGATAATCGTCGTTACGGGCAATAAAGCCCTCCCCAGGTCGTTTCCGATCATGCAGGTCAGTCATCGTCGTATACCTCCTGCTCAAGGTTGCTCACCGCTTTATAAAATCGTGCTGTCATCGCCCAGATTGAAGGGACTCTCATGGTTAAGAGCACGGTTTCATCTGTTGCCATGTTCTTTCGCACAGATACGACTGTCGCTTCACAAACAGCGTTCCCAGCGCGATCAAGCGCCACACCGCAGTCGCCTGGCTGTGGGACTAAGGATAGTTCATACGGTAGCGTAATGCTCGCCCACCCCGGTTCCGCCCCTTCATCTACCAAAAAAATCGCTTGCCCGGGACAGGCTGCAACACACATTCCGCATCCAGTACAATCTTCACTTTCAATGAACTCAGGTAAGCCAGAAATACTTCCCGCAATTTTGATACATCCTTTAGGGCATGCATCCTGGCAAGGGTCACACGGGATATTCTGGGTACATTCAATGACAGGCGTAAGCCCTTTCTTTCGTCTTGAGTCAGTTGGAATCCCAGGGTAGTGAAAAATATCGACATCAGAAAGATACCCCTTTGTCATCAGTGACTCACATAGTGGACACCCTTCATCAGTCTGCACAATGTCTAATTTTCCTTTCTTGCCTGGCCCAAACATACCCATATGAAGTTGACTCAAAGACAATTCAAGGGATGCTCGACGACCCTCATAAACGACTGGGGATAAGTACCCCTGATTGTATGCTGCAGCGATTCCTGCAAGCTTCCCCTGGATCATGGCTGAACTGGCCTCTTCAATTCCTGCGACATCACCGGCAACATAAATACCCGGAATGGATGTTTCTCGGGTTGGCCCGCAAATGGGGACATACCCACCCTTAACCGGGTCTTCCTCCATCTTGCATCCGGCCATGCGGGCCAGTTGGGACATAGGGGTCAATCCGACTGCCAAACAGATTGTATCCACCTCAATGACTGTTTCTGTACCCGGAATCGGTTTCCACTCAGAGTCCACTTTTGCAATGACCGCTTCCTGAACCCGGTCGGTTCCGCGAGCTTCCAGAATCGTATATGACAGATAGAACGGCACAGCCATCCGCGCGATTTTTGCTGCATGCACACCATATCCGGTGATTCTAGAGGCGGCATCGATTACAGCCATCAACCGACATCCAGCTTGAATAAGCTGATAGCCAACCACGACTCCAACATTACCTGATCCCACCATCAAAATTTGCTTCCCTGGCTGGACACCATGAATATTCATCATGGTCTGCGCAGCACCGGCACCCATGACTCCAGGTAATGTCCACCCCGGAAAAGCCAGAGTATTTTCGGATGCACCGGTTGCAATGATAATGCCATTTGCGCAATAATGCCGGATGACATCCTTTTCCATGACTGTAATCTCTTTTTGATTAAAAATCCCCATCACCGTCGCATTAAGCCTGACTTCAACCCCTAAAGCGGATGCATTTTGAAGCAATTCTTCCCCAATCCGAAATCCTCGCTCTTTTGCATGATGTTCTTTTGAGCCGAAAAATTTGTGGATTTGTTTGAAAAGCTGCCCACCTGGTCGATCATTTTCATCAAACACAACAACTGCCATTCCATGCTCTGCTGCCTCGATTGCAGCCGATAAGCCAGCTGGACCTGCGCCGATCACAATCAAATCATATCGTTTCATCCTCTTCACCCTGCCCTTATGAATTTCATATCCCGCGCTGGGTTTCCACTGTCATGCCGTCCTCAAGTGGTGTGACACATGTCCGCACATTTGGCCGGCTATTTACGACCATCACACAGTCCGTACACCGTCCAATGGCACAAAACATACCTCTGGGATCTCCATTTTTACGCGTGGTCCGGTGAATCAAGACCCCATTCGCTTTCAATGCCATGGCAATGGGTTCTCCTTCATACCCTTCCATTGGCCGGCCATCAAATGTGAATATCACAATCCGTCCTTTTTTGAAATCATGAATAATTGGATGATTTTCAATTCGCATAACGGATACACCAACCTCTCTTTCAGCACCGATTACTGACTTCAGCTTCCTATTAAATATCATCTATTTCTGGAATCATTTTACCATTACCGCATAAATTCTGGTATTTAAGCCAAAATCCTTTCCTGGGAGATGATTTTGTACATTTTATGACAAACTTCCTTCAGTTGGGGAGTAATTATGCTCTCCGTCTGATTATCGTCCGCATCAGCAGGAACTCCAGTTTTTTCCTAGAAAGATATCATAGGTGGAAAACGGAATTTAAACGATCCCTTAGCAATGATTCGAAGGGAGAAACACAAACCGCATACAGGTATTCTATACGGAGCTACTTTGTCCGTATATGCTCCAAGAAGACAATTTTTTGGAAACCACATCCTAAAGGAGGATTGATGATGAAGAATAACAAATACCGCCTGTTCCTGATCACTTTTGTGTGCCTCACCATGGTGTTTGGCCTTTTTTCCGGCTCCGCCTATTCGATCGAACTAGATATAACGGGAGAAGTCCTGCGCTTTGAAGGTTCAACCCGATTCTCGACCTCTGCCACCGTGTCTTCCTATTTATTTGATTTATCGGATGCTGTGGTGATTGCCAGAGGGGATACTGCCGGTAATTATGCAGATGCGCTGGCTGGCAGCTACCTTGCTGGTGTACTGGAATGCCCTATTCTTCTGACTGCACCAGATTATCTGCCTGCTTCGATCGCAACGGAAATCACACGATTAGGTGCCACAAAAGCATATATTCTCGGTGGACTTGGTGCCGTATCTCAAGCTGTAGAGGACTCCCTTGTTGGCTTGGATCTTGATGTCATCCGTCTTTCTGGAGCACGACGGGAGGATACAGCCGCAGCCATTGTTAACTTTGCCAGTAACTTGATAACTGTAACCACAGAAAACCCTGACAATTTTGCTTTTGTGGTCAATCGCCAGGCAACTGCAGATGCACTTGTTGCTGGTGCATATGCATATCGTTATAAAATCCCTATCCTTCTGGTATATAGTAATAGCATCCCAGCCATCACAGAGGCAACACTGCAGTTTCTTGATCCGGACCAAGTAGATATTGTCGGCGGCACTGGAGTTGTATCGGATGGTGTTTTTAACACACTAAACAGCATTTACGATGCTTACCGTATCGCAGGAAGTAATCGATATCTGACTAGTAAAGTATTTGCTGAAACCATGTTCCCTGGTGCTGAGCACTTTGCCATAGTGCGTGGACTCGACACCAATCTGGCCGATGGAATCAGTGCAGCTGCTTTCGGAGTACCGATACTTTATGTGGATAAAGATACAATCGGGGCAACCGTACTCGCCTATCTGAATCAATGGATCGACGGATTTTCGAAGATTTACATTCTAGGAGGCATCAATGCTGTCGGCATGAATGTCGAAACTATACTGAAGAACATACTGGACGCGGTACCGCCTATGACCCATTATATCGTGATTCAGAATGATGGTGGCTCCGTTATTCTTGAAGCGGAGATAGACAATGCAGCCAATACGATTTATCTTCCTTTGGACAGCAGTCATGAAAGTGTTCAATTCACAACAGGATATGCGACACTCAGCAAAAGTGTATACGTGACCGTTGGCAACACCAAGGACGGAATGTATGATATTGCAAGCCCTGGTTTTCTGGTTAATCCCGAAGATGATTTTGTCGATATCATCTTGAGCATCTTTGATGATAATCCACCTACCGGTGTCAGTGGAAAAACATTGATGGACAACGACGGAACCTGGATGAAGTTGACTGATGCCAACGATGCAACCAACAGCCGTACATACACACTGATTCTTCAGAACACTCGTTAAATGAACCGGGGGCAGGCAGAAATGCCTGCCCCTAGCTACAGGAGAATTCCCATGAAAAGAACACTGCTAAGATTTTTCACAAGCAGAAGATTGATCATCATCGTAACCGTTGTGGCCTTGATATTTACGTGCCATCAAATTTTGATGTTAATAATTAGACAAGAAATGACGCACTTGATTGACGAGTTCAAATCCCCCACCCAAATCGCAGATCCCGGATTTCTATTAACACCATCAGGGAAAATAGATAATCAAGCATCCACCTCAAAACCAAATACAAAATCAACCCGAGTTAGGATATCGAAAAAAGACTCCCCTGTGGTAGTACCCCCTGATATAGACGATTCAGTGCAGCCAATTGATGATATTCCTACCTCACCCCACGCGATCTTTGGTTTTATGCCTTTGAAAGACCAGCAGTTTATGATGGGAATCATCAGTCGCTTCTCACTTGGTGAATTGAATGTCATTTACAAAGCCTATCAAACCGGTGGTGAAGAATGGGCGGCATCAAAAGAAATCGTCATCTCCCGTGTCACTGAAAGCGAGATCGAAAGAGCGAAGTCACTTTATTATCAGTACATTAACTGAAGCCTATTAATTCGGAAGCAGACATATTACTGCCAAGGCTTTTTTTTTGCAAATTACTTGACAAGTACTTAAAGGATTTGTAAAATGATATCGTAAATATACGATTTGGAGGATATGATGAATATTATTAAAGTAATGTCCGCACTTAGTAATGAAACACGTTACATGCTCATGGTTGGCTTAAAGAAAAGGTCTTTCCAAACCTGCTGTGAGCGCATCGAAGTTTATGAAAATGGAATCAGCGTAGGCGATGCGGTGGAAGTGACCGGCCTTGCTCAATCCACCATCTCTCAGCACCTGAAAGTCCTTGAGGAAGCTGATCTGATTCGTCGGGAGAAGCGAGGACCATGGACCTGCTTTTTTATGAACGAAAATACACTCAAAGACTTCATGTCCCAAATTATCCGTGATTTCTAATTTTTTTTCTTTACACGCATCGTATTATGACGATACATTATGAAAGGAGTGAACTGAAAATGGTGCTCGATGAAAAGCATGAACCATGCTGCATTGAAACCCCCGAAGGATCTGAATGCAAAAAATGCCCTCCGTCGAATGAAATAAAAAAACCAGTTCCATCAAACGACTGTTGCTAAAGTATCAAATTAGGCTGAAGGATAAACAGGGAGGAAATCCAACATGTTACATGAAATGATAACGTATGTAGGCAACACACTGATCCACAATGCTCCATTTTTGGCATTTGGTATCGTCACAGCCGCCTGGATCAAAGTTTTTATCAACCCAGAGCAAGTCCGCTTCTGGCTGTTAAAACGTACTTCCGTATCGATTCCCAGCAGTGTCCTATTTGGCGCACTAACCCCTTTCTGCGCATGTGGAACCATGGCAGTTGTCATTTCCCTTTTCGCAACTGCATTACCTTGGGGTCCGATCATGGCATTCCTCACTTCTTCACCACTAATGAGTCCTTCTTTGTTTGTGTTCTATTCTGGGATCATGGGCGCTCGGTTCGCAGTCATGATGGCAACTGCGTCAATTTCCATTGGGATGGTTGGCGGTATCACAGCGCATTATTTAGAGAAGAATACTTCCTGGCTGGAGGGACAGATTCGGTTTGCAGCACCTACCTCGAAACCTTCTTGTGAATGTAGCAACATGACAGCGAATCAACCATATCCAGTGGCATCTGAATGTTGCTCAAGCAAAACAGACACGATTCCTCAGACCATTTCAATTCCCACGCCAACAGGCCAGCTTGCATGCTGTACAGCCGGGGTAAGTCCTTCGTCCCATTCGCTTGCCATTATCTCTGCAAACACTTCATCATATTCTTTACGATTTGATTTCGCTAAAATCAGGCAATTTCTAAAAGAAGTATTTGAAATCGGAGTTAAAAAAATCCTCGTCTATTTTTCTCTGTTTGCGGCTATCGGGTATCTGGTCAATCAATTCGTGCCTGGTGATTTAATTATGGCTTTATTTAGCAGCACCCACTGGTATGCTGTTCCTTTGGCTGCGTTAGTGGGATTACCCATGTATGTGACCGGTGCATCCGCGTTGCCCTTGATGCAAGTCATGATTGACGCTGGGGCAAGTTGGGGATCAGTGATTGCTTTTCTGATCACAGGTCCTGGCACCAGTGTTGGCGTACTAGCAGGGTTATCTTTGATCCTTAAACCCAAAGCATTAGGACTCTATATTGCCATTATCCTAATCGGTAGTATCATTGCAGGGTATTTGACTGACCTCATGTTCATCGGATGAGCATCTCATTGGAAAATGCAATAATACCTGACGAGCAGATCGCTTTGTCAGGTATTATTACGTTAAATCTCAACCTTTCAGTGGGTGATATCGACTCGGATAATTGCGGATCCTCCGTCAGATGATTGAAACACAATTTCTCCCAAAGAATAAATGTCTTCTGAAGAAATCGCTGGATAACGCTCCCGCTCATACCGACCTAAAATAATGTATTGAATATTAAATTCCTGAAGTATCTCTTTGGCCTCCGTAATACTTCCTTCATAGACGGACTTCACCAAATCCATCCGATGCTCAACCAAGGCATAGTCTCCCCGCCACAACCACTGATGAACATGCCATCCCAAAATTGTGGGCAGACCAGTCGATGCTGATATCCGCCCGGCATGAGAGTAACTATCCCCATCAGCCTCAAGGATATTAAATTGTCCTTCTTGTTGCATCAGCCACTGAATCATCTCCCAGTCACCAGGCTCTGAACCTTTCATGAATGCAATTCCATCTATCCCTTGATAATCGTTAAAACGCAGTTTTCCGTAATATCCTGGTATGCTGAAATACGGGTATAGCAAAGGAGTGCCGACACAAACGATGACAGCCAGAATCGCGATGAATCGTTTCAAAAACCCATGCCGCTTGATCCATAATCGACTAATTGCGTAACCGGAAACGATCGAAAACATCACGGCTGCTTGATAGGTCATCTTAAACATCGTATTCGCACGGTAATAGTGGGTGGAATAGATATCCCTTACATAAATAATTTCAGGAATCATGATTAATATAATTGCTGACCCTGCAAGAATCATAAAGAACTGATCACTGCCCCTACTTTCACCTATCAGCTTTGATACCCCATATTCTTGACACAGCAACACTACCAAAATTCCGATTGGAATCAAATAATGTCCCCATAATACCAATAGTTGGTATAATGGTGTCCGCGAATACACAAAGGCAACCCCCTGAGAAAAATTATTGAAAGAAAGTAAAAACGGGGCTGCAGTTACGATACTAACCAAAATTACATTTCTCAGTACCCGGATCATATTTATCCAGGCGTCCATTGAACGCCATGATGGCAGGCTAATGATAAGTGTTATTCCAAGAACCATCATGTAGATTGGATAATCCCATGTATTGGTCATGACAAATAACCCCAACAGCCATCCTAACACCAACTGATAGCTGATTTTTACCGACGGATCCTGCCCTCTATCACCCCGAAACTGACTTTCATATGCCATATATAGTAATGTTATAAAAGCCAACACAAGAGGCAGCCCGGATACATGACCATGAAGATCCGCAACAATAAATGAATAAGATGGAATTTCATGAATCGTTTTGTCTGCAATATCAGGCATATAACCGATGTAACGTGTGGCAGTTGGATAAAAATACTGTCCCAAAGACTCACCTTTGAGCAACGGCAGGATGTATGCGTAGATAACAGTGTGAAAACTGCTCCCCAAGCTCACGAGTGTTGCCGTCATTACCCCCCCTGCCACTGCTGCAATCGAATGTTTGCGCTCATAGTTAAATACGAGACTGGCGGTTAGAGAAAAAGACATTACCAATACTAAAGCAAAGAGAAATGCAATCATCAGATTATACCCGACAGACGTGAGAACGCCGCTAAGCTTACTCATGAATGCACAAAAATAGTGACCAAAATAATAGTAGTTAATAGATTCTCCTGCATACCACATATCAGCGGGTGGCATCACAGGACTACGGTAGATCGCATTGACAAATCCAAAGTCCATGTATTTTTCCAACCCAAAGATAGCTGGTCGAACCCCTCTAATATACGACCAGCATGTGAAAGCGGCAAGAAAGAGTCCCTCCTCTGCGAGAATCCAATAAATCACCCTGTCTTTCGCCAGGTCGAACCCACCATTCCCTGCTTTTCCCTTTGAGACATTCTTGTAACCTGCAATCAATAATATACCCAGAATCAATACTGAAAACAGACGCACTCCCAAATCAGTAAAAATTGGCAGCTTCAGTGAAACCAATAGCCAGATAAAATAAGCTGGCAGCAAAAGCCCCATCATTTTGGCCACCATATAACCTCGGTCGTTCAAACGATAGCCATAGGGATATAATACTGAAAATACTGCAACTCCAGCTGGAATTGTCAGTAACCACCATCTCAGTACAAGCAAAAAATCACCAGCCAATTGCATACCCTCCACAGTTTTCTTTTAATTTAATTCCTGATTCACTAGTTCAGCGATCCTGAATCCATCTCGAATAGCGTAATTGACACCTCTGTCTTCGGGATAGATATGAGCAGCACTGGTCACAAAGAGCCCTTGAACTGAAGTTGTCATGTCTGGCCGGATCCGATTATAATCGGCCGGTATTACCGGTTGGGCATATCGATCCCGAAATCGATAGACATTTTTGATCTGCTCCGGTGAAAATGCGGGATTGATCTGTTTTAAGTAAGGAAGGTAGGCTACGAGAAGTTCTTCCTTCTCCATGTGATAATATTCACTGTCTTCCCTTAAATAATGAGACACATACACAATATGTCTCCCATTGTACTCACTAACAGAAATCATATTTGTTTGCTCAATAATTCCACCAAAGGGGATCGAGGAGTCACCAACATTCGTCCAATAATACGGAGTGAACGATGTCTCCAGTTCCATCACCAGGCAACTCACAGCAATGTATCGAATCTGTCCAATCCGTTGTCGTTCTTGGGCCTTGAGGAGATGACCTGCGATTTTATCAAACACAGGTAGTGGTACAGTGCTGATCACGGCATCAAAACAAGTATGCCCAAGCGTCGTTTCTGCCAAAAGCCCGCGCGCGTCCGCTGATAAATAAATGACATCCCGATTGCATTCGATATTCAACCCTTCGGCGAGGGCATCCAGAAATATTTGCATCGACCCTTTAAAGTATCCCAACTGTTTGGAATTTCCTCTGAGATGAATCTTTGCCCACATCCAAGCCATGGAGATTTCATCTGCATCGGCACCGAACTTGCCTTTTAAGAGTGGTTCCCATACCGTCTGATACACTTTCGCACCCGCATGCTGAGTTAACCAATCCCTCGCTGTCACATCCTGTAATGACTCCCAGTCTTTTATCCCTAGCAACTGCAAAATATTGAAACCGAATTGTAACTTTGCAGTCCATGATAATGGTGCAAATTTTAAAAGCGATAAGGGTGTACCAAATGGATATAGTTTCCCACTGCTGAAATATCCCATTTTTGCAGGGTGCCACTGAATTCCATGGGATACCCCAAGTTCTTCCGTCAATTTCATGATATTCTGATCAGACCTGAAAAAGTGATGATAGTACCGTTCCAAGGGTTTACAATCGAATATAAAAGACCGAGCGAGTCCGTAGGGCTCTGCCTCTTTTTCATATATGACAGCATCCAATCCCAACTGTTTCAGTCGATACGCAGCAGCTATTCCAGTAACGCCGGCACCGATAATCATAACTTTCATGGGTTTTCCTCCCTTGCAGCTTTCATTGCATCCTGATGCCGTCCATTATATAATGAAACCATGAAAACCTCGATATCTGTTGCATTTCACCGGCGTATGATCCAATTTTTTATCCGCACTGGTTTGTATGCCCCTTTGAAAGAAAAGTGGTATTGGTTGCTGGGGCACAATCCAGATCGGCATTGCTTCTGGTCCCGGTACATTCAACCAGGGAGCCTGTGTTTTGACGTGGGTGCAGATCTTGGCTGGTGGATCAGAATTATGAGGAAATATCGCGCACAAGTCATCGCAATCGAACCTCAACCTAGAAGCTTCCACCGTCTGGAAGCAATATTCAGATCTGACCCAGATGTTTTCTTGGTGCCAGCCGCTCTCGGTGCAACTGTTGGTACCGGAACCATGCGTGTTTCAAGCGCATCTCCGCTATCAAGCATGTCTAATCACTGGGTGGAAGCGGTGTCCAAAAGTCAACGATTTACTGGCTTCACATGGAATAGGGAAATTCAGGTCAAAACAACTACTCTAGATCAGCTGATTAACATCCACGGAAAACCCGATTTTATAAAAATTGATGTCGAAGGATATGAAGATCAGGTCATAGCCGGACTGAGTCAGCCTGTATCCCATATTCTTTTTGAATTCAACGGAGAATTTTTGTTACCTGCTTTAGACACCATCCGTTATCTTTCTCAGCTTGGTGATTACCGATTTAACTTTATACAAGGATCCGCAAATGTGTGGTTGCTTTCAGATTGGGTTGACTCGGAGCTTATCATGATGGCTCTTTCCAGATATGATCAACAACCTCTTCATGGAGAAGTCCTTGCAATCCATCAACCATAAGATCAACAAGGTATTCAGTAAATGCAATCCAGGGGGGACAAAGGTGCGCATTTTGCAAATCCTGACCTACTATACTCCATATATCAGTGGTATCAGCGTTTATGCACAACGTCTCGCCACAGCATTTACCAGCATTGGATGTAATGTCACCACCCTCACTTCCAAGCATTTTCATGAATTGCCCTCAGCTGAAACCGCACATGGACACACGATAATACGCGTCCCAGTCTTTGCCTTCATATCAAAAGGGGTACTGATGCCGAAAATGATATTCAAATCAGCTGCCCTGATTCGCCAATGTGATGTGGCGATCATCCACCTCCCTCAGACAGATGCGTTTTATCTAGCATTATGGTGTTGGTTGTTTAAGAAACCCTTCGTTGTTACTTTTCATTGCCAGTTAACACTTGCACGCACGTTGAGTAATCGCATGATCCAATTTTTCATGAACAAGTCGCACAACGTCGCTCTATTCTTTGCATCTCATATCGTTGTAACCACTCATGACTACATTGATGCAGTTCCTGTTTTGCGAAAATACATCGGAAAAGTCACCATGATTCCTCCACCAATTCGTCTTCCTCAGGGGTCGCCAACGATCTTCTCTACTTTGATCAACCGCAACCATCATGCGCCTCTGGTTGGGATGGTCTCTCGGTTATCATCAGAAAAAGGAGTCCACACTCTGTTGGAAGCCTTGCCCATAATCACTGAGACCTATCCAAACATCAAAGTTCTGTTTGCAGGTCCTCACGAAGGTATTCCTGGCGAGTCAAATTATCGGAATAGGATTGAAACCATGAGCAAACCGTATGTTGCCGCCGGTCAATGGGAGGATATCGGTTTACTGAATGACTTTGAACTGGCTTCATTTTATTCCGGTATCGATCTTCTTGTCATGCCGAGCACAAATTCAACAGAATCATTCGGCATGGTACAGATTGAAGCTTACCAGTCAGGAACGTGTGTCGTCGCCCCCAATCTACCGGGTGTCCGAATTCCAGTCCAAATGACTGGATTTGGTGCCCTCTTTGAACCCGGGAACCCGGAATCATTAGCCAATGCCATCATATCCACACTAAAGAATAATCTTAAATGCGGCACACATCCATGGCTTCAGCAATTTGAACCAGTGGATGTCGCGCGGCAATATATATCCTTGTTTGATAAGACATTAAATCCTATGTCCCCTCAAAGGAGGCGTAAGGATGGATAAGAATAAAGTCGGCATGAAGTCAAAATTATGGATTAATATCACTCTGATGGTAATCATATTGACAGCTGCACTCTTCAGATTCGACGGAATCGATTGGGATCAAGGGCAGCATCTGCATCCTGACGAACGTTTCCTTACGATGGTTGCATCCCAAATTAGATTCCCCTCCGATGGTTATGAGTATTTTGATACACTCCAGTCAAGCCTAAATCCTCACAATGTCGGATTCCCGTTTTATGTTTATGGAACATATCCTATCTTTCTGCTTCGATACCTATGTGATTTAACTGGCAGAACATCTTATAATCAGCTGGTTATTACCGGGCGATATCTTTCTGGTTTCTTCGATATGCTCACACTCCTGTTTGTTTTCTTGATTGTTCGGCGTTTATCTGGTTCAATACAAGCTGTTTTCGCGTCAGCACTCTATGGATTTGCTGTTTTACCAATACAGCTTTCACATTTCTTTATCGTTGACACGATTGGAGCTACTATGGTGACTGGGGTCATGATGGCTGCCATATATTGCCTCTATCCTTATTCAGAAGAACCCGTCGATGATCCAACCGTTCACCCTTCCCAGCTTTATCGATTCTGTATCATCGGAGGAATCCTGACCGGATTGGCCGCTGCAGCCAAAATCAGCCTAGGCGCTGTTGGATTATTGATTCCACTCATCATGGTAATGGAACTATTTCGACCTCGTTCTCAACGACTTTCATTCATGCAACTGGCTGCTGGGGGGACAATGGCTCTTGCACTATTCATTTTCGTCTTTAGAGTTTTACAACCATATGCATTTGCCGGTCCAGGCCTGTTCAACATGTCGTTGAACCCTGCTTGGATTCAAAATTTAAAGGAGCTATCTTCGATTGCTGATCCATATAGCGGTTTCCCGCCAGCCTTACAATGGGCAGAGCGACCGATTTGGTTTTCTTGGTTTCATATGACATTTTGGGGATTCAATCCGATCACTGGGATTTTATTATGGATTGGATTAATCGCTTATTGCTTCAATATTTACGCTAAAAAAAACAGAGCATTGGTTGCCTGTTGGCTTTGGGGGGTCGCATTCTTTCTATGGCAAAGCATGCAAATCAACAGCACCATGCGGTACCAGCTCCCTTTCTATCCACAATTCATCATCTGGGGATGCCTGGGCTTGCATTGGATTTGTATCAGAAGCAAGTTGAGTCTAAACCGTAAACCCATGCAAATACTCTGCCTGTTCATGTGCCTGATCTCACTACTCTGGGCTGTTGCTTTCACATCGATTTATCGAACCCCCCACACTCGAGTATCTGCAAGTCGCTGGATATATCAAAATATTCCTTCTGGTAGCGTTATTGCATTAGAGAGTGTATGGGATGACGGGCTGCCCTTGCGTATAGATGGTCACGATGGGTTTGCCACGATGTACACTGGAATCTATTTAGATATCTATGCCCAGGATAATCCTCAAAAAAAAGTACATTTCGATCAAATCTTGGCAACAGCAGATTTTTTGGTAATTTCATCCAATAGACAATGGGCTTCCATTGGAAGACTGCCCCGATTGTATCCGCTCACAGTCCAGTTTTATGCAGACTTAGTTGGCTGCCAAGAAACCCAGACGCTGCTTTCTTGCTATGCTTCTGCACCCTCAGGCATAGAAGCAGGTCCTTTAGGCTATAAATTGGTTGCTGTGTTTGAATCTTACCCCAGAATCGGATCGATCATGATCAATGATCAACTTGCAGAAGAGGCTTTTACGGTATATGATCATCCAAAAGTTCTCATTTTCCAGCGACAGGAGCGTTAGCTCATGAAATTCAAACGGCTGATCCATGCAATCACTGCATTGATACAAATCACTCGCCCGTTTCAGTGGCCAAAAAATCTGTTTCTCTATGCTCCTGCTTTTTTTGGGGGATTGATCCATGATGCATTGATCATGAAGCAAATGACTCTGGGTTTCGCCGCCTTTTGCATGATTTCTGGAGCGGGTTATGTCATCAATGACCTCCACGATTGCTATGACGATCAAAATCATCCTGTCAAATGTAACCGCCCCATCGCATCCGGCAGGATCAGCTCATATCTTGCCATGAACTGGACAATTGCGTTGGTAACAATCAGTATCATCACGGCATCGTGCCTCGGGTCTTGTTTCATGCTCTGGACAATTGCTTATCTTGTACTTGTCATCTTGTATACATACAAAATCAAACCATTATCATATTTAAATACGGTTACCGTAACCGTGGGATTTCTGATCAGACTTTGTGCGGGCGGTGCAATCGCAGACATTCCGATTTCAGGATGGCTCTTTGTTTCTGTTTTTATTTTATCTCTCTTTCTTGGCCATTTAAAGCGCTTTTGGGATGAATATCAAAGGAATCCCAGTTCAGTAAATCAATTAAATATTGAGCAGCATCAAATTCATGATATCGCCTTTTCATCTCAGATACTCCTGATTATGAATCTTGCCATATATATTGGTTATATTCTTTTTACGTTTAAGTCGCTTCCATTTGCTTTCACGATTTTCCCTGTCGCAGTAGGCTTATATAGAGCCGTATTCCTTGTCTACAAAAAAGCAAAGCCAGTCCCCTTTGAATGGATGCTGCTTGGAGACTGGCTATTAATCTTCTGTTTTTTAGTATGGTTGGGATCATGGTATGTATTGCTTTATCCTTAGTGTCGATCTATTTCTTCCGAGTGGTGAAATAAGCGAGTAATGCGATCACCCCGAGAATTGGAAAGATCCAACCCATGATGCGAGCAGAACCGGTCGCATTTTTTACTGTAGTCGTTGTCATCGTGGCAGATGAAGTCTCTGTGGTCACAGTTTCTGGCAGACTCTCAGACGTGCTTGTCGTTGTGAGAGGCGTCGTTGTGGTCCTCTTTGTAGTTTTCTTTGCCGTCTGCGTAGTGGTGGCAGTTGTTTCGTTTGCTGTTGGGGTTGCTAGAGCCATCGTTGGCGTTGCTGGAGGCATCGTTGGCGTTAGTGGAGTCATTGTCGGTGTTGGCGGTGGAGGCGTCCCCGTCCCATGCCAAATCGTTGGACTCAACTCGGCTATCACGACAGCGATGACATCATCACCATCAAAGGCGCTCACCCCCAGAAAACTCAGCATGAACACGAGGACGATGAGAAAACTGATCAAACTTGTTGTGGTGCGAAGATACTTCATATGTATGTCCTCCCTTTGATGGAAATCATCACTAACATATCCAATATATATCATTTCAAAACCCAATGCAACCACGCATGATACCATAACTTGATTTTCCCGTCTTGTCAGTCCAATATTAAAATTTATTGAGAATCCTAAATCTATCCGAAACAAAAGGATGCCTTCATACTCCATGTATTGTTTGCGTTTGAATATCCATATCGTTACTAAATCACGAACTAGCGATTGCCTTTGTCAAATCAAATTAATACAAGTACTTCATTACTATCAGCTCAACATGGTCGGCTCATAATAAACAAGTCTCCCTGGGATGATGTACAGCAGAGACTTGTATTCTTAAAGGCTCAATATGGTAAATACGAATGTGTTCTCAAATCACAAACTGCACTATTTTCTTCGTGTCGTTAAATATGCTCCCGCTAATGATACCCCCAGAACAATAAAAATCCAGCGCATAATCAGCCCGGTCTGGTAAACATTGCTTGCTGAAGTTGTCGACACCGGATTCGTCACAGATATCGCCTGCGTCGAACTAGATTCTGAATTTACCGTTCCAGATGAAGATGTGGAAGAGGCGGTTACCGAAACAACAGTGGCAGATTGGGCGGAGGTTGGTGATTGTGAAGATGTCGATGTTGAAGTAGTCGAAGTCGGCATTGTTGTCGGTATCGAAGTTGGTGTTACTGTCGGTATCGAAGTTGGTGTTACTGTCGGTATCGAAGTTGGTGTTGCTGTCGACGTTGATGTTGGTGTTGATGTAGGCGTTGATGTCGGTGTTGATGTAGGCGTTGATGTCGGTGTTG